>CAYNGY010000005.1:0-68402 GCA_964397195.1 uncultured Gammaproteobacteria bacterium | reverse complement strand
CGATGCCTAGGCAGGTCGAGGCACCCCCTAAACTCAAGTACTGCCTGTATGCTCGTAAGAGCTCTGAGTCTGAGGAGCGCCAAGCCCTCTCCATTGATTCGCAGATCAAGGAGATGCTCCAACTTGCCGAACGGGAGGGCCTCGATGTGGTGGATATGCGACGTGAGAGTCATTCGGCCAAGGCTACGGCGCAACGGCCAGTCTTTAATCAACTCCTAAATGACGTTCGGCTGGGCAAGTTCAATGCCCTCCTGACATGGGCACCCGATCGGCTGTCGAGAAACGCAGGCGACCTTGGGGCAATAGTTGACCTCATGGATCAAAAGTTGATTATCGAAATCCGCACCTTCGGCCAAGTATTCACGAACTCACCGAGTGAAAAGTTCTTGCTGATGATTCTCGGAAGTCAGGCAAAGTTGGAGAACGATCATCGAGGAGTGAACGTAAAACGTGGACTACGAAGTAGAGTCGAAATGGGTTTATGGCCAGGCGTCGCACCACTTGGGTACCTCAACCAGAACCGACAGGATAAGAAATGTCAGGTGATTATTGACGAACAACGTGCCCCCGTCATCAAGCAGATGTTCGAGAAAGTGGCCTATGAAAAATTGAGCGGCAGGAAAATATATAATTGGCTACGGTATGAGCTGAACTTTCATACACGTGGTAATAAGCCACTCACGCTGGCCGGTGTCTACCGCGTGCTTGACCAGTCGTTCTATTACGGGATGTACGAATATCCACGGAAGAGCGGTCAATGGTATCACGGGAAGCATAAGCCCATCATCACGAAAGAACTATTTGAAAAGGCAACGGCACAACTCAAGCGCGATAACCTAGTCCGGGAGAATAAAGAATTCGCCTTCACCAAGCTATTCACATGTGGACTGTGTGGATCCGGCATTAGTGCCGAAGAGAAATTCAAACAACGTAAAGATGGTACTGCAGCGCGGTACGTCTACTACGGTTGTACCAGAGGGAAGGATAGGAATTGTAAGAACCTCTATATCCGAGAGGAAGAACTTATCCAGCAGCTCCTTGCAATAATTGATCGGGTGAGTATTAACGAGCTGGGTATGAAGTATAAATTAGAGGAGGAGATTAAACGATTCAACAAGTTCAACCACGTTGTTATGGGAACCAAAGCCGAAGAACTTCCAGAGGAAGCTGAGGTTAACCTACGAAAGTACGCCAAGTACTTGCTCAAGGAAGGAAGCATCACCGAAAAACGAGAACTGTTAGCGAACCTGCGAAGCAGGTTAATCTACAAAGACAAAACGCTAACACTACTTGAAGAATAAAGTTACTAAGATCGGAAGCAGCACGGATTGACATTCCGGCTGTTTTTTGATAAGGTCGTGCCGCTCTGAAATTGTAGTTCCACTTCTGTCCCGGAGGTGTACCTTGGCAACTGTGATTCATCGTTTGGACCAAGCCCTCCGCTACTGGGAGGCTTGCGCGCGATACTTCTCGCTGCTCGTTCGCACGAAGAGCGGCCTGAACGACGAACGTTCGTACACCGCTGGCGTCATGCACTGGCGGCAGTTCCGTAAGGATCTGCTCCGCGGCCTAACGCATGAGCGCATCAAGGTGTATGAGAATTGGGGCGGCATCTTCGACCGCGATACCCCACGAACGTTCGTCCGCATTCCGCAGAGTGTTGCTGCCTGGACGTACGGTTCGCGAGAAGTGTTTCATCTCCACCCGAACCTCCAGGCCATGCTTGAGCTGACCTCAACTCGCGGCCTGCTCTGGGGAGACATTCTCTGGCCATACCACGGCTACGCGATCACGCTCGATCGTCCGATCCAACGTGAAGACGGGCTGACCGTTGACACCATGATCGTCTCCGCCTTGCCGCAACCCAGCGGGAAGACACTCGTCTCCATCCAGCTTTTGGATGTAGCGCTCGATCGCTGGACTCCGCCCTCAAGCAATGTCTGGAACAAGCTCGAGAACTGGCAGATGTACGGGAAGTGGAAAGAGATCGACCGTGAACTTCCCGCCCTGAAGCAGCAGACCATCTTCGCGGACATCAGTTGTCCGTGGATGTACGACACGTACGCACCCGATGAGCGCGTACGGAATATGTCTGAGCGGTGGCTCGAGGAGGCATTGAAGATCCGTGTTGGACGTTCTGACAAGATCTTCTGGGCACAGATCATTCGTGTCGTGCTCGGCCTCAATCTCTACCTGTCGACGCTGCCGCCGGGCAGTGGCCAGCGACAGGAAGGACCGAGGCCTCTGCTTGATCCCAAAGTTCAGGGTATCACGGCAGCGGCGCACATCTGCACCGTGGTTGGTCACCGGACACTAACCGATGAGGAACAAGAGAGTCTTGGTCCCGATACCGCGCCGCGACTCTACCGACAGATCCGGCCACACTGGCGACGCGGACATTACCGTCGTATGCCAGGGCACGGTCACGATCCGAAAGCACCCCGATGTGTTCGCATCGATCCGGTCTACATCCACAAAGACCTCGTGGAACCGGGCATGCAAGTCGGTGGTGGCGAAGTCGATGTTGAGTGATCGAGAACAAAGCATCCCTTCAACCGAAAGGAGGATCCATGCCCGATCCCGTGCATAGTAGCTTGCATCTGACTGCCGAGAATCTCATGCGCGTGAACGTCATCGACGTTGGACTGCACGAGGCGTGGCTCCTGATCGTCGAGCGTGTCGGTGAGATCACCGTCCTCGACCTCAGCCGCAAGGGTCGTCACCTCTACGAGTCCGACGATGTGAACTTGGCGGTGATTCTGCACTCAGCTTTGCAGAAACGCACCTTCCGCCAAGTGCAACCGAAGTTCTTTCCGCCGACCATGATGTGGTTCTTTCGGGACGATGTCTCGCCCGAAGTCCAAGCATGGCTTCTCAGCCTCGGTGCCCGTGAGCCGACCGAGGATGATCCGTGACCTGAGCATGTCGTGAAACTGCTCACTTTTTTATTACAAAAACATAGCACCCCTCGCCGGGTTCTCCGGCAAGGGGTGGGTTGTAATGCCAACACAAGCTTCTATCCGCTTTACTTTTTTGAGGCAATCGAGTCGCCTCCGATAAAAGATTGTGTTGGCGGAGGCGGAAGGATTCGAACCTTCGATACCCTTGCAGGTATACTGGTTTTCGAAACCAGCGCGTTCGACCACTCTGCCACGCCTCCACCAAGTAGAGACTTTTCCAGTGCTTGTAAGGTAGACAGCGACGTCCCGCGTTCGACCCGCAAATCTAGCCGCCTGACTGTAGCGAAATCTGACGAAACAATCAAGGGCTGATATACTGCCTCTATGTCCGGAAACGCCGAAAAATTTGCGCTTCGCCCCATTCTTGATGCCTGGGTAGCTATCCGCCAAGAGTCCGAGCTTATACCCGGACTGTCCATTGCTGTCGCCCGAGGCGGGCGCGTCGTGTATACCAAACAGGTTGGTCTAGCCGATATGCAACACCACACGCGAACGAACAGCAGGACGTGCTTTCCGGTGGCCTCAATTTCCAAAACCTTCACGGCCATAGCGATTCTCCAGCTCGTCGCTGATGGCAAGATCTCCTTAACGGCCAGCCCGTCTCGATATCTGCCCAATCTTCGCGTACCAAAATCGCTTCTGCATCGCCTAACAATTGACCGCTTACTGCATCACACCGCCGGTGTCTGGCGTGATGGCGATACCGATCAGTGGACCTCCGATGTTTTTCCGACCGGTCGTCAGGTTGTTGATTCACTTCGCCGGGCTACCCATTGGCCCAAGCCAGTCGCTGGATTTAAGTACTCAAACTTCGGATATGCAGTCCTTGGCGCAGTTATCGAATCGGTTTCCGGTTTGACCTACGCCGAGTACGTTACGAAAAATATTCTCCATCCCCTCCGGCTGCACCATACATACCCAGATTACGCCCCGTCCATTCCAAATCTCGCCGTTGGCTATCCGCGGCTCGGCGTCAAAAAACAATCGCCATTTCCGCACACCGCCACTCGCGGGTACGCCGCGGCGACCGGCTTCATTTCCACCGCCGCCGACCTTGCTCAATTTGCCAGCACCTTAACCATGGAACGGTTAACGATCGTACCAAAAAAATATCGTCGTCTCCTCCTGGATCCAACGACCAGAACCGGCGTCCCGAAAGAACGATATGGATACGGAATATCATCATGGCGTATAGACAAGGAGAGCGTCATCGGACATAGCGGCGGTTTCGCCGGCTTCACGTCACAGTATGTCTATGCCCCGAAACCAGATCTAAGTGTCAGCGTCATCGGGAACCGCATGTTTGCTCCCACTGGTGGAATTGCTGGCGGCGCCATGCGACTTATCCGCGAGTACGATGATGCGCCCTCACCGCAGACATCACGATATAAAAAATTTGCGGGTCTGTACGAAAGCCGTTGGGGTCTCCGCATGATCATTCCACACAAACAAACCCTGCTCGTTTTTGGACCAGAATATTCCGACCCGCTCAGCATGCCCGCGCGCCTTATTCCTACATCAGAGAAAAATCGATTCACTATTTCGCTCAAAGAGCGCTATGATGCGTCTGGTGAACCGGCCTGGTTTACCGAATCACGCGGCACCACCTTCTGGTGGGCGGGGTCACCGCTCAAAATAGTTAAGAGGATAGTGCTGTAACTTTATGTGGCTCCTCCTCGCGCTCGGCTCAGCACTCTCAGCAGCCCTCGTCGCAATTTTCGGGAAACTCGGTCTGAGTAAAGTTGATACGACGCTGGCCACCACCATCCGTGCCATTATCATGGCCATCTTTCTCGTTCTCGTCTCACTCGTCCTCGGGAAGGCGCGACACCTGGCCCCGAGCACTATTGGACAGCGCGAGTGGGTATATATTGTACTCGCTGGCGTGGCTGGCGCACTGTCGTGGCTGTGTTATTTCGCCGCACTTCGACTCGCCAAGGCACCACAAGTCGCCGCCATCGATCGCCTGTCGGTAGTATTCGTACTAGTATTCTCCCTTCTCTTCCTTGGCGACCACCTCACGATTCGCTCCGGCCTCGGAGCACTCATGATAGCCGGTGGCGCTATTTTGATGACTCTCGGCTAGTTTCCCATGATCTTCAAGCGATTTCTCCATCCGATTCTCATCATCTTCGTCGCGATTGTCATGCATGGCCCGGCCGTAACGGACCAATTTCTCTCTGACGATTACGACCACGTCATGTTCGCTCGAACCGTTCATGACTGGCCATCCTTTCTTAAAATTCTTCAGATCCCCGGCGGCACCTACCGACCAGTCATGAATGTCTCAATGACGCTTGACTATCTCGTCTGGGGGCCGCAGTCGTTCGGATTCCACCTCACAAATCTTCTTCTCCTCGTCGGGATCGCGCTGTGTCTCTACGGGATTCTCCGACGCGTGACGAATCGACCCCGACTCGCTCTGTTTAGCTCCCTTCTGTTTGTGGTCTTCCCAAGCCATCACGAAACCGTCACGTGGATATCCGGTCGCACCGATCTCCTCGCCATTTGGTTCAGTCTCCTGGCAATGTACGCGCTCGTCCGGTGTCGGGAGCGAGTGCAAATTCCTTGGTTGGCACTCTCCTACGTAGCCGCCACGCTGGCCTATTTCAGTAAGGAAGAGGCCTTTACGTTGCCCTTGCTGATGGCCGTCTTGATTGTCGCCGCGCTGTGGGAACGGCGTCGATGGCGCTGGCGCGCGGTCATGCTTTGGGCACCATACGGTATTCTGCTTGCCGGCCATATCGTCATTCGAAAAATAATGATCGGGTCATGGCTTGGCGGGTATGCCTGGATCGGTGGCGGATCGAGCGTCTGGATCCCACTAAAGTTTGTGCTCTTGCCGATCTACCTCGTGAAGTATGCCGTGAACTACGCCTTCGCGGGGATAGGAATTCCCGCCCTTGCCTCTGGGCACACCCAGAATGGTATTACCATTGTGGTCTTGGCCGGTCTTATCGGGACCGCGCTGCTCGTCAATCGAAATCAGCTTAGCGAAAAACGTTCGTGGCTCACCGTTCTTGGGCTGGTTCTTCTAACGTATGTTGTCGCCCTGCCCGGTGCATCCATCATCCCGAACGTGCACGCCACGCTCATGAATACCCGGGTCCTGTTTTTTGCCACCATACCGATTTCGATACTGATCGCGGTAGTATTCGACCGGGCCGACGCGTCAGGTCGCATACAAAAAATGCTCTTGCCAACTCTCGTCATCATTGGCGGCCTTGCCTCCCTCTTCAATTACGTTCCCTGGCGTATTGCCGCAACACAAGCAAATACTATTGCGAGCAGTATCGAGGCCCTAAAGCCGGAATACCGAGCTGTCGACTATGACACCTACCATCGGGCGGTTTTGATCACCCGGGTTCCAGACAGCTACTACGGCGCATTTGTTCTTCGGAACGGGCTTGGCGAGAGTTTGCGCATCGCATTAGAGAATCCGAAATTTTTCATAAACGCCCGCTACTCGCTCGCGACAAATGTTAAGACCGACGTTACCGCTACATCGACCTGCGCGTTCAAGCCCGTCCCAAACATGGACGGAATAGATGCCTTCACGTGGGATAATCAAACGTCGACTATCGTTGAGAATATCGCCACCGAAAAAAAGTTCGCTGCCTGGCGACAGGACACACCTCCACCGTCAACGCTTGACTGGTCTGCGCATAGCCCGGAACAACGAACCTGGAACCTAAAAATGCGGGATGTCGCCGGGGAGCACCAATTTGAACCTATGGCGATCAACAGTCTGGTCTTCACGATCTCCGGAACTGGGAAAAACGCGGTCAAGTTTGCATGGCAAAGTCGTGCCAACGGGCTCGAGCTTGATCGCGGATCAATCGCCATGCCTATCGTTAGCGGCCAACAATCGTATCGCCTAGATGTTCACACCTGCCCAAATTGGTTCATGAGTGGGCCGATCACTGCTGCCACATTGCGGGTCATCGGCGGCCCTGAAACAAAAATCACGGACGTCCACTTCGAATAGACAGTCAGCAAAAAAGATTCGCCGGGCCCGTACGAGACGAGCCCGGCGATTTCGTCTACGACCGCTCATTTCGGAAGCGGCGGCAGGACCTCCATCGCGGCCAGCTGTTCCCGCGTGTAGCCCAGCCTTGCCAGGCGCGTCTTGAGCGCTTCGACCGCCGCGTCACGGGTCGTACCGATCTCGTTGTGCTGCGTGTTGTGGAACGTTGCCCGATACGGAAAGTCTCCGCGCCGGGCCGGTCCGTGAACATGAATGACCAGGTGCAGACGTTCTTCTTCATCTGTGTGCCGCATGCGCACCTCCCTGTATCCCAGCCTGCCGGGTTCCTCGAATCTGAAGAGCGCTTCCATGGGTGCCGCCAGTACGCTTACCAAAAACCCGGCTCCTTGTCAAGGCTCTTCGCACCACGTACCGTAGTGGTATGCCCGCCGCCTCGTCGTTCACGCTCCATCTCCCGCCGGTTATCCGCCACCTCGGATTAAAATGTGCTCGCGCTAGCGGCCAAGCTTTTTTAGTTGGTGGCGCAGTCCGTGATCTACTATCAAAACAGTCAACCCACGACTACGATCTGGTCATTGCGGGCCTATCGCCGGCTACGGTAAAAGATATTGCCTCGTCATACGGCCACGTCCACGATGTTGGCCGAAGCTTTGGCACCCTACGCCTGATCACTACTCGCACAACGGTCGATATTGCGCTGCCCCGGCGTGAATCAAAAATCGCGCCCGGCCACCGCGGCTTCGCCATTCACGCAAACCCGCGCATTCCAATCGTTGATGATCTACGACGTCGCGATTTTACCATCAACGCCATGGCCATCAATCTTTCCACCAATACTGTACTCGACCCATTTGGTGGCCAGCGCGACCTCCGTCGTCACATCTTATGCATCGTTGACGCACAGACGTTTGGCGATGACCCGCTGCGGCTGTTGCGAGGCGTGCAATTCGCCGCTCGATTCGCGCTCCGCGCCGATCTGAAGTCACTCAGGCTAATGAAAAAAATGGCCGGTTCGATTATTGAGCTACCCGCGGCGCGGATATTCGCCGAGTGGGAAAAGTTCGTGTTACTAGCAAAAAAACCATCGCTCGGTTTACGTATTGCGACTACGGTGGATGTTTTTTCGCCGCTCGTCGGAAGAACGGTGCGCTTTCCGGAGACGCTGTACCGCGCCGTCGACCATCTCCCGTCTCTCCCAGCTCAGCACCGTCAGATAGTTTTTTGGTCTCTCCTCCTCCGGGCAATTCCGGTCAAATCTCAACAACCATTCCTCTTGCGGCTTGGATTTTCCAGAAACACATACCACCAGATCCGACGCTTAACGGCCGCCACCCACCGATTACCAAAAAAAATCGGTCGCCAAGAGGTATTTTCGCTGGCCCGTCGGCTGGATCCGCTACCAGTTGGCCACGCTGTCAGCCTCCTCGGCTGTCTCCGGCCGATTACGAGCCGTACCTTAGCCCGCACTGCCAAAAGATATCACCTCTTGCATCAGCCGCCGCCGCACGTACTAAGCGGTCATGAATTGATTGGTCTCGGCATAAAACCCGGCGCCGGTATGGGCCAGCTTCTCGCCGTGGCTGACGACGCGCATGACCGAGGAATCACCCGGTCGGAGATTCTCGCCGGTATCCGGCAATCTAAAAACCCGGTACGTGCTCTTCGCGCCCTGATGCGCCAGCGTAAGGCTCAAGGTGACAAAGCCGCCTAAAAGTGGTATAGTCTGACCATGCCAACCAAAAGAAAAAACACAAAAATACGCAAAGCCGTCGTTCCAGTCGCTGGATTTGGGACGCGTTTTTTGCCCATGACGATCGCCCAGCCAAAAGAAATGCTCCCGATTGTCGATAAGCCAATCGTCCAAATTGTCGTTGAGCAATTAGTTGCCGCCGGTATCGAGGAGATTATCTTTATTACCGGGCGCAACAAGCGGGCCGTCGAAGACCACTTCGACTACTCAGGCGAACTTGAACAGCTCCTGCGCGAAAATAATAAACTGGAACAGCTCAAAGAGGTTGACCGCATCTCGCGGTTAGCAAAGTTTGTTTTTGTCCGCCAAAACAAGATGCTTGGAAATGGTCATGCGATCCTCATGGCCAAAGAAGTAGTTGGCGATGAACCATTCGTGATGTGCTGGGGCGATGATTTCTTTGAGGCGCGCGTACCGGTCGCGAAACAGCTCATTGACGCGTATCGCCGCTATCATTCCAGCATTATCGGCGTTCTTCCGGTTAGCGAAGATCGTTTTTCGAAATACGGCATGATGAAGCCGCATGACAAAGTAAAAGGGAAGACGTTCCGCATTTCGAGCATCGTCGAGAAGCCGCTTCGCGAAAAATCGCCATCGCCGTACGCCATGCTTGGCGGGGCCGTGTTTACGCCGGAACTATTCCGCGCCCTCGAACGCGCAAAACCGTCGCTCCAAGGTGAAATCTACTACGTTGATGGCGTTAATATCCTCGCCCGGCGAGAAAAGGTCTACGCCCATCAGCTCACCGGCCGATGGTGGGATACCGGAGATAAGGCCGAATATATCAAAGCAAACATTCATTTTGCGCTCCAACACAAAGAAATGCGCGATTCAATTCGAGCTTATATCCGCAAACCGTACTAACCCGTATGAAGCGTCTGTTCATTATCGTCGGTATTCTCCTCATCCCGTTGACGATTATCGTCCTCCTCTTAACTGGGGTGATCGGTAATAAACCAAAAACGGTTACCCGCGCCTCGTTGACGATGTGGGTCACCGACGATGACGTTAATACGTTCAACGCCGCTATCAAGACCTACCGCGAAACACATTCCTACGTCACCATTAAGGTCACTAAAATTCGCCGCGAAGACTACGCGACCCGGCTCCTCGAAGGCTGGGCCCAAGGAAAAGGGCCGGACATCTTTTTTGTTCCCAGCTCTTGGATCGGAGCTATGCAACCGTACGCGATTCCGATGCCAGCCGACTTGAGTGTTTCCGTTGTTGCTACCACCAAGGGCATCTTCGGACCCCAAACCACCATCACCAAACCGCTGGTCAAGGCGCCAACGGTGAGTCAAATGAAAGAGTGGTACGTCGATGCCGTGTCAGACGATGTCCTTTCTGGTACCCAAATTTGGGGGCTCCCGCTCTCCATGGACACGCTCGTCACCTATGTAAACAAGGATCTCTTAAATAATGCCGGGGTCTTCGAGCCAGCAAAAACATGGACGGAGCTCACTACTCAGATCGAACAAAAGGGTCTCTCAGTCCAGAATGACAGCGCCGCCATCGTCCAATCCGGCGCCGCCCTTGGCACTAGCACAAACATCCCCCACGCCAACGAGCTCGTGACACTGTTGATGATGCAGAATGGTTCAAAAATGATCAACACGTCCGCTAAGAAGGCGCTCTTCAACGACGCCGCCGGCCTCGTCGCCATTAAGTTCTACACGAGCTTTTCATCCCCAAAAAAGGCCACCTACAGCTGGAATGCCGATCAGCAAAACGCACTTGATGCGTTCAAAAAGGGCAAGATTGCCTACTTCTTCGGGACCTATGCGGATCGGGCATCCATTGCCGCCAGCGGGCTGAACTGGACCACATCCCCGATGCTGCACCTAGACACACAAGGTGATCGCGACGGCGTCACCGGAAACATCCGATTTATTAACGCCGCCATCTACAATGTCGGCATGGTCTCGAAAGCCGCCCAAACAGCGAAACGGTCTGTCGCCGCTTGGTCCTTCCTGCGCTTCCTCGCCAACTCCGAGAATGTTCCCGCCTACCTCAAAACAACCGACCGCCTCTCCGCCCTGAAGTCGGTCCTAGCCAAGCAGAAAACTGAAGCCACGAAGTCCGTCTATGCTGAACAACTCCTGACCGCCCGAAACTGGTACCGCGGAGGTGACGGCGTGAAAGCCGAAACGTATATCACCAATATGATCAACGCCATCACGGTCGACGGCGAGACCCCCGAATCGGCGCTGAATCTCGCCGCCAAGCAAGTGGAGACGACCCTATGATCCGACTACGGATTTCTCTCATTGCCGGTATTGCTGGACTACTCTTGTTTGCCGCCCCGGCTCACGCTGTCGAATTGTGCAATGACGTCCAGGGGGCGGACAGTATTGTCTGCGACTCAACTGAGTGGATTCTTCAAGACAGCGGCCACACCTGTGAATGGTCGGGGCTGACTATCCAGTGTCGGGATCGTCAGGACACGCTCTGTACCTACGGCGGCGGCAAGACCTGTATCCTGAGCGGCGTCGTGACTACGGCTTCGGGCACGTCCAATTATTCTCGCGAAACGACCGGCCTGTTCCAAATCGCCGATGCGGTTTCACAATTCGTAAAACTGTCTCAATGGGGGCTCAGCATCCTCGCCGTGCTTTCGGTACTGATGTTTATTTGGGCCGGGTTCCAATTTCTCACCGCTGGGGGCCGAGGCGAGAAAGTCGAGTCCGGAAAGAAAATTATCGCTGGCACCATAACCGGCATCATTATCAGTTTCTCTGCCTACGTGATCGTCAATTTTACAGTCATGGCCCTGACCGGAACAACAAGTAAGGCAAAGGAGATCTGGGCCGGCCCGATCGCGCTCTTGTTCCCTGGTCTAGCCGAGCAAAAACCGTTTAGCGGCGACAATAGCGGGGCCGAGAACCGCACAAACTGTCGAAGTTCAAACAACGACACCTACGATAAGGGCTGTAGTAATCACATCTATTGTGCCGACACCGGTAGTGACCTAAATGGTGATGTCGCGAAGATTCAAAAGAAGCTCAAAGAACTCGGCTGTCTCAACACGGTCGATGCGTGCTATGGACCACAAACACTGAATGGCGTTCGAGCCTTTCAGCTGGCTAACAATCTCTCCCCGTCTGGCGAGGTTGACGCCGCCACGGCCGCGACCTTGTTCATGCCCGGACCATTAACACCCACGGCATGTACTGGTGCCGATATCGGCACAACCGTAAGCTTCATGCCTCAGGCTCAAGATGTATCCTCTCTGGTTGGGCCGCTCGAAGAAAAGTTTTCAAGTACTGACCCGGGCTGCTGTATTATCAACAGCGGCGAAAACGATCTCTACTGCACCCCTGATGTCAGCGCCAAGACCTGTTTGGCGCTAAATAAAAGCGGGGCGAATGATTTTCTCCCTGGCAAGTCTTGCAACGGCGGTGACACCAACAATCGCTGTGGGTTCTGCCAATCAAAAGATCTGTACCCCCAGGGCGCTGACCATAACTGTTTTGAGTATGTTTCGAGCTATTGGTGCAACAATCTCGCTCAAGATTCCGGCGGCAACTCGCTGAGCTTCCAAGCGGGTACATGCCAAGTCCGCTGCTCGAGCGCCATTGGTAGCCAGTGCCGCCGACTTCCTTTGACCACCTTACGTTAACTCGCCATTTATGATTCGCTCTCTTATCGCCGCCGGCCTCATCTGTCTCTCATTATCCGTCGCGGGACAGCCCGGCGTGGTCCACGCGCAAACCGCTAAAACGAGTATTTCCATCCCAAACCCAATTGGTAGCTGCAATGACGCAACCTGCCTCATCTCACGTGTCGTTAAATCCATTCTCGGCGTTATTGCTATCATTGCCACGCTCATGTTTATCTGGGGTGGTCTGATGATGCTCACCTCGGGCGGTAATGAAAAACAAATAAAACAGGCAAAAGATACGCTGGTCTGGGCCGCCATCGGGATCGTTGTCATTCTCATCAGTTGGGCCGTAATCAAATTCGTCTTCACGAGCTTCCTAACTACCGCCGCGAAATAACGGCCTAACCCGAAGTCTATGCGCAACCTCGCCTCCGGAAAGAACATCATCATCTCGCTCATCGTCGCATCGTTGTTCTTCCCATGGGCCGCCGCCGCGCAAGAGGAGACAACGCCGTTCAGCCTCATGGATGTAGGAAGCGTGACCGGCCTCGGCGGCGGAGATTTACGGTCAACGTCGATCAAAACCATTCAATTTGTACTGGGGTTCATGACACTCTTGGCGGTGGTCTTCATGATTTACGCCGGGTTCATCTGGCTCACCGCCGCCGGGAATGAAAAGAATGTTGAAAAAGCCAAAAGTATCATCTCCGCCACCGTTATTGGCATGATTGTGATTATTTTAGCTTGGGCCATCGTGGCGTACGTTGCGAGTACCGCCTCGAACGTCACAAAAACGACGACCGGGTAACGATCGGGGAAGAGGACAAATAAAAAACACTCGCCTATTCGCACCAGATATCGATTTGTGGTATAATCAAACTTCTCTGGGGTTCGCGGACTTATCAACAATGCCGCAACAACAGAAAATTTACTAAATAAACGCATCATGCCTATGAAATTGGCGCGATTTGCAAAAGTCGCCCTGGCTGCCGGCTCAGTGATGGCCGTTGCGTTGCCTTTGGCCGCTCAGGCCCAAGACGCAACGCCGTTCAGCATTGAATCGATCGGCACCAAGGTCGGCTTAAAGAATACCGATCTCAAGCAGACGGTCTTAAACGTCATTCAGCTCGTCCTCGGGCTCATGACCTTGATCGCCGTTGTGCTGATCATCTACGCCGGGTTTATCTGGCTCACAGCCGCCGGTAATGAAGAGAACGTCGAAAAGGCGAAGAAGATTATCTCCGCCGCTGTCGTCGGTCTGATTATCATCTTGCTCGCATGGGCAATCGTGATCTTCGTGGCCCGCACCGCAGCCAACGTAACAAACACACCTGGAACCGAGGGCTAATGCCCTCGGCGGTGTTGAAACCTGAAAGGGGGTGACAAAGACTCAAATGAAAAAATTTGCAAAACTCGCATTGATCGCCGGCGCCGTCATGGCCATCGCGACTCCAGTCGCAGTCATGGCTCAAGACGCCACGCCGTTCAGCATCGAATCCCTCCAGACAAAAACTGGTTTAAAGGATACCGATCTGAAGAAAGCCGTTCTCAACACACTGAACTTGGTGCTCGGATTACTGACCCTCGTTGCGGTTATCATGATCATCTTCGGCGGATTCATCTGGTTGACCGCTGCCGGAAATGAAGAAAAAGTTGAGCGCGCCAAGAAAGTAATTTCTGCGGCCGTCATCGGCTTGATCATCGTCCTCCTTTCGTGGGCCGTCGTCATCTTCGTGGCTCGAACCACGTCGAATGTGACAAACACGACTACCGAGGCCTAACTTCAACTCTTCTACACTACCGCCCCCCACCGGGGGCGGTAGTCGTTTATGGGGGTATTTCAGGGTATACTATACGGACTATGCGCCGTTCAGGTATTGTCCTCGCTATCTGTCTCACCATCTTTACGGTCGGAATCGCCGGCCTGCAGTGGAAAAAGTATCAATCGTTTGGCTACAACGGTCTTGATCTTGGCATATACACGCAAACCGTCTGGTCGCTTGCCCATGGACACGGATTTGCCAACTCCATCCACGACCCAAGCTACCTTGGCGACCATTATGAGCTCATCTTAATACCCATTGGGGCGCTATACCGTCTCTGGTCGTCGCCACTGCTCTTACTTTGGATGCAAACCCTCGCCATTGCGGCGAGCGGATGGTGTATCTACCGTATCGCCCAAAGACGACTGGGTGCCTGGGCCGGCGTTACTGCGGCCGGGATATGGCTCGCGCACCCGTTCATCTACAACGTGGCCATGTACGAGTTTCACGCGCTTACCCTAGCCCTGCCGCTCCTCCTAGCGGCCATCTTGGCCTATCAGCAACAACGCTGGGCCACCTGGGCCATACTTCTGGGGGTAACGTGCCTCGTCCGCGAGGATCTTCCGCTCATTGCCATCAGCTGGGGCGCACTAGCTGCGCTTGATCGCGTTCCCCGCAAGTGGTGGGCGGGTATCGGCGGCTTCGGGCTCGTCTGGTTTGTTATTTCGCATCTGCTCATCGCCAATGCCAACGCACTCGGTGACTATAAGTTTGTCGGCTTCATCGCCTGGCTCGGTTCACGGCCGATCGATATGGCCACCTTCCCCTTTCGCCATCCTATGCTCTTCCTCCAACATGTTTTCGCCATAAACAATTGGGGAACGTTCTTCGGATTAATGGCCGCCTTCGGACTACTGCCATTTCTCCAGATGCGGAAATTAATTCCAGCCGCGCTTTCCTTTGCCCAGCTGCTCTTAATTGGCTCGTCGCCCGTCTCCATTCTCCACCTTCACTACGTCGTGCCGTTTATTCCGTTTCTCGCCTGGGCCGCCATATCTGCGCTCGAGCAACGTCAGGCATTCTCACTTGGACACCGCGTGCCCCGGGAGATTTCTGGCGCACTGCTCATTATTCTGGCAGTAGTCAGTCCGCTGTACTTCCATCTAGCGTTTGGTCCAATAGAACAACCATGGCAACCCAGACGTGACGCCGACCGTACGCGCTCGGCGGCGCTTCGAGGCGCGCTCGCGGTCATTAGACCAACCGACCGGGTCGCCACCACGTTTTCGACACTCCCAAGCCTATCGAATCGACCGGCAATCTATTCCCTGAACTACGTCTACCTCGGGAAGCGGCAATACACTGAGGCTCCGTATAAGGTACCAAGCGACCTCGATGCGGTGGTTATCGATTGGAAACAATTTTACGAGTTTCAATATTTCTACCGTGACACGCTGTTCCTCGGTCAAACTGGCGAGCAACGGATTCGGACCCTGCTAGAGAGCCAAGGATTACGGCTCGCATATCTTCAAGACTCGGTTGCGGTTTATCGACGCGATGGGAACCTGCCGGAAGATTTTGTGGTGATTGGCAAACCATCAACCGCCACCGCAACTACAATCACTCGCGTTGAGGCGTGGCAGACAACGACCCAGCTCATGGTCAAGATTTGGTGGAGCGGTGGCAAGAGACCGACCGAACCGATGTCCATTCGGCTCCGGCAAAAAACGCCCGGTGGCGTATCCCAAGAGACAACCCGCATCATTGGCGAAGGCGGGTGGCCAATGTCGAGTTGGGACGAAAGGCATGAGTGGATCACCACCTACCGCCTCCCCGTTCTTTCGGGTCAATCTGTTACCACACTAGACTACAGCTGGGGCAGCATGAACGGCGCTTTTCGCCTCGATCGATGGCGCACGTTTACGCCCGTCACAGCCCGCGTGACCATCTTCGAATCAGGATCCACCACTATCGGCCACTAGCCTCGCACCCACCCGAATACAACACGAGATCGCCAGCGGAAAAAAGTGGCACCATTCTCACGTCGCGACCCGGAAATGCCGTGCCGTAGGTTTGGGTGTACGGCGTCACCAAGACCGAACAAACTCCCGTGCTCCGCAAAAATGAAGCCTGTTGCCCCGACGACCAATCCGTGAAGAAGTGTTTCATCTGATCGGATTTTTCTTTAAAGCGCGTCGTCTCAACGCCGTGTCCAAGGTACACTCGCACCGGATCGAAGGCTCCTAATATGTTTCCCTCGATTCGAGAGGTGAGGACCGGCGACCACTCGGGGTGTGTTTTTAGCGCGTCTAGTAGCCGCACATACTCCGGCCGAAGATAGGTAAAGTTTGCACTAGTGGAGACGCTATCAAGACGGATAGTGTGGATTGCTGTGGCGATACCGGCAATTGGACTGGCCACCATCAGGAGGCACGGCGCGATCACCGCCGCTCGTTTCAGGCGCCCAGCCGACCACCACACCGAAAAAAGAAACCCACCCAAGAGGCCGAGCGGCACGGCCAAGGGTTGTACAAATCGTCGTTGAAAATCGAGCGGCAAGATTGTGGCTAGCATAATCGCCGCGCCCCACATTGCCAGAATGTAAATCGAACGGTCTCGACGGAACCGAAACGCCATCAAGGCGGCAATCATCAATGGTACAAAACCAACCAGGCTGATCCAGATAAACGTCGAATTGATGTTCTGCGTTGCACGCTCCAACATGATCGGCTGGAACCACGTGAGCGCGTAGTAGACGAGTGACGGTATCGCCCACACTCCAATGCTGATGCGACGCACCAGACGCAACCGCCACTCTGGCGCGGCCGTTAACGCCTCTACAATCGTCAGGCCCGCCCATGTCAGCCCAATAGTCAGTATATGGAATGGATGAATCGACGTGAGCATTAAGAGCACAACCCCCAACCATATTGAAGATCGCCGAGAGTGACACTGTTCGGTCCCAATCATCACGGCCAATAGCCCGGCAGTAACCAGCAGGAAATGTGGACTCGCGAGCGAGCTTAACCACGGATATGCCTCGGAAACCCAAAGATCGTATGGCGGAAGATGCCACGCATTCGTCCACGATCGAAATAGGAAGATCATCCATCCTCCCACACCAGCTCCAAAGTACCCTACCCATACCGACCACACTCGGCGTCGATCGCGCCAGAGGAGCCCAGCCGCCCACCACATAGTAGCGGCTAACACAGCTGCCCCGACGGCACGGGCTCCGGCAAAAGCGTTTGGAGTAGAAATCCCAAATGTCTCCGCGGTCCGACCAACCGCCCACCACACCGGCTGCCATAGTATCGCCGGATGCGCATCGGTGGTAAAGAAGTCTCGCATCAGTGGGCCGCCGGTTCGGCCTTGTTCAATGTAGCGGTAGTAAATAGACGTATCGCCAGGGGCTCGATTATACGCGGCGTAGTAGTACGTTCCCGCTGGTTGCATCAGACGGCCGGTCACAAACGGAATCAACGAGAAAACAATCGCCACAACGATGAATACCGCCCGATGAATGCTAGGTCTCACCATGCGACCCTCGTTCAATTAGTGAGAGCCCATAGGCCGCGACAATCAGCTCGGCGATGGCCAGAAAGTAGTTGTCCGGAGCAAATCGTGAGACGAGTGTAATGGCTAAGATGGTCATGGCCGACCACCCAAGCCAGACCGAGGCGCGGGGGCGACGACGAAGGGCGCGATATGCGAAGAGCACCATGGTTGCTCCAACCGACAGTTGAAAGGGCCAAGCCGAGAAAGTCGTCCATGGTGAATCTACGAGGCCGAGCGGTCGTAGATATTGAAGAATGGTATTACCAGAAAGTGGGTAACTTCCCGGGATTGCTCCAGAAACATACCGCACAATGTCATCAAACATCGCCCCGGGATTCCATAGAAAGAACGGCAGAAAAAACACGCTCGCCGTGCCTGCGGCAATCGCCAACTGTTTCCACCATGCTCGCCAAGCGCCGCCCAGCGCAAACCAGACATACGCCGCCCATAGCGGCGCACTTACCCACGCCGTTTGTTTGCTGGCAACGGCGCAGCCCATCAAAACGCTCGACGCAACCCACCATCGTCGATGCGCGGCGACGGCGGCCAAGGTCAGAAGCGCCACCATCGTGATGTCATTGAACCCGGCAAACGCGAGCAGCAGAAACCACGGGTTCCCGAGCGTCAACAAGAGAAGCCGTGTTCGCATCGACCAGGTATTTCCAAGTGCTACCACGGCCACACAGTAGATCAAGAAAAGAATGAGATAAAGCGTCTGTGTGTCGAAGTGTGTATCAAATGTGGTATTAATGAACACCGTCGGCACCATCAGCAAAAACTGTAGTGGCGGGTACGCGTAGTGGTCGAGTGCGAGGTTGTCAACGCCCCGACCAGACGGGCTCGGAAAAATACGGAAGTCTGTTTGACGATAGTCGGCCGTATACGGATTTTGGCCACGCAACAAAAATGTCGCCGCCGCCCGGCTCTGTACAGCCCCATCATTATCGGTTAGTGGAAGCGCCTCGCCGGAACGATACGAGATTTGACGATGTGTGAGCACTCCCGTCACAAGAAGTGACGCGACACAAACAACGACAAAGCCCCAGCGCGCCGCTGTCGGCCGCTCGATTTGGAGTAAGAAAAAATACGCCACCAATGCCAGCAACGGTATCAAAAACAGTATCAGCGCCCCACCACCGCTCCGAAAAAACGGATGAAA
Organism: uncultured Gammaproteobacteria bacterium; assembly: GCA_964397195.1. Lineage (GTDB taxonomy): Bacteria > Patescibacteriota > Patescibacteriia > SBBC01 > CAIJZX01 > CAYNGY01. Next base: position 49,623 of record CAYNGY010000005.1, on the reverse strand, counting down.
CAGTTCAAGAATATATAGCTTGCCCGTCGCGTACGCCTGAACCGCGAGAAGGACGAGCTCGACAGGTATCATGACGAGGTCTCTGTGTCAGCGCGGTAAATCGTCGCCTCACTATCCTCATATACCTTCGTGAACCTGCCATCACGCTGGATAAGGGCGTCCATACCAACGTGATCATTAGTCAGAAATACGTATCGAGCGCCAAGCGTTTCTGTCACCGCTCGATACACGTCGCCATCGTACTTTCCGAGCGTCAAATTTGCCCAGGTCCAATATGTATCTGGGTTCGCCTTGTAGAGAAAGGTCGGGTCGAGCCCAATGATATATCGATTATGTGTATTATGATAAAAAAGTACCGGGAATTCGTCCCAATCCGAGTGGACGATTCGCGCGTTCTCCGGCGTGTGCGCGGCGAGCCAGCGGCTAGCCGGCGCTAGTTCTTGCAGCCCATATCCGCTACGAAGGTCTTTGCGTTCCGCCGAAAAGTCGCGGCCCGCCACGAAACCAACGCCAACCGCAAGATAGAGGCCAAAGATGCCGCCGATCACCCGGCCCCACGTCGTTTTGGTCACAAAACCCCGTAGCTCGACCAAAAGTCGGGATCCCGAGCTTCCACTCACCGAATCTGAGATACTAAAAGCCGCGAACAACACCGAAAACGGGATATAATACTCAACATAGCGTCGCGACTTGAGGGTCAGCAGAAAAAAGAACAGCGCCAGAATCGCGAGCGTCCACGTTCGCTTTGACTGTGCTTTGAAGCGAAAAATGATGCCCAGCGCGGCAACAAGCACGAGGAGCGTTGCGAATGCGCCGTTTGCCAGTAACTCCCCGAGGTTGTACGAATACCATTCCGCCCCAACACCGATCTTGTCTTTGTAGTTGATAATGCCAATGTTTACGAGCTGTTGTTCATAGAACCCGATATTCTTCGGGAAAAACGGGTTAAATACGACGCCTGCGAGTAGCCCGCCGACAACCACCGTCAACATTAATACATTAAGACTGAGGCGCGAGCGATGAGCACCCCGCGGAGCAATCAGGGCTCGGAGATTCGCTAAGAACCGATGTCCGGGCATCTGACGATGGACACGATTATGAATAGCACTCATAGTGGCGCTCACCGTCGCCGCCACCCCAAGAAGCGGGAAACCGCCATAGTACCAGACATACGCGAAGGCCAGCCAAAAAAGGCGGCGCAGTTGATATCGAAATATCCAGGCGATTCCGATTATTAAAATGATGAGCGACGTGCTCGGCGCTTTCGCGAGCGCAATCCGAAAGGTGAATGGCCGTATAAAGAGGAGCACCAGCGGGTAGACGAAGGCCCATCGCACGCTAAACGATCGCAAGAACCAGTAGATAACGGTAAAGAGGGCCGCCCCGAAAAAAACCGTTGCCACCTTCATACCAATCAGTGGCGAAAAGACGGTGACGAAGGGAATCAGGAGTAGGTGGTACAAAAAGTGCTGGTCGGTATAGTGCGTACCAAGCGTCGTCATGTCTAACCAACGAAAATCACGGTGGATTCCCTCGTCCCGAAGCAGGAGAGCCATCTTCGTATGGTAGAACGAGTCCGGATCCGCAAAAACCGGAGCGGATTGCAATACGAGCATGACCGCGAAGCTGATCACAAAAATACAGACGTAGGAGAGCCAGAACCATTCCCGGCGCCACCATGGCTGGTGTTGATTTTCCGTATGTTCCATAAGAACAGTATAGCAAAAAAATCGCCTTTGGAACCGTAACGCTCCCGCTCAAGCATGGGGAGCGGGAACGCGGGCGACCAGTTTCTTTTTTCGTGCATTCTCGCTAGTCGACGAGAGGCAGTGCCTGCACTCTAGCAGAACGGCATGGGTATGCGCAAGAGCGAATGGCACCGATTGACTTGGTCGATAAAATTTGGTACACTTCGAGCGCGATTTTCGATTTTTTTGTCACTCGGCCATGTCCGGCCATTCTAAGTGGTCCACCATTAAACGGCAAAAGGCGGTTACCGACGCTCGCCGGTCTGCTTCGTTTACGAAACATGCGCGACTCATCGCCGTGGCGGCTCGAGCCGGTGGCGGCGATCCAACAATGAACTTCCGTTTACGTCTGGCTATCGACAACGCCCGCGCCGACAACATGCCAAACGACAATGTTGAGCGCGCCATTAAGGCCGGGACTGGCGAGGCCCGCGGGGACCAGGTAAAAGAGATTGTCTACGAGGGATTTGGGCCCGGCGGGGTCGCCCTGATGATCGAAACGGTCACCGATAACTCAAATCGGACCGCCGGTGACCTGCGTGCGGCCCTTAGTAAATACGGCGGGAGCCTGGGCGGTCAAAATAGTGTCGCCTGGATGTTTGACCGGCGCGGGGTCATCCGCGGCACGCTGCTGGCTGACCCGCAAGACCCTGATGCGATGGCCCTGAGCCTTTTGGAAACCGGGGCCACCGACGCAAGAATCACTGGGCGCGACGTGACTATCGAATGCCAGGCCAACGACATTGAGCGGGTGCGCTCCGCTATCGATCCGGGCCTAGTAACCATTACCGCTTCCGGGGCCGAGCTTATTCCTACCACACCGGTTCGCCTCTCTGCTGAGGAAGAACAGCGGCTTGCCGATCTCTTCGAGGTTCTCGACGAACACCCCGATATCACCAATGTCACCACGAACGAAACAGCCTAGCTCTCGCCGCATCCTCGGGATTGATCCCGGATATGGCCGCCTCGGCTGGGCGATCCTTGAGGTTTCAGGGTCAGCATTGCGTCGAATCGATTCTGGATGCATCGTCACTCGAGCGTCCTCGCCAATGACGGAACGACTGCACACTGTCTACCGCGAACTCGACACGCTCTGCACAACACACCAGCCGGCCGAGGTCTCCCTTGAGAGGCTCTTCTTCAGCCGCAATACTACAACGGCTCTCGGTGTGGCTGAGGCGCGGGGGGTTGTATTACTCATCGCCGGCCAACGGCACATACCGTGTCGCGAATTTACCCCGAACGATGTCAAAATAGCCACCACCGGCTACGGCCGCGCAGATAAAACTCAAATGATCACCATGGTTCGTGCTTTGCTGAATATCACAAACAGGATACAATTCGACGACGAGGCGGATGCATTAGCAATTGCTATTTGTGCCGCCAACAAACCAAACACCCATGCCACTTAAAATAGCGATCATCGCTAGCGAAGTAGCGCCGTTCTCAAAGGCCGGCGGGTTAAGCGATGTGATTAACGCGCTCCCGAAGCACATCAAGCTCCTCGGACACGAGCCGATCATTATTACGCCCTACTATAAGTTTATCGACCAACAAAACGTCACGCAAACTGAAATCGGGCGGACGGAGGTCGAATTTAACGGGAAAAAATACCCGTTCTGGTTTACCCAAGCCGTCCTACCGGGACACACCGCCGTCCCGGTCATATTCGCGCATCAGCCGGATCTCTTTGGGAATCGTGACCGCATATACGCCTACGGTGACGACGCCCTGCGCTTTGCCGTCTTCGACCGTGCCATTTTCGATGTGTTTCACCTCCTCGGGTATGCCCCGGACATCTTGCACTGCCACGATATGCAAACCGGGCTGATCCCGAACTACTATCATTCGTTGTTTGCTAAAGATCCATGGTGGAGCAAAACATCCATCGTCTACACCATTCATAATATCCTCTATCAGCTCCCGCGAATGTGGTATGAGATTCCACCCGCCGAACGCGATCGCGGCCTCGGGCTCCCGCCGGAGGATCCTGATAAGTTATCACGCGTAAACTTTACGCTCCGCGGAATCCGTTATGCCGACATCATCAGCACCGTCAGCGAGCGTTACGCTCAGGAAATCTTGACCAAAAAGTTTGGGGAGGGCCTCGACGGACATCTCCGACGACGTCGCGACCGAGTTTTCGGCATTATCAACGGTATCGATTACACGGTTTTTAACCCCAGCTTTGACCCATACGTTCCGATCCATTACGACTGGAACTCGCTCGATAAAAAGTTAGCAAATAAAACCGCTTACCAAAAAGAGTTTGGTTTAACTGTTGATCCAACGATTCCCCTGCTTGGGATGGCCCACCGTTTCACTGAACAAAAGGGGCTTAACTTGATCATGGAGATTCTTCCGGCGCTCGTCCAAGAGCGTGTCCAGCTGGCCATTACCGGCTTCGGTGACCGCGGCTACGTTCGGTTCTTCCGTCAAGCCATGAAAAAATACCCTCGCCAAGTGTCGGTCAACCTGAGTTACGATGTACCAATGGCCTCCCGTATTTATGCCGCTTCGGACATGTTCTTAATGCCATCACGCTTTGAGCCCTGCGGCGTTTCTCAGCTCATCAGCCTTCGATATGGATCGATTCCGATTGTCCACCGCGTCGGTGGGCTCGCCGATACCGTTACCGACTTCGATCCACGAACCGGCACTGGCAACGGATTTGTATTCGCGCGCCATACCGGCCTCGACTTGCTCATGAGCCTCACTCGCGCCATCGAAACATTTAAATACCCGCAGGTCTGGGAACACCTCACCTGGCAGGCGATGCGGCAATCGTTCTCGTGGGAACTTCCTGCTCAGAAATATGTTGAGCTCTACCGCCGAGCCCTCAAACTCCATGCAGTGGCTTAACTTCTTCCACATTTACCAACCACCCGCGTGGGACGAGGCAATCATTCGTCGCGTCACGAATGAGTCCTACCGTCCCGTGTTGTCAATTCTCGAGGCCCATCCCAGCCTAAAGATCACCATGAATATCACCGCTGCCCTGAGCGAACAGCTTGAAGCGCTTGAGCTTGGCGATGTCCTCGACCGGTTTCGGGCGCTGATTGCCCGTGGCCAAGTTGAGCTGGTGGGCAGTGCGATGTACCATCCCATTCTCCCGCTCTTACCGGCCGACGAAATTCGTCGCCAGATTCAACTCCAAGAGGCTTTTCATGGTCGCATCTTCGGGCCATCCTTTCGGCCACGCGGGTTCTATTGTCCGGAAATGGCGTATGCGCCATCGCTCGATCCGATTCTTCGCGCCCTTGGCTATGAGTGGATTATTCTCGACGAGGTTTGTGGCGACGGTACCGTTGGCCGTCTCCCAATCGATCGGCCATACACCACGCCGGGCGGTCTCCGCGTCATCTTTCGGAACCGACATATTAGCGACTACCTTTCATTCTCTTCCGATCTAGGGAACCCGGCTGACGGACTACGAGCTATCTCCGAAGACAAACGAAGCCGCGAGTTGCTGATCACGGCTATGGACGGCGAAAATCTCGGTCATCACCGTCATGGCGTCGAAAAGCTGTGGGAATTCCTCGTCACCTACCCCGGCGTCACCACCGCCACTATTTCTGAGTTCGTGAATGCTGGCCCGGCCGCCCCGTTATCTGCCCGAGCCGGAAGCTGGTCTTCCCAGCCCCGCGACATTGAGCACGACATCCCATATAGCCTGTGGTCACATCCAGACAATCCTGTCCATCGCGATCAGTGGGCGCTCACAAACGCCGTAATTAAAATCGTTAGCGCCGCTGCGAGCGACCCAAACTATTCCGCCGCCCGACGACTTCTCGACCGGGCGCTGGCCTCTGATCGATATTGGTGGGCCTCAGCCTCGCCGTGGTGGGATCTGTCTATTATCCTTCGTGAGACCCAAAAATTAGCGGACGCAATCGGACCGCTAACCTCCATTCCGGCTAGTAGCCGAAATGCGGTTGAGCAGATTGTCCAACAAATCAGCGTCTCAGTCGAGCTCTGGGAGCGGACGGGGTTGGCTAAAAAGCGCCAACAAGCGTACCTCGAAGACACTGGGGACGTCCGCTACATGGGCGGCGGGCAGGTATAAAACCCCGCGATCTGCTATACTAGTGGCCTATGCTATGGGCCAACTTTCTTCATTTCTACCAACCACCAACCCAAAAATCATTTTGGGTCAAAAAGATTACCGCCGAGTCCTATCGACGCCTCGTCCAAGGGCTACTAGAACATCCGACCGCTCGGGTCACTATTAACATTAATGGGATCCTCGACGAGTTGCTTGATGCAAATGGCGAACATGACGTCATCGACGGACTTCGTGAGCTACTCCGACGCGGTCAAATCGAATTGACCGCCTCAGCGAAGTACCATCCGCTTCTCCCGATGCTGCCTGACGATGAAATCATTCGCCAGGTTGAGTTAAACAACGAGACCCACAAGAAATACTTCGGCGATCTGTATAAACCGATCGGGTTTTTCCCACCGGAAATGGCCTTCTCAACGCACGTGGCCGAGGTGGTAGCAAAAATGGGGTACAAGTGGATTATCGTTGATGAGCTCTCATACAGCCGCGAACGAGGCCGACTAGATCCAACGACTATTTACCAAGTCGAGGGCGTCCCTGACTTCAACATTTTCTTCCGCGAGCGGAACATGAGCTACAAAATCCTGTCCGGCCAGATTGGTACCGGCTCATTGCTGCTCTCCAGCCTTGGTGACCGCCTGAAGAAAGACGAGTATCTGCTGACCGCGATGGATGGCGAGACCTTTGGTCACCACCGTCCCGGCCTCGAGCACCTGTTGTTTGAGATCTACGAATCAAAGATCGTTGAGACCGCTCTTATCTCAGATCTTCTCACCGCCTTCCCAAAACGCACCACGACTCCGACACTGCCGTCAACGTGGGCGTTAATGGAAAAAGATCTAGAAAAGAGCGAGCCATTCTCCCGTTGGCAAGACAGCCAAAACCCGATTCATACCATGCAATGGCAGCTAACGAATCTCGCGATCGAAACCGTCCACCGCACGCCAACGACCGACCCGGGCTTTCCGGCCGCTCGAATCGCGCTCGACCGCGCGCTTCACTCCGACCAGTACTGGTGGGCCAGCGCCAAACCATGGTGGTCGCTTGAAATGATCGAGCGCGGCGCAAAAGAACTACGGGACACGATTAATATCTCCCCGAAATCCACCCCGGCCGATAAAGTACGCGCCCAAGAGCTCTACCAAAATATCCTATTCCAAGGATTCGAGTGGCAACGAGAGGGCGTTGTTGATGAGCTTGCCAGACAAGAGGATGAGGAGGTGCGACAGCGCACTGATGAGACGATCCCTGATCTGCCAAAAGCGGAGATCGAGAAGATCGTCGCAAATCTTGAAAAAGAAATGGCCCTAATGGCCTCGCGACAGGAGTTCGAGCGAGCCGCACAACTACGCGACCGCATTAAGGAGCTCCGCTCGTACGACAAATCGGTCGAGTCATAACAACTACTGGGCTTCGTTTCTCCGCCTGCCCGCCGCTTCCCGGCGGGCATTTGTGTGGTACAATATCGGCATCTGAGTAGTTTTTGTTTCCGCGACTAATCTCGGCTCTCCCTATGAAACCCTATCGCCTCATCCCCGGGATTGTTCCATGGATTGAGTCCAGCCTCGCGGCCCTGAAGCTCCGGCCCCTACGCGAAACCGACACCATCAACGAGGCCATCGGCCGTCAAGCGCGGTACTACATGGCCCCGATGGTTACCGCAAAAAAAACCGTCGTCTGGTTTAAGGCCTCACTCCAACAAGAGCCGCATCTTCGTCGCGCCCTGCGCGAAGAAATTCGTGTTCAGCAATTATTCGCCGCCTACGAAAAGCGCACCAGTCCCCACTTTGACTCCCCGTCATACATCGCTCACCATGACGCGCGCGGTCGGCTTTGGCTGGTCAGACGATATTGGGACGGGATGTTTGCCGGCGATATGACCGAATGGTTTGGCTTTTCGCCATCCTTTTTCCGCGCCGTCCGACCACAGGCAATGGCTGCCATCGTAGATGATATTCGCGGCATGTCCGCGTTCTTCCGTCGCCGATCCAGGCTGGAAGTTCACGGCCTCGGCTGGTACATGCTCGATTTTCACTACTACGAACGCGAGTTTCTTCGGCCGATGCTTCGTCGACACCCGACGGCCGGATGGACGACCGACGACGTTGATCGAATTGCTGAGGCCCTCCTTTCAGCAAAAACATTTTTTGCGCGACACGCCAACACCTTCACGCACGGCGACATGTACCCAACTAACATCATGGTTCGCTCAACCGGGAGACGCCCAGTGGTTGTTTTTGACTGGGAGCTCGCCCACGCAAATATCCCGACGTTCGATGCTGTCATGGTCTATCTTCACGCCTGGCGCAATCCGCGCTGGCAACGACAATTCCGCTTGGTCACCGAGAAACAACTGGGGCAAGGGCCGACAACGAGTCGAGCCTGGGCACTTGCTACACTTTCGTTGGCCACACGCTTGGCCGGGTTCTGTTATATCCGCCTCAACCACGCCCAGCCCAATCGCTACCCTCGCCTTCCGGCGTCCCAGCGCCCAGCCCTAGAGCGCGCCTACCACATCTTTCTCCGGGAAATGCGCCAAGCCCTGACCGACCTAGAATAAATATATGCGCATCGCCTTTGTTGCCGCCGAATGTACTCCCCTCATCAAGGTAGGCGGCCTAGCAGATGTTGTAGGCGCGCTTTCGAAGGCCCTTGTCGCCCAGGGTCATGACGTCCGTATCTTTTTACCAGACTATGAGGCGCTAACGACGACGCAGGCCACGCCAACCCCATGGGCGGCCACGGCCGAATTCTCCGGCCAGTCGGGAACCGTGCACGTCCGTGAAACGGTTCTGCCTCAATCCTCCGTCCCACTCTATCTTGTTGGCTGGCCAAACGAATTTCGAGGTACCGTCTACCCGCTTGGGCAGGACCCGGAAACACTTCGCGGCGTTATTCAGCGCTTTGTACGATTTTCGCTCGCCATCGAAGCACTGCTTCGCGCCAGCCCATGGAAACCGGATATCGTCCACTGCCACGATTGGCACACCGCCCTCTTGCCAGCACTCCTTGATCAGCCCAACGACCCGGCGTCCATTCTCACGATCCATAATCTTGATATCCAAGGCGTCTGGAGCGGCGATGAGGCGGCCGCGTGGCTACCGCCACGACTAGCTGACCGGTGGACGCTCCGCGACCAACGCGGCGATCTAAATCTATTGCAACTTGGCATCACCCACGCTCATCAAGTCACGACAGTGAGCCCGACGTACGCCGCTGAAATCGTCTCACCTGAACACGGTGAGCGCCTTGACCAAGAATTGTCCGCCGGCGGTGTGGTTGGGATACTGAACGGGATTGATAACGAGTCATACAATCCCGAAACAGACCTCGCCCTTGCCCAAACATATAACGCGAACACCTTCGTCACCGGAAAACCCGAGAACAAACTCGCCGTGCAGCGCGCGCTTGGGCTCCCAGAGGCCGCTCAGGCCCCGTTATTTGTCACTGTGGGCCGCCTTGTCGGTCAGAAGGGCATCAACCTCATTCTACCGCTGATCGAGCGCCTACAGGCTCGTGGGGCACAGGTCGCCTTTCTCGGCACCGGATTTCCGGAAATAGAAGCTGCCCTGCGTCAGGCCGAAAAATGGCCGGGTGTTCGTAGTCGCCTGACATTTGATTCCGCCCTAGGTCGACGGCTGTATGCGGCCGGTGATTTTTTCCTGATGCCCTCACTCTTTGAGCCCTGTGGGCTCGGCCAACTGATCGCCCTCCGGTACGGCGCCATACCGATCGTCCGCGACACCGGCGGACTTCATGATACCGTGGTGGACGTTGATGCCTTTCCCGCCCATGGCAACGGCCTAGTGTTCACCAAGCCAGATCCCGAAGCGCTATGGGCGACCATTGAACGCGCCCTGGCGTTGTACCCCGACACACGTCGGCTCCGTCAAATCATCCAGTACTCCATGAATATTGATCATTCGTGGTATACTTCGTCTATTGAATATGTCCGACTCTACGAACGCATCCGCAAAAACACGGCTGACCAAGCCTGAGATTCGCGTCGATTATATTCACGATCGGCAGGTTATTATCGCCCCAAATCGTGGCAAGCGTCCCCACGACCCGGGCACGCAGACAACAACCATCCCCACCGGGCCGGTGCATGACATTTTTAGTCCGGCCGAAATAGAAAAAATGCATGGCCGAGGCCTGCTTGAGGTCGGCGGAAAGAAACATTGGCAGATTAAGGTCATCAAAAACCTATTTCCGGTCATGAGTCGTGACAATCCGAAAGCATACGGATATCAAGAAGTGGTTGTGGAGACCCCTGACTACGGGGTCGAGCTCGCGCAACTTAGTGAAACCCACATCACGAGACTCCTCCGAGTGTACGGTCAGCGCGTCAAGGCGCTTCAGAAAGACAAGCGCATTAAGTATATTCTCGTTTTTAAAAATAACGGCGGGCGGGCCGGCGCGTCACTCAACCACGCCCATTCGCAAATCTTCGCTTCCGAATACGTCCCTCCACATATCGTCACCCGCCGCGAGCGTGCCGAAGAATACCGCATTACGCACGGCTCTGACTACTACAGCGACCTGCTTATCCAAGAAGAGCGTGGCCCTCGCTGGATCGCGTCCGGCGACGCCGTGTGTGCCCTCACGCCATATGCCTCGCTCTACAACTACGAGGCCTGGATCATGCCGTGGCGACGCGTTGATAATATAAGTCAACTGAGCGTCAAAGAGATCGCGGAGATGGCTAAATTTCTTAAAAAAATCCTCGAGCGCCTTAACCGCGAGGGGCTACCCTATAATTTCTACCTTCACCAGGTTGTCGCCGACCAAAGCGAGCACATGTACCTCCGTATCGCGCCACGTCGCGATGTCTGGGCCGGGCTCGAGCTCGGATCTCGCCTTGTCGTTAACTCGGTTCCACCAGAAGAGGCCGCCGACTTCTACCGCGAATCGTTCAAGAGGTCTTCAACGTAAAGAAGCGTTTTTTTCCGACCTCGAGTGTCGCGCCATTCAGAACATGGATTGGGGCCTGCCAATCGGTGATGGCCTGACGATTAACGCGCACACCGCCCTGTTCAACGAGCCGGCGCGCCTCCGAACGACTGCCGACAATTTTATGACTGACGAGTAGATCGAGGATATTGTGTTCGCCCGCCCGAATGTGAATCTCTGGCATCGACGTCGGAAGTTCATGGCGCTGATGGACCCGCGTAAACCGCTCCTCTGCCGCGCTGGCTACATCGGTCGCAAAATACTCCGTCACAATGCGGCGAGCCAGCTCTATTTTATCATCGCGTGGATTGTGTTTTTTTGCACGAAGGCGCTTCTTCACTTCGGCCACAAACACCTCGTCCGCATCGGTTGCTAACAGAAAGTAGTCCGGGATCGCCACATCAGGAATGGACATGATCTTGCCGAACATGTCTTCGGCCGTGTCGGTGAGGTTAATCGTGTTGCCCAGGGACTTCCCCATCTTCTTTTTCCCATCAGTGCCCACCAGATATTCCATCAACATCACGTCCTGCTCGTCGATACCGTTCGCTCGCTGCACCTCGCGCCCAAATAAAACATTGAAGCGCTGGTCAGCCCCGCCCAGTTCAAGGTCGGCCTCAATAGCTACCGAGTCGTAGCCCTGGAGGAGTGGGTAGAGTATTTCGTGGGCGCCTAGCGGCTGCCCCGATTTTAGCCGACCACCGAATGTTTCGTGGGCAAGTAATTGCTGGATCGTGGTTGATCCTAATAACTTAAAGATATCGGCCGCCGAAAGGGCCTCTAGCCATTCACTATTACGATGAACCTCGGTCTTTCGCAAGTCGAGAATTTTTCCCGCCTGCTCGAGATACGTTTCGGCATACGCGTCAACGATCTTTTTGGTCAGACTTGGGCGCCCGGTGTCTCGGCCGCTCGGGTCACCAATCCGAGCCGTAAAATCGCCTATTACTAGAACCGCGATGTGGCCAGCGCGCTGAAACGCCCGAAGCTTCCGTAACACTACGGCATGACCGAGGTGTAAATAGTGAGAGGTTGGATCAATACCGAGCTTGATTCGCAAGGGCTTGCCGCGCTGGAGGCGCATTCGTAGGCGCTCACTCTCAATAACTTCGGAGACATTGCGGTGTAAGAGGTCTTGTATGGCTGCGGTGGGTTGGCTCATAGGTACTTGAAAATATAGCAGGAAAAGGGTATAATCGACAACGTTTATGACCTGGCCATCCTTTCGTCGACATCGACGGATCTCTGTCCCATCCGAAACGCGTCGCGAACGGACGCGCCTCCGTCGTTTTTTTGACCGACTGTTGGGACGACGGGCCGGCGAGCGCTTTTGGACGTGGGGGCGAATCACTCGTCTTCTCGGCTTTGGGATTGCTTGCGTGGCCGTGGTTGTTATTTTGGTGGTGGCCTGGGCATCCCAGTCCCTTCCTAACCCAAACAACCTCGAGTTTCGTCGTGTCGCGCAAAGTACAAAAATTTACGCGCGTGATGGCTCAACGCTCTTATATGAGATTCACGGCGACCAAAAGCGCACCATCGTCGAGCTGAAAGACATTTCGCCAGACGTTATACACGCTGTTATCGCCATCGAGGATAAAGATTATTACAAACATTCCGGATTTTCCGTTCGCGGCCTGATCCGTTCCGTTTGGGTCGACATCGTCCGCGGAACGCGCGCGCAAGGCGGGTCAACGCTCACCCAACAGCTCGTGAAGAACGCCATCCTGACCAAAGAAAAAAGCTTTATCCGCAAGTTAAAGGAAATAATCCTCAGTTATCAGCTAGAGCGCCGATACGATAAAGACCAGATCCTGAAGCTATATTTCAACGAAATTCCCTGGGGCTCGACCGCCTATGGCGTCGAGGCGGCCGCTCACACGTACTTCGGTGTTAGCGCGAAAGACTTAACATTAGCTGAAAGCGCGACCTTGGCCGCAATGGTCCAGATCCCAAGCTACTATTCACCACGCGGGTCCCACACCGACCAATTAATTGAACGCCAACATCGCGTGTTGTCGAATATGGTTGAGCAGGGATATATCACCCAGGAGGCAGCCGATGCCGCCATGCAAGAAGATGTGTTAAAGAAGGTTCCGGCGTTCCAAGACAAGATTGTGGCGCCGCACTTCGTTTTTTACATTCGCGACATCTTGGTCCAAAAATATGGTGAGCTAACCGTCGAACAGGGCGGCTTGTCCGTAAAAACCACGCTGGATGCGAAGCTTCAAAAAATCGCCGAGGAGGAAGTGTCCGCTGGCGCAAAAAAGAATGATAAACGCGGCGCGGATAATGCCGCTCTTGTTTCGGTGGACCCGAAAACGGGCCAAATCCTGGCCATGGTTGGTTCGCGCGACTTCTTTGACAAGGCCCATAACGGCCAATTTAACGCCGCCACCGGCATTCGAAATCCCGGATCATCCTTTAAGCCCATTGTCTATCTAACCGCCTTCACCCGGGGATACACGCCGGACACGGTATTGTTCGACTTAAAGACCAATTTTGGTCCCGACGGATCCGGGAAAGATTTCATCCCAAATAATTATGACTTCCGCGAGCACGGTCCACTGAAAATGCGCCAAACGCTCGCTGGGTCACTCAATATTCCGGCCGTAAAAACGCTATATCTCGCTGGTATTCCAAATGTTCTGAACTTGGCCGAGAAATTAGGATACTCCACCATTGATCGATCAAAGGTCGGGTTAGCTCTCGCTATCGGTGGCGGCGGAGTTCGGCTCGTCGAACACGTCGGCGCTTTCGCCGCGCTCGCAAACGACGGGCTCCAGAACCCGGTCACCGGCATTTTGGAGGTTAAAGATAAAAACGGGAAGACGCTCGAGGAGTTTAAGAAGAACGAGACGCGTGCGGTAGACCAAAACGCGGTGCGCATGTTGCAAAGCGTTATGTCCGACAACGCGGCCCGCGCCTATGTATTTGGTAGCCACAACGCCCTGACGCTCCCCGATCGTCCCGTCGCCGCAAAAACCGGGACGACCAACGACTGGAAGGATGGTTGGACGATGGGATTTACGCCGTCTCTCGCCACCGGGGTTTGGGTCGGCAATAACGACAACACCGCAATGAATCGGGGGATGGACGGCGTGGTTGTTGCCGCTCCGATCTGGCAAAACTTTATGATTCGAGCCACAAAGGGAACAAAGGTGGAGAAATTTAAATCATATGTCGCACCAAAGAGCACGAAACCGGCCTTGAGCGGGGCGGTCGCGAATGAAACAGTGGTCGCGGTGGACACCGAGTCTGGTAAAAGAATCCCTGACGCCTGTGTTGCATCGTGGCCGGCCGCTTTCAAAAAAGAGGTGACCATAAAAGAAGCCCACACGATTCTGTTCTATGTTGATCGGGAGGATCCGACCGGCGATGCACCAAAGAATCCCGCCAGCGACCCGATGTTTTCCCGATGGGAGGGGCCGATCCAGCAATGGGCAAAAAAGAACGGTTACTTGTCAAAAATGCCCGCCGACGATTCCTGTGATCGACGCGTCTCGACAACCACGCCGACTGTCACGATCGCCTCACCACTAAACAACGCCACCGTGTCCGGGTCTACGTTATCGACTGAGGTCTCGCTCGCTAACTTTGGCGACAGTGTCACTGTCACCTACACGCTCGACGATCAAGTCCTAGGATCAACAACAACGGCGCCATATTCGGCGTCATTCGATCTGGGCGGCGTCACCAACGGGTTCCACACGCTCTTGGTTAGTGCTGTAGACGCTGTCGGGGCGACGGCCTCGGCCAGTGTCTCTATAAACACGCTCGCTCAACAAGAAACAACGGTCTATTTCCTCCAGCCCCGGGCGGGCGAAAAAATATCCGCCGGGTCCTTCCCGGTCGCCGTGAAGGCATATGCTTTTGACCCGAAGGGGATTAGTACTGTCTCCTTGTACAATAATGCCACCGACGGGACGCAGGTCCTCCTCGACCGAGTTACTGCCCCGCCTGACACCCAAGTTGTATTTTCGTGGGCCACCTCAACGCCCGGCGCGTATCGCTTATACCTCGTCGTAAAAACAACTGCTGGAAAAAGTGTCGAGAGCGACCGCCTTCCGGTTACGGTTCAGTAACCACTCGATACGTCACTCGCGTCACCCGCGGTCCACCATATCGGCGTTCAAGTAGGGCGTTGATTTTTTCTCGCCAGTCCTGTTCTTGTCCACGTAAATGCTCCCGCACCACCGGGGCCACAACTCTAATCGTCAACTCCTCGTGCTGGTAGATTACCGCCCGCGCATCTGCTGAGCCCTGGACGTAGGCTACGAGTACTTCATTAGCCGCGCCGAGCACCTTCAACTCCGTATGCTGAATCGGGAGGGTGGACTTTTGATGAATAAGCCGTCCGATGGTATCCACGACGGATAGACTATTGCCGAATCGGCATAATCAAGTATACCGCTCCAACAGTCGCCGTCGGACGCAATACGCCCGGCGCCTGGGCCCCACCAAGCTCCATCTGGATCTCGTCACCCGGAAGATTTTGTATACCGTCAATCACATAGCGGCTATTAAATACAACTTCTTTTTCTCCGCCGTCAACCTCGGCCGCGACGGTCGCGGTGTGTCTCCCCGCCTGGGTGCTTGTGGCAAATATTTGGATATCTTTATCCGCTCCAACTTTAATCGCTATGTCATGGATGCCCGGCTGGGAAAACAGGCTGGCCGCCCGCACCGCATCAAGAAATTCATCCTTCTTGAGCGTCACTTTTACCTCAAATGAGCTCGGAATAAGTTGCCGATATTCCGGATACTGCCCCTCGATTAGCCGAGTCACCAGCGTCGTTTCACCACATTGTACGCTCGCCTGTTGCTCATCAATTTGTAAAATCATTGATGCGCTCTCGTCCTCGGTAATCCGTAGAATTTCTTGGGCCGCCCGCGCCGGAATAATCGCGTGTACTGCCGCGGTCGTAGCGACCGGAAGTACGATAGTCCGCTCGGACAATCGGTGGCTATCTGTCGCCGCCAAGTTGCACTCCCGTTGTTGAAGCGATAAGTATACTCCACAAATTTCCGGTCGGGTCTCATCTGTCGCTACAGCAAATACCACTTCTCGAAGCGCACGAGAGAATACACTCGCCGGCACTTCAACCGACTCCCCCTGCTGCACGATCGGAAGAATTGGGAATTCATCGGCTGGCATACCCCGAATCACCGTCTCGGTTTGATCCGATTGAACCTGCAGGCCGTCGCCCACAATCTGCACTGTCACATGGTCGCCCTTTACCGTGCTCACGAAGTCGGTAAAGAGTCGCGAATTAACCGTATATCGACCCTCAGTTTCTATTTTCGCTCGAACGATTGTCGTAATCGCCACTTCCAGGTTCGTAGTTTGCAAACGAACCGCGCCACCCTCGGCGATGAGTAAGACGTTGTTCAAGATCGGGAGGGAAACATTTTTGCTCGCAGCCCGAGACACAACGTGAAGTCCTCGTGAAAGATTTTCCTGCGTGCAGATGAACTTCATACGGTTATAAAATGATTATGTATTGTGGTGGTGGTAATAAGGGGTGTGGAGAGTGGGGAGAATCCCGGACGGCCCTGTAATGAGCACCGATACACGCAGTGACGACGTGGACAATGAAGTGTGGGAAAGGGTGACGAAATGGGGACGAGCGCGGCCGGGATCGATGGGGCGGTGGGTAACTCGTCGGCGACACACAGGTACTACACTGAATGGGGCACACGTTCATCCACCACTCAGGGATAGATGAGCACACGATGCTCACAACTTATCCGCCATAGAGCTTCTGCTTTAAGAGGACGAAATCTTGTCGCAACTTCTCGTTCGTTTCGATTTGGGCCGACACCTTCGTGCACGCGTGCATCGCGGTTGTGTGATCGCGACCGCCGAGCTCGTGCCCGATGGCCGGAAACGACGCGTGGAGCTCTTCACGCAACAGATACATCGCCATCTGACGCGGTTCAACGAGCTCTTTCTTCCGACTCGTCCCAACAATGTCCTCAAGGGCAATGTCGTAGAACTGCGCCACGGTGGTGATTACTTGTCGCGGGGTGATGCCGCCTCGCTTGAGAGACGGCGACAGGGCCCCAATCAGCGACTTCACGCTGTCGAGTGAAGGCGTTGTCTGATTGAGATTATGATACGCAATAATCCGATTGAGCGCCCCCTCGAGCTCGCGTACATTGCTCTGGACGGTCGAGGCGACGTACTGAACAATTTCCGGGTCGAGTAAGTAGTTCTTTTCTCGGCACTTGGCACTCAAAATAGCCGTCCGGGTTTCTAGGTCGGGCTGGGCAATATCGGCGATCATCCCCCATTCGAAACGGGAGACGAGCCGGGCCTCAAGAGCGGAAATGGATTTTGGCGGACGGTCAGAAGTGACCACGATTTGTTTTTTTGCCTGATGAAGGGCGTTGAATGTATGAAAGAACTCCTCCTGAGTTCCCTCTTTTCCGGCCAAAAACTGGATATCATCAATTAACAGAACATCAACGTTTCGGTAAAATTGCTTGAATTTTTCAGCATTTCCGTGAGAAACCGCCTGAATAAACTCATTTGTGAACCGCTCAGAAGAGACGTAAAACACCCGAGATTGGCTATTCTTAGCCAAAATATGGTTCCCGATGGCCTGCATGAGGTGGGTTTTTCCAAGCCCGACACCCCCGTAGAGAAAGAGCGGATTATAGGCTTGCCCGGGTTGATCGGCGACCGCCTTGGCCGCGGCATAGGCTAACTCGCTTCCCTTGCCGACCACAAACGTGTCAAAGACGTATTTTGGGTCAACGGACGTCTTTTCGCTAACATTAGCCACTTTTTGCACGACCCTCGGTGCGGCCGGACCAGTTGGGGCGGACGCGGCGGCGGAACCGGGGGTAACACGACCACGACTTTCGACGCGGTATTCAACGGCCGTAACTGGCCCCCCGTTTGCATTGGTCAGGGCCTGAATGATCTGCGGGTTGTACTTTGTCTCCAGCCAAGCCTTCGTAAAGCCATTTGGAACGCCAACGACGGCCTTCGGGCCGTCGACAGAGACAATAAAGGTGTTCTTAAACCAGGTGGTGAAGTTTGCCTTACTTATTAGCAGCTCAAGCTCACCTAATGCCGCTTGCCATAACTGATCCTGATTCATAGGTTTTTCACTAGAAAGCAATAATAGCATAATCCACAGGGCTAAAAAATGGCCAAAATTAGCCAAAAGGTTGATATGCTGTGGATTTCCTGGGGAAGGTGTGGGTAATTATATTACACCTTTGACCGTAATACGCGGGACTGGTAAACTGCCGAGGCTTATGCCAAAGAGAACCTATCAACCAAAGGCCCGCCGCCGCGCCCGAGTTCACGGGTACCGCGCGCGCCAAGCCACCCCGACCGGACGTCGCACACTGAAGCGCCGCCGCGCCAAAGGCCGGAAACGACTGAGCGTTTAACGTGCTCCCCCGAGTACACCGCGTCCGTCGAGAACGAGAGTACGTAAATATGAGCCGCTCGCGGATCGTTGCCCGGGATGCGGCGCTTGTCGTCCGTGCGGCGATCTCGCCTACATCCGTCGGCCGCGCCGGATTCGTGGTTGGAAAGACTGTTTCCAAGTTAGCGGTCACCCGGAATACCGTTAAACGACGGCTCCGCGCGATCATCCAGCGTCGTGGGCTCGAACCCGGCCTCGACGTTATCCTCTACACTCGACCGGCCATAGTCGGCCTCTCAACCCATGATCTCAATCGTCTCACCAACCACCTTCTCGATATCGTCTATACCGCGGCGCATCGCCAACGCGATTATTCGCGCGTACCAGCACACGCTGTCACCAGACCACGGCCCGCTCCGCGCGGCCTTTCCCCACGGCGCGTGTAAGTACCACCCGACATGTTCAGAATACACTCGACAAGCTATCAACAAACACGGCCTCGTACCGGGCGCCCTGCTCGGGGCGGCACGGATAGGCCGCTGCCATCCGTGGTCTGCGGGCGGTTTTGATCCAATACCTTAATTTATGTTCCACAGCTTCATCTACGTTCCACTTTACAACGCGCTACTCTGGCTAGTACAGGTCTTGCCCGGCCACGATCTCGGCCTGGCCATCATTCTCATCACCCTCGCGGTGCGCGTCGTCTTGTACTACCCAACCTTGGCGCAGATGCGCGCTTCGCGGCAACTACAGTCGCTTCAGCCGAAGCTCAAGGCGATTCAGGAGCAATATAAGGGCGACAAAGAAGGCTTGGCCCGCGAACAAATGAAACTGTACAAAGAAAGTCGCGTCAACCCGGCCTCTTCGTGTTTGCCGATGATCATTCAGCTCGTGGTCTTCTATCAGCTTTATCAGGTATTCCGAAATGGTATCTCCGTCGACGCCGCCGGTTTCTTGAAACCGGAACACATCAAGGACTTGGCCAGCGGCCTTCAAGCGTATTTCAGCGCCCATGCACTCAACGGCTCATTCTTCGGGATCATTGATCTAACCGCCGTTAAAACGGCCGGGAACATTATCTTGGCGGTCCTCACCGGGGCGGCCCAGTTCTGGCAAACAAAAATGATCGCCGCGCCGAGCGAGCCGACTACGCCTGGCGCCAAGGATGAGGCCATGACCGCCACCATGAACCGATCGATGATGTATACCCTGCCCCTCCTAATGGCCTATATCACCTACACCCTCCCGGCCGGATTAGGGCTGTACTGGATTTCCTCGTCGATCTTTGGCATCATCCAACAATATATTTTCCTCAAAACGCACCCGCTACAAAAGAGCGCGGCGCCAAAACAGGAAATTATCCAAGGATGAGCAATCCGCGCGCCCTTATCCGCACGAATGTTCGCACCGAATCAGGACAACACCTCGGCACGGTTGCTGACCTCGTGATTGATCAGGACACGCAAACAATTCGATCATATGTGGTCCGCGCGCATCGCCTCCTCCCATCGGCGGTCAACCAGGAGCTCGTGATAGATCGCACCCAGGTCGTCGGCTTTGATAACGCGGGGATGATCGTTGAGGACGCGACCTTACCCAAGGCCGCGCCGAGCCCCGTTTCGGCTTAGTCAGACACGACCCAGCGGCACCGGCGGCCGCGACGGAGCATGGAGATACGAATGTGGCCATGGGCACCCCATCGGAAACCCCGCAGGCGCTCGGGCCATTCGACGCACACCAACGACTGGGGCGCCCCGACGATCTCATCGAGCCCGAGCCCGCCCCATTCGTGTGGACCACGGACCCGATAGGCGTCTAAATGGTAAAGCTTTCCACCGCGCGGCAGCGCATACGATTGGACGAGGGTGAACGTTGGACTGGGAACACGTTTTTTGATTCCCAAGCCGCGTAGTACCGCCCGGACAGCGGTTGATTTCCCCGCCCCCAGGGGGCCAGAGAAAAGCCAAGTGGAGATTTCGGGGTGGGCCCGAATAACCCCCCGGACTATCTGTCCCAAGACCGCGGCGGTCGGGGCGGTTGACTCGCCCCGGCGTTTTTGGTATGATGCAGCGTTCAATTGAACTGATGTCATGGCTATAACGAATTTGGCGGACGCGGCCCGTATCATTAAGGACAGCCGATCGCCGCTTATCATCATACCACGCGATCCCGACACCGACGCCCTGGCCGCCGGATTGGCGGCGATGATGGTATTGGAGCGACTCAAAAAGTCGCCCCACCTCGTTAGTCCCGGATTTCGACTGCTCCCACAGCATGGATTTCTGCCGCAGGCCGCATCGGTGAAACAAGACCTCACGAGCCTGAGGAATTTCGTGATCACCGTCGACACGTCGCGCACAAAAATCGACGCCCTCAGCTACAACGTCGAGGGAGAGAAGCTACGAATATACTTGAACCCAAAGAATGGGTTCTTTGAATCGAGCGACGTTACGACGTCCTCGGGCGCCTTCGCGTACGATGCCGTCATCGTAATCGGGGTGGCCGCGCTGGCCGACCTTGGGGACATGTACAGCAACAACGCCGAATTTTTTTACCAGACGCCGACGATTAGCATCGACCATCGCGCGGGACACCAGCGATACGGGCAGGTAAACTTGATCGATGTGGTTGCCAGCTCCTCGTCAGAAATTGTTTTCGAGCTCTTCCAACACGTGGCCCCAGATCAAATCGATGAACAGGTCGCCACCAACATGTTGGCTGGCATCATCTCCCGGACGCGCGGGTTTCAATCCGCCGGCGTCACCCCCCGGTCACTTTCGGTTGCCTCGCACCTCATTTCGGCCGGCGCTCGACGCGAAGAAATCGTCCGGCACCTCTATCAGACCAAAACAGTCTCCGGACTGAAGGTCTGGGGACGAGCGCTTTCGAATATTAAAACGGATGATCGCGGAACGATGTGGACGGTCATTACCAAAGAAGACATGCGACTGACCGGAGCAACGACCGAGGAAGCCGCCGGTGCGCTCGATGAGCTCCTGACCACCGCCTCGAACATGAAGACGGTCATTCTCTTTCTTGAACGCCACGAGGGCACAGAGGTTCACCTCTACGCAACCGACCCCACCACCCTGAAGCTGCCAGCGGCGCTTTTACCAATTTCTGAGCAGTACTTCCGCGGCGTTCTTGATGTGCCAATTGCGCGGGCTGTTCAACAGTTAACCGGCAAGTAAGCGCGCTGAAAAGACGAGCATTCGGCAAGATGGCCCCGGCTTTGGTATACTGTCTTCACCATGCCGAAAGACCACGTGACGTCTCCACAGTTTGCCGACCAAGCAACCGCCGACGCCTTCCAAGACAATATGCAGCGGATTGCGCTCGTCGAGAGCGAGCGCCAAACACAACAGCGAGCGAATGCGATCGGTTTTGGGTATATCAATCTTGTCGGCTTTCCAATTGGCCCAGAAACCATCTCTATCGTTCCGCGGGCCGTTGCCGAACAGCTGCGGGCCATCTGTTTTCTAAAAACGTCGACCGAGATTCGTGTTGGCGTGGTTGACGCGGCCGTCCTGGAATTACCCAGCGCCATCGAAGAAATCCGTCGCAAGTATCACGCCAACGTCGAGATATATCTTATCTCCCAACACAGCTACGAGACGGCCGTTCGAATGTATGACCGGCTGCCGAAAATAATCCCCCAGGCTGACGAATTACGTCTAACCACCGAGGACATTCTTCGCCAACAAAAAAACATCACCGACGTTCGTCACCTTGATAACCAGGTTCAGAACGCAAGTATCACCGACACCTTCATTGTTCTTATTGCCGCCGCCTTATCAGCCGACGCCTCCGATATCCATGTCGAGGCCGAGGCGGACGGAGTCCGCGTCCGACTACGCCTTGATGGCGTTCTAACACCGGTCGCGACGCTTCCGACCGAACGGTGGCCACGAATCGTCGCGCGTATCAAGTTGTTGGCTCGACTCAAGCTCAACGTTACGGCCATGCCCCAGGACGGGCGGGTCACCATCTTCCTCCCCGAGGAGAAAGTGGACATTCGCGTTTCAACGCTACCAACCGCTTTTGGGGAAAGCGTGGTGATGCGGCTCCTCAGGTCCTCGGCCACCACGGTCCGTTTTAGCGATCTAGGCTTACGCGGGCTGGCCCAAAAACGCCTCGAAGAAGCCATCCAAAAACCAAATGGCATGGTGGTCATCACCGGTCCGACCGGATCCGGGAAAACTACCACGCTCTACGCGGTGATGCGACAACTGAACTCTCCAGAAACAAAGATCATCACCCTCGAGGACCCAATCGAATATAAGCTCGAAGGAATTAACCAGAGCCAGGTTGATTGGGCAAAGGGGTATACGTTTGCCACCGGACTGCGATCCATTCTCCGTCAGGACCCAGACATTATTATGGTCGGTGAAATTCGTGACCTCGAGACCGCCGAAACGTCCGTTCAGGCCGCCTTGACCGGCCACCTCGTGCTTTCCACGATTCATACCAACGATGCGGCCGGGGCGGTGCCGCGGTTTTTGTCGATGGGCACCAAGCCATACCTGCTCGCCCCCGCCCTGAACGTCGTCGTTGCACAACGACTGGTCCGAAAACTCTGTACGGCCTGCGCGAAGACGCGGGCGCCCGATGCGGCCACGAGTCAAAAAATCCAAACAGTTCTCGCCGCCGTTCCGGCGTCCGCGCAAGAGCGCCCAGACCCGGCCCGCATTCAGGGCGTGAGAGCGGCGGTTGGGTGTGAGGCATGCCATGGTACCGGGTACCGTGGCCGGATCGGCATATTTGAAGTTCTGGTCGTTGACGCTGATGTGGAGAAGCTCATTTTGACGGGCGCGGTTAGTGAGTTCCAAGTTCGCCAGATCGCCGAACAGCAGGGCATGTTAACCATGGTCCAAGACGGAATCCTCAAGGCTCTAGACGGACTGACGAGCGTGGACGAAGTTTTCCGCGTCGCACAGTAATCTACTCTAGCGCTCGCAGGTCGTGCTCAGCCGCCGCGAGCTTTTCGCGCTCCCCGGCGACCACACCAGCGGGCGCGTGTTCGGCGAAATCGCCGGTCGTGAGCTTCTTGGTAATTTGGGCGACATAGGTCCGCAGTCGCTCGCGCTCTTTTTCTCGCCACCCCTCGAATCGCTCGACAACAGCCCGAGGAAATGAGAACGAGACGCCGGCCAAATCAACAGATTGACATCCCCCGCCAACGGCAAGTCGTTCGACCGGTCGCAGCTTTACGCGCGATAAGGCTTGCCACGCAGCAACATCATCGGCGTCGGCCACCACTTCGCCAATAGCATCCGCCAGGTCGGTGTGCGCGCGGAAAATCCGCAACCGCCCGATAATATGTTGGTGACGCACAAAGGTCGCCCCGAGTCGCCCAGATCGAGCTCGCAGCGGCCAAGCGGCAATTAGCAGGAGGCCGGAGCCGCCTAGGTCGGACCATAATTGCTCGGTCACAAAAGGAATAAATGGGTGGAGCAACTTCAGCGTTGTTAGGTATACATGACGAAGAACGGCCGGGTTAGGGGAAAACTTCGTCCACTCAACGTACCAGTCGGCAAGATCGTGCCAGACGAAGTCATAGAGCGTCTGACCGGCCACCGAAAACTGGTAGCCCTCGACCGCGGCAGTGACCCGGTCGATAACGGTGGCCAGGCGGGAGAGGATCCAGTGGTCGGCGGCGGAGGACGGCTTGATCCCGCCCTGACCGACGGGCTGTTGTTGGACAAACCGCCCGACGTTCCAAAGCTTATTCACGAAGTTTCTGTAGCCAGCAATCTTTTCTTCGTACATGCGGAAGTCTTGTCCTGGCGCGTTCCCAATGACCACGCTCAACCGAAGGGCATCCGCACCGTATTTCTCAATCATCCCAACCGGATCGATACCATTCCCCTTCGAACGAGACATCTTTTTCCCGTGCCGGTCAAGAATCAGGCCGTGGAGATAAACCGTGCGGAACGGGACCTCCTTTTTTAAGTACAGCGACATCATCATCATTCGCGCCACCCAAAAGAAAAGAATATCCCAAGCAGTCTCCAGGACATCCGTCGGGTGGTAGCGTCGTAAGTCGGCCGTTCGATCTGGCCACCCAAGCGTTGAAAACGTCCAGAGGCCGGAAGAAAACCACGTATCAAGGGTATCCTCATCTTGACGCCAGCCTTTCCCGGGACTCGTCCGTGACACCCGAACCTCTTGGTTCGCGCCGGTGCCGTGATACCAAACCGGGAGTCGATGGCCCCACCAAATTTGGCGAGAAATATTCCAGTCGCGGATGTTTTCAAGCCATTGGTAGTACATCTTGGTATATCGTTCCGGCACGATCTTCGTTTTTCCTGACCGCACGGCCGCTAAGGCCTTCTCCGCCAACGGCTTCGTCTTCACAAACCATTGCATCGAGAGGAGTGGCTCAATGATGTCTTTTGAGCGGGAACAAACAGAAACGGCGTGGACATAGTTTTCTTGTCGGATGAGCCAGCCTTCGGCGGTGGCGCGCTCCACGAGTCGCTCTCGGGCCCGTTGGACGCCCTGGCCGTCAAACTCGGTGCCCGGGAGGTGGATGCGGCCATCTTCCCCGATGATGCTGATGGAATCGAGGTGGTGTGTTTGACCGAGCTCATAGTCGAGCGGGTCATGGGCGGGCGTTACTTTTACGGCGCCGGTCCCAAAAGCCCGGTCAATCCGATGATCGGCGATAATTGGAATCTCGCGGTCGACGATCGGAAGTCGCACTCGAGCGCCAACGAGTGACGCGTAGCGCTCATCGGCCGGATGGACGGCGATAGCGGTATCACCGAGCATCGTCTCCGGACGAGTGGTAGCCACGACGATGGATCCGCCCCCAACAACATCATACCGAAGGTGCCACAAGTGGCCCGGGACCTGGTCGTGATCAACCTCGAGATCGGAGATGGCGGTGTGGCAACCGGGACACCAGTTCACGATACGCTTGCCGCGGTAAATAAGTCCGTCTTCATACAGGCGGATGAAGGCCTCTTGCACGGCCGCCGTTAAACCGTCGTCCATCGTAAATCGTTCGCGGCTCCAATCGGCCGACGCACCGAGGCGCCGTGTCTGAATATTAATGCGTGAGCCGTACTGCTCCTTCCACGACCACACACGCTCCAGAAACCTCTCCCGACCCAGCTCGACTCGGTCAATGCCCTCTTTTTTTAGTTCGCGCTCGACCACAACCTGTGTAGCAATGGCGGCGTGGTCGGTTCCTGGCAGCCACAGCGTTCGCCGCCCACGCATTCGGTGGAAACGGATGAGGAGGTCCTGAACGGTAAAGCCAAGGGCGTGTCCAAGATGGAGCTCGCCGGTGATATTTGATGGCGGCATGGAAATGACATACGGCTTCCCACGGCTTCCCGGCAAGTGATCCGGATTAAAAAAACCGGACGCCTCCCATTTTTGGTAGATCGACGGTTCGACGCTTGATGGTGAATAGGCGGATGTTGACTCTGGCATAACGAATGATAGGTCACTGAGTGTTCAGGACCCTGCCGGGTGGTACCACCTGATTTTCCCGTGAGTCGGGACGCTCGTATGATGGGATCTACGCGTCGGAGGCGACGTTTCTGCCCACGCTCCCCTAGTGACATAAATCTAGGATCGTCGCGTATCTGTTACTAGCCTACGAAAAAACGCGCCCACCGTCAAGCGCACCAGGCCTAGCGGACAAGTTCCCAGCCTGGGTCAGCGCGTAGGTCGCGCCAGTGGGTGTAGGCTCCGCGCTCGGCATGAAACGACCCAGCAATAGCGATCATGACGCCATTATCGGCGCAGAGGCCGATCGGGGCCCGGACGAGCAGCGCCTTCGGGAAATCATGGGCGACAAGTGCGGCCAAGTCGTCGCGCAGTAATCCATTCGCCGCGACGCCACCGGCCAAGAGCAGCGTTCTCGCTTTTGTGCGCAATATCGCCCGCCGAGTTTTTTCAACCAGCGGGTCGATCGCGGCGCGCTGGAAGCTAGCGGCCATATCGGCGCGCATGGCGGCGCCCACCCGCGCATGGCGCCGGTATTCATAGAGTACAGACGTCTTAAGCCCGGCGTAGGAAAAATCAAGCGAGTCACGACCGAGCATAGAGCGCGGAAATCGAAAGCGGGCGTCATGGCCCTTCTTTGCCTGCCGAGAGATTTCCGGACCGCCGGGATACGGGAGACCGAGCACTTTAGCGACCTTATCAAACGCCTCGCCGACGGCATCATCGATCGTCTTCCCGAGTAATTGGTAGACGCCGGGACGGGTCACCAGTATCAGCTCGGTGTGTCCACCGGAAACAATGAGCGCCACCATCGGATAGGCGGCGGTCCGCATGGCCGCGTCCGCCCACGGGCTTAGGAGGTGGCCCTCGATGTGGTTCACCGCCACAATCGGTTTTTTGAGCGCGTAGGCCAACGCGCGTCCCGCCTCAACTCCAACATTAAGCGCAGTACTCAAGCCGGGCCCGGCGGTCACGGCCAGGGCATCTATTTCCTGCCAGTCAGTCTTGGCCGCGGCCAGTGCCGCGTGGATGGTCGGGATAATCGTCAGCGCGTGCTCCCGTGCAGCCACTTCCGGCACAACGCCGCCGTACTTTCGATGGATGAGGGCCTGCGATGCCGTGATTTGTGATTCAATGGTTACCGAACCATTTGTCACGGTGACAATACCGATCGCGGTGTCATCACAACTCGTTTCGATCCCGAGAATACGCATATGACGCATTGTACCACACGAGCTCGTGACGCCGCCTAAAGAATGCGGTACCATTATATCGTCCATTATTAAAAACCCACCTATGGTGACACAGCAACTCCTCGATTATATCGCCGATCAACGGGCTCGCGGTTTCCCTGACGATCAAACGAAACAAGCGCTTGTTTCGCAGGGCTGGCAAGTTAGCGACGTCGACGCCGCGCTATCAGGCACGCCATCTATGGCCTCGACAACGGCCGTCCCGCCGGAAATTCACGGCTGGAACTGGGGCGCCGCCTTCTTAACATGGATTTGGGGAATTCGATTTCGTGTCTGGATTTCACTCCTCTGCTTCGTGCCGGTGGTTGGCGGTATCTGGTGGATTGTCCTTGGGATAAAAGGAAACGAGTGGGCTTGGCGCGCCGGCCAGTGGTCGAGCGTTGAAGAATTCAAAAAGTCACAGCACGCGTGGGCAGTGGCAGCTATCGTGCTCCTCGTCGTTTCATTTGGTCTGGGCGTGCTGGCCGCCATGTTCTTGATGGCGAATAGCGGCGGCACAACCATTAACACGAACTTCGGAATCACGAATCTCTAGTGCGGCCCAGGTATTATTGACTGGCCACCGGTGAGACGGGCGGAAAATCCGTTAGCAGTTCGCCGGAATAGAACAGTTCGAAGGCCAAACCGCCGAAGGTATACTCGGTGTCGGCGATGGTCATAGTCGACCCGCCGACGTTTGGCGTCGCGGATGGTTTCGATCGACTAAAGCCGATGTTAAAAAGGGTGGCCAGAATTTCCGGTCGGGATTCGATCGAAAATCCCGCTCGTTGCCACTGCGCCATAAATTCCTGTAGCTCCGTCGCCCCGTACAGGTAGGAATAATAATGGTCCTTCTCGTTCGTCAGGCGGGCGAAGCGCACTTTTTCGGTGTCTTTTGTTGGCAGGGCCAGCAGTGCGGAAAATCCCGGACCCGGATACAACGAACTCCGTGGCGAATTTGCATGACGCTCAATATCAATCGCGGTCGCCTCCTTAATAGACATAATCCCCCACGCAAACTGCGTCGCATTCCCGAGAATCTTGAGCGGCCGAAAGAACTTCTCGAATAACTCGCGCTGAGTGAAGTAGAGCCGGAGTTGTTCTACGGCGGCGACCGAGACAATCAGGCGCGCCGGCACACCCGTTTCACGGCTGACGCGGTCGATGGTCGAACGATCTTTCGTAAAGGCCGCAGAAATAATTTCCCATTCCTCAGCGCGCGCCCACGGGTAAAGGTTCTTCGTGGTGACGACGGCAAGGGCGGGCGGATAATAGTCCGCGATCGCACATGATGAAAACGCGACTGCCGCCGGGCTGTCGTGCGGTAAGCGCAGTGACGCCGCGAACGTCATCCGTTTCATGGTCGCCGGGCTAGCCCCACGTGTTTGCGCTGCATCGAGCAGGAGGCCATTGACGGGCGCCACCCGACGCAGCACATCAACTTCGCAGACAACCTGGCGCTCTGCCGCCCGTGCCGCGAGGTCGGCCTTGTCCGGTATTTCTGGTAATGAGAGCCCGGTAGCGTCGGCGGCCAAGGCGGTATATCGGTCAGTCAACGGATCAACGGCGCCGACCTCATCAGTCACGTGCCACTTCACCGCAAAGAAAACGGCAGCGGACGCGGCGATATATCCGAAAACGCCTAATCCAAAGACGAGCAAAGTCACCCTCCACCACGGCCAGCGCCGATGCTTCTTTTTCTGAGCGGCGGTTCGGCGGGATGAATGCGGGTGCCCGGGCGGCAAAATGTTTAAGGCGGGCTTCATGTGCGAGATTAACGGTCCTCGGGTCGCGGTTTCGGGAGGCGTCCATTTTTTCGCAGCGCCTCACGAATAAGAAACTCGATCTGGCCGTTCAAACTGCGCAAGTCATCATCCGCCCATCGCTGGAGCGCGCGAAAGGTGTGTGGGTCGATGCGCAAGAGAAACGACTTTGGTCCGTGCTCAGGCATGGGGCGAGGACGGAGCGTTAACTATAGATGGTGCCAGTGTTGACGATCGGCTGTGCATCTTTGTCGGAAACAAGCACGACCAAAAGGTTGCTCACCATCGACGCTTTTCGTTCCTCATCAAGCTTGACCTTACCGCCCTTCTCGAGCGTATCAAGTGCCATCTCGACCATGCTCACCGCGCCCTCGACAATTCGGGCCCGCGCGGCAATGATCGCGTTCGCCTGCTGACGGCGCAACATGGCGCTGGCAATCTCCGGCGCGTAGGCGAGGTGCGAGATTCGCGCCTCGACGACGTCAACCCCGGCCTGCACCAGCCGATTTTGCACCTCACCCTTCATTTTGTCGGCAATTTCCTGGGTGTTGCCGCGAAGCGAGACGACGGCGTCATCGTGGGCATCATACGGGTACGTCTGGGCTAGATTTCGAACCGCCGCTTCCGATTGTACTTGGACGTAGTTCTCATATGACTCGACATTGAAGACCGCCTCCGCCGTTTCGATCACTTTCCAAACGACGATGGCCGCAATTTCGATCGGGTTCCCATCCTTATCGTTGACCTTCAGTTTTCCGCTCTCAAAGTTACGAACTTTCAACGACAGCCGGCGCTTCGTGGCGAGCGGGTTCGTCCACCAAAAACCGCTTTCTTTGACCGAGCCGATATACTTTCCAAGAAAGACCAGGACCCAGGCATCATTCGGGCTGACGATCACATATCCCCCAACGGCAATCAGATCGAGGATGCCGACGACAACGAGCAGGATCCCCCACAGCGAGCTGGCGTTTACGGCGGCGTAGAGCCCCCACAGCACCGCCAGGCCTATTACAATCTGACTACCGATGGCGGCGATAGCGGGGATGCGGAGAGCGGGTTTTTCTTGGATCATACGGGTGTGGATAAGTATCGTAATGATATCTTTATGATATACCATCCCGGCTGGCCGTCAAGCCCGGCGACATACAAAAACCCCCAGCCGATGGCGGCACTATGAGAGTTGCTGTTGGTTCCAGAGCGTGGCGAATCGTCCATTCGCCGCCAGCAGCTCCGCAAACGATCCGGACTCGAGGATGTGACCTTGCTCTAAAACCAAGATGCGATCCATTTGTTGGATGGTTGTCAGGCGGTGAGCGATGACGATGGCGGTCACCGAGCGGAAAACGTGCTGCAGGGAATCCTGGATACTCCGCTCCGATTCGATGTCGAGATGAGACGTGGCCTCATCAAGTAAAAGGAGTTGTGGCCGTTTAAAAATGGCCCGGGCGAGCCCGACGCGCTGTTTTTCGCCGCCCGACAATCGGAATCCTTTTTCACCAATGATCGTGTCAAGCCCCTTCGGGAGTTTGTGGAGGAAGTCCTGAACGTGGGCCACGGCCAGCGCCTCCTGCAGCTCTGCCTCGGTGCCGTCCGGACGCGCAATGGTAATATTTTCCCGTAAGGTGTAGTTAAAGACCTCGGTATCTTGTAGCACTGCGGCCACGGAACGGAGATAGTCGCGGCGGTCGATGTCGATCAGTGGCACATCGTCGAGATGAATATTCCCGATCGTGGCCTCATGCTCTTTCAGAAGCAACTTGAAGAGGGTCGACTTCCCGGCGCCCGACAATCCGACGATGCCAACGCGCTCACCCCGCCTCACGCTCAGCGAGATGTGCTCAAGCACCGGCGTCGACTCATATGAAAACGACAGATCGCCTATCGTCAGCATCGACCACGATGTCGGAAATGGTCGCTTCCCTTCCGTCCGGTCGATCTGAACGGGTTCGTTTAAAATGTGAGCGATGCGAGCCACGGCGTACTTCGCAGTCACGATATCCGGGGCGAGCTCCGAAATTTGGTTCACCGATTCCCACAGCCGGTTAAAATAGGTTTGGAATAAAACCAAAAATCCGATGGTGTAATGCCCGTGGACGATCCCCACGACGACAATGGCCATGCTGACATACCGAAATAACTGGCCCCAGGTGTTGAGAACCGTACTGCGGTTTCGGAAACGTCGGATGCGGGTCTGAATCTTTTTGAACAAATCATTCCATTCCGTTTCCAGCCGACGCATAATCGTCGGGCCAAGGTCGAGCGTCTTAACGGTCCGAATGTTATTGACGCCCTCAAAGGCGAGGCCGTGGATTTCCTCTTCTTTTTCATCGACAATCGTCTCCATCGCCGACGCGTAGCGGGTCATAAATGTCGACAACACCAAGAAAGTCACCACAAACACGACGAGTCCGAGGCCAAGGCCCGGTGTAATACGGGAAATGATAAAAATCATGCCAAACAGGTTCACAAAAATCTCAACCGCCGCCATAAACCAAATTCGGACACTGCGGGTCACCGCCAATGAGCCGCGATCGATGCGCTTCATCTTGTTTCCCGCGCCTTCACGCTGTTGCCACGACATGTCGAGCCGGAGCAGGTGGGCGGTTGTCATCCGCTGGGCATCTATCCCCGCTCGCTCGGCGACGCCGAAGCCGTAGTATTGCGACAGGTACATGGAAATCGTTCTCCAGATCGTGGCCAGCCCCCACCACACCCCGATCATGATTACCTCATGGGGGACATGATCGCTCTGCGGGCGTCCGAGGATGGTTATCGCCCGGGCAATCCCATACGACGGATAGAGCCAGACAAGGTCGGCCGAAAGTCGTAATGCCGTCGCCCACCAAAAACGCGCTCGGTATGGCCGGACGAGAGACCAGACGAAACGGAGAAAATCGCGATAGGAGTATTTGATCAGACCGAGTGAACGATCAAGCGGCATGCGTCCCATGAGCAGCAAAAAGAAGAATAATTTCGACGGAAAAAGGCTTTGGTAGCCCCACGGGGAATCGAACCCCGATTACCGGCTTGAAAAGCCGATGTCCTAACCGTTAGACGATGAGGCCGCAAATAGCCGCTTCGGCGGCCAAAAAGCAGGGCGAGTATAGCCAGTTTTAGCCAAGCGGTCAAGCAACGGGCCTTGAAGTCCGAGAGAAAAAGTGGTATGGTTCGCCCATGCCGAAGACCAAAACAGACGACGAAGCCTATTTTGAGAAGCTCGCTGCGGCGACAGAGGAAACCGCGGGCAATACCTGGCTCGATAAAGACTATAGTGGGCAACTCGCCATCGATGTCTATGAGAGCGCTGATGCCTTTATGATCCGCGCGGCCATCGCCGGTGTAACCGCCGACGACATAGATATTAGCGTCAACAACGACATGGTCACCATCAAAGGCATGCGCCAGGTGGCCGATGAGGAGACGGAGGGGGTTTTTCTCTATCAAGAATGCTATTGGGGCGGGTTCTCGCGGACCATTATTCTCCCCACCCCGGTTCGCTCCGAGGCCGTCAAAGCCAGCCTAAAAAATGGTATCCTACGCGTAACGCTGCCCAAGGCGGCCGAACAGCGCCAAGAGGCTATTCCGGTCGTTGACGAAGAGGACGAGGCATGAACGTCACCGTCATCGCCGCCCACCCGTCCGTGGTCATACTGAAAGGCGATCAGGGACAATTTGAACTACCACGTGATGCGTTTCCGACCGAGCCATCCGTCGGACAGGTCTGGACTATCAATCTCGAACATGAGCCAACCGAAGAAGAAAAACTCGACGACCTCAATTCCCTCCTCCCCGGTAGCGCCAAGTAGTGCGCCGGAAACGAAGGCGACGGCATCAAAGCGACCGTGGATCATCGGTGGTACTGTTTTGGGTGCGGTCGTGGTTCTCGGGCTCGGCACGGCCGTCTTCGCCTATGCCCACGAATCAACCGGCCTTGTCTCGGGTGTGACGATTGCCGGCGTTGATGTTGGCGGTCTCGATGGCATGGCGGCGCTCAAAAAAGTTGAAACCGCGTGGGAGCAAATTCAGGCCGGGGACATGAAATTTACTATTAGCGACAAAACACTTACTTATCAGGTCGTAACTGCTGGGCCGGACGACACCATTCTTGAGTATGCTACGTTTGATCCAGTGGCTAGCGTGAATGAGGCGATCCACTTTGGGCATCGTGGGAACATTTGGCAACAGATCCGCGAACGCGTAAGCGGGTGGGTTGGCCGACCACATGCGTTTGGTCACGTGACGGTCGCGACCGAAGACATTCAAAAACTGCTCGCCGATGATACGGCTACCTTTGTGACACAGCCGACAGACGCCGCTATTAATATCGCCAGCGACGACACCATCACAATTAATACGGAAGTAGACTGGAAGAATCCAGATATCGCATCCGCTGCGAAATCCATGAGTCGACACATCCAAGCGCTGACGTTACCGACGGTGGCTGTTCCGGTCAAAGCGGTTGCTCCAACATTTCCCAAGTCGGCAAATCTCGAATCCATCGCGACGAGCAGTGTGCCGAGCATCCTCGATCGCGCGCCGATCACACTTACCCTCGACGCTAAAACGTGGACGATCACCAAGGCGTCCCTCCGCGGCCTGCTGGGGTTTCGGGCGGGTACAAATGGAACGCCGCAAGTTGGTTTTGATACGAAAAAAACCGGCGCCTATCTCGAGAAGCTCCGAGGCGATATCGACACAAAAGCGCAAGAAGCGCGCTTCACGATTACTGATGGCCGCGTACAAGCCTTTTCGACGAGCCAGGTTGGTCGATCGCTCGACATCAGCGAAACAATTCGCCGCCTGAACACACTCCTTGATGGCACAGAAAAATCCGTTGCTGTCGCCGTTAAGGAAACGCGACCAATTTCAGAAGGCGTTGCCAATAATAATCTCGGTATTACTGAGCTGGTAGCCGAGGGAAAAACGAATTTCCGTGGGAGTCCGACCAATCGCAAGTACAACCTGTCATACGGTGCGAAGTTGTTGAACGGATTACTGATTCAGCCAGGTGAAACCTTCTCTCTCGTCACGGCGCTAGGGAAGATAGACGGCGCACACGGTTGGAAACCGGAGCTAGTTATCAAGGGGTCAAAAATTACGCCGGAGTTTGGCGGCGGGCTGTGCCAGGTGGCGACGACACTCTTCCGTGCCGCGCTCAATGCCGGATTGCCGATCGTTGAGCGCATGAATCACTCCTTGCGCATCAGTTATTACGAGCCACCGGTTGGACTCGATGCGACCATTTACGAACCGAAACCGGACCTGCGTTTCCGAAACGACTACGATGGTCCCCTATTACTCCAAACCGAAGTCAGCGGAACATATCTCATCTTCCGTCTGTATGGGACAAAAGACGGCCGAACGGTGACCCTTCCAACACCGAAGGTCTTCAATCGCGTCGCCATCCCTAAGACAACCACTGTTGAAACGTCAGACTTAAAACCGGGACAAAAGCAATGCCAAACCCCGGGTCACCCGGGCGCCGATGCCATTGCAACCTACACAGTGACCAAAGCGGACGGCACGAGTAAAACCCAAACCTTCACCAGTCATTATCGTGCGATCGGCGTCATTTGCCGGGTCGGGAAAAAAGCCGCTCCGAAACCAGCCGCCACGAACACCAACTCGTCGGCGAATGTGAATGCCCCAACGAATACAAACAGTTCCGCCCCAGCGAATACGAATAGCGCTGCCGACGCCAACACGAACACGGCGCCGTAAATAAAACGTCACCCCGGTCCTTGGTAGAACCGGGGCAGGTACTGCTTGACCGCCGAGGCGGTCGTGTTTGTTGACGGCGGCTGGACTCGACCCTGAGAGGGCGGCGATGTGTTGCCAGGCCCTACGTCGAGTGACCAGCCGCCGCACGATGTGCGACTACTTCCGCCAGTCGTCGATGGTGTAGCCGGCCTCGCAGACGAAGAACTGCCAGGCGCCGGCAAAAGCCATCGCGAAGGTCGTCATCCACAGCACGAACACGAGGCCGTCCCCGCCGTTGAGGAGGGCCGGCGTCAGCGCGATGAAGGTCGTGACCATCAGCGCCACGAACGCGGCGACGACCGGGCGTGAATTCTTCGCCCAGAGGAAGAAGAACTTCACCCGACGCTGCCGGTCGCGGTTCTGCTTGAACACAGACGGCTTCGGCTGACGGGCGCGTAGTGCAGCAGTGCTGGTCGTGCGGATCATCGTGATTCCTCCAAGCGGCATAGTCCCGAAATTCCATACTCGGGATGGGGTCCATGCGAACGACGCGTCCTGCGTCGTGGTGGATTTATTCGTTTGCGCCGGATACAAAATGACGCCAACGAACCTGTGGGCAAGAAGACCGATCTCTGGTCGTTGTCAGGTCAGGACCCGACAAAGCCATGGACTGGTCCCCATGCTTGTCGTGCCCACAGATTCGTTGGCACCAATGATGCGCATTCGGCTATGAAACGTGCGTGACTGGACAACCTATCATAGGGTGGGGTTTTTGTCAAGAGGGGCCCCGGAAAGAGTTGATACCTTAGCCAAAAAAGGGTATACTCGGCATATGCCTGTCGACGATGAAGCGCGCATCCTGACGACCAACACCCAGCCGGGCGAGGTTGATTTAGACGTCTCCCTGCGCCCATCAAAGCTGGAAGAATACATCGGCCAAAAGCAGATTCGACCGAGCCTGATGACGTTTTTACAGGCGGCCATCAAACGAAAGGAGCCGCTCGACCACGTGCTGTTGCACGGGGCGCCCGGTCTTGGAAAAACGACGCTCGCCCATGTCCTTGCGCACGAAGTTGGCGCCGATATTCGCGTCACCTCGGGTCCCGCCATTGAACGGGCCGGCGATTTAGCGGCGATTCTGACCAATCTTGAGCCGGGCGGGATGTTATTTATTGATGAGATTCATCGCTTGAACCGGGCGGTTGAGGAAGTGTTGTACCCGGCCATGGAAGATTACAAACTCGATATCGTCATCGGGAAGGGGCCGTCAGCTAGAACCGTTCGGCTCGAGCTCCCCCGTTTTACGCTCATCGGCGCCACGACCCGGCTCTCGCTTCTCTCGGGACCGCTACGCGATCGTTTCGGCGTGACCTATCGGTTAGAATTTTACGAAACCGACGAGCTCGTCAAGATTCTCCAACGCTCAGCCACCATCCTGAAGGCCGCGATGGATCCGGCCGCCGCCGAAGTCATTGCCACTCGTTCGCGCCGAACGCCGCGGGTCGCCAACCGGCTTCTCCGTCGGGTCCGTGACTACGCGGAGGTTCATGGGCAAGGACGTATTACGGTTGACCTCGCTACCGCCGCGCTGGCCGCCCTTGATATCGACCAACTTGGGCTTGATCCACTCGATCGGCGCTTACTTGAATACATTATCGACAAGTTTAATGGCGGACCGGTTGGACTGAGCACGCTCGCCGCCGCCGTCGCCGAAGAAACTGATACGCTCGAGGATGTCTATGAGCCATTTCTCATGCAGATTGGATTTCTCGCACGTACCCCACGGGGCCGCGTGGTCACGCCAGCCGCCTACGACCACCTGGGGCGCCCACGACCGGCGTCAACGGAGGGCACACTCCTGTGACCATCCCCGCCGTTGTCGTTCTCTGGGTTGCGCTCGCCTTGTTTGTTGTGATTCTGTCGATCGCGGCCACACACGTCGTCTTTGGGGTCAGATTTGCAAATCGTGATCGGCACATTCTCGTCGCTACACTCGCCTACCTCGTCGTCTTCGTTATCATGGTGGCACTTGGCGCGCTCCTCGTTCGTAGCGTTGATTGGAGCGCCTCCTGGACGATATCGTTTCCGGGCACCACATCGGGAGGCACACTATGACCGATTACGCTTTCGCGGGGCAACAGCCCGACGAAAAAATTCTCTTGGTGCTTCATCGGCACTGGATCCCATTCATGAAGGACGTAGTCAGGTTAGCTGTGATGGCGATTGTGCCAGCGGCGCTTCTCTGGGGATGGACGGAGCTCTCAGACAGTCGTCTCCCGGTCACCAGCGTCGGCCACGGCGCGCTTGTGCTTTTCTTCGCCCTGTTTTATCTCTTCTTGCTGACGCTCCTGTATGGTTTTTGGCTCGACTATTATCTTGATGTCTTTATTGTCACCAACAAACGCGTGGTCGACATCGAACAGAGCGGACTCTTGTCGCGAACAATCGCCGAACAGCCGTTATATCGCATCCAAGATGTCACGAGTGAAGTAAACGGCGCCCTCGCTCACCTTTTTCGCTATGGGAACGTGTATATTCAAACAGCTGGCGAGAAAGAGCGCTTCTTCTTTGAGCAGGTTCCTAACCCGGAGCTCGTGGTGCGGACGATCTTGTCGTTAACCGACAATGTCATGCGCAATCACAACACACCGCTCATGCATGAGGAGCGGACAGGACAGCCAAAAGGCTAACGGAGCAGCTCTGGTTTACCGCCCAGCATGATGGCGGCGTGGGCAATCGCTTCACGTCGAGCTAGTGGCAATTCAAGATAGGACTTTTTTGTAATTGTTAGCGCGACCCGATTCAGCCAGCGTCCGGCCCGAATCGGGCAGGCACCGTCGGTGGCCCCAAGCTCATTCGAGAACGCTTCGGCATCTTGAATCAGTCGATAAAAATCCTCGCTCCCGAGCTCGGGCACAAAAATTTCATTTTCGTTTAATCCATCCTGCTGCAACTGCTCAAGTAGTTTCACTCGAACATCGCGGTGCGGCCGCGCATAGGAAATTCGATTAGACCAAGGCGTGTCGTTCATGAGGAATGGCGCAACAGAGACACAAAAAAGAGAGACCCCCAACCGGATCCTCCGTGTCCATGCATGCGATTAAAGCTGTGTATGAGATTGAACAAACGGCGCGGTGTACAGAAACAGGCGCACTGTTTGTGACCACGGTAGTATATCATGTTTGGGCCGTGGTGTCAATATTTTTGAGGCATATTTGATTGACTCTGAGGGTTGAAAATGGTACAGTCTGTGCGATTTTTATGTCCTACGCACGCGCCGTCGGGCGGAACACCATCCTGCAGTTCGGCGGGAAAATAGTTGGTACGGTCATCGGTGTTTTGATCGTGGCCGTCATGCAGCGCTACTTAAAACCGGATGGCTTCGGTGCCTATACAGCGGCCATGGCCTACGTTAGTTTCTTTTCCGTTGTTGCCGACCTCGGTTTGTATTTGATTCTGTCGCGCGAGCTAAGCAAGCCGGGCGCGGACCGAAACTTTGTTGTCGGCAATCTTTTAGGAATTCGCTGGACCTCAGCGGCTATTGTCCTCCTTGGGAGCGCGGTGGCGGCCTGGGCCCTGCCGTTCTATGGAATTCCGGTCAAAGAGGCTATTCAAATTGGAGCGCTATCTTTTTTTGCGGTCGCCGGAACCCAACTCCTCGTTGCGGTTTTCCAAGCGAATTACAATACGGTCTGGGTAGTTGTTGGTGAGCTGGCGGGCCGGGCCACGCTGTTGGCTGCGACCTGGGCGGTGGTGATGCTCAACGGCGGACTGAATGGCCTCATGCTCGCCGTCGCCCTCGGAAGCCTAGTTAATCTCGGTATCATTGTGCTGACGGCACGCCGACTCGTGGCGCTCCGACCACGATTTGACTGGGCCTACTGGCGGACGATCCTCCGCGATACATTGCCGGTCTCCATCTCGATCGTCCTCAGTCTTATCTACTTTAAGGCCGACACCATCTTACTCAACGTTTTTCATAAAAGCGCCTATGATGTCGGTTTATATGGTGCCGCCTACAAGGTTCTCGAAATTTTAATCACTTTCCCGACCATATTCGTCGGACTTCTCCTCCCAGCGCTCGGCAAGACGTTTAATACGAATGACCGCGACGGCTTCATCCGCGTTTTCCAGCGCGGATTTGAAACACTGTTAATCTTGGTCACCCCGATCTTGGTTGGCGGCTGGATTATGTCTCGTGATATTTTGGTTGCCATCGGAAAAGAAGAGTACGCACCCGCCGCCGGCGTTCTCCGACTGCTCCTGATTGCGGTCACCATGTCATTCTTGAATAGCTTGTCCGCGCACACAGTGACTATTATTAATCGTCAACGTCAGATGGTCTGGGGGTACTTGAGTGTGGCCGTGATCGGCGTAGCGACGTATGTGGTACTCATCCCAGCCCTGTCGTATACCGGCGCCGCCATTGGGACAATTGTGACCGAGGCACTCACGCCGCTCATCGGATACATCCTGATTTTCCGAGTTATGAAATTCCGAATTGGCCTTCGGTTCGCCCCGAAAGTCTTGGTCGCCGCCCTGGGGATGTGGGCGACTGTATTCTATCTCCACCCGCTTCAGCCCTGGGTCGCGCTCGTCGCCGGCTCGGTTGTCTACGGCATGTTGATTATTGCTACGCGCGCGATTCCCGCTGGTCTGCTGTGGAGCGTCGTGCGGCGCCAGGAAACCATCGACGTGCTCCCGCCGGCATGATCAATCATTTGCCACGCATCAAAGATGCCGTTACCTGGCGATATTGGGTCGCCGCGGGCGCTGGGGCGCTAGCGATCGGCGGCATCATCGGTTTTTTTGGGCTATGGGGCGTCGGCGCCATCGTCGCCTTCGGACTAGTTGTTGTCATCATGATCAAGCCAGAACTGCTCTTCTGGGCCGTTATTGGCAGTACGGTCCTCGGGCAGCTTGTCCGAATTCCAATCGCAGGCGGTTCGCAGGCGCTCTTACCGAACGATATCCTGCTCCCCATCTTAATTATGGTTTGGCTCCTGCGTCGGCTCGGCTCACGTTCGATTATTCTGCCACGAATGTCGTTGTGGCTCCCGATGGCCGCTGTCGCGCTGTGCATGGCCATATCCCTTTTTGCTAACCGGAGCGCCTACGTTGCGGAGGATCTTTTTTCTGGTGCGCTGTACTATGTCCGATGGCTCGAATATGCCGCTCTCTTGTTCATTACGCTCCACCTCGCCACTCGCCGGACGACGGCCTGGGCGATTCTACTCGGGCTGGTGTGGGCTGGTGTGGGCATTAGTATTTTGGGGTTCATCCAGCTTCAGCTCTTTCCGGACTTCTCGTTTATGGCGCCCAAAGGATGGGACCCACACATTGGTCGGCTACTCTCAACATGGTTTGATCCGAACTTCCTCGCCGGGTACTTAGCCGCCACGATCGGGATCACGCTCAGCGTAGCTATCGATCGCGGACGACGCGGATTTTGGTGGTGGGCGGCGACAATGATCATGTCCCTCGCGGTGGTTCTCACCTACTCTCGGAGCGGCTATGTCGCGTTCGCCATCGCCTTTGCGTTTGTGACTGCACTGCGGGCTCGATGGGTGCTCTACGTCGGGGCGCTAGCGCTCGTGGCCGTTTTCCTCTTTGTACCACGGGTCCAAGAACGCGTTCTCGGGATTCGTTCAATCGATGAAACCGCCCAGCTTCGTATTGTATCATGGAAAAATGCGTTCACCATTATCGCCGATCACCCCGTCACCGGTGTTGGCTATAATTTGTATCGTGAGGCCCAAGACTTGGCTGGATTTCTCGAAGACGATAAGGCACACTCCGCGACCGGATCCGACTCGAGTCTTTTACTCATCACCGCAACCACCGGTCTCGGCGGCTTGATCGCCTATCTCTGGCTCATTGGGGCGATGTTTTGGGAAATGATTCGTACGGCTATGAATAAGAGCGTCTCGCGCGATTGGCGGGCGGTTGGTCTTGGCGCCGCCGCGGCCATTGCCGCCCTCTTCATTCACAGCCAGTTTGTAAACGGATTATTGTACCCACACATCATGCAGTGGATGTGGATTGTCGTCGGTATCGGGGTGGCCGTTCGTGCGGAGGAGGCATCATGATTCTTCTTATCATCCCGCTCGCACTACTCGGCCTCCTAGCGTGGTGGCGTCCAATCTTTGCGCTCGGCGCACTCTCACTTCTCTTTCCTTCATATCTCTGGCGTTGGACGATCGGCGGCATTCCCACCACATTTCTCGAGCTTGCACTCTACGCGACGGCACTTGGAGTTTTGGTCGCCCTGCTCATGCGACGCATTGCCTGGGCGCGCCTAGAGTGGACACGCGCTACCTGGATTCTCGTGAGTCTCTGGAGCATCGCATGGATTGT
Organism: uncultured Gammaproteobacteria bacterium; assembly: GCA_964397195.1. Classification (GTDB taxonomy): domain Bacteria; phylum Patescibacteriota; class Patescibacteriia; order SBBC01; family CAIJZX01; genus CAYNGY01. The sequence goes on along the minus strand of CAYNGY010000005.1, from coordinate 8,961 downwards.
GGCCACAGTTGTCTCGCCTGATATTCGGGCGGGCGCCGGTGCGCTTAAGGCCTGGTGGTTTGACGGCCTGCTCTACGCGGGCCTTGTCGCCACCATCGTCCGTACCGATTCGGAGCGAGCCGCATGGATTCAGAGTATTACGCTCAGCGGGACAATAGTCGCCGCCGCAGGGCTGTATCAAATGGTCTTTCTTCGTTCGACGGCGCACGACGGCCGCCTTAGTTCATTCTATGTCCCGGTGGCGAACTATGCCGCTATGTATATTGCCCCCATCCTCGTCTTTACCGTGGCGGCATTAACGCAACGGCGGATGCGATTGAGTTGGTGGTGGTTTGCCGGGGTGATGGCGGTGGCACTACTCGCGACGGTTTCGTATGGCGGATACATTGCCGCCGCCGCCGGGGCGGTCACGATCTGGTATGCATTACCGGCATCACGCTGGAAAAAAACACTCCTGTGGGCTGGCGTGATCGGTGCCATCGTCGGTGTCGTTGCCCTCAGTACAACAAAAAACTTTGGTCAGCATTTTGACGCCGGACGCTCCTCGGGAAAAGTGCGCGAACAAATCTGGGTCACGTCATGGGCGCTCGTTCGTCAACACCCGTTGGTCGGAATCGGCCCAAATCAATTTGAGGTCGCCTACCGTCAGGAAATTCCGAAACACTACTTCCCACCACTCGAATGGCTCGTGTCCCAGCCGCATCAGCTTTGGTTAGCGGTCTGGCTCGAGGGTGGCGCCGTAGCCGTGCTGACCCTGCTCGTCGGTCTTGGATACGCACTGGTGATGCTCTGGCGCCTCCTGCGCATTCCAGTACACCGCGTCCCTAGCTTGATGAGCCTAGCCGCTCTGGTGACAATTATCGTCCACGGGTTCGTTGATACACCGATACTGAAGAACGACCTAGTCCTCTTAACGACGGCGATTCTCATGCTACCGTTCGTCGGGCGCGGAAGTACACAAAAAACAAACTAACCTACGATGTAGGTTAGTTGTCGTTTCGTAAGGTTAGCGGCGCTTCTTCGCGCGCTTTACGGTCTTCTTTTTCTTCGCAACCTTCTTAACTTTCTTTGTTGCTTTCTTTTTCTTTGCCATGATGGCCACCTCCTTTCATTTTCTCGCGCGTATTTTCGCCGCGCTCGGTTTATGGAGATTATCCACAGTCCATCTAGTATAACACTTTTTGTCTAAGAACGGAACGATTTCCGACGCAAAAAAAACAAGACAAGAAAAATTATCAGCAGCGCAAGATATGTTCCGATAAAATATTGTGGCGACAGCCAATCAAAACGTCCGGGAATATTCCAGTGTGAAATGGGCCAGAGGATTGGTGTGAACATATCCAAATGTCCCGGGACATCAATCACGATATGCAGTGCCCACGGCCATGTCCAAAAAATCGCCCGCCGCCACTTCAATGTGGCAATGAGCGTGAGCGCCGCCCAAATGACAAGGCTATGAGAAATATTATATGGTCCCTGAAAGAAATAGATTTTTCCCGAGCTAACCAGGTTCACAAACGTGAACGGTAGCCACACCAAATCCGGCCCCGCCCCTACAATAGCGAGTGCCCACCACGGGGTACGCGTCCGCCCAGTTTTTCCGAGGGCGATAGCCCAAAGTCCGTGCGCGAGGGTGTCCATAAGCTTTATAGTGACTGCCGCAAGTCGGCAATCCGATATGAGGCACTTCTTGGAGTGGCCGGGAATCCACGTGCTAGGTCGGCGATGAGCCAGTCACGGATTTCGAGCGGATAAAGAAGCATGTGTGATATTGAAGAAATCGGGTACCACGCCGGCTCGAAAAATTGATCATCACCTCGAGCCATCGACGCAGATTCATTTGCCTCCCCGAGCTTAGGAGTACCCCGAACATACCGGCATAGGTAGTAATACTGCTCGGACCCATTGTCGTAAACATGGTGATAGATGAGCTTCTCGATCTCCGCGTTAATTGTAGTTTCCTCCAATACTTCACGTAGAACCGCGTGTTCAATGGTCTCGTTCTCCTCAACCCCACCGCCTGGAAAAACAAAATACTCTTGGCCACGGTTGAGGCGGTGCATGAGTAATATGTTGTCCTGATGCGGCATGATTGCCGCCGCTCTGATCCGCACCGCAGTCGTGGACATAGCTTCAACGATTGATTTCTTGGTGGGCGTGCCTGGAATCGAACCAGGGACCTCGTCATTATCAGTGACGCGCTCTAACCATCTGAGCTACACGCCCGTATCATATGTGAAGTTCCGGGGCGCCCCGGTTCCTCGCGGAACATCGGGTCGCCCGCCTCGTCCCGCGCGGCACCAAGCAGTTGGTGTCGCTTGTGGACTCGGCCCATCTGAGCTACACGCCCAATTTGAGCTCATCCACGCTACCAAATTCCGGCGGAGAAAGCAAGGCCCAAGAGACTCTGCTATACTATCCGCTATGAGGAAGTCCATCGTTTTTCTGGTCGTCGGGGCATTGTTTCTTGTCCCGTTTGGTGCGCAGGCTAAAACGGCGGCCGGTAATCTCCTCGCCGCAAATGGAGTTTTTGAGTGGTTCCAGAAACCAGCCGCAGTTCGTGTCACTCGCCCCACTGATATGACCTACGTCAGCTGGATAAACGCCGCTGGCCAAATTCAGCTCCGTGCTCGAGATAACGCGCGAGGCGCCTGGGGCGGCGTGGTCACCATTGATGATCTGGCGAGTTCTTTCGGTATAGAAGGTCGGGATGATCATAACGCCCCGTCCCTACTGGCCCTCGCCGACGGTCGAATCATGATTTTTTACGCCGTCCACGATATTCCCAACAATCTCTTCGCCAAGGTTATGACGGCGCCCGGAGATGTCTCCGCGTGGTCAGACCGCATCCGTATCTCAAGCGTCGAACCGGCCGCCTCGTTCAATTACCCTCAGGCGAAATTACTCTCCGACGGCACCATCGTCTTGTTTGTCCGCCGTGGCAGCTGGGCTGGTGCCACCGAAGCCATCCTTCGATCGACGGACGGCGGACATTCCTGGTCGACACCAACGACGCTGATTCGCTTTGGACAGGACATCGGCATCTACGCGGTCATCGATGCCCACGGGAGTCGGTTCGACCTGGCGTGGAGTCGACGTGCCGGGAATGGTCGCCCCACGAATATCTATTTTGCCCGAAGTCTTGACGGCGGTGTGACGTGGCAAAAAATGAGCGGACAGAGATACGCGCTCCCAATCACACGAGCCGCCAGCGAAGTCGTCTATTCCAGCCCGGATCCAACGTATGTGTGGGATGTGACGGGCGCAGTTGCTGGTAGTCCGCGGGTAGCATTCGTTACTGGCGACGGCAAGAAAACGCGCTATGTGGTGAGCCGGTACATCGGTGGTCACTGGCGGAGTGAAACGGTCACTGGCGCCGGACTTTTTTATGGACGAACGCACTATTATGCGGGCGGCATCGTTTTTGATCCGCGCAACCCAGACCGCGTCCTCGTTAGCCGCGTCTCGCCGCGTCTCGAACTTTCAACCTATACGAGGTCTCGTTGGGGATGGCGGCATGAACGCGTTGTCACAAATAAATCCGGTCGCATTAATGTCCGACCACAATTCGTTCAAAACGATCCATCCGGACGCATCATCTGGTCGGCCGGTGTATATGACGGGTTAGTAAATGGAAATTGGACCGGGTATACGCGGATGACCATTCGCACCACGACCCTAAAATAAGCTGAGACAGTGAAAGCGTGCTATCCTGTAGACATGTTTTTTTGGCGTTGGCGCATCCCCGTTCTCCTCGTTCTCGCCATTGGCGTTTTAGTGACGGCGAACGCCTGGCAGCGGGAGAATGGTGATCGAATTGGATCGCAAGGTATTTTTGAGTGGTTCCAGAAGCCAGCCGCAGTTCGTTTTAAGGGCCAATACGATCGGACGTACGTAACGTGGATCTCGCATGACGGTCAGGTAGTACTCCGCGCATTCGACCACGGTCAAAATGCCTGGTTACCGCCGGTAAATATTTTTGATGCGAAAAAGACGTTCGGGGAAGACGCGATTGATGATCATAATGGGCCGTCAGTGCTCATGCTCCCCGATGGTACGTTGCTTGTTTTTACCGCCATCCACGATGTTCACGATGCGATTGGTGTCCAGCGCATGGGCACGCCGGAAGATATGAACTCATGGACCCCGTGGACGCCGATCTTTACCGGTACCGATGCAGAATATGATTATCCGCAAGCAAAACGCCTGCCCTCGGGCGACATCGCACTCTTTCTTCGACGTGGAAACTGGCGCCAAAGCGCAGAAATCATGACGACGTCCGCGGATGCCGGACGGTCGTGGGGCGCGCCGACCACGCTCATCTCTTTTGGCGCATCATTCGGGGTTTATGCGCTGGTGAGCCAAAAAGAAAATCGTCTAGACTTGGCGTGGAGTACTCGACCAAACGGGGGTCGTCCGAAAGGGTTGTACTATATGTCGAGCGATGACGGCGGCACCAGCTGGCATCAGTCGAACCGGTCTTTGCAAGTACTCCCGGCACGGGCGGAGAATGCGGAGGCTATTGTTACCAATGATGAAGCGCTCTATATCTGGGACGTTGTTATCTCTTCTGACGGCGTGCCAGCGATGACGTATGTTCAATCGGAGGCCGGTCGCACGTGGTACGGATACGCCAGTGTCCAGGATGGTGCTTGGCGTGCCGAGCACATCATCGACACAACACTATTGTACGGCGCCACCCATTTTTATGCCGGCGGCATTGTCATCGACCCGCGCGATATCCAGCGAGTCGTGCTCAGCGCGCAGCGTTCAACCAAGGAGATTGAGATCTGGTCAAAAAACAATCAGGGCTGGAAACGACGTCAGCAAATCACGCGAAACTCCGGTCGAGACAATTTCCGTCCGCAATATGTTCAAAACGATCCAACGGGCCGAGTTGTCTGGTCGGCTGGACAGTACGACGGATTCGTCGACAATAACTGGTCGGGGTTTTCACGGGTCGACATTCGGACAGCGCGATCAGAATAAAAACACCCCGTACGCTGGGCACAGGGTGTTTTCGGGTGGGTGTTAGAGGTTGGTGTTCGTATTCGTGTTGCTGTTGGCTGCAGCATTCGTGTTCGTACTCGACAACTTGAACCGCACATCAACACTGGTGAGATTCACTTCCTCTTCGTCGGCGTTCTTTTGGAAGACGTCGATGGTGCCATTTGTTGTACGTGAGAAGTCGAAAAGGAGTTTTCCTTTAAAAGCCCCGTTTTTGACCGACACTTTTTCGGTAAAGATGGTCACGCCGCTCGCTTTGAGCCGTACATAGACGAGACTACCGCTCGAGGCCGTGCCTTCAACATAGAATGGTGATACCAGCTCATCGTCGCTGGCCGGGGAGGTGATGGCAATGGTACCGGTAGCTGTCGCCGTGTTCGTGTTCTTATTGCTGACGGACGAGTTAGTCACTGCGTTGGTGTTCTCATTCGTTGCCACCGATTCATTCGTATTTGTTGCCAGGTCCGAATTGGTGTTTTCATTCACATCGACATTCGTATTCTCAACCTCAGACACGTTTAAATCTAGGGCGTCATTCAAATCAAACCCTTGATTCACAATGGATTCGTCATTAACATTCTCAATCGCCTTCTTTCCGCACCCGGCGCCAAAGGCGACGAGGCTGATGGCGAGGATAAGGCCGATATACGCTTTGTTCATAGGGTTTTCTCCTTCTATAGGGGTATTGTACTCTTCGGGGGCGATAAAGACAAAGTTGCCTTGACGGTTGCTCGTCCCCGACGTAGCCTCTACATGAGAGTGGCTCTCATCTGAAAAGGAGGGGCCCATGCCCAAGCACCTTACCCATATTGTCGTGATCGCCGATCCGGTGGTTGTGCAGCGGCAAAACCGTTTCCATTTTCTTCGGATTGCGGTCGGTGATCACCTGCTGACGTACGATAGCGTGCCGGTGTGGTTCATGGCTGACGCCGGTCGTTACGATCGCATCGCCGCCATCGGTTCGCTCATCATCAATACCCGCCAGCTTTTCGGTGGCGAGGACCTCGTCGCCCACGTGGTCATTCCACGCGACTCATTTGTGGCCACGGTCCGGGAGTTCGACGCGCGTCTCGGTGATCGGTACCAAACCGTCGTTGTCGCCTGCAATTGGACGACCCAAGATCGCGTGCGGATCGTCTTCTCGCGATACTTCCCGAACGCTATGATCATTCCGATTCGGCTGGAGCTCAACAGCGTCGAGTCGTGGATGCGACGCATCCTCAACTGGCCAGCCACGCTCTGGATCTGGGCTCGCACGCGCCCCGAACCACCCGATCGCCCTCGCGTCATGACCGCGCCCGCTCAGTAGAGCCGGCGCGGGTTTTTATCGCCCAATCGCCACCCACAGACAGGTCGCGCCGATGATGAAGAGAATCGCCATGCCGTGTTTTTCGTATTGTGGTGCGTGCCAAAAATGGCCAAACTCCGTAAACCAATTCTTCACGCCGTTAATTTGGAGGATGTCCCGAATAATATGGATAAAACAAAATGCGGCTAGTCCGTAGAGTGCAATCGTGATTCCCATATACTTGGAAGGATACCACGTTCAGCGCAGAGCAAAAATGGTTTTTGCCGTATTCCGAGACTACGTAAATACACAAAACAGGCGCGTCGTGCGCCGTGCGAGAGAGAACCGTCAAAATGTGATCAGAAGGCCGCGGGTTTTTGCCGAGAAGACAGTCTCGGCAACTGTTGTATGCATCGTTTCACGATGCCTAGTTCGATCCTGTTCACGATACGTCCGGAAACAAGTTCCGGAGATCATGAGGCATTGGATTGAACGCGACCATCTAGGTCTTGTTCGATATCCCGAAGGACATCGATCGTACAGTATGTACGTACACCGACAATACTGTGACTCTGTGCCGTCAAAACGGCAGCTGAGTACTCCCTAGAAAGGAGGTGATCCATGCACAGCTTCCGCTACGCATGCCTTGTTACGACTTAGCCCCTATCATCGAACCTACCTTATTCCCCGTGAAGGGCTTTCGGGTATTCTCGACTCTCTTGGCTTGACGGGCGGTGTGTACAAAGCCCGAGAACGTATTCACCGCACCATAGCTGATGCGCGGTTACTAGCGATTCCGGCTTCATGAAGGCGAGTTGCAGCCTTCAATCCGAACTGGGGGGTGGTTTGGTGGGATTGGCTCCAGCTTGCGCTTTGGCAACCCATTGTTGCACCCCATTGTAGCACGTGTGTGGCCCAGGTCGTCAGAGGACCATGCTGACTTGACGTCATCCCTTCCTTCCTCCGGCTTATCGCCGGCAGTCTCGAGCGAATATGTAACACTCGACAGGGGTTGCGCTCGTTAGAGGACTTAACCCAACAGCTCACGCCACGAGCTGACGACAGCCATGCAGCACCTGTCTAGCACCCTCGAAGGCTTCCTCTGTTTCCAGAGGCGTGCAGCTAGATGTCAAGACCTGGTAAGGTTCCTCGCTTATCGTCGAATTAAACCACATGCTCCACCGCTTGTGCGGGCTCCCGTCAATTCCTTTGAGTTTTAGCCTTGCGGCCGTACTTCCCAGGCGGGATGCTTAACGCGTTAGCTTGAACGAGACTGAGAGGGTCGAAACTCCCAATCCCTAGCATCCATCGTTTACGGCGTGGACTACTGGGGTATCTAATCCCATTCGCTCCCCACGCTTTCGTTATTTAGCGTCAGGTTTGTACCAGCAAGCTGCCTTCGCCTTTGGTGTTCCTACCGATATTAACGCATTTTACCACTACACCGGTAGTTCCGCTTGCCTCTTCCGACCTCAAGTCTGGCAGTTTACCCGGCAGCCTCATGGTTGAGCCATGAGATTTGACCGAATACTTACCAAACCGCCTATTAACGCTTTACGCCCAATAAATCCGGATAACGCTCGGGGCCTTCGTATTACCGCTGCTGCTGGCACGAAGTTAGCAGCCCCTTATTCCTTCGGTACACTCAGAGTTGTTCCCGAAGAAAAGCAGTTTACACCCCGAAGGGCGTCTTCCTGCACGCGGCGTCGCTCCCTCAGCCTTTCGGCCATTGGGGAAGATTCTCGACTGCAGCCTTCCGTAGAAGTCTGGGCAGTGTCTCAGTCCCAGTGAGGCGGGTCGATCTCTCAATCCCGCTATCCGTCGTAGGCTTGGTAGGCCGTTACCCTACCAACTACCTGATGGACCATAGGCCCCTCCCAAAGCGGCTTGCGCCGTTCTTTCTAAATCTTGCGATCTAGAACCACATCCAGTATTAGCTCCCCTTTCGAGGAGTTGTTCTGAACTTTGGGGTAGGTTGCCAATGTGTTACGCACCCGTTTGCCACTAACAACATAGATTGCTCCACGTTGTCCGTTCGACTTGCATGCCTAAGACACGCCGCCAGCGTTCATCCTGAGCCAGGATCAAACTCTCAATAAGAATCCATGGTCTACCTTACGGTAAACTTCCGGACGCAATGTTGAGTTATTTGTCGCACTGTGTGCGATAGCTCTATTTTGCTGCCACCATTATTTTGACTGGCGGTGACGACCAGGTTGATGAACTCAAAGCGTATTGACGTTTGACTACTCGTCAGGAAGATGAGGGCCGATCGACGGAAATGTCGCAAGCGACCCCGGATCGTATACCCTCGTCTCCCTGACGAGCAGCGTGTCCCGATCGAGTAAAACTCGATGGGACATTCTTACCACGTTCTGATTGTCAACGAACCGGCCCTGCTGATTCATACTCACCATGGCCGAAGAAAAAACAGGGAGGTTTGTGTCGGACAACGATCCGGGACAAACCTCACTGTTCTTGTCTAATGCGAGAAAGTGCTAGAAGCGTATATAAGCCGATAGCGGTTTCCTTTCATGTCGCGGCGGAGGCTAGCTCCAGCGACGGACCTACTACTAAGCGCTGTGACATGATAACAGAAAATAGCACCTTGTCAAGCGATTGGACACTGGGGACGAGATGTGGATTGTGGGGACGAATATTTGGCT
>CAYNGY010000004.1:0-80472 GCA_964397195.1 uncultured Gammaproteobacteria bacterium | reverse complement strand
CCATGTGGGACGGTTCATCGCGGGTCGGGGAGTCTTGCCAGGCGCCAAGGAGTTGCATGGCCAGGCTGCCAGTGAGTATGAAAATGAGGGCCGCGAACGTCCAGAGTTGCGGCCGATGGCTACGCTGTTGGTCAATCACCGGTTCCACAGTAGGTTTGCAGAAAGTGGTCGTAGAATGACGTGATGGACTCTCGAACTTTGGGGGTACTTCGTAACGAGGTAATCAACTGCTCGATAATTTGGTCGTCCTCAAGGGGCACCCCAATGGCTCGATAGAGCGGTGTCCGGGTGGAGGGCGATGGTGGTTGGGTGCAGTAGGCACGAAGGTGTTGGTGCCAGCGCTGGATAATTTCGGGGCTAACGCCGAAAGCAATCTCCTCAGGTCGGGGGGATTGAAAAATACTTTCCAGTTGATCCCAGTTTGTGAGCCTGCTGAATAAGACCTCATCCTCAAACAGTTTGATACTACTGTAAATATGTGGATGCTGATCAAGCTTCAAATCCGTTGCCAAGGTGTAGGCGAACGGGTGCTCATACATATCGAGTAACTGGTGGAAAAGCACGCCGCTCGCGAATGGTGGTTCGGTTGCAAATCGTTTTGATTCATCGGCACTGGCGGCATGGGTTACTGATCGATCGATGGTGCCGAGGTATCGGATGTCTGGAAAGACGGCGCCGATGAAAAATGGCGCGACGTCCATATGAGGATGACCGTCGGTATACATTCGTGCCGTCCAAAGATGGGCAATCGGGGTGGCCATTACGCTTTTACGCGCATGGCGCGACCGATATCGCGGTTGACGTCGCGCTTTTTGATCAGAGCTCGTTTGTCTTGTTTCTTCAAACCACGTCCGAGCCCGAGTTCAACTTTGATCAGCCCGCTCTTGCTGTACACGGAGAGGGGAACAAGCGCCATCCCTTCACTCCGAATTTTTCCGATCAAGCGACTCAGGTCACTTTTTTTGACCAGGAGTTTTCGGCTGCGGGTGGCGTCGGCAATTTGGTTCGGTCCGGCCGGTTCATACCGACCGACGTGCATATTTAAAAGGACGAGTTCGCTCTGTTGAATTGCGGCGTAGGCGCCTTTGAGGGAGCAGTTCCCGGATTTAATGGATTTCACTTCGGAGCCGTGTAAGACAATTCCCGCTTCAAATCGTTCGTCAATTTGAATCTTGTGGTGGGCGTCGCGATTTGTCGCGTAGGACGGCATATGGTCTAGTCTACCATAGCCGGCGCTCGCTCGGAATGCCAAAAAACCGTGCTATACTAGGGGCATGATTCTCCCTGCCGATCAGCTCCGCCGCGCGCTCGAACGGGCGTACCGCCTGGCGTACCCGGACGGTCCGGAAATCCGCGTCCTCGTTGAGCGACCAGCGGACCCAAAAAATGGTGATTATAGTTCAAATGTGGCGATGAAAGTGGCGCCGCTTTTGAAGCAAGCGCCGCGCGATGTGGCCCAGCACTTGGTGGCGAAGTTGGGGAGCATGCCGATGCTCGAGAAGGCCGACGTGGTCGGTCCGGGGTTCATGAATTTTTTCCTGAAGCCGCAGTGGCTCCTGAAACAGGCCGCGGCAATTTTGGACGACACATACTTCGGTCAGAATAACAGCGGGAAGAATCAGACGGTGGTCGTGGAGTATATTTCGGCGAACCCGACCGGTCCGTTGACGTTAGCGAACGGTCGAGGCGGCTTTGCCGGTGAAGCGATGGCGAATGTGATGGCCATGAACGGCTGGAAGGTGACGCGCGAGTATTATGTGAATGACGTCGGGAATCAGGTGAACATTTTGGCCGAGTCGGTCATCCGTCGATATTTCCAGTTGCAGGGGATTCCGACGGAATACCCGGAACATTGTTACCAAGGCGAATATATTACGGACTTGGCACGCAGTTTGAAACTCGACTCGATGAAACTGAAGGACATGACCACCATCCGCGATCGGATTAAGGGTCGGGTGTTGGAGAAAATGCTGAAGGAGATCCAACGGGTCGTCGAGCAAAAGATGAAAATCCATTTTGATCGCTGGCAACGCGAAAGTCAGATGTATACGGCCAAGCTCGATCAGAAAGTATTAACCGTATTGCGGAGCCATGACTTGCTGATCGAAAAAGAAGGCGCGCTCTGGTTCCGGACGACGGCGTTCGGGGATGATAAAGACCGGGTCTTAGTCAAACAGGATGGTGAGGCGGCATACTTTTTGGCCGACATTGCGTTGCGTTGGTATCGATTTAGCCTGCGTCATGTCGACAAAGAGATTCTGTATCTCGGGGCCGATCATCATGGCTACGTTCGTCGCTTGCATGCGGCCATGGCGGCGCTTGGATTCGCAAACAAACTCGAGGTGCAAATTGTCCAGTTGGTCCGACTCTTGAAAGATGGTCAGGAAGTGAAAATGTCGAAGCGAGCCGGAACGTATGTGGCGATGGAGGATGTGCTTCAGGATGTCGGCGCCGATGTGACTCGATTCTTCTTCCTGATGCACGGGGCCGATACGCATATGGATTTTGATATCAATCAGGCCAAGGAGAAGTCGGATCAGAATCCGGTCTTTTATGTCCAGTACGCGCACGCGCGTATCGCCAGTATTCTAAAGAAGGCAAAAAAAGCGCCGGCCAAGCGCATGACGGATGCACCACACCCGGCCGAGACCGCGTTGGTGAAAATGCTCTTCGAGTTTCCGCGATTGATGGCCGAAGTTGCGCGGACCTATGAAACACAAAAGTTGCCGTTCTACGCGGTTGACCTCGCGCGGGCGTTCCATGATTTTTATTCGCATTGCCGGGTGTTAGATGAAGGCGAAGTTATCACGCACCGCCTGGAGATTGCGCAGGCAACGAAAAAAGTGCTCGGGCTGGCGCTCGGGGTAATGGGCGTTTCGGCGCCGGAGGTGATGTAACATGCAGATTATTGTTTACACCACCACGGCGACAAAAAAAGAAGCTCAAACCCTCGCTCGTCTCCTGGTGCAGAAAAAGGTGGTGGCCTGTGCCCAAATCGATGGGCCAATACAAAGCGTCTATCGCTGGAAGGGGGAGATTTCCACGGCGACAGAATATAGGCTCGTTCTCAAAACAGAACGGGCAAAGTACTCTCGCGTGGAGCGAATAATTCTGGCACACCATTCGTATGAAGTGCCAGAGGTCATCGCGGTACCGGTGACGGCCGGAAGCAAAAAATATCTTCAGTGGTTAAAAGCGCAACTTCGCTAGCCTTATGCGCATTAGCATAGACCGCCGAACCTCCCACCTCACCCATAATCCCTCTCCTCAGGCAGGAGAGGGAAAGTAAAGAAACGCGAATGAGAATTGGCATAGACTGTCGGACAATACTTAACCCAGAATCAGGTGAGCGGGCCGGTGTCGGTCACTACACTTTTAACTTGGTACGGGCGCTGTTAGAGCGCGGGCAGGAACACGAATTTGTCCTCTTCTTCGATTATCGGATGAAACGTGAAGCGGCGCAGGTCTTTGAACAGCCAAATGTGAAAATTCGTTTTTTGCCATTCTCGAGTTACGGGAAGTTTTTACCGGTGGCGTATTCGCAGTTACTCGTCGCTGCCGCTTTTTTGAAAGCGAAGGTCGATATTCTCCATGGCCCGGCGAACGTGGTCCCATTGGCCTATCCGAAACCGTTCGTGATCACCCAACATGATCTAGCCATCTACAAGCATCCCGAATGGTTTCCGACGCAGATGTTTTCAACGCGACTCCTTGTGCCGCAATCACTGAAGCGGGCGCGCCGGGTGATCGCGGTTTCGCAGGCCACGAAAAATGATATCAGTGAGCTCTTTAATGTTGAAGAGAAGAAAATGGTGGTGATTCCGGAGGCGGCGGATACGGAGCTCTTACCGCTCAATGATCGTCATCATGATATGCGTACGACGTACAAATTGCCGCCACGCTACGTGCTTTACGTCGGGACGATTGAGCCGCGAAAGAATTTGCCGACCCTCTTCCGCGCCTGGCATGAGGTATCGCAACATCACCCGGAGCTGTTGCGTGATACCAAGTTGATTTTGGCGGGCGGTGTGGGCTTTGGCGGCGAAGATATTTTACCGCAAATTAAGAAAATGAAGCTTGGGGATTCGGTGCGGCACCTCGGATACGTTTCGCATAATCACAAGATTCTCTTACTCCGTGGCGCGACGGCTTTTGTTTTCCCGACGTCGTACGAAGGGTTCGGATTGCCGGTGCTCGAGGCGATGCAACTTGGCGTGCCGGTGGTGACGACAAACACATCGTCGATCCCGGAGGTGACCGGTGACGCGGCGGTATTGACTGACCCTGGTGATCCGTCGGCGCTGGCTGACGCGTTGGTCCGCGTACTGACGGATGAGACGCTACGAACCAAGCTGTCGAGTCGTGGCAAGGATCAAGCGAAACAATTCTCGTGGGCGCGGACCGCGGTGGAGACCTTGCGTGTCTATGACCAGGCGGCTCGATGAGCGCGACACGTTTAGCCGTGACCGTTACGCCGCGGGCTAAAGAAAATTCTGTCCGACTCACGCCGCGTGGTTTGCTGGTGCGCGTCACCGCGCCGGCGACTGACGATCGTGCGAACATGGCCATGCGGCGACTCGTAGCTGACCATTTTGATGTCGCTGTCTCACGGGTGCAGATTATCCGCGGACAAACGGCGAGACACAAGCTGGTAGAAATAGGGTAATCGAATGAGCCTATCCGTCATTATTCCCACCCACCATCGTGCCGAGACGCTCGCGCGCGTCCTTGTTGCAGTTCGCGATCAAACGGAAGCGCCGGATGAAGTCATTGTGGTCGATGACGCTTCGACTGATGACACGGCGGCGGTTGTTGCATCATGCGGTATATCTGCCATACGACATATTCGGCTCGAAAAAAATCTTGGCGTCGCTCGCGCGAGAAATCGTGGCGCGTCCGAAGCGAAGGGTGAGTGGCTGTTGTTTCTCGATGATGATTGCGTGCCAAATCCGACGTGGATTTTCGCTTATCTTCGCGAAATTCGGGAAAAATTCAGCAAAAATTCAGTTTCATATGCATGGGGTGTGACTGAGTATATCCACACCGGCTACCGCGGACATTTTCCTGAACGCTTGGTGAATAATCAGGGCGGGCGCTGGCCCGGGGCGGCGAATCTACTCGTGCGTCGCGATATGTTCCTTCAGGTCGGTGGTTTTGATCCGTGGTTTTTACAATTTCAAAATGAAGATACGGAGTTGGCGGTGCGGCTCGTCAGTCGGGGCGGAGTGTACGCGCGAGTGCCGGATGCCGTTGTCTACCACCAAGCGCAGGAATGGACGATCGGGGGATTGTTACGGACATGGCAAAATGCGGCGGTCTGGCCGATTCTGAAAAAACGGTACCCGCGGCACTGGCGGGAATTTGGCCCCCCGGTCATTTTTGGACGACTCGTGGCTTGGACAGATCTGAGTATTCTCTTGACTGCGCCGGTGTCCATTCCGTTGTTGTTCATTCGCTATGTCTCGCACGGCAAACGGCGACTGGGAATCTTTTTCGTTAAATACCCAGTCCTGCTCATTCTGCGACGACTTCGATTGTGGGCGGAGTCAATTCGTCAGCGGTCGTGGCTGTTATAAAAAAGTGGCACCCCCGATCCGTAGACCGGGGGTGTGTGCCCGTGATGGGCGAAGAGCTAGTTGACGGTCGGCCAGTCGAATCGGCCGAAGGTGTACATGGACCAGCGATTGTTCGTGGCGTCGTAGATAGCCCACTTGCCACTGGCGAAATGCGGCTGGAGCGTCGACGGATACCGGGCGATGGTGTAGACATGCCCGTTCCACTGCACGCCCTGGTACGAGAATGCCTGGACGTCTGAATAGCCAGGGAAGTAGTCGTGCCCGTTGACCGCAATTCCGTCAGCGTTCAGGACCCACATCACCAGGCTCCGGCGCGCGGCGTTGCCGTTCGTCAGGACGTGCGACAGGTTGTCATCACCGCTGACTCGCGACTGCTCCGGGGCGGAGTAACGCCATGGCGCTACGGATGCCGAATCGCGCAAGTCGATGAGGAGCGTCCCCTCAGGCCTGGTGCAGAAGAGCACCTTGCCGTTCGGGGACATAGTCACCGCTTCCTGATCGGTCGTCTGCGGACCGATCGGGATGGAGCGACGCAGTGGGCCCTTCGTCCAGACGAGGAATGTGGTGTCCTTCGTCGCCGGACGCCAGACGTAGGCGAAGACCGAGTCGTCTGCGGACACCAGCGGCGTGTGGATCGTGCCGTCGGTGATGGTCAGGATGGTTTTCCTGACCTGTCCGTCAATGGAGACGCCATCGATCGAGCGGCCATTCGGACCGTGATCGACCAGGATGGCCGATCGACCCGGAACCCAACAGGCCCGCGCGCCAGCCTCGGCACCGCAGACGTCACGACTGGTTCCGGCATGTCCGATCCACAGAATGTCCGTTACCGAGTCCGTCTCGGTAACGATGATGCCGGTGGTCGAACCGATGAAACCAGTCGCCTCGGACACGAAGTCCGAGAAGCCGTACGTGGCTGTGGGGAGTGGTGCCACGGCCTTCGTCGCGCCACATCCCGACGTTATCAGGACAATGGCCAATAGCAACAGAAAGAGACGCATCGCAACCTCCGGAGATCCGGGGTGGAAGATGGTGTGCCGGCTCAGCCTGGCACAAGGTGGGCGAGTTCTTCCGTTGGATGTGCACGAGGTTCAGGGTATTGGAAGAACGAGAGACTATGGCAGATAATCCCGTTTTTGTCAACGGTGGCGTTGACGTCAGGAGGGATTTCGCCCATACTACACGGGCGATCAGATGAATCGCTTTTCTTTCGCCTATGGCCATTCCGAATTTCCCCGAACTTGAACAGAAGATCCTTCAGGACTGGAAGGAGCAGGACATTTTCGGCCAAACGCTACGGAAGCCCGCGCCGCGCGGCCGTTTTGTGTTTTTTGATGGTCCGCCCACAGCCAACGGCATGCCGCATATCGGACATGTTGAGACGCGCGTCTTTAAGGATTTGATCCCGCGATTTAAAACGATGCAGGGATTCTCGGTTGACCGCAAGGCTGGTTGGGATACGCAAGGCCTGCCGGTCGAAATTGAGGTTGAAAAACTCCTCGGTATCTCGGGGAAAAAAGGGATTGAGGCTTTCGGCGTCGAAAAGTTCAACGCGCAGGCGCGCGAGTCCGTCTGGAAATACAAGGGGTTGTGGGAGCAGATGACGGAGCGCATCGGATTTTGGTTGGATGTCGATCATCCCTATATCACCTATAGTAATGATTATATTGAGTCGCTGTGGTGGATTTTTAAACAGGCGTGGGACCTCAAACTCTTGGAGCAAGATTTTAAAGTTATTCCGTATTGTCCACGCTGTGGGACGGCGCTGTCGTCGCATGAAGTCGCGCAGGGGTATCAGCTTGTTAAGGAACCTTCGGTCTACATCAAATTTGAACTCGTTGATGAACCGGGAACGTTTGTCCTCGCTTGGACGACGACGCCGTGGACATTGCCGGGGAATGTGGCGCTCGCCGTTGATCAAGATTTTGACTATGTCAAAGTCCAGGCCGCGGATGGCACGAAGCTTATTCTGGCAAAGGCGCTTCTCCACAAATTGAAATCGGAAGACCAGACCATTGTCGAGACGATGAAAGGGAAGGAGTTAGTCGGTAAATCATATCGACCACTATTTGATTTTATTGATCTCACCAAGACGACCGGAAAAAAGGCCTACTACATTGCGGATGCGGATTTTGTGACGACCGAGGACGGAACCGGTGTCGTTCACACCGCGGTGATGTACGGGATTGAAGACTTTGATCTCGGAAAGAAACTGGATTTGCCGACGGTGCATACGGTTGATGAGCAGGGGAAGTTCAATGAGCTGGTGACGCCGTGGGTCGGACGTGAGGTCAAAGACGCTGAAGGCAAGACCCAGCAGCTCGTCATTGATTGGCTTCGCGATCATGGCCAACTCTACCGCCTTGAAGAATATGAGCACGACTACCCGTTCTGCTGGCGCTGTAAACACGCGTTGCTCTATTACGCGAAGACGACGTGGTTTATTCGCATGACCGCCCTGCAAAAAGAATTGCAGGCGAACAACGAGCAGATCAATTGGTATCCGCGCCACATTCAGCATGGACGCTTTGGCGAATGGCTGCGCGAGGTGAAAGACTGGGCTATTTCCCGTGAACGCTACTGGGGAACGCCGTTGCCGATTTGGACGTGCGCCGATTGTGGAAAGCAAGAATGTATCGGGAGTTATGCGGAACTGGCGTTACGATTGCCGACCCGCAACAAATATTTTTTCATTCGGCATGCGGAGTCAATCATTAATACGAAAGGGGTTTTGAACACGGTGCTGGAAAATAAGGACATTGCCCCATTGTCCGAAAAAGGATCGTTGCAAGCGAAGCAGGCCGCGAAAGATCTTCATGACAAGCAGGTGGACGTCATTTTCTCCTCGCCATTCCGACGGGCCAAGGAAACTGCGGACATTATCGCCTCGGAGAAAGGTATGGCTGTTACTGTTGACGAACGACTACGAGAATTTCTAGTCGGCCCCGTTTTTGAGGGAAAAACATTAGCTGAGTACCATGCTGCCTTCCCGACATCTGATCGGCAGATGCGGCTTACCACTTCTGCAGTTGGGGGCGAGAC
Source organism: uncultured Gammaproteobacteria bacterium (assembly GCA_964397195.1). GTDB lineage: Bacteria > Patescibacteriota > Patescibacteriia > SBBC01 > CAIJZX01 > CAYNGY01. Next base: position 71,854 of record CAYNGY010000004.1, on the reverse strand, counting down.
GTGGCTTGATATGCGGACGAGACTCTTTGCGTTCATGCGAGAGATTGACGCAAGGTTTGAAGGAAAGTCCATCGTTGTGGTCACCCATGGTGACCCGGTACTGATGATGAAATGGGCGGCCGAGCTACGGCCGGTAGCCCAGATTGATGAGATTGAATACCCATCACACGCTTCACCCCATGAGATTCGGTTTGTGGCCGACCTTTTCCGTGCGGATGGCTCATTTGACCCGCATCGTCCATTCCTCGACGATCTCGTTTTGACGTGTGACTGCGGCGGTTCGATGAAACGTGTGCCGGAAGTGGCCGATACGTGGTTTGATTCCGGGTCGATGCCGTTTGCGCAGTGGCACTATCCGTTTGAGAATAAAGCGGCCATCGATGACGGTACAGCCTACCCGGCAGACTTTATTTCCGAAGCGATCGACCAAACGCGTGGCTGGTTCTATACGCTCTTGGCCGTCAGTACTATTTTGCAAAAAGCGGGAGTGGTGAAAGAGCCACCGTTCAAGAACGTCGTTGTTTTAGGTCACGTGCTTGATGCGAAGGGCAAGAAGCTCTCGAAAAGCGACAAAAACTACATTGACCCGATGACGGTGATTGATCAGTATGGTGCCGACGCGGTGCGCTGGTTCTTATACACGGCGAATCAGCCGTGGGACAGCAAGAATTTTGATCCGAAGATCGTGGAGGAGGGGATTCGGAAAACGTTTCTGATCTGGATGAACGTGGTCAGTTTCTGGGAGCTCTATACACAGGAATCGGCGGTTGCGGCTCCGGTTTCTGAACACATTCTTGATCGTTGGATTCGCGCCGCCGAGGCTAAGACGGTTCAGCGGACAACAGAATTGCTGGAACAGTACGACATCACCACCGCAGCGCGCGGTATCGGTGAATTCATCACGGAACTTTCAACGTGGTATGTACGGCGGAGTCGTGATCGGATGAAAGGGGCGGATGTGGCGACCGTGAGCGCCCAGCTGCGGCGGACGCTGTTAACCGTTTCGAAACTGATGGCTCCATTCACACCGTTTTTGGCCGAAGCGATGTATCGGCGCGTTGGCGGTCCGACCGCCTCGGTGCACCTTGAAGACTGGCCGAGCGCCGAGGCTGTTGATGAGGACCTGATTGCCGATATGCAGGAGGCGCGTGAGGTGGTGGAGGAGGTATTAGCGCTGCGGGCCAAAGCCGGAATAAAAGTCCGACAGCCGTTACGTCAGCTGGTGACGAAACACACGGTCGCCGAGTCGTTACACGAGATTGTGTGTGATGAACTGAATGTCAAAGAAATTCACGCTCGTGCCACGGCCCTACCGAACGGGGAAGAATGGGTGACGAGCGAACAAAGCGCCTTAGATATTTCGCTTGATGATGAACTCCGCGAAGAAGGATACTATCGAGATCTTGTTCGTGAGGTGAACGCCTTGCGCAAGAAGGCCGGTTTGACGCCGAGCGATCAGATCATCGTCTACTGTCCGGCGCAGACGACCGCGGCCAAGATTATCGAACGATTCGCCACAAAATTCCTCGATGATGTTCGCGCGCGGGCGGCCACCCCGTCGCTCGATGGGGCGACACTGACGACGGATATTGATCTTGATGGGTCGGTGACCATTGGTTTGTCGAAGGTGTAGCCATGGGGGTAACGACGCTCGAGGCCCTCATCTTGCGGCATCAAGATGATCGTGAGCGCGATCGGCTCTTATTTTGTTTAACGCGCGAACAAGGACTCCTGCGGCTTCGGGCCCGCGGGACAAAACGTCATGAGGCAAAACTTGCCGGTTCGGTTGAGCCAATCACGGAAGTGAACTTGTCGTTTGCTGATGGACGAATCTCCGGTGTTGTGACCGGCGCCGTCATTACCGAACGTTGGGCGGGGTTACGAAGCGATTTGATTGGCCTGATGTCAGCCCAGTGGTTGGCGGAACTTGTCGAGCGCGTGGCCAAGCCGGGCCAGGCCTCACCGCCGCTCTTTGATCTCCTTCGCCAACAGTGGTCAGCGATTGCAACGCAGTCAGGGTGGACGGCGGGGCGTCGCTGGTTGGCACTTGATCGGATGGCGTGGGATATTCTGACCATTGAAGGATTCGCGCCTTCCTTGGAGCGTTGTCCACGCTGTGGACGGACGTTTGTTGATGAGGCGGTCGCATATGCGGCGCACGTTGGCGTGGTGCATGAAGCTGAGGCACCGGCGGGGGCGCTGAGTGTGCCATGGACCGGCGTGTCATTCCTACACACTGGCGTGGTTCTAGGGGATGAACGGACTATTTTTAAACCCGTGCACGCCTTTGTCGAGATGCTTATCCATCAAACACTGGATCGACCGATGCATGCTGATCGAGTCCTCCGGGCCGTCCTGCGTGGGGTGCGTTTGTCGCCAGCCTGAGACTGCGCTAGAATATACGGAGATATGGCTAAAACCCGTACGTCCGCAAAAACACCCGAATCGGAAGAGCCCACCGTAACGGACAAAAACCGTCAGGCCTTTTTGTCTGAGCTTGATGGGAAGATTCCAGTGGCGACGGTGCGTGAGGCCGGGAAACGCGCGGTTCGTGTTGACGCGCCGGAGGATGACGAAACGCCGGGAGTGCCGAAGCTGGAGTCCGCGGCCGAACAAGAGTTAGCCGAGGTGTTGTCGCCTCAGGCGACGACTGGTGTCGATGATCGAAAAACATTTATGCGTGCAAAAAAACGTAGTCCGTGGGTATTCATCGTTCTCGGGTTAGTATTGCTTGCAGGGCTGACCGTGGTGGGGTTGTTGTTCTTCACTCGGGGGGCAACCTTTGACGCGCAGCAAGTAGAACTTTCGTTCGTCGTTCCGGAACAGGTTGCGTCCGGGGACTCGCTTTCTATTTCGATCCGCTACCATAATAATGAAGCGGTTGGAATCCGTACGGGCCGTTTGTCGGTCTCTTATCCAGATGGATTTACGGTTGACACCACGTCGCCGGAAGCAACGGGCGACGCCCATGGAACCTTTGAGATCGGTGCGGTGGCGGCTGGTGCGGTCGGTGAAGTGACCATTCACGGGAAGATTTTGGGACAGGTAGGAGACACGGCGAAATTCCAAGCCACGCTCTCATACCGGCCGGAAAATTTCAGTTCAGACTTTGAGGCGACCGCTAGTCGCGACGTAGCAATCTCGTCTTCCACCGTTGCCTTAAGCATGACGGGGCCAACAAAAGTAGCGCCGGGCGGAACAGGATCATGGACGGTCACATACGAAAATACCTCAGACGAAGATTTACAAAATCTTCAAATAGCCGTTACGGCGCCAACCGATCTCACAATTACCGGTGGGACGCCGAAGCCAACGGAGGGCAAGCTGACATGGCGTGTTGGTACGGTTAAAGCCGGGCAGAAAGGAACGATTGTCTTTACCGGGAAGACGCTCGGGGCGGCGGGCGATAGCTTAGATTTTTCGGCGACGGCAGTGTTAGTCAATGGCACGGCGACCGAGCAACAGGCCACGACCACCTTCTTGACTACCATTGTGGCGTCGGCATTAACGGTTTCTGTGGCCGCAAATGGTGTTGATACAAACAGCACCATTAAACCAGGCGATGCTATCGGCTATGCTATCCGGATTGAGAATAAAGGTGATGCGGAAGTAACGGAGGCGCAAGTCATGGCCACGTTTAATGGGCAACTCTTTAATCTGGCGGCCCGTCAGGATCAAGCGAAGGGTGATTTGAAAGATTCGACGATTACCTGGACGAAAAAACTTGTTCCAGGGCTGGCGACGATTGCGCCGGGTGATGTCGTGACGATCCTTCTGACCGTTCCGTCGGTTGCTCCAGTTCCGGCGAAGGGGGACGCCGATCGCAATCCACAAGGCTCAGTATCCGTGGCCTTCCAAAGTCCGGACATTCCGACTGGGCAGATTCCACCGACTGTCTTGATTACAAAAGTGGCGACGACAATGACGTTTGGTGCTGATGCGCGGTACTACACTGATGCCGGTGCGACGCTTGGTACCGGTCCAATTCCGCCAAAAGTCGGACAGACAACCACATATCGTGTGACCTGGACCGCTTCATCGACGACGAATGATGTCTCGAGTTTTACCGCGACGGCGGTGCTTCCGACGTCCGTACTGTGGACGGGAAAAAATATCAGTCGGGACGCCGGGGACATAACTTTTGACCCGGTCAGTCGGACTATCACCTGGTCGATTAATAAGATTCCTGGTGGCACTGGTTCACGCTATCCGATCCTGACAGCTTCTTTTGAAGTGTCGATCACCCCGGCGGCTGATCAAGTTGGCTCGGTTGTGGTACTGACCGAGTCGTCAACGGCGACGGGCACCGATGCATTCACGTCGGAAAAAGTATCAGCAACTATCTCGTCATTGACCACCGATATTCCGAACGATCCATACGGAGCGGGTGATGGGGCGGTCCTCCCGTAGCGTTTCGTTGCGATTCAAGGGTCGGTGTGGCATACTATAGGTAACACACATGACCAACAGTACATCAGTTCGGGCTGTGACCTTTATTCTCCGTGAGATTCTCGGAGAAGTTTTGTACTTTCCAGTCTGGTGGTTTTCCATCGGTTTTGCCACGTTTTTGCAGGCGTTATGGCATGGCTGGCTAGGAGTGGCTGAGCGTTTGGCGATCCGGATACTTCTCAAGAACATGTTTCGGCCGATGTATGCCGATTATACCCGGAGCGGTCGTGTTATTAGCTTCTTTTTCCGCATTTTTTTGGTTGCCGTTCGTCTGGTGGTCTTGGCGGTTTGGACGGCTATTGATCTGGTGCTGATCGTCGGCTGGTTAGTCGTACCGCTCTTGGCCGCCGCGATGCTGGTGCGGAATATTTTCTGGCTCTGATATGACACCGTTGATTGAGACATGCACGAACTGCGGAGGTGCCGGGGTGGTAAAAACCCAGCGGCAACAGCTGGTTCGTTGCCCGACCTGTCAAGGGCTCGGCCAATCGGTGCGGTGGGCTGGCCAGCAATGGAGTTGGCGGAGTCGGATTGATGATGGCTCGATTCTCGAACGACGGATGGAGCGCATGGTTCGGTTACTGCTTAATTCCTTTTTGTTTCTTTTTGCGCTCGCTGGCGTTGCTCTTGGTGCGCGCGATGTGTTGGTTGCTATCGATTCGGAGACGGTCGTTGATGTGCTGTTGTCTCGGGACTGGTCGATGGGTGCCTTCTGGTTCGGGATTTTGGCAGCTTGTTATCTTGGGTATCGGTGGTATCGAGAGGCGACTCGCTATCCACGGATCCCGTCGGTCGTCGAAGGTGAGGTCGTGCCGAAAAACGGTGTATACCAACCGGCGGATGTCCTGTCGGTTATTTCTCCTGATGTCTATACGGTGATTGAGCGAGCCTGGCAGCACGCGGCCCAAGATGGCGATACGTGGGTTCAGCCCGGGCACATCCTGCAGGCCATGGCGCAAATTCCGGATGTAGCGAGTATGCTCATTCGTATGGGCGTTACGCCGCAAGATCTGCATGAGAGACTCAAGGCGATCCTCGCGGCCGAGAAACGAGCCGGGGCGATTCCCGTGCCGAATAGCGCGACCCAAAAAGTATTTTTATCGGCCTTCCAACGCGCGGCTCGTGATGGTCACGCGCGAATTCTATTAGCGCATGTGCTTGATGGTTTTGCCGGTCTTGAAGACCAAAGTCGTGAATTGTTGTTTGATCTTCATGTTGATGATGCGATGCTCGATGAAGCAGTTGCGTGGCTGAATATTCAGTATGACCTACGCCACCGTATTCGGCGGTATCAGAGTCGTGCTTCTTTCAAGCCGAAAGGTGCGATTGACCGCGGCTATACGGCCGCGGCGACCCCGGTTTTGAATCGTTTCAGTATGGATCTGACAGCTCTCGCCCGGGACGGCCATTTGCCGTATATCGTCGGACGTGATCAAGAAATGGCCGCCCTGTTTCGCATTATTGAAACGAACCGCCGGAGTGTATTGATTGTTGGCGATAGTGGCGTCGGAAAAACGAGTATCCTCCAGGCACTGGCGGAACGTATGGCGTCTGAGGATGTGCCGGAGATGCTCCAAGACAAACGACTGGTGGCGCTTTCGGCGGCGGCGATTGTGGCGGGTGCTGGCGGAGCCGGACAACTCGAAGAACGATTGCAGACCGTGCTGGTGGAGTTGTCGCACGCCGGGAATATTGTTTTGGCGATTGAAAATTTTGATCAACTCGTTGGCGCATCAACAGCGGGAAGCGAGGGCCTCGATGCCGCGCAAATTATCGCCGATGCTGCAGGCCGTCGGTCAGTTATCGTCGTGGCCACCACGACGTCTTCAGCGTATCGACGCTACCTAGAGCGTGGGGTTATCCCGTCATCATTTGAGAAGTTAGATTTGAACGAACTCGATGCGGCTCAGGCCGTTCGAGTCCTTCAGTCGCGCGTTGGGCCGCTCGAACATACCTACGGTGTCTACTTTACTTTTCAGGCGCTCGACCGTGCGGTCAGCCTTGCGCGGAGGTTCATGCATCAAAAGACATTACCGGGTTCAGCCCTCGATTTACTGGAAGAGGCGGCGGTTTTGGCGAAAAAATCCGGTCGGCATGCATTGGTCACTGGTGAGCATGTGGCTCAACTGGTGAGCGAGCAGACCAATGTGGCGGTGACGGATATGACCGCCTCGGAGCAGGGGAAGCTTCTGCATCTGGAATCACTGATGCATGAGCGAGTGGTTGGCCAGGTTGAAGCGGTCAATGCGGTGGCGGATGCGCTTCGTCGGGCTCGAACCGAACTGCGTGATCCGAAACGGCCGATCGCGAACTTGTTGTTCCTCGGACCGACCGGGGTTGGAAAAACAGAACTTGCCAAGACCGTGGCCGAAGTATTTTTCGGCTCGGAATCGTCGATGATTCGCCTCGATATGTCTGAATATCAAGATGTGGCTAGTATTAGTCGACTCTTGGGATCATCTGGGAGTGAACGGGGCGGATATTTTACCGATGCGGTACGAGAGCATCCATATACGTTAGTCTTGTTAGATGAATTAGAAAAAGCCCATCCGGATATTCTGAATGTTTTCCTGCAGGTCATGGACGATGGTCGGATGACCGATGCGGCGGGGAGAACGATTGATTTTACAAATGTGATTTTGATTGCTACCTCGAATGCCGGTACGCAACATATTCAAACTCAGCTGCGGGCCGGAGTCGATCTGGCGCATATAAAAACCGAGATGGTTCAAGATGTTCTACAACAGTATTTCCGTCCCGAGTTTCTCAACCGTTTTGACGGGATCATTCTGTTTACACCGCTCAATCAGGACGAGGTGGAAAAAATTGTGACGATGATGGTGGCGCAAATTGGGACCCGGATGAAAGAGAAAGGAATCACCTTGCAGGCGACGCCGGAAGCGATTCACGAATTAGCGCAGATTGGTTTTGATCCGCTATTTGGGGCGCGGCCGTTACGTCGGGCTGTCCAAGATCATGTCGATAACGCCTTGGCCAAGCAGTTGCTCGAAGGAAAAATTGGTCGACGCGATGTGGCGGTGTTGGAAGCCGGCGGCGTCATTCGGGTCGAAAAGGCATCAAACCTAGGGGCATAAGCCTGGCGCTCGGGTAGGGCTGAGTGGTGTGGCGGGTCCGATCACGACAGTTAGGGTATTGTTTGCCCTTGAATTTCGAGCGTTTGACTGGTAGACTGGGCCATATGCCTAAGGACATGACCCAGATGGATCGGATTGTGAATCTCTGTAAACGGCGGGGCTTTGTATTCCCGTCAGCCGAGATTTACGGCGGGTTTGGGGGTTTTTGGGATTGGGGTCCGCTCGGCCATAAACTGAAGGAAAACATTAAGGCCGCCTGGTGGAAAGAGTTTGTGTTGCTGTGGGACGATGTAGTTGGGATTGACGGCTCCATCATTACCAATCCGAAAGTCTGGGAGGCGAGCGGGCATGTTGCGAACATGGTGGACATGCTAGTCGAATGTAAAAAATGCCACCATCGTTTTCGTGATGACGGGGCGAAACTTTCGAAATGCCCGGATTGTGGCGGTGAATTGACGGATCCACGTCGATTTAATGTGATGTTTCGGACGAGCGTCGGACCGGTCGAAGATGCCGGGAGCTTGGCCTACCTCCGCGGGGAAACCTGTCAGAATATTTTTGTGAATTTCGAAAACGTGCGCGAAACGATGCGCATGAAGTTACCGTTCGGCATTGCGCAGATCGGCAAGGCGTTCCGTAACGAAATCACGCCGGGTAATTTCGTTTTTCGATCACGTGAATTCGAGCAAATGGAAATGGAATATTTTGTGCCGCCGGCCGAGGCTGACAAGTTCTTCTCGGAGTGGGTTGAGCGTAGTCGACAATGGTTATTGAATCACGGCATAAAAAGCTCGAGTATTAAACTTCACGAATATCCGAAAGCAGAGCTGGCGCATTACTCGAAGGCAACCACTGACATCTTGTTCGCCTTTCCGTTTGGGGACGGCTGGTCAGAACTATGGGGGATTGCGAACCGTGGAGATTATGATCTCCGCCAGCATGGAAAATTTGCGCGCGGTGATGAACAGGCCTTCGCGGTTTCCATCGGTGATGACGATAATGTGAAACAAGTGCCGTATGTTATTGAGCCATCGCTGGGCGTTGATCGAGTGGCGCTGGCGTTTTTGCTCGACGCCTATGATGTGGTAAGCGGGGGACGATCAACGACGACTGAGAGCGTCAAAGAGGAAGAGATCGTGCTTCATCTCCATCCGGCCATTGCGCCCGTTAAAGCCGCTGTTTTGCCGCTTTCCAAAAAGCCGGAACTGCAGAAATTGGCTCATGAAATCACGCAGGACCTCCGCAAGCACTGGACGACGATGTACGATGAGACCGGCTCGATTGGTCGTCGGTATCGTCGCCAAGATGAGATCGGTACGCCATTCTGTATCACCGTTGATTTCGAATCTGTGGAGGGCGGAAAACGCCCACAGGGCACCGTGACTATCCGTCATCGCGATACGATGGAGCAAGAGGTCGTCGACAGCCACGATTTGGTGGCGTATCTGCGGGAACGGCTGGGATAGGCTCCACAGGTCGCCTGAAGTTTCGCTTGCCGAGTTTTGTGGTATACTCAGAGGGCCTTTAGAACACAAACACTATGGCTATTCTCGTTGACCCGGACCAAGCCCTCCCGGGCGCAAAAAAACATCCAGTTCCGTCGCAAGTTATCTCCTGGTTGCTGTACCCGGTCATTTTTGTGGTCGGGGTGACCGTCGGGATTGCCATCGGTATAAAAGAGGCGCCGAGTTTTGAGAATCAGAATACGAACACCAGAGTCTATTCTAATGCCAAGATCGTCACGAATGTAAACAGTTCGACCAACACGTCCGTCAATAAGAACACAAACGTGGCGACGAATAAGAATACGAATACATCGACCAATACGAGTATCCTGAATACAAACATTTTTACGTCGGGCGATGCCGGAAAGATCGACGCGACAACGCAAGCGCAATTACAAACGATTAAGCAGGCGAACTTATTGACCCTGGTTGATAAATCGTTGACCATGTCGGATGTTATCCGTCAGCAGGATTTGATTGATTTGCAGTACGCCTTAAACTCGTACTACGTGATTCGGCAGGAGTACCCGTCGACGGATGGACAACAGATCAAACTCAACCGAACGTCGGACGATCTGTTCTATACTGCAATGAAGGAGTTTTACGGCGGAACGTACTATGAAAAGATCGATCCGGATTTCCCAAATTACTACTATGGGTACGTTTCTGATGGCCAGACATATAGTTTGAGTGCCTATCTGACCTCAACCAAGAAAGCATTTGTGGTGACGAGCGAAAGCGAATGACGCATCACCTGACGACACTTCCGAACGGCGTCCGCGTCGTGACGGTTCCGCTTCACGATACGCAGGCGGTGACGGTTTTGGTGATGGTAAAAGTCGGATCGCGGTATGAGTCGGCACGTGTCAGCGGCGCATCGCATTTTATCGAGCACCTGATGTTTAAGGGCACGACCCGGCGTCCGACGTCGCTCGATATTTCCAAAGAGCTGGATGGAATCGGTGCTTCGTATAACGCCTTTACGGCCAAAGATTACACCGGATACTATGTCAAAGCCCACGCCGATCATACGGAGCTGGCCGTTGATATGCTCGGCGACATTGTCCAGCACGCACGTTTTGATCAGGCGGAAATTGATCGCGAACGTGGGGTGATTATCGAAGAGATCAAAATGTACGCCGAGAATCCGGTCATGGGTATTGATGATGAGTGTGAGCTGGCCTTGTTTGGCGCCGGTCACCCATTAGGACGAAATATTACCGGTCCGGCGTCGACGATTGCTCGAATCACCCGGGCCGACCTGATTACCTATCGCGACGCGTACTATCGAAATCGCGCAATGTGGGTGATTGTCGCCGGCCGGATGAAACCGTCGACGATGCCGCTTGTACGAAAACATTTTGGTGGGATACATCGTCGTGGAACCGGCAAGCCATTTCCGACCTTCCGCCCACACCCAACGCCCGCCGTTCGTTTAATCGTCAAAGACCTCCAACAAGCGCAACTCGCGCTCGGTTTTCGATCGTTGCCGTATAATCATCCGGACATGGGTGCGTTGAGTGTGCTGTCGGTTATTCTGGGTGGGAACATGAGCTCACGATTATTCATCGAAGTGCGCGAGAAACGGGGTTTGGCGTATTCGATCGGTGCCGGGGCGCATCCGTATGAAGATACCGGTGTCTTTGCTGTTCAGGCCGGGCTCGAAGTGAAGCGCGTGCCGGAAGCTTTGCGAGTTATCATGAAGGAACTACGACAGACGACGACGTCGGCGGTCAGTGCGGAAGAACTCCATCGTGCGAAAGAGTATATTCGCGGTCGGACGGTATTGGCCTACGAAGATGGCGAGAATCTAGCCGGCTGGTATGGCCGCCAAGCACTGTTTGGTAAGCGCACGGAGGCACCGGCGGCTCATGTGGCTCGGATCATGAAGGTCACGGCGGAGGATGTCCGGCGAGTTGCGGCATCACTCTTTCGGCCGGGGGCCGGACGTTTAGCCTTGATTGCGCCGAAGATGCCAACCGCGCCATTGGCGGCGATTCTCCGCGGCCGGTCGGCGTAGTTGCCCGTCAGAAAAAAGGGGAGTATTCTATAGGCTATGGAACAATCACGCCGCCCACTCGCCATCGAAATCTCGATGCAGACCATGTTGAAGGTTTTGGTCATTGTTTTCGGTGTGTTGTTTGTGCGGTCGATTGCCGACATCTTGTTCCTCGTGTTCATCTCGCTGGTCTTGGCGGCGGCGATTGACCCGTCGATTACCGCCTTGGAGCGACGGGGGATTCCCCGCGGTTTTGGGTTGGCTATCATCTATATTCTGTTGCTGGCGGTGGTGACCCTGGTGATCATGTTAATCGTCCCGATTGTCGTTTCTCAGCTCGAGCAGTTCGCACGACAAATCCCAACGCTCTACGACCGTGCCTTTAGCGCCTTCAAGTCGGTGGAAGATACGACGATTGTGAATAGTTTACAGAAGGGCCTAGAGACGGTGACGCAGTCGCTCGGGAATCTGACATCCGGGCTCTTTAGCCGGGTCTTTGGATTCTTTGGCGGCCTCTTCGCGTTCTTCGGGGTTATCGTCATGACCTTCTACATGACTATGGAGGAGAAGGGCATGAAGCGAATCGCCGTTGATTTGGCACCGGTCAAATATCGTCCGTACCTTGTGCAGTTGTTTAATCGCATTGAGGAACGATTGGGGATGTGGTTGCGCGGACAATTGCTGCTCGGCTTTATCATTTTTGCGGTGACCCTCGTCGGATTGCTGATCATGCGCGTTGATTATGCGTTTGTGCTGGCGCTGATCGCCGGTATCACGGAGTTGATCCCGGCCGTTGGTCCGTTCATCGGTGCGATTCCGGCAATCTTAGTGGCGCTCTCCGGTGGGGCGTGGAACGGTGATCCGATCTTCGCCGTCTGGGTGATGCTGATGTACGTTGGTATTCAGCAGTTAGAAAACCATTTCTTAGTGCCGCGGGTCATGTCAAAGACCACCGGTTTAAATCCGGTACTGGTGATCGTGGCCTTACTGGTTGGGGCAAAACTGGCCGGGGTGGCTGGCGTCATTCTGGCGGTTCCGACGATGATTATCGTGACGACTTTCCTCGAGGACTTTCTGCAGGAGCGCGAAGATAAAGACAATCGTCTCGAAGTAGACAACGCTTAAGGTATTTTCATGGCGCGGCTCTACGTTGTTGGTACGCCGATTGGGAATCGTGAAGACCTGACGCCACGGGCGGCGCGTATTTTATCGTCCGTGCCGATTATTCTTTGTGAGGATACCCGAGTGACACATAAGATTCTCGTTGGCTTGACGGCCGTCGGCCGGACGATTTCCTTGCATCAACACTCCACGGATGAGAAGCTCGGGGCGGTCTTAGCGCAGATTGTTGAGCTAGGAGAAGGGGCGTACGTCAGTGACGCCGGGACGCCGAACGTGGCCGACCCCGGGGGAAGGCTGGTGGCGATGGCCCATGAGCGCGGTATCGAGGTTGTTGCTATTCCGGGTCCGTCAGCCGTCGCGGCGGCTCTTTCGATCTGCGGATTTCCGGCCGATCACTTTCAATTCCTCGGCTTTTTACCCCATAAGAAGGGGCGAGAAACACTTTTTCGTCGTATTGCCGAAACTGAGGAAACGGTGGTACTGTACGAATCTCCGCACCGGCTATTGAAAACACTTGATGCTTTGCAAGCGGCGCAACCACTCCGCCTGGCCGCTGTCTGTCGTGAGCTGACCAAGATTCACGAGTCTGTAATTCGCGGCACTTTGACCGCAGTTCGTCAGCATTTCATTGACCACCCCGACGAAGTGCGAGGGGAAATCGTGATTATAGTAAGCACTATCTCATGAAAAGACTTTCACTGACTACCACCCTTCCATACGTCAATTCCGATCCGCATATAGGGTTCGCCTTAGAGATTATTCAGGCGGATATTGTCGCCCGGGCGGCCCGGCAACGCGGGGAGGATGTTTTTTTCAATACCGGCACCGATGAACATGGAGTGAAGATCTACCGTCAGGCCCTCGAGGCGGGGAAAGAACCACAAGCGTATGTCGATGAGTACGCGGCCAAATTCGATCGGCTTAAGGCCGCGCTCAATCTGTCGTACAATTCCTTTATTCGCACAACCGACCAACGCCATGTGGCGGCGGCTCAGGAATTTTGGAATCGTTGTGCCGCAAACGGTGATATTTACAAGAAGCAATATCGGGTGAAGTATTGTAGCGGCTGCGAATTAGAGAAAACCGAATCGGAGTTAGTTAATGGCACATGTGCGATTCACCCAAACCTTCCCATTGAGCTCATTGAGGAAGAGAACTATTTCTTTCGGTTTTCGAAATATCAAGAGCCGCTCTTAAAACTCTATAGTGAGCGGCCGGCGTTTGTGGTCCCGTCGTGGCGCTTAAATGAAATCCGGACGTTTGTCGAAGGTGGTCTGCAGGATTTTAGCGTCTCGCGCATCAAGGAGAAGATGCCATGGGGTATTCCGGTGCCGGGGGATGACGTGCAGGTCATGTATGTCTGGTTTGATGCGCTGGTGAACTACATTTCCTGCCTCGGCTGGCCCGAGAAACAGTTCTCTGATTGGTGGCCGTCAGTGCAGTTTGCCGGAAAGGATAACCTCCGTCAGCAGTCGGCCATGTGGCAGGCGATGCTTTTGTCGGCAGATATTGCGCCGTCAGAGCAGATCGTGATACATGGGTTTATTACTAGCGGCGGACAAAAAATGAGCAAGTCGTTGGGGAATGTGATTGACCCGTTTGCCATGGTCGCGGAGTTTGGTACCGACGCTGTGCGGTACTATTTAGCTCGGTACGTCAGCCCGTTCGAAGACAGTGATTTTACCGTTGAACGATTGAAAGAGGTGTATACATCAGATCTGGCAAATGGACTCGGGAACCTCGTGTCCCGAGTGACGAATATGGTGGAAAAGTATTGTGACGGAACGTTTACGCGGGTGATGGCGGATACCCCCGCGGGGTATATGGAAGCCATTGCGGCTTACCGGTATGATGAAGCGTTGCGGATTGTTTGGGATCTGGTGACGGTGGCGAATAAGAAAATTGATGATGCGGCGCCGTGGAAGATGGCCAAGGCCGGGGAGGACGTGCGGCCATTGTTGGCCTCATTAGCCAATGCCTTGGCTGATATTGCGACATTGCTCGTGCCATTCATGCCGGAGACCGCCGAAAAAATTCAGACCTCGCTGAATCAGCCGGTGAAAAAAGCCGAACCACTGTTTCCGCGGGTTGCCTAAAACCGGTCCGTCGCTTTATTCATGAGCGGCCAGCCAGCTGGCAGGGTTCATCCATGATGATAGTGCGCTTTTCGTCGTCACGTAGCCTTTGTAGGTTATCGTCCAGCCGTTGATGAGGCCAAAGTGCAAATGTTTTCGTTCGTGATCGGTTTCGCTTGAAAAGCCGGTGCCGAGATATGCGAGTCGTTGCCCGGGGGTAACTGTCTTGCCAACCGTCACCGTGAAGGACGAGATTCGAAGATGGCCGTAGAGCGATAACAGTTTTTTCCCGCCGATGGTGTGTTTGATGATCATGACGCCGCCGTAGCCGTTGACGTGGTCGGCGAACACAACGCTGCCACTGGCAATCGCAAAGATGGGAGTATTCTGGTCAGCTTCGGCAGCGGTCGTTTCAGCATCAGCGCCGGTGTGATAGCCAGTGAATTTTTCGGGCTGAATGGGCGACGTTTTTGGGGTGATGTAGATGCCGAACGGTTTTTTTGTCACTCGCGTCGCAAAGTTCGCGATTGGTTCGACGACGGCGGGTGATGGGTTGGTGGAATTCGTGTTGAGCGGGGGAGATGTATTCGTGTTGAGTGGCTCCGGGGTCGTATTTGCCATCGGCGCGGAGCTGACCGCATTGGCGTTCAACGTGGCAGTGTTGGTCGTATTCGAGTTACTCGGATGGTCGGGACGCGACGCCACCAGAAAAACACCGGTGCACGCCAGGACCAGGGCCGCCATATACACGGGAAGATGTTTCATTTATACCACTATAGCAGACGAAGTGCGTGGTCGTATATCTGGCGTCGGATAGGCCGTCGCGGTGGATACTACTGGGTGACGGTGACCGTTCCGGTCATCATTGAATGAATCCCACAGTGATATGGGAATGATCCGGCCGTATTGAAGGTATAGGCGTAGGTGTCACCGGTCGCGAGGGTGGAGCTGTTCGGCCCACCGCTATCGCCGACGATGATGTGTGAAGCACTGTCGTCATTCGTCCACGAAACAGTCGTGCCAACTTTCACTTCGATATTTTTCGGATTAAACGCAAAATCATTGATGCTAATGGTGGTGACCGTGGCAGTATTATTTGCTCCGGTGTTGACGGTCCGTTCAGTGGTCGCGGTTTTTGCGTTGCACCCCGCGCCGATGAGTACCAGCGTGGTCAGTATGGCGGCGATATGGAGTCGGTGG
Source organism: uncultured Gammaproteobacteria bacterium (assembly GCA_964397195.1). Taxonomy (GTDB): domain Bacteria; phylum Patescibacteriota; class Patescibacteriia; order SBBC01; family CAIJZX01; genus CAYNGY01. Next base: position 56,409 of record CAYNGY010000004.1, on the reverse strand, counting down.
GGAATGGCCATAGTCTTTAGCGGTTAATCAATATCGAAGCGGCTACCGATCAAGATGGTAGCACCTCCATCCATTCGGAGATATGTCTGGGGTTGTGGATGGAGTGGCCGAGTCGAAAAAGGCGTGACAACTTTGTTTTTTGAGGTGTCTGCCGTATACTATCCGTATCAACTCACGCTCACCCATATGAAAAAAGTAGCCATCGTTACCGGCGGATCGCACGGTATTGGTTTTGGGATTGCCGAGCGACTAGTGGCGGACGGGTATCGAGTTGTCCTAGCAAATCGGAACAAAGACGCAGGTCTCGCGGCCGCGAAAAGACTTGGTCGAGCCGCACTGTTTGTGCCGTGTGATGTGCGGGAGGAAAAGGATGCAAAACGTGTGGTGGCCGCCACGGTTCGGATGTGGGGCCGAATTGATGCCGTTGTGAACAACGCTGGGATCGCCCTGGTTGAAGAAGGAGTCGGCTCACTCGACATGAAAAAGTATGACGAGATTATGGACACGAATGTTCGGGGTACCGTGGTAATGACTAAGCATGCGTGGAAGTCGCTCGTTAAAACGGCCGGTACGATCGTCAACATTTCCTCGGTGGCCGGGTTGATGCCTGAATACGATGTTGCGGTCTACAGTGCCTCGAAAGCGGCGGTGATTATGTTGACCAAATCTTGGGCTGTGCAGGGCGCTGAAAAGAACGTCCGCGTGAACGCCGTCTGTCCGGGTCCCGTCACGACCGGTATCTCCGACAAATTCTTCCAGAATCGAACCGAGTACACGGACTACTTTGTGAAACGGGTGCCAATGCAACGAATTGGGAAGGTGAGCGAAGTGGCCAATGTGGTGTCATTCCTCGTCTCGAACCAAGCGAGTTACGTGACCGGCGCCGTCTGGTCGGTTGACGGCGGCATGGCCCTCGGCCCAAAACTTGAGTAAGTTCGGGTCGCGGAGTACACTATCAACATGTCTTGGCTCGATCTCATCCTTATTCTCGCCCTCTTCTCCTATGTCTGGGGTGGGTTTACGGCGGGACTGATCTCGTCAATCGGCGGCGTCTTTGGTTTAATTATTGGGTCGTTTGTGGCCTCGCGGTGGTATGAAGGACTCGCGCCCGCGGTCCAGCCGATTGTTGGTGGCAATGAACTGGTAGGAAAAGTTGCCGCCTTTATCGTTATTTTCTTTTTGGCCACGCGCGCTGTAGCGATCATCGTCTGGTTCGTCAATAAATTGTTCAACATCATCGCTATCGTACCCGGCTTAAAAATGGTCAATCGATTTGGCGGCGCCATTTTCGGATTTCTCGAAGGCGCAATCTTTCTCGGACTGATTCTACAATTCGTCAATCGACTGCCGATTCCCGAAGGCTGGGCTACCTCGCTCCACCACTCCTTCATGGTTCCGTTCTTACTCGGTATTTCGGCCTGGCTCGTACCGTTCTTACCGAAAGCGCTGAAGGAATCACAAAAAGCCCTCGACACCTTTTTCCCGAAGAATCTTGATGTGAATGGGACGTTAAAAACGATCAACGCGGTGAAGGACTCCGGAATTCTCAATCAGAATTTGCCGTTGTAGATTTCCTTGAGCAGTGTGGGTGGCTCTCCTGCCGGAGGGGCGTTCTTCTTCTGCTTGAACAGAAGAAGAACCAAGAAGATTCATGCGGCCGGCAGACTCGTCGCGGGCCAACCACGGCCCGCGCCTCAAACAGGTGCCGGCCGCGTTGTTGGTTCGGCGGAACGTGGGTATAACGAGATGCGCGGGGGCAACCTGTTAGTATAGATTCTGAAACTGAAGAAATGCTGAATTATTCCGATTCGTGGCTAATGTTAGCCATCGTCATTTTTTTTGAATTCGACTTTTTTGCGTTCCTCATTTATCCTGTGTCCATGAGACTGATTGATACTCATTGCCACCCCCAGATGGGGGAATACGATGCCGATCGCGCCGAGATGATCACGCGGTCGCTCGACGCCGGGATCGGTCTGATTGCCATTGGGACTAATCTAGAAGATTCGTTGGCCGGTGTTCGGCTGGCCGAGCAGTATCCGAATACACCGGTCTATGCGGCCATTGGGGTGCACCCAACTGACGAAACGGTTGGTGATATTTCGCCGAAACATCTCGAAGCGTTACTCGGCAGTAAAAAGATTGTCGGTATTGGTGAGACCGGCCTGGACTACTATCGATTGGAAGCCTATGATCTTGAAACGCGTGACGTGCAAGCGGACGTTTTCGAGCAACATATTCTCGTGGCAAAAGAAGCGCGACTCCCGCTTATTATTCACTGCCGCGACAAGAACGGCTCAACCGAAGCGTACGAAAACGCCGCAGTGATTTTGCGCCGTCATGGTGGAGTGCCGTTTGTGATGCACTGTTTTGGGGGAACCTGGGCTGATGCCCAACCGTTCCTCGATCTCGGAGGCTGGATTTCTGTGACCGGTATTTTGACCTTTCCAAAAAGTGAATCACTCCAGGAGGTCGTGAAAAACATGCCGCTTGATCGACTGATGGTGGAAACGGATGCGCCATTTCTTGCGCCCGTACCGAATCGAGGGAAACGGAATGAGCCGGCGTGGGTGGAAAGGGTGGCGCAGGCGGTAGCGGACGTTCGTGGGATCAGTGTGGATGAAGTGGCGAAGATAACCACCGATAACGCCAAACGGTTCTTTCGCCTGCCGGCTGACGCGTAGTACACCGTTCAATTCGGTCAGCTTCTAGCGCCCGGTCTTGACAAAACCGGGGATTTATGATAGTTTGCGGGGTCGCACATTTGCATACATCCGGCATTCTCGCCGGATCATCTTCGCGCGAAAAGGGGGTGATTCTTCTGAAGCGCAACATTTGGTTACGTCCTCCGGTCTTGATCGGAGGTGTTGTAATCACGCTGGTACTGATCTGGGCTCAGGCCGACTTGCGGACGATCGTCGCTGACGGTGCGTTGCATAGCCGGACGATGGCGCAGATTGGTCTGCTCGATCCGCAAAACCCGGACGAGTTCTGGCGAGACTGGAACAAGGCGATGGCGTTGGTGGCGGAGAATCCGACCGTTTACCATGCCGATTTCCCGGCCATTCTTGTCGACCTGACGCATCGCTGGGTAGGAGGCGGCACAAAGGCCTCGACGCACGTGCGCAAGGAATGGGTGACCGACGAGTTGATGAGCCAGGCATGGACGGCCTACGGATCGGCCGGCATGTCGGGATACTTCAACCGCGATCCTCATAACCGCCAGTGGGGTCCGGGATACTTGGATGCGTATGGCATGGTCCATGGGCGTTGGTACCTCCTGTTGGCTAAGACGCTATCGTCGATCGGAATCGGCGGCGGCGTGGCCTGGGGGGTGATGCTCGTGTTCCCGTACCTACTGATCTTGCTCGGGCTACTGTCTGTGCTGACAATCGGGAAAGCACCCACCGTGCTCCTCCCGACGACGCAGACGCAGATCACGGCTTCGACGCAGTGTCAGAGTGCATCACCTGTTTCACCCGAGACGGCTGAACTCCCGCCGGCAATGCACTGGGCGGTCGTGTTTCTGCTCGTTCTCGGTATCAGTGGTGCAGTCACGAGGGTCGTGACGGCACCGTCACGATCAATCACTCGTGGGCGTGCACCGCCCACTCTCAAGGAGAGCCGCATGTCCCGCTTCGCTGTCCTGCTGTCCGCCTTCGTCGCGCTGTTCGTGACGTTCGGTTTCACCCTGGCCGTGGCCGCGCCGCACACCGTCTCCCTGACGGCGGGCGAGTGGGCCTTCGGTCGAGGCTCGATGTACGGCTACACCTTCGATGGCGGGCGGACGCTCGTCAATCCGACGGTGATGGCCGACGGCAGTGCGCTCGACCTGTTCGGGCGCTATGACCTTCTCTCCCACCCGGCGATGGCGCTGAATGTCGGTGGATCGCTCGGGACGCTCGTCAAGCCGGACGGCGTCCACCCCTACGTCGGACCGATGGCGAAGCTGGCCTGGTCCGGTCACGGGGTCGATCTCGGGGCGATGGTCTTCACGTATCGCACGCATCGGCTGACGCTGGCCGAAGGTGCGGTGCTCGACGCGCAGTACACTCATGGCGCGGTGACGTTCGGCGGCGGGCTCGAACCCGTGCGCTACGCCCCGCGCGGTGGGTTCACCCAGCGGATCGATGGCCACATCGCCGTGGCGCTGCCGCTGGCAACGATCACCCTCGAAGCGCGGGTCGAACCCACGAACGGCCGCCGGACCTCGGCGAACGTCGTGGTCGATGTCCCGTTCACGCTTCACGCGAAGAAGTAGCTGTTCCCCGTTGCGGGTGGTGCTGGTTCGATCCCAGCGCCACCCGCGTTTTGTTTTCAGGAAAAGACCGTCTCGAAGTGTTGACCAGCACGGTTTTGCCATTCCTGACGCTCATGCTAGGATACCGCCATGGAAACATGGATTATCATTATTCTCGTGGTGGTCGGTTTCGGCCTGGTAATGTGGTTTCAGGCCCAGGCGATGAAGAAGATGCAGAAGCCGGACGATTCGGCCTCGTTTTTGATGTTGAAAGAAGACCTGAAGCAGATCCACGATCGGATGGACCGTCAGGGCGAATCGATGCAGAAGTCGATTCAGTCTCAGTTAGGGGAGAGCGCCAAGATTGTGCGCGATGTGACCGAGCGCTTGACGAAACTCGACGAGACGAATCGTCAGGTGGTTTCCTTTGCCGATCAACTACAAAAACTGCAGGATACACTCAAGAATCCCAAGCAGCGCGGGGTACTCGGGGAATACTATTTGGAAACGGTCCTAAAAAACGTGCTCCCGCCGAAGAATTACAAGTTGCAGTATAAATTTAAGGACGGGGAAATCGTTGATGCAGCAATTTTCATTCAGGAAAAAATTATCCCGGTCGACGCAAAGTTTAGTTTAGAAAACTACAACCGTTTGGCGGAGCTTGGGCCGGGAGCCGATCATGATGCGGTTGAGAAGACGTTTAAACAGGATTTAAAGAATCGGATTGACGAGACGTCAAAATATATCCGCCCGGCGGAGAATACCATGGACTTCGCGTTTATGTTTATTCCGGCCGAGGGTATCTATTATGATCTGCTGGTGAATAAAGTCGGGGCGGCCGGTGTTTCGTCGCGCGATCTGATCGATTACGCCTTTAAAGAAAAGCACGTCATTATCGTTTCGCCGACTTCGTTCTTCGCCTATCTGCAAACGGTGCTCCAGGGTTTGCGAGCTATGCAAATTGAGGAGTCGGCAAAAGAAATTCGCAAGAACGTCGAAGTCCTCGCCAAGCACCTGCAGTCGTACGATGCGTATATGGCGAAACTCGGTAACTCGCTCGGTACGACCGTCAATCAATATAACATCGCCTACAAAGAATTTGCGAAAGTCGAGAAAGACGTGATGAAGGTGGCGGATATTGAATCGACGGTGGAGCCGATGCAGATCGAGAAGCCGAATCAAAACGAATAGTCCGCATGAAAAAACTCCTGACCATCGCGATCATCGACCAGGATGGCCGGGTGTTGTTAGGGATGAAGAAGCGCGGATTCGGCGCGGGGAAGTGGAATGGGTTTGGTGGCAAGGTTGAGTTGAATGAATCTATTGTGGCGGCGGCCAAGCGTGAGCTTCAGGAAGAAGCCGGAGTGGAGGTAGTTGAGATGAAGGAAGTTGGTGTTTTAACCTTCACGTTCGAATCGGAGCCGACGATCCGCGAGGCGCATGTTTTTCGAGTGACGAAGTTTCGTGGCACGCCACGTGAGACCGACGAAATGAGGCCGATGTGGTTTAGTGAACATGAGGTGCCATTGAAAGAAATGTGGGCGGCTGATGCGTATTGGATGCCGATGTTTCTTGCAAACAAGGATTTTGTTGGGCAGTTCCATTACGACCGCCCGACAACGCCGGAGTACACGGCGCAGATTTTGCGCCAGGAGTTGCACGAAAAACCGGACCAGCTCGCATAGTTCTTACTGAGAGGAACTCTCAGTAAGGAAAAAACCGCCCCGTAGGGCGGTGACGGTTTAATGTGAGTTAGCCTCATATAGAAAACGACCCCTTCTTGACAGGATAACCTCCGACGTTACGATAAAAACGTATGTTGGGCTTGGCTGAAGAGGCCGTATGTCCGAAGAACTCACCCCGGAAATGTTCACTACCATTATTCAGAGGGTCGATACGCGTCTCGAACGCCTCGAGTCGACCATCGATACATTAGCGGCGGCCACAAAAACCGGCTTTGACCAGGTCAGCCTTCGGTTGAACAAGATTGAGACCACACTCGAGCATATCGAGCTTCGTCAGGACCAAATGGTCTATCGCTTTGAATTTAATGAGCTCGCTACACGCGTTGATCGTTTGGAGTGACCGCATACTATTTTCGGACATAGGAATTGTTCTGGATGGGAAAGCTAGCTGCTCCGTGGTCGGCAGTCACTTACTGAGAGGTGCTCTCATTAAGAAAAACCGCCCCGGTGGTGAGCCGGGGGGGGTAGGGATGTGCGTAGGCGGTTCAGTCGCCGCCAGTGATCTTCTCGTACAGCCAGACGAAGATGAAGCCGAGGACGGCGAAGGGGAGGGTCAGCAGGTCCTTGAGGCGCTGGATCCAGCCGTACCGCAGTGCCTCATGCTCGTAGTCGACGTTGATCGGCTTGGTCATGGGACCTCCGGGGTGTTGACCGGGTGGTGGTCACAGTCGGTGATATCGTCGCCCGTGTGACGGTACGACGGCATGATGTTCGAGCCGAGGTTCTTGACGGTGCGATAGACGCGGCTGATCGTCGCCATACCGCGGCCGATGATCTTCTTGTCCGTCAGGGCATGATTGGCGATCATGACGCCGGTGATGTGGACCGTCGCGCCGGCGCGCCAGAGCTTCCGACCCTTGTCGATATGGATCTTCCTAAAGCTCTCACTGCTCTTGATCTGGATGTAGACGTTCGGGCTGTCGACGGTGATAGCGACAAGGTCGATCCCGAGCACGTCTTCTTCCTCGGTGGCGCGTCGAATCGAGACGAGCCACGGCGGGCGATGGGTGGCGTTGGAAATGTGCCGTTCGAGCAGGTACAAGACACGCTCCTCGTTGCTTCGGCCGTAGGCGGCTTGGGCGGCGCGGAGTTCCTGCTCGTCGATTGTTCCCCGCGGGGTGGCTTGCTTTTGGCGGTGGTGTTTGGCCACGGCGACCTCCATGCTCGGGTGGCAGGGGTGGTGCGATTGGTGGCGGAAGACTATGCCTTTTACCAGGAGTGTCAAGGTGTGATTTGCGAAGATTCGCTAATCTTAGCCAAAAAGTTTTCCCAGTCTTGAGCATTTCGCGAAAAACGAGTATACTCTCGGCGCTTTTGATTGTGGATGAAAGATGTGAATGCACCATGAAGACCCAACCTGACACCCCGCGTCGACCATATTGGGTAGCCCTCGGATTGGTCTTCGAGCTGGGGTATCTGATCGTCATTCCGCTTCTCCTCTTCGGCCTCGGTGGTCGCTGGCTCGATCGCCGGTTTGGTACCACGCCGTGGCTCTTCTTGGGCGGGATGGCCATGGCCGTCCTCGTGACGACCGTTTTCCTCGTTCGAAAATTTTCTCAACTCCTTCGTGATCTTGAAAAAGAGACACCGAAGAAACAATAATCATGACCATCTCGCTCGCCGCTGAACCTATTGCGCACATCGCCGGATTTCCGGTGACGAATAGTATGGTGGCGGCCGTATTGGCGGCGGTGGTCCTGATCCTCGTGGCTCGACGAATTACCAAGACGACGACGCTCGTCCCGGGTCGCTTTCAGGCGGCGGTGGAGATGGTCGTCGAGTACTTGTACAATCTGGTGGATTCGGTGACCCACGATCGGGCGCAAACGAAGCGTTTCTTTCCATTTATCGCCTCGATCTTTTTCTTTATCCTGACCATGAACTGGATGGGGCTTTTGCCGGGCTTCGGGAGCATTGGCATCTATGAGGAGGTTGAAGGGGCGCGGACGCTGGTGCCATTTCTCCGAGCTGGGACGGCGGATTTGAATATGACGGTGGCGCTGGCTATGGTCTCGGTCATTCTCGCCCAGATTATTGGCGTGACCTATATCGGGGTGAAGAAACATCTGAAGAAATATTTCAACCCAAACCCGACCATGACCTTCGTCGGGATTATCGAATTTGTTTCGGAGTTCACGAAGATTATCTCGTTCTCCTTTCGGTTGTTCGGGAATATCTTCGCCGGTGAGGTGCTCCTGATGGTTATTTCCTCACTCGTGCCGTTGATTGCGCCGGTGCCATTCTACTTCCTCGAAATATTTGTCGGATTTATCCAGGCCTTTGTCTTCTCGCTCCTGACGCTCGTCTTCCTGAAAATCGCGGCGACGGCTGAGGAACATTAATTTTCTTATTCGTTCACTAAATAATGTCACACCTATGACACCAGAAGTAGCAAAATTGTTCGCCGCCGCTGCGGCCATCGCCATCGGCGGTATTGCCCCGGCGTTAGCGATCGGAATGTTGGCTGCGAAGAGCATGGAAGCGATCGGACGCAACCCAGAAGCGGCCGGAAAAGTCCAAGTCCCGATGTTGATTGCCATGGCTTTCGCTGAGGCCATTGCTATTTACGCGCTCGTTGTGGCGTTGATTATTAAGTTCGTCTAGTCCGACACCCGATGGGGGAACTTATTCATAAACTCGGAATCGACTGGAAACTCCTCGTGGCGAATATCGTCACGTTCCTGATCGTTTTGTGGGTGCTGCGAAAATTCGCGTTCGCCCCAATTTTGAAAGTGCTCGATGCTCGTCGGGCCTTAGCGGCCAAAACTGTTGATCAGGAAAAAGCCACTCGCGAAGCCTTGGCCGGCGCCGAGGCCCAACATAAAGACATTGCGACCCAAGCCCGCCGCGAAGCAGGTGATATCTTAGTGGCGGCGCGAGCCGAGGCCCAGGTGATGCGCGAGCGGCTGGTGGCCGACGCGAAAACCGACGCTGAGAAGGTGATGTCGGAAGCTCGCGCCGAACTTCGTCGTGAACGAACCGCCATGATCTCGGAAGCGAAGAAAGACCTAGCGACCCTCGTGGTGCAAGCCGCTGGCTTGGTGATCGAGAAGAAATCCGGAAAGGCCTTTGAGACGCAGTCGGCGCGTGAGGCGCTTGAAGAATTATCATCGAAATCATGAAACGGCTGAGCGCTCGCCAGTATGCGATGGCCATCGATATGGCCTTGACGGCGCCGAAAGCATCGGTGGCGCAGATAGCGCCACGTATCCTCCATCGCCTCCGACGCGATCGGGCGATGCGCCTCATGCCGCGAGTGCTCGAACATCTGCGAAATATCGAATCAGCTCGTCGGGGCCGACGTCGGGTAACAATTGAAGCCGCGACGCCGCGTGCGGCGGATGCCCTGGCCGATCAGCTTACAAAAACCGATGTGACGGTCGTGATCCGACCGGAACTTCGACGGGGCGTGGCGGTTATTGTCGATGATCGTCGCATCGACGCCAGTTTAGACGGTCGTTTACGACAACTACAACAATCACTTCTTTTTCACGCATAACGTATGCCCGAATCACTCGTTGACGCATTAGCAAAAGAACTTACAACCGCCAAGACTTCGGCGACCGTGACCGAGGTTGGTACGGTGCTTGAGGTTGGTGACGGAATCGCCCGCGTCAGCGGTTTGAAGCATGTACGATCATCAGAGATGGTCGCCTTTGAAGACGGGACGAACGGTGTCGCCTTGAACCTTGAGGAGGACACCGTTGGGGTCATGATTCTGGGTGACGCAGCCGCGGTGCGTCAGGGCCAGCGGGTGACGGCGACCGGAAATATTTTACAAGTTCCGACCGGTGCCGGGGTGATTGGCCGGGTGGTGAATCCGCTCGGTGAAGCCCTGGATGGTCGGGGCGCCGTGGTGGCGGAGATGATGATGCCGGTGGAAAAGATTGCCCCGGGAGTCATTACCCGACAGTCGGTGACGGTCCCGCTCCAAACCGGGATTAAAGCGATTGACGCGATGATTCCGATCGGACGCGGACAGCGCGAATTAATTATCGGTGACCGGCAAACCGGCAAAACGGCAATTGCCGTTGATACGATTATTAACCAAAAGGGCCAAGACGTTATCTGTATCTATGTGGCCATCGGGCAGAAAGAATCAAAAGTGGCGCGCATTGTCGCTAAGCTTCAGGAAGTTGGGGCTATGGACTATACGACGGTCGTATTGGCCGGAGCCTCCGATCCGGCGGCGCTCTCATATCTAGCGCCGTATAGCGGGTGTGCGATCGGTGAATATTTCATGGCGCAAGGGAAAGACGTCCTGGTCGTATTTGATGATCTTTCCAAGCACGCCTGGGCCTATCGTCAAGTTTCGCTCCTCCTGCGGCGACCGCCGGGACGCGAAGCGTATCCGGGCGACATTTTTTACGCCCATTCCCGTCTGCTCGAGCGTTCGGCGCGATTGAATCCAGAAGCGGGAGGTGGATCGATGACGGCGTTGCCAATCATTGAAACACAGGCCGGAGACGTCTCAGCGTATATTCCGACCAATGTTATTTCGATTACGGATGGACAGATTTATCTTGAATCGGACTTGTTCTACCAAGGTATTCGACCGGCGCTGAACGTGGGGTTGTCGGTGTCTCGTGTCGGCTCGGCCGCTCAAACGAAAGCGATGAAGAAAGTGGCGGGGAAACTTCGAATCGCCTTGGCACAATATCGCGAATTGGCCGGATTTGCCCAGTTTGGCTCCGATCTCGACGCCGCCACAAAACAACAGCTTGAACGGGGACGCCGGATGACGGAAATTTTGAAGCAGGGTCAGTACCAACCGCTGGCGGTGCCGCAGCAGGTTGCCATTCTGTACGCGGTGACGAATGGGTTACTTGATGCCGTCGATCCAGAAAAGCTCGTGGCCTTTCAAGACGCTTTCCGAGCCCATCTTGATGGTGTCGGGAGCGTTTGGATGGATTCATTGATTGTTGCCAAAGATTTAACGCCGGAGCTCGAGGCGCAGTTGAAGCAGATTATTACCGACTTTGTGGCAACCTGGGCATGAGCGTTTCTACTGGCGAGATTAAGCGGCGCATTCGGTCGATTGGTAGTACGCGCAAGATTACGAAGGCGATGGAGCTTGTCTCCAGCGTGAAAATGCGTAAGGCAACGCAGGCGGTGTTGTCGAGTCGACCGTATACCAACGCGGCTTGGGAAATGTTGGTGAATGTGGCGAAGCGGACCGACGCGAGCAAACATCCCTTGCTGCGAAAAACGAGTCCGGTGGCGAATGTGGCGGTGATCGTCGTTTCGTCGAACCGCGGCTTTGTCGGGTCGTTGAATTCACAGTTGTTGTCCGCGGTCGATGGGTATCTGCGAGCCTTACCGGGCCAAGTCGTGACGCCGTCGGTGATGCTCCTTGGGACAAAAGGTCGTAGTCTCCATACGCAATTCCACCACGACGTGGCCGCTGAGTTTGTGAAAGACGATGTCGTGACCGATAGTATCCATGTTCGTCCAGTCGCGAAGATGGCGATTGATGGCTTCGTGGCCGGGAAGTATGATCAGGTCGTCGTCGCCTATGTCGACTACGTTTCATCGCTGGTACAAAAGCCGCGGGTCCGGCAAATACTGCCGCTGACGCCGATTGACTTACAAGAGAACCATCTCGGACTCTTTGATCGCGGTGAGCGTGAACAGGTCTTGGCGGAAGAAGCGGCTGAGGAACGGACATTTGAATATGCATTTGAGCCAAACGCCGATACGGTCTTGGAAACACTGCTCCCGCGGCTGGTGGAGATGCAGATCTTCCGGGCCGTGCTGGAAACAAACGCTTCGGAGCATGCGGCGCGGATGTTGGCGATGCGGAACGCCTCGGATGCCGCCGAAGAACTCATTGACGACTTAACGTTGACCTTTAACCAAGCCCGCCAGGCGGCCATTACCCAGGACTTGGCGGAAATTTCCGCCAGCCGGGCGGCTTTAGAAGGCTAGTTTTATATGACGAAGAACATGACCACACCCACTCACGGTACGATCCACCAAGTTATTGGTCCGGTCGTTGACGTTCGCTTTGAAGATCATTTGCCGTCGCTCTTGTCGGCCTTGTCGACGACGATGGCGGACGGATCGGTACTGACACTCGAAGTCCAGCAACACATTGGAGACAATGTTGTCCGCGCAGTCGCCATGTCAAGTACCGACGGTCTACACCGCGGCCAGGCGGTTGTTGACACTGGTGCGCCGATCACGGTACCGGTTGGGCCAGAGACACTCGGTCGGATGTTGGATGTGACCGGCCAAGCGATTGACGGTAAGGGCCCGGTCCCGACGAAACTGACGGCACCGATTCACCGCGCCGCCCCGTCTTTTACCGATCAGTCGGTTAAAGCCGAAGTATTTGAGACCGGAATTAAGGTCATTGATTTAATCGCACCATTCGTCAAAGGTGGGAAGGTCGGATTGTTCGGTGGGGCTGGGGTTGGAAAGACGGTCGTGATTACGGAGCTCATCCGAAATATTGCCGCTGAGCATGGCGGATATTCTGTCTTCGCCGGTGTCGGTGAACGTACTCGCGAGGGGAATGATTTGTATCATGAAATGTCGGACTCGGGAGTGTTGGAGAAAACGGCGCTCGTTTTCGGCCAGATGAATGAACCGCCGGGAGCGCGGCAGCGAATTGGGCTGACAGGGTTAACGCTCGCCGAGTATTTCCGCGATCAAGAGGGGAAAGACGTTCTGTTCTTTGTTGATAATATTTTCCGCTTCACCCAAGCCGGTTCGGAAGTGTCGGGATTGATGGGCCGTATTCCATCTGCGGTCGGATACCAGCCGAACTTGGCCGAAGAAATGGGTGCGTTGCAAGAACGTATTACCTCGACGACCAAAGGTTCGATCACCTCGGTCCAAGCGGTCTATGTGCCGGCCGATGATTTAACCGATCCAGCGCCGGCGACGACGTTCGGTCACCTTGACTCAACCGTGGTGTTATCCCGGGCCCTGGCGGAACTGGCCATTTATCCGGCGGTTGATCCGCTCGATTCGACCTCAACGATTCTTGATCCGCTGATTGTTGGCGAGGAACATTACCGGGTTGCCCGCAGCGTCCAAAAAGTTTTGCAACGCTATAAAGACCTTCAAGATATTATCGCGATTCTCGGCGTGGAAGAGCTCTCTGAAGACGACAAGCGGACGGTCGGGCGGGCTCGTCGGATTCAACGATTCCTTTCCCAGCCATTTTTCGTGGCCGAAGTGTTCACCGGGACATCCGGAAAATATGTGTCCCTGGCCGAAACCATTCGTGGTTTCCAGGAGATCTTAGATGGTAAGCATGATGATGTCCCGGAACAGAACTTCTACATGAAAGGGACGATTGACGAAGTTCGACAATAATATATGGACGATCATATCGTCAGCATCGATTATACAAACCATCGCGGCGAGCGACACGAACGTCGCATTGTGCCGCGATCCATGCGTTTTGCTTCAACACCGTGGCATCCGGAACCGCAGTGGCTCCTTGACGCCATGGACGTTGAAAAAAATGTTGAGCGTTCGTTTGCGATGAAGGATATTCACGCGTGGCGCGATGACTAGCACTATCTCTCTCAGCATCATTACGCCGGTTCGCGAAGTCTATCATGCGGATGTGGCTGGCATGACCGTGCCGACGATTGATGGTCAGATTACGGTTTTACCACATCACATGCCGATTGCGACCACCTTGAAAGCGGGAGAACTGATGATTCATTTGTCGGATGGCCGTGAAGAACCGTTCGCAATCGGTGGCGGGTTTCTTGAGGTCCATCCTGACAAACTCGTGGTCTTGGCGGATACCGCGGAACATATTGCCGAGATAGATGAACAACGGGTTCATGATGCGATTGCTCGTGCCGAGCAGTTGAAGTCTGAACTTACCCATGAGCATGTCGAGTACGCTGGAATGGCCGCGAAACTTGAACGCGATCTAGCCCGTCTCCATGTCGTTCGGAAACATAAGCATCATGGCCATCACGGACTGCCATACGAGGGGGTACGAAAAGACTAAATTGACGCCGGATAGGGCGAGTGGTACGGTGCAGTCCTCGATTACGTTCACTCCACTTTCTTCACGATCATGAGTCATCCATCATTTGCCTGTCCCGCCTGCCACCAACCGATCCGTCAGGACGGCGAGATGTGGGTGTGTACCGGTTGTGGAAAGATGTATCCTGTTCAGGACGGCTTGCCCATCTTGATCGCCTCAGGTTTGGATGCGTTTAAAGGTGAGGAGCAGGCTTTTCACGATGAGATCTCACGGACGGCGCCGCCGCGGTCGTTACGCGGACGGAACTCGTCATTTCACTGGCACTTCCTAAACCCAATGCGGCAACTGCCAGATGGTGCCGCCGTGCTGGAAGTGGCCTGCGGGACGCGGGCTGATGGAATTGAAATTGCCGCGGCCAATAAATTCGTAACCTCATTCGATATTTCTCCGGTCTCAGTGGCGAAGTCGCGATGGTTAGCTTCGGGCACACCGCTTGGTGAGCACATGCGGTTTGCTGTCGCTGACGCGGAGCACATGCCGTTTGCCGATAACAGTTTCGACGCCGCCTTTATTGCCGCCTCATTTCACCATCTTCCGAATCAAGCCGCCGCCTTACAAGAATTTGCTCGTGTCGTCAAACCCGGTGGCCTCGTGATCTGGGGAATTGAGCCGGCGCAGTGGCCATATCGAACCATGTATCGCTGGTTGCGTCCGTTGAAGAACTTCATTCGCGCCAATCGCGACCGGCAACATAACTCGGTGGCCGATGACACGACCGAAGGGTATACACTACCGTTAATTCGAACCACATTTGCCACGGCGGGACTTCAGATTGAAGATGTTCGACGGATTAAATACCTCGGTTCGGTCAATGAACAGTTGACGCGTTTTCTCGGTCGCCTGCGACATAAACCGTTGGCGACATGGCGAACGATGGACCATGTCTTATCACGGATTGATGAGGTGCTCAGAATGGTGCCGGGACTCCATCTGTTGAACTGGCATTTTAACGTAATCGCCCGAAAACCGGCGGCGCGGACCTGAGGAAGTGTTTATGTTGCGACTCGCTGATATGGCGGGCATTGTTGTCGTGGAAAGAAACCGGTTTGAGGTCAGAGGGACGCTGAGATCCAGGGCACCTTCTGTAGGGTGGCCTAGGTAGGGTATACTACGGACATGATTGATACCCAGCGTCTCCACCTACTTGACCAACTCTTCCCTTCGTTTGTAACGGTCGTAGCCCAGTTACATGAGGCCGGAATACCATGGGCGCTCAGTGGTAGTGCCTGTTTTTTCGTGCATGGGAATGCCCGTCAACCCGGCGATCTTGATCTCTTTGTTCGCGACGAAGACCACGATCGGATTGATCAGTTATTTGGGATCGCGTCTGTGCCCTATCGGTCGGCGATTGAGACGGTCCGAAACTCACACCCACTTGGCGACTATGATATTCAACTGACCAGTCATCTCGTCCTGACGGTCGCGGGGAAGACATATCCGCTGTCGTTGACGCCGCTCCAAATCGCTCATCGACAGGCTGTGCAATATGAAGATCAGGATATCTGGTTGCTCGCGCCCGAAGATGTAATTCTAGCGAAAGCGCTTTTGCAGCGGGACGATTCGTTCGGAAAATTTGATGTACAGGACATTAAGGACTTTCTGAAACATCACCCAACGGTGGATCGAGGCTATATCGCTCTGCGGATACAAGAGCTTGATGCTGAGGAACGAGTCGGCGGGTTACTCCGGGGTCTGGCTGTGCTAGAATAGGCTGGTCATGACAATGCCAACAACCGAGCCTGTCCCAGAACGGGTGCTGTCAGTGCCGTTCCATACTCAGCACTGGGATCTTGATGTGTGGTCACGGCTAGGTTTTACGAGTCGGGACGATGCCGAATATTGGCAGAAGTCGTGTTGTGGGATTTTGTGCCTACAAATGACATTTGAATTCTTGCTCCATCGCGATGTGTTGTTTCAGGATCTCCTGCAGACAGGCCTTCGACTTCATGCGTATACCGACCAGCATGGCTGGAGTCATCAGGGATTATGTGCCATTGCTACCGAATACGGATGCTTGGCGGCGGCGAAGCCTGTTGGTGTGGAGGAACTCCGTGCGGCGATTGATCAAAATCGACTCCCCATCGTTTCGATTAAATGGGCTTTGCAGAATACGAAGACGCTCAAAGAGCAACTCTTTTTTTGGAAAAAATATGGTGGTCATCTGGCGGTGGTGGTTGGGTACAGATTCGATCATGGGGTTGTGACGCACCTCTATCTCCATCACACATCAAAGATCGAGGAACAAAACTGGGTGGCGCGTCCAATTCCCATTAAGGAGTTTATAGGTGGATACACTGGGAGAGCAATTATGATTAGCCAACAGCGAGGATAATATTCCATGCCAGGCCAAATTCCGGACACCGTCAATACCGAACAACGCGCCGCCATCCAGCATGGCCAAGGCCCATTATTGATTGTGGCGGGCGCGGGCACCGGAAAAACGACGGTCGTAACGGAGCGCATCGCCCACCTGATCATGCACGAACAGATTCCATCGGACAACATCCTGGCCTTAACCTTTACCGACAAAGCGGCCGGGGAAATGCAGGAGCGGGTCGAGAAAATTTTACCGTATGGATATGTTGATTTATGGGTGATGACGTTCCATGGCTTCGGTCAGCGACTCCTTGAACGTCACGCGCTTGATATCGGCCTGTCGAATGATTTTCGGTTGCTGTCGCAGACCGATCAGTGGCTGTTGATTCGTGAGCACCTCGACGAGTTCGAACTTGATTATTACCGACCATTGGGGAACCCGACGAAGTTTATCTCGGCCCTAGTCAAGCATTTTTCGCGCCTGAAAGACGAGGATATTTCGCCGGTAGAGTATCTCGACCACGCCAAGAAGCTTGGTAAAGGAAAAACGAAGAAGAGCGAGGAAGATCGAGCTGAGGCGGATCGGATTATGGAGCTGGCGAGAGCCTATGCGACCTATAATCAGCTCTTGCTCGATAATAACGCCCTTGATTTCGGCGATCTGATTCTCTATACACTGCGGCTTCTGCGTGAACGCCCGGCAATTCTCAAACAGTATCAACAGCAATTCCAATATGTTTTGGTCGACGAGTTTCAGGATACCAACTGGGCGCAGTTTGAGTTGATTAAGCGTCTGGCGGCGCCGCGCAATAATCTGACGGTCGTGGGTGATGATGACCAGTCGATCTATAAATTTCGTGGGGCGTCGGTCTCGAATATTTTAGCGTTTAAGAAAGATTTTCCGGAGGCGGAAGTGGTGGTCCTGACCAAGAACTATCGGACGAAGCAATCAATTTTGGATGCCGCCTACCATTTTATCCAGCAAAATAATCCAGACCGCTTGGAAGCGAAAGTGAGCGATCTCGGTGGGCTCCAGATTTCAAAACAACTCCAGGCCCAGCGTCTAGGCGCCGGTGAAATCCAGGTCTTCCATCAGGAAACGCAGGAAGCCGAGGCGCGAGCGGTGGCGGAAAAAATCGAGGCTATTCGGGCACAAAATCCCGAGGTGAAGTGGGATGCCTTTTGCGTCTTGGTCCGTGCCAATGACCACGCCCAGATTTTTCTACAGGAGTTTGAGCGACGCGGATTCCCGTACACCTTTTTCGCCGCCCGCGGACTCTTTACGAAGCCGGTGGTGCTTGATATTTTGGCCTACCTGCGACTGCTCGACAATTACCATGAAGCGGCGGCGATGTACCGTGTGGTTGCCATGCCGATCTGGGGGATCGATCATGATGCTGTTATCGAGTTGAGCCATATGGCCAAAAAGAAAACGCGGTCACTCTTCGAGCAACTCCAACACCTTGATGATCTGACAGTAACGGACGCGGTGCGCGCCGGGGTAGCCCGATTGCTTGACGGTATACACCAGCACGCCCAGTCGGCACAATCAAAGCCGGTTGGCGAGGTGGCGCTTCAGTTTTTGAATGACTCGGGATATCTCAAGACAATGACGAAAGATGAGTCGGCGCAGACGCATCAGAACGCCTCGTACCTCAGGCAGTTTTTCAAAGCAATCGAAACATTTCAGCACGGCGAACGTCCAGCTACCGTTCGGGCCTTTCTCCAATACATCGACCATGTCACTGACTCCGGTGATGCGGGAGCCCTCGAGCGTGATCTTGAGAGCGGGCCGGAAACGATCAAGATCATGACCATTCACTCAGCCAAGGGCTTGGAGTTTCCGTATGTTTTTATCGGTAATGTTGTTGAACAGCGATTCCCGGGAATGAATCGGGCGGATGCGATCCCGGTGCCCGACGCGCTCATTCGTGAGCACTTACCGAGCGGCGATGCGCATGTCCAAGAAGAGCGGCGGTTGATGTACGTGGCGATTACCCGGGCGCGTGATGGTGTATTTTTCACGTTGGCCGAAGATTACGGCGGGACGCGGCGTAAAAAACCGTCTCCATTCATGTACGAGTTACAACTGTTGGCGCCACCGGTCGCGGCCGAGAAGAAACCGCCGTTGCCGATACGTGATTTTATTCCGACCGCGGTGGAGAAACAGGAAGTCGCGGCGTACCTGACGCGTGAAAAGTCTTTTAGCTTCACGAAACTGTCGACGTATAATGATTGTCCTTGGAAATACCGCTACGCCTTCGTACTCCAGATTCCGAAAAAAGGGAGTCATGCGTTATCATATGGATCATCGATTCATAAAACGCTTTTTAACTTCTTTTCCCTCCAGAAAGCCCGCCAGGCGGATGGCGGAAAGGATGTAACACTGCCGGAGCTCTTAACCATGTACGAGCAGTCGTTCATTGACGAGTGGTATCAGTCAAAGAAACAGCGACAGGAATACTACGTGAAAGGGAAGGCGGCGCTCGAAGGGTGGTATGAAAAGACCATCAGTGCCCGGCCGAACGTTTTGCGGTTAGAACAGGTGTTCAATTTGAAGATCGATGAGTTTGTGATTACCGGCGCGATTGATCGGATTGATCAGATTGGAGTGGACGCGCATACAAAAAAACCGTTGGTCAAGATTGTGGATTACAAAACAGGAAAGGTAAAAGAGAAGTTTGAACGTGACGACAAATACCAGTTATTGATATATACCCTGGCAGTGAAAGATCCGCACATCCTTGACGGTGATGTCCAGGAGCTCGAGTATTACTTCATTGATGAAAATGAATCGCGGACGATGACGCCGAGCGAGAAAGACGCGGCCGGGGCACTTGATTGGGTTCGCGATACGGTGGCTGGTATTCAGCGTGGCGACTTCCGACCGACCCCGAATGAGATGATTTGTAAGTACTGCGACTTCAAGGACATCTGCGAATTTCGGGCGGTGTAGCTCGGAGGAAAAACCAGACGGTTTTTCCTTCCGACGCTGACGCCCATCGCTCCGGACGGAGCGGGGCTTCGCTGCCTCCTTTTCCCTCTTGTGTGTCGGTCGGGCATCGCGAGCCGCAAAGCAAGTTTGACGTCTGCGCTGTCCGACCGACCGCTCTTGTCTCGGTACGGCTCGCTATCACTCGCCGCCGAATTGAGTCGTTAACTGTTACGCTCGGAGGAAAAACCAAACGGTTGTTGGGTGTTGATAACTCGTTCAGCATTTTTTCAGTTTCGTTTGCATGGGCCGGTGTTTGCTAGGATTTTTACGGAATAAAAAAAGCGAGCCACGTTCAGCAACGAACATGGCCCACGGAAGGTGCCGGCCCAGAGACGCGACTCGGGGCCCCTCGGAACTTCCCGACCGAGACGGTTCCGGGCCGGCACAGGTAGGGTGAAGCGTGCGATGTGCGATTTCGGCAGCAGGGGCGGGATTCGAACCCGCAACCAGAGGCACTCTTGGATGCCGATCAAGGAGTCCATCGGCTTCCTCCTCTCCTCTGGGTTCTGGGGGCTGAGACCAGTCCATACCGTTCGGACACCCTGCTGCCTGTGATGAACGTATCCTGCCGAAACAGGACGCCGTCGTCAAGGTCGGTCGGCATGTTGCCGATTGCTGGAAAAATCAGTATAATCATGCGGTATGACGGTTGTTCGATTTCTTGTGCTCAGCGCTATTGGCACCGCATTGTCCTGGGGTACGTGGGTTGTGGTGCTATGGCAAATCAACCCGGAATCGAGCCGTGGCATCGCCCCGACCCTCTTTTTTTCGAGTCTGTGGTTGGCGATCCTCGGGACGGCGACGATTATTGGTTTCCTCGCGCGCCATCTTTTTGAGCGTCAGACGATTCCGTACCGCCAAATGGCCGTGGCCGCTCGGCAGGCGGTGAATCTCAGCACGTTGACAGTTGTTTTTTTGGGACTCCAGGCAGGCAGTTTACTGAGCGTCTGGACCGGTGGTTTGGCATTTGTGGTGGCGGTAGGAATTGAAGCGTTCTTCCAGGCCGGTCAAGCGCGTCACCAGTCAGAACATTCATACGTGATGTCCCATGAGTAACGATCCACTCCTCGGTCTTGATGCGGAATTACAATCGGCCTTGCAGGCGGTTCATGCGACTACCAGCTTGGCTGACATTGAAGGATTGTCGACGAAGTACCTCGGGCGCAACGGTCTTTTGAACGCACGATTTTCTGGATTAAGCGAATTGCCGCCGTCGATTAGGCGGGTAGCCGGGGACCGATTAAACGCGGCGAAACGAACGCTGACCCAAGCGATTGAGACACATCGCCGGGCGATCCATACACCGGACATGCAGTTTGACCTGACGCTCCCGGGCGCGCCGTGGAAGCGGGGCCGACTCCATCCGTTGACGGCCTACGCCCGTCGGGTGCGCATGATTTGGCAAAGTCTCGGCTACGCCGTCCACGACGGCCCGGAACTTGAGGACGAATGGTATAACTTTGATGGACTGAACGTACCAAAGGACCATCCGGCTCGTGATATTCAAGATACGTTTTTTATCAAAAACGAACCGCGCCTCGTTTTGCGAACCCACTCGTCGACCGTGCAACTTCGTGCTCTCAAGCATCACGCGCCGTCGGATGCGCCGGTGCGGTATGTCGAAATCGGGAAGGTATATCGGAACGAAGCGACGGATGCGACCCACGAATCCATGTTTATGCAATGTGATGGAGTTTTTGTTGACCATCAGGTGACGATGGGGCACCTGATTGCGACGTTGGAATTATTCATTCATCGCCTTTTCCCGACGGCCCGAACCCGAGTCCGGCCAAGCTTTTTTCCATTCGTTGAGCCGGGGATGGAATTGGATGTGTGGTACGAAGCGCCGGGTCAGAAACCGCGATGGATGGAACTTTTGGGTGCTGGCTTGGTTCATCCGAACGTGATCAAAGCGATGGGGCGCTCGCCGTCGCACTGGCAAGGTTTTGCCTTTGGTATGGGACTCGATCGGTTGGCGATGCTGGAATACGGTGTTCACGATGTCCGGGTCTTTTATGGCGGTGATCCGCGTTTGATCCAACGATTCTAATATGCGACTCTCCTATTCTTGGTTACGATCGTATATCCCGAAACTTCCGACCGCGGAAGCGCTGCCGGAGTTATTGACGATGCATGGATTGGAAGTGGAGAATATTGAGGATCGTCGTCACGCATTCGATGGGGTTGTGGTCGGAGAGATTACTGCGATTCGACCGCACCCGCAGGCGGATAAATTACGATTGGCCATGGTCCGGCTCCGTCCCGCCGGTCAACCGGAAGAAATTGTGTGCGGTGCGCCGAACATCGCGATTGGGCAACGCGTGGCGGTGGCGACACTCGGCACGACACTGCCGAACGGCGTGACGATTGCCTCGCGTCCGATTCGTGGGGTGGTGTCGAACGGCATGCTCTGTGCGCTTGATGAATTAGGCCTCGGTTCGGATCACTCCGGTATACTTGTGCTTGCGCCGGACGCACCGGTTGGTGCCGACTTTGCGACCGTCATGGGTTTTGATGATGTGGTGATGGAAATCGCGGTCCCATCAAATCGAGCCGATCTGCTGTCTGTTCGCGGACTAGCACGCGAGACGAGCGCTATTCTTGATCGGCAGCTGGTGATACCAGTGGTAAAGAAGGTCCGGGCGGCCAGCCGGGAAAAAGGTCCGCGGGTGTCGGTAAAAACCTCCGCCGGTTGTCCGCAGTACACAGCGCGGTATATTCGGAATATCCCGCACGGTCAATCACCGCTCTGGATGCAGAAACGACTCCAGGCAATGGGGATGCGTCCAATTCACGTCATGGTTGATGTGACGAATTATATGATGCTTGAGTACGGTCAGCCGCTCCATGCCTTTGATGCGGCCAAGGTGGTCGGGAGCCTCGTAGTCAGGCTGGCGCAGACGGGTGAACACATCGTGACGATTGATAGTGTCGATCGATTGCTGACGCCGGAGACGCTGGTGATTGCCGATGACCAGGGACCGGTGGCGATTGCGGGAGTGATGGGTGGCCAGCGAGCCGAAGTGACGGAAACAACGACCGATGTCATTCTCGAGGCGGCGATATTTGATCCGATCTCGATTCGTCGAACGGCGCGTCGGCTTGGTCTGGGCAGTGAGTCATCGAAGCGTTTTGAGCGGGGACTCTGGTCAAGTTTGCCAACGGAAGTGAGTGAGGCGACGGCGGCCTTAATGGTCACGCTTGATTCGCGGGTGACCATTGGGGCCCTGACCGTGGTCGGAAAACAAAAAGTATCGACCGCATCGGTACCGTTTGATACGGCGGTGTGGTTGCCGCGCCTTGGCGTATCGGTACCACTCCCGCGGGCGAAGCGAATCCTGCAACAGCTTGGCTTCACGACAGCAGCGACGGGGAAAACGTGGCGACTCAAGGTGCCGGCTTGGCGAATTGATGTTCGCGGTCCAGAGGATATTCTCGATGATATTGGGAAAGTGGTTGGGTATGCGGGTGTAGTGCGAGTGATGCCGTCGGTCGCGTCGGTACCGGAGGCGTTGCCCGCAATCGTGCACCTTGGCGACGATATTCGTGACACGTTAGCGGCGATGGGTTTTTCCGAAATGATTACCCATTCCTACTACAGTCACGCGGATGCGTCCAGTGTTGGCGGCGATCATGTAACCGTGGCGAATCCACTCGATAAAACCCAGCAATTCTTGCGACGAAGTCTGGGGCCGGCGATGCGTAACGCACTGGTGCGCGCGTCTGATGCGGGGGAGGATGCGTATCTGTTCGAAGTCGGTCGCGTTTTTGAGTCTGGACAGGGCGACGTTGAAACGCGCCAGCCCTGGAAAGTGATGATCGGGGTGGCACGCAAAGAATCGCCGACGCTCGCTCCGGAATGGGCTATCTTAGGGGTCGTTCATGAATTCATGACGGCTATGGGGACGAATGCCGTGCCGCAGATTCTGACCATGGAAAATAAAGGACGCCGACTCGCTTGGGCTGAAATAGGCTGTCGGGAGATTCTGACATCGCGGCGACCACGGGTGTTTATCCCGCCGTCAGAGCACCCGGACATTATTCGCGATGTTGCGGTCACGATGCCGGCGGATCTGACTTTCCGGGCGGCTCGTGAACGATTATTGCAGGCCCAAATAGCGTCATTGGCCGATGTGACGGCGATTGATGCGATTCGCGACGCCGGACAACGCGGAATGACCTTACGCTTGGTTTTTCAAGATGCATCTCGCACCCTGACGAAAGACGAGGTTGATCGGGCGATGAAAAAAGTTATCACGACCTTAGCATCAATGCGAGTCGTTGAGCGTTCATGAGCACTGAAGAGGAATTCGCCACTGAAACTGAACCAGTCGCGTCAGATACGGTTCTGACCACGCCCGAGGCGGTGCAGGAGTTTTTACTCTCCATTGAGAGTATGGCAGGTGATGCTCGAATGCAGGCCATACGATCATTTGAATCGGCATTGGTCGAGCAAGAACGAGCGGCTGGGTTTACCGAGGCGCAAACAACGGACGATATAGCTGAGGCATATCGGAGAAAGCTCATTCTCGATGGCACGCTAAAGAAGCCAAGAATCAAGGCGCTGACCGACCGGGATTACATTTGGAATATTCGCGAACAGGAAAAAAAGTTTAGCCTATGGCAGGCCCGAGAAGTCGAGGCTCGATTCGCGCATCAGGCGGCGGCAATGGCGGAACGAGAACGAGAGATTGGGGTTCAGCTTGAGGCAGAGGCGACACGGCAAGGACAACTTGACCAAATATCTTGGAATACACGGGCGACACATGGGCCGGATGGTGAGCCAATAACTTTCTCTGAACGAGATGCGGAGAGTCTTGATATGGTTCGAGAAAAGACTTATAGAGAGTTTCAAGGTGGCCTTACTCACGAGATTAGTAAGGAAGAAATGCGTGAGAACGAACAACTCGAACTGTCGTTCTTCCAACAGTTAGCTGATTCACAAGCCCTTGGTGATAACACTGAGGTTCAGGTTAGTCCTACAAATGAGCATTCGGATGTTCTCCAACATTTTGATGGCTGGGTCAGTATTAAATTGCCGGTTACCAATGATGCACAGAGTCGAAAGATTCGTCTAGCGACAGATTTTACTGTTTCCGGGAGCCTGCCTTCATTAGCAGAGAAGCTGCACTATTCGGTCGCAAATCCATTTGTCACCTCAAAATACGATACCGCCGATGTCCCAAAAAACACTACTGGAATTAGAGTTGTTTTCGCAGTCACCCGAGATCGAATAAAAACCATGTCGAATCGATATTATTTAGAACGCGCGGCCGATACTGTTGGCCCAGCGGCAAAAGTCGGTGTACCCGAAGTTGAAGACTGGCGAAAAGATTATCTCTGGGAACAGCAAATCCCGGCGGCGTTACTCACGCAATTGCGGGAACAGGTCAGTGTTCTTCAGGAGCGTCAGGCACCAGAGGAGTTTTTAGTCGATCATGTAGCGTTGGTTGCTCATCTGGAAAGACTCTTGGAACAAAAATCCGCCCGTGCAGTTGAGGTGCCACAGGGGCGGGGGAGGCGGCGACCGAGCGAACTCGTGGTCGCCGACCCCGGGTTTGTGCATGCGGCGCGTGTTAATTGGCGCCGTGGTGATCCGTTCCAGTACGACTGGAGTGCCACTGATGGAGCAGCGTCTGCAGTGCGGCTAGAGACGAGTCGGGCCGGTGCATAACGGCCTGGTGACGGCGCCTGGCGCGCGTCAGCGGGTGCATGGTTTCTCTTGGAAGTTCCGTCTTCCCATCCGCGGTAGCCATCATGGCCGCCGTGTCCGTTTGCTTGGCCATGACGAGCCTCCGGGTGGACGTGGTGGGACGGTCGCGACACTATCATAAAATGGCCGGATTGTCAAGTCGAGACGGCTTGGCGGGTCGGGGGCTTTTATGCTATTCTTAGCGTAAACCTGACTATTTCCCAGCGAGCGTTTTTATGGCCAAAGAAGCCCAGAAAAAGTCCAAATCCGGCGAGTACGGCGCCGCCCAAATCACCGTTCTTGAGGGTCTCGATCCGGTCCGCAAGCGTCCCGGAATGTACATCGGCAACACCGCCGGTGAAGGTTTGCATCATCTGATCTGGGAAGTCGTCGATAACTCGATTGACGAAGCCATGGCCGGTCGGTGCGATACGATTACGATCTCTCTATTGCCGGGAAATGCAGTCAGCGTTGAAGACAACGGCGCTGGTATCCCGGTGGAAGTTCACCGACAGACAAAGAAATCGACGCTCGAAACTGTGTTGACGATCCTTCATGCGGGCGGAAAGTTCGGTGATGGTGGCTATAAAGTGTCCGGTGGTTTACACGGCGTCGGGGTATCGGTGGTCAACGCCTTGTCATCGTATCTGAAGGCTGAAGTGAAACGCGAGGGAAAACTCTGGGTCCAGGAATATGAACGGGGTAAGCCAAAGTCGAAAGTAAAGCCGGTGGCGCCGGCCCGAGGAACCGGCACGACCATTACGTTTCAGCCGGATCCGACGATTTTCACCGTCCTCGATTTTAATCGCGAACATATTCTTGACCACTTGCGACAGCAGGCCTACCTGACGAAGGGGATTAAGATCGTTGTCCGCGATGAGCGATCGAAGCCGCACTTTACCTACGGTTTCTATTTTGAAGGCGGCGTTGCCTCGTATGTTAAGCATTTGAATCACACCAAAGAACCGAAACACGACACGGTTTTTTACGTTGAAAAACAGCTTGATAAGGTGACGGTAGAGGCGGGGTTACAGTATACCGATGACTACAAAGAAACGGTTTTTTGCTTCGCCAATAACATCTTTAACCCAGAGGGTGGGATGCATTTAGTCGGTTTCCGCACCGCCTTAACGCGGACGATTAATAACTACGCGCGGACAAAAGGTTTCTTAAAAGAAAAAGACGAAAACCTCACCGGCGAAGATATGCGCGAGGGGTTAACGGCAATTGTGAGCGTTAAAATTCAAGATCCGCAATTTGAAGGACAGACAAAAGCGAAGCTTGGCAATGCGGAAGTAAAGCCGGCGGTTGACTCGGTTGTGGCTGAAGCCTTGGCGGTCTACATGGAGGAGCACCCGCGGGATGCTGAAGCCATCATCGGGAAGGCTATCTTAGCGGCTCGCGCCCGAGTGGCCGCCCGAGCGGCGCGTGATTCGGTGTTACGAAAAGGAGCCCTCGATGGTTTTGCCTTGCCAGGGAAGTTGGCCGACTGCTCGTCGCGCGATCCTCAGCAGTCTGAATTATTCCTGGTTGAGGGTGACTCGGCTGGTGGGAGTGCGAAACAAGGACGAAACAGAGAATTTCAGGCCATTCTCCCGCTCCGGGGAAAAATTCTCAATGTGGAACGAGCCCGCTTAGATAAGATGCTGGCGAACAACGAAATCAAGTCATTGATTATTGCCCTCGGTACGAACATCGGTGAACAATTTGATTTGACCGGACTTCGGTACCATCGGATTATCATCATGACTGACGCGGATGTCGATGGCGCGCATATCCGAACGCTCTTGCTGACCTTGTTCTATCGGTATTTCCCGCAACTCATGCAATCGGGTCATCTCTACATCGCGCAACCGCCGCTCTATCGGATTCAGCGCGGGAAGGACGTCAAGTATGTCTATAATGACGTGGAACTCGAGGCGCAGTTGAAAGCCTTCGAGAAACTGGCCGAAGAGAAAGTCGCCGTCAAAAAAGGGAAGGCGGCGGCGAAGGCGAGTGCCGACGTGACGATCCGGCGCGACGGTGAAGTGGAGGGAACTGAATCGGAGGAGGGCGTGATCGATGCTGGCGTTGAAACGGTCCAGTCCGGCATCCCCGGTGTTTCTATTCAGCGCTATAAGGGTCTTGGTGAAATGAATCCAGAACAACTTTGGGAAACGACGATGGACCCGGAGCGTCGGATGATGCGACAAGTGACCCTTGAAGATGCCGAAAAAGCTGATGAGATTTTTGATATTTTAATGGGCTCGGAAGTGGCGCCGCGAAAACGATTCATTCACACCCAAGCCAAGAACGTCAAAAACTTAGACATTTAAGATGGCCACCACGATTCTCACGACGCTCCGCTGGGGACTGCCAGTGGTGATCGGTGTGTGCGTGGTCTTTTTGTGGTGGTATGCATCCCAGTCGGTTCGTCGACCCGCGGCCGAGCAATCGTATCGATGGTATGCCGCATTAACCTTGGTGGTTCTGATTTTATCCTTAGTGGGCTGGCTGATTGTCTTGATTCCGGGGCCGGCTGAGCAGCTACACCTCTCGGTCGTCGGTTCTTCGTATCTGTGCTAGAGTGCCAGATATGGATCCGGAACTCAATTCACGTCTGACGGTACTCGAGCAAAAAGTTGATGCTACCTATCGCGTGGCCCATTCCGCTCGGACGATGTTTTTATGGACGATTATCCTGACGGTGGCTTTCGCCGTGATTCCGTTGATCGGAATTGCGATTGTCTTGCCGACGTTATTGAAGTCCTACAATATCGACAGTATTCTCTCGCAATAATCTTTCTCGTACCTTAAAGGAGGTGAGCGACGATGGCGGCATGGACGCCAGCGGAGTTTGCGCATCTCGTGGCGGAAACGATCAGTCGTCACACGATTTCCGATCTGTCATCGGATCTGACACTAGGACAACTTGGCTTAGTGGCACCCAATGTACAGCCGCACATTCTCGTGCATGGGACGACGGCTTCGACGATGATCCCGAATACGGATCTTCCAGCGGACATGACGGTTGGGCAAGTCGGCGAACTGTGTCGCGTTCACGGCGTCTACCTGACGCTCTATCTAGCCGGAAATCTGGCCATTCGTGTGTCCCCGAATTGGGCGAAGCGAATCTCGCTGGTGCTTCCGCCGGATGGTGCGTTGTCACTCTTTGTTCGGACCCCGGAAGCGCGAGAGCACATCGCCCGTGACCTGGGCGTGACCAACGGTCATGGTCCAAACCCGCTCTGCTACCAGATCCCGTCATCGGTCTGGGAAGCGTGGCGGTCTGTCGCTGATGTTTACCGCAGTGCCACGTTGTACCG
Source organism: uncultured Gammaproteobacteria bacterium (assembly GCA_964397195.1). Lineage (GTDB taxonomy): Bacteria > Patescibacteriota > Patescibacteriia > SBBC01 > CAIJZX01 > CAYNGY01. Next base: position 28,096 of record CAYNGY010000004.1, on the reverse strand, counting down.
CTTCGATGACACCGTCTAGGGCAACCTAGGCGGCCTTTTTTGCGTAAAAAGTGGTTGCGGGGAAGGCCGCTGATGTGCTAGGATGTGGGCGGTATGGATACGATTATTGAAGCGCAGAAACTGACGAAACAGTACGGCGACCTAGTCGCGGTTGATGCGATTTCCTTCGCTGTGCGACGTGGCGAAACCTTTGGCATTCTCGGGCCGAATGGGGCTGGAAAGACGACTACCTTGGAGATGCTTGAAGGATTGAAGCCAATTACCTCCGGACAGGTGACCTTTGATGGACTCGATGTTCAGCGTCACACGAACGCTGTCAAACACCTGATTGGTGTTCAATTACAGGCCTCATCTTTTTTCGATGGCCTGAGTCTGACTGAATTACTGACGACCTTTGGGGCGTTGTACGGACGACGGGTTGAGCCGATGGCGCTCTTGCGCCAAGTCCAGCTCGAAGAAAAAGCCAAACGTCAGGTCAAAGAACTTTCCGGCGGTCAGAAACAACGCTTATCGATCGCCGTGGCGCTGGTCAATGACCCTAAGGCGATCTATTTAGATGAACCCACAACCGGCCTTGATCCGCAGGCGCGACGGAATTTGTGGGACCTGATCCATGACATTAAAAAGCAGGGGAAGACGATTATCCTGACGACGCACTATATGGAAGAAGCCGAGGTGTTGTGTGACCGGATTGCCATTATGGACCACGCAAAAATCATCGCCCTCGGGACACCGGCGGAATTATTGAAGTTGGCCGACATTGGTTCGACGGTTGAATTTCATGTGACCGCCCATCCGGCCGACGGCGTGATGGCGTCGCTTCCGGGTGCGGAAAAGGTTGATCGTGATGATCACGCCTATCGGATACTCACAAATGATCCGGAGAAGACACTCCCGGCGCTCTTCAGCTATGAAGTCCAACATGGATTTTCTATCTTCGATTTACAGCTCCATCAGGCGACGCTCGAAGATGTGTTCCTGAAACTGACCGGTCGTAGTTTACGCGAATAGTATGGCGAAACCCATGGCGATGAACACCACCCTAGCGCTGACGATTTCAACGATGAAGATGTTCGTGCGCAATAAACAGTCGTTGTTTTTTACGCTGTTCATGCCCTTGGTGATCATGACGATTTTTGGGTTCGTCGGATTCGATAAGGTGGTCCCAACGAAGATTGGCATTGTGGCGGCGGAACCGAATGCTGGCACGCAACAGTTTATCGATCAATTGAAGCAGGCGCCGAATATTTCTGTGACCATGGACACAGAGGCGTCGCTCCGGACCGCGCTCAAGAAGAACACATTAGCCGCCGTTTTGCTCATCCCGAACGATTTGATCCCATCCGGACCGTCGGCGGCAAACCTCCAGCAAGTTTCCACAAAGACAGTCACCGTGTTGGAGAATGTCGGGCAGTTGCAGCAGGCCAAGATGGTGGAAATCATCATGAACCAAATCCTCGATAAGACGACATTGGCCATGACCCGGGCACCACAGCTTTTTGCGCTGAGGGCCGAAGAGGTGAGCGTCCGGTCAACGAAATACATTGATTTCTTGCTCCCGGGTATTGTCGGTATGGCCCTGATGCAGATGGCGGTATTTTCGGTGGCGTTTGTTTTTGCCGATTACAAAGAAAAAGGGATACTCAAACGTCTGTTGGCGACGCCGATGAAGCCGCAGCAGTTTGTGACCGCCCAAGTCTTGACGCGGTTGATTGTGGCCTTGGTCCAGTCAGCGATCCTAACGTCGGTTGGTGTCTGGCTACTTCATACGCATATCTACGGGTCGTTGTGGCTGGTCGCGCTCGTTGCTCTCCTCGGCAGCATTATGTTCTTGGGTTTAGGTTTTACCATTTCCGGTCTCGCCAATACTGTCGAATCTGTACCGGCCATAGCGAACCTCGTCGTTTTTCCGATGTTATTTTTGGGTGGCACGTTCTTCCCAACCGACGGGATGCCGTCGTGGCTGCAACATATTGTGCACTATTTACCTCTCCAATACCTGACTCACGGTTTGCGGGAAGTCATGGCAAATGGCGCCGGCATTGGTGCCATTGCCGGTGATTTGTACTGGATGATGGGTTGGTCGGTGATTCTGGTTGGGCTGGCGATGGTGACCTTCCGTTTTGAAGAACGGCGTGTCTAAGACGCCGTCGATCGATCCGAGCTGGGGTGATATGGTGTCGCTGTTTCATCAGCAGCCGACCAAGATTTTGTCGCATCTGCAGTCAATTCTGACGGCCTGGAAAAAAGTGATCACGGCTGTCGAAGGTGATACGGCCCAACCGACGTGGGAAAATACGGTGGTACCGTTCCAAAACGTTGACGATGAACTGACGGTGTATTGGAATCGGTGCCATCATTTTTTCCAAACGGAAAATGCCCCGCGATGGAAACAGATCAATACGTTTGGTGATCGCGAGATGACAAAACTTACAACCCGAGAGCAACAATCGACACGCCTGTTGGCGCGTCGAGAGGCCTTGCTGCGGACGTCGGGGCTATCGGTGGTGCAGCGCCGGGCCCTAAAACGGATGATTTTTTGCCAGTATATGGCCGGGGCGGGATTGCCACCCAGCAAGAAACGGAAACTCGAAAAACATTTTCGATCTGTGGCGAATTTACGTTCGGTCTTCAGTCAGCGGTTACTTGATGCGACGAATGCCGTCGTCGTTGATGTAACGGACGTCGGTGAGTTAGACGGGATTCCAAATGATATTATCCGTGTCGCCAAGCAGCGAGCGAAACGTCAAGGATTTCCCGGCTGGCGATTTTCTATTCGTCGGGCCGAATCTGGGGTGGTGATGCGTACGGCGACGTCCCGGTCACTCCGCGAGCGGCTGTACCAGCAATCGATTGCTGTTGCCTCGGAGCTTGGACCTCGATCCATGAGTACCGCGTCGATTATTTTACAGCTCCTCCGAGAACGACAGGCGATGGCGCGACTGCTTGGGTACCCCACGTACGCCCATTCTCGTTTAGCCGATCGAATGGCGAAGCGCCCTGAACGCGCGACACGCCTCATCACTCGCTTAGCGCATCGGTCAAAAAAAGCGGCCGCAGCTGAATTTCAAGCCTTGTCCCGATATGGCGCTCGGATCGGCCTGTCGAAACTCCAACCGTGGGATGTTGATTATGTAGCGGAACGGTTCCGTCATGAGCGTTTCAGTATTACCGCCGAAGCCTTACGTCAGTATTTCCCGATGCGCGCCGTTTTAGCCGGATTAGCAAAAACCGCTGAGCGGGTCTTTGGGGTGACGATGACGATTTCGCCGTGGGCGAACGGATATCGGCGTGGCCTGATGATGGCATCAGTCCGCGATCGTCAGGGGAAGCGCGGCGAGATCCTCTTGGACCTCCACGGTCGTCCGGAGAAACGCGGTGGGGCCTGGATGAACCAGGATCGTCCACGACGCGTGGTGCGAGGTAAGCTACACTCGGGTGCGGCCTATATCGTCTGTAACCTTCCGGCGCCCGATCGTAACGGAGAAACATGGTTGAACCATAGCGAGGTTGCCGAGTTGTTCCATGAATTCGGTCACGCCTTGCACCACTTGCTGAGCGACTCGCTGGTGGCCGGTGTTGACGGTATGAACGGTGTTGAGTGGGACGTGATTGAACTTCCGAGCCAGTGGTTTGAGCAGTTTGCGTGGGAACCGACGGTTTGGGATACGTTTGCGCGGTCGGGAGCGAAAAAACTCCCGGCAGATCTGCGAAAAAAACTCTTGGCCTCGCAACGGTACATGGCGGCCATGCGCGTTTTGCGCCAAACGCAGTTTGCGCTCTACGATCTTCGGTTGTACCAACAGACAAAACCTACGGCCCGAGTGGCAACGACACTCTGGCACCAGATTCTTCGCGACTACAGTGTCGTTCCGTGGTCGCGCACGAATCGGTTCCCCAATTCTTTCAGTCACATTTTTAGTGACGGGTACTATGCTGGGTATTACTCATACCTGTGGGCCGAAGTATTAGCCATTGATGCCTTTGCCCCGTTACGGGGCCACCCGCAGCATTGGGCGGCATTAGGTCGTCGGTACCGTCAGGAAATCTTGGCGGTGGGTGGCAGTCGGACTGGCGAGGCGTCTTTTCGCGCCTTGAAGGGGCATGGGCCGGATTTGGGGCCCCTGGAGCGCCATTACGGCCTCCGGGGACGTTGACAGGCCGAAATCCACATGGTATGCTTCGGTCTGTTGAGGCCCCGAGGGCCTTTTCGAAGTGAGTTACTATGGCAACATCATTAAGCCGGTACTTCCGCGAATCATTCGAGGAACTCCGGAAAGTCAGCTGGCCGCGATGGCTGGAAACTCGAAATAACACCCTCCTCGTGATTGGGATTAGTCTCTTTGTGGCGGTGTTTCTCGGGTTATGTGACCTCCTTTTTAGCTATATTTTCCAGAACGTTATTCTGAAGTAACATGGCCAAACAAGTTCTCCAACAGGGAAAGCGCTGGTACGTCCTTCACACCTACTCCGGGTATGAAGAAAACGTGGCCCGTAACCTCCGTCAACGTATCGAATCCATGGACATGGAGGATAAGATCTTCACGGTGCTGATTCCAACAGAAAACCGGATTCGCATTAAGAACGGTAAGCGCAAGATTATCACCGAGAAACTTTTCCCCGGGTACGTCTTGGTAGAAATGATCGTGACTGACGACTCGTGGTACGTTGTGCGTAATACGCCGAACGTGACCGGATTCGTCGGTTCAGGTACAACGCCAACCCCGATTTCCGAGGAGGAAGTGAAGGCCTTGATGCAACGGATGGGTGTGGAAGAGCCGAAATACAAGATTGACGTTGAAGCCGGTAGCCCGGTGCGAATCGTTGACGGTCCGTTTAAAGACTTTGAAGGAAAAGTGGCGGAAGTTGACGAAGGTCGCGGCAAGGTCAAAGTGTTGGTGTCGATGTTCGGACGCGAAACTCCGGTGGAACTCGATTTCCTTCAAATCAAGAAAGTTTAATCATGTTGTGTGTCATGCGCTTCTCATGACGGACAACTCCCTCATTTCACATCTGTATGGCTAAGAAGATCAAACTCGTTATCAAACTCCAAATTCCGGGTGGCAAAGCCACGCCGGCTCCGCCAGTCGGAACGGCCCTTGGGCCCCATGGCTTGAATATTGCGGAATTCGTCAAGCGTTTTAACGATGCAACGCAAGATCGAATGGGCGAAGTCACGCCGGTTGAGCTGACTGTTTTTGAGGACCGCACGTATTCGTTTATCCTGAAAACCGCGCCGGCTTCCGAGCTACTAAAGAAAGCGGCGAAGATTGAAAAAGGGAGCGCCGATCCGCTACGGACGAAGGTCGGAAAAGTGACCAAAGCACAAGTCCAGGAAATTGCGGAAAAGAAGATGCCTGACCTGAACGCTAAAGATTTAGCCGGGGCGATGCGAATCATTGAAGGCACGGCCCGCAACATGGGTATCACGATCGAAGGGTAATTACCATATAACTAGGAGGGGGACAGTATGGATACACTTTCATTCATCGGGCCGCTCATGATGGTGGCGGGCGTCGGCGTCTTAGCCTTGGTGGCGGTCGCGATTGTCCAAGACATGCGTCAGGAGCGGAAATACGGCTATCGACAGGCGTTCTATACGATCGTCTCGTTGCTGATGTTGGTCATGACCATCGGGTCGCTCGTCTCATTGCTTGTCATTGGGCTGAAGGAAACGGTCTTGCCGACGGCGAAGGAATACAACCAGCGCTACAATACGCCGCCAACGTTTTATCTGACCGGCAATCCAACCGATACGAAATTCCAATCGTCACAACCGTATGCCTGTACGACGGATTGCGAAATGACGGCGGCTGACAAGCAGTCATTTGCCGATCTGAAGACATCCTATGCGAACTGGCAGTCGACGAGTACCTACTCCATTCAAACTCGTCGGGCGATTGCGGGGGCACTCGCGATTCTGATTATCGCTCTCCCGCTTTACCTACTCTTCATCAACTGGATGAACAAGGGCGCGGCCGAGGAGTACGCTGTCCATCCAAAACCATCGCCATTGCGTTCGGTCTACTACTACGGCGTGGCATTTGCCGGATTGGTGACGGCGGTGGTGGGCGGCGCGATGCTGATCAATACCGTTCTCAATGTTGCGCTGAAGGTTGATACGGCCAACAAGAACACCATGCCAATTCCAACCGTCGGCGGGTTGTATACTGAGACCGCCTTGCCTGATAGCGTCATCGCCTGTGAAAAAAATTGCGGGTTTACGGCGGATGACGTGGCGGTGGCCAAGGCTTGGAAGAAAGACTGGCAGACCTATCGCGATCGTCAAAACTCGAATACTGGGGCGACAGCGAACGACCTCGCCACCACGATTCCGTTGGTCCTTGTCGGTATTCCGCTCTTCTGGTACCATTTCGCTCGGATTCGTAAGGAAACCCAAAAACCACCCGTCCCAACGGGCCAACCAATTTCGTAAGTTTATTCACTATTTGTGGGACCCGCCGGAGTGCATGGAGCACGAAGGCGGGGCTTGTACCACGAAAGGACACAGATATGCGTAGCAAGCGCTATAAAGCCGCCTACGGCCTGATCGAGGCGGAGAAGGTTTATCCGCTCACTGAAGCGGTCGCCTTGGTGAAACAGACCGCGACCACCAAGTTTGATTCGAGCATCGAAATGCACGTGCGACTCGGTGTTGACCCGACGAAAGCCGAGCAGCTGGTTCGCGCCACGGCATCGTTGCCGCACGGGACCGGGAAGAAGCTGACCATTGCGGTGTTTGCGAAGGGCGCCGTGGCGAAAGCCGCAACCGAGGCCGGAGCTGCGGTCGTGGGTGACGACGATTTGATCGCCGAGATCAAAAAAACGAATCGGACGAATTTCGACATCGTTTTGGCGACTCCGGATATGATGAAAAGTCTCGCCCCGATTGCAAAGACGCTCGGGACAAAAGGGCTGATGCCGAACCCAAAGAACGAAACCGTCACGGCCGATCCGGCGGCGATGGTGACAGCCTTGAACGGCGGAAAAATCAGCTTCCGTTCTGATACAACGGGTAACCTCCACCAAATCATTGGGAAGGCCTCATTTTCGGCAGAGCAAATTCAAGCGAATGCTGAAGCGTTCCTCGAGGCAGTCAAGAAAGCCAAGCCAGCGGAAACGAAGGGAACATATTTGGCTTCGGTGACCCTGACTAGTTCGATGGGGCCGGGGATCAAAATCGCCGCCTAGTATCTGATCGTCACAAAAACGCCCGTTGGGCGTTTTTGTTTTTGTTTGAGTGACATTTCGGCTGACATGCGTATTGGGTGTCACTCGACAGATCGATATAGTCTTTGCGTTGACCAGACTGAGGGGATTTGATAGGGTCATAGCCGTCCGTCCCTGACCGTCCTTCTCTGTGAGGTGCACTATGAAGCTGGACTTCCCAACGTTGCGGTCTCACACCCTCGGTGATCAGCGCATCATCGTGGCCAACATGACCGCCGGTAAAACCACCCGACTGATCGGGCTGGCGCGTGATCCGGCCAACCAACGGTCCGGGGTCTTGTTCTTCCAGCCACGGATGGCGATGCGTACCGTGGTCGGCGTGAAGAGTCGTATCCAGGCGCAGTATCCGGAAACCATCCCGGTGTCGAGCCTGACCCAGATGGCTCGCTATATCCTGCGATCGAATGCGCTGAACATCTTCTTCGACGAGGTCCAGTTCGCGCAGACGTTTCGCGAGGGGCCAGATGCCGCATTCGAGATGCTGGCGGCCGTCCGACGATCCGGTCGTAATCTCTTCCTGTCCGGGTTACCGGTCGACTTCCGCGGGGTCCCATTCCCGTTGATGGCGAACCTGATCGCGGTGCCCGGCCAGCGGGAATTCCTCGAGGCCCGCTGTAAGAAGTGCGAACGCTGGGGCGCGGAGTATCCGCAGCGACTCGAGTTCGGCCAGCCGGTTCCGCGCTTCCACCCGGTCTTCCTGCCGGACACCCCGAAGTACAACAACGCCGGAATCACCTACGAAGCCCGGTGCGACACGTGCTATGAGCTCCCGGAGGACTGGAATGAGACCTCTCAGCTCATCCACGCGGCCCTGGCACAGGCCAAGCGCCGGCGACGCTGATCATGCACATCCGAATCTTCCCTGGGCCGCGACAGCGGTCCGGGGACTCCTTTTATCTTAGCCAAAAAATGACCTTTTTCAGCAAAAATTCAGTTTATGTTGTTATGATAAAAGGTTTGGTCGAGTACCTTTGACCGGGGAGCCGTTGTTCTGCTAGGCTACTCCCGACTTCACAACAGAGGGGTGAAGTAGTTGCCCCTTACAGGCAGTATCTACCACCTGCGCGACGGATGACCGTTGGGGGAGGATGCATGGACACGAAGCTCGAGCGTGACTACGCCGGAACACTGGCCATCAGTCGTGAGCCGAAGGTGTTTCTCGTCGGAAAGCAGGTCACCTGCGACGAGGACATCGAACGGTTCCTGGCGGACGAAGGCATGACCTGGGAGACGGACACGGAGGTCGGCGCTGAGAAGCTGGCCGAGATCGCCGGACGGGTCTGCTACATGTCGTACGGCCGAGGTCGCAAGACGAATGGGGAGTTCATGTCGCACCTGATCGAGGTCGGACACGGTTCGGTCCTCGAGCACGGCGTCTGGAACTTCCTGATCACCGGCGCGTCCCGCTCGTTCACCCACGAGCTCATCCGCCATCGTCACTTCTCGTATTCGCAGCTTTCTCAGCGGTACGTGGACGAGAGCGATTCCGACTACATCGAGCCGGACGTGATCGCGGACGACCCGGCGCTTCACGCGATCTGGGCCCATGCGATCAACGCCGCGCGACGTGGCTACGATCTGCTCGTGGCCGGTCTCGAGGAGAAGTTCCAGTACGTGACCGACAAGACGTTGCGCCGGAAGATGGCGCGGCAGGCGGCGCGGTCGGTCCTACCCAACGCGACGGAGACCAAGATCTTCGTCACGGCGAATGCGCGGGCTCTGCGACACTTCATCGAGCTGCGGGGCAGTGAGCACGCCGAGGTCGAGATCCGCAAGGTCGCCGTCGCGGTGCTGAAGATCATGCAGCGGGAAGCGCCGAGTATGTTCGGCGACTACACGCTCGTGGCCCTGCCCGACGGTTCCTTCGTCACCCGTACCGACCACGTCAAGGTCTGACCATGCGGAACGTCAAGGCCCGACATGTCCAGCGTGGCATCACCTGCGCGCTGGCCCGCCAGACGGCCGCGACGGTCGGGGTGAATGGGCGACCGTCACATCCCGGCGTCCGCCTCAGCGCGTGGGAGCACTTGAAGCGTTGTCCGCGTCAGGAGTGCCGAGATGCACATTTGCGGTGGTTGGCACTCGATCTCAAGCGCACCCGCCGACGTCGGCGGAAGAAGTCACGCCGAACCTAGGTACATCCGATTCACGGGGTCCGGCGGAAACGCTGGCCCCCTTTCTTTTTTATCGATAAATCGGTAGAATATCGACGATATGCAACTGGAAACCATTATCGGACTGGAAGTCCATGTGCAACTGAAAACCGCGTCGAAGATGTTTTGTCGATGCGATAATCGCGACGATCAGGCACCGAATGCGGCAATTTGTCCGGTCTGCTCCGGTCAGCCGGGCGCCTTGCCGGTACCGAACAAACAGGCGATTGACTGGGCGGTGATGACCTCATTGGCGCTTGGCTGTACCATCAACCAAGATTCAAAGTTTGATCGTAAATCGTATTTCTATCCGGATCTGCCGAAGGGCTACCAGGTCAGCCAATATGATCTGCCGTTTGGCTTTGCGGGCAAGGTGACGGTTCCGATTGGTGGCGAACTGCGGGCGTTTCGCATCCATCGACTCCACCTTGAAGAAGACGCCGGAAAACTGATTCACCCGAGCGGTCAGAAGTATTCCCTGGTTGATCTCAACCGGGCCGGAACGCCGTTGATGGAAATTGTGAGTGAGCCGGATTTTCGTACGCCGCTCGAAGCACGGACCTACGCCGAAGAGCTACAATTGATTGCCCGATACCTTGGAGTTTCGGATGCCGATATGGAAAAAGGGCATTTGCGTTGTGATGCAAACATTTCGCTCCGTCCGGTCGGCGAGACGACGCTCTACCCGAAAACGGAGATTAAGAATATCAACTCTTTTAAAGCTCTTGAGTCGGCGTTAACGTACGAAATATCTCGGCAGTCGGCGCTGTGGGAAGAAGGGTCGGCCCCGACGACGTCATCAACCCGAGGCTGGGATGAATTGAGCGGAACCACAAAAGAACAGCGAACCAAAGAAGGTGAGGCCGATTATCGGTATTTTCCGGAGCCGGATATTCCGCCCATACGACTTACCAACGACGAGTTGGATATACTTCGACAGGCTATTCCCGAACTGCCAGCGGATCGACGCGCTCGTTTTCATGAACAGTATGGGTTGACCGTCGATCAGGCTGATGTTTTGGTCCGTGATAAGGCGTTGGCGGCGTATTTTGAAGATGTGGTGAGCGAATACCGGGCGTACGCTGAAGCCGAACTGTCGGCCGAGGAAGCGGCGCGATTATTTGCCGAGACGGGAAATGATATTCGCCGGGCGATTGCCAACTGGTTATTGAATAAAATTTCTGTTGAACATCGCGATACACACGGACTGAGTGTCCCGGCCGCCGATATGGCGCGATTGCTCTGGATGTTTCGACAGGGAATGATAAATGCTGCGGCGGCACAAACCGTCTATGAACAGATGCGCCTGACGAAAAAAGGTCCGCATTTGCTCGTGAAAGAACTTGGACTTGAACAGATGAGTGACCTCTCGGGGTTACAGGAAATTGTGACGACCGTCATTGCGGCGAATGAAAAAGTGGTGGCCGAGATTCGGGCGGGAAAAACCGTCGGGGTCCAATTTCTCGTCGGGCAGGTGATGAAGCAATCGAAAGGCAAGGCCAACCCGCAGGTGGCGTTAGAAGTTCTCAAAAAGTCACTCGGCGTCTGAGGCGCGGAGGAAGCGCATAACGAGGCCGCTAGCGCGGTCTGGTTTGGGTATCCAGTGTATCGTGGTGTCTTTCCGCCACCAGGTCAGTTGGCGCCGGGTGAAGTCGTGGATGGCGCCCTTCAGGAATTGGATGGCTTCCGGCTTGGTGTATTGATGGCGGAGGAAGCGGCTGATAAAACGGTATTCAAGTCCGAACGCATCAAGACGTTTCCAGCTCAGCCCACGCTCGTGCAGGGCTCGGACTTCGGCGACCATGCCCTGACGAATACGCGCATCAAGGCGGCGGTCGATGCGGGTGTAGAGTTTTTGACGGGGGAGTGATAGTCCAATTTTCAGGACGCGCCAATCACGACGATCGATGACCGGAGACATACCCTCGGGGGGTATATGTGCGTTGGCGATTTCAATCGCGCGGATCAAACGACGAGGGTTCAGCCGGTCGATTGTGCGGTACCGTTTCGGGTCAAGGCGTCGTAATTCGCTTTGGAGTTCGGGGAGTGTTTTGGTGGCTAGGCGGGCACGGACGTGGTGATCTGGTGGAACATCAGAAAACTGCTGTTCGCCGAGTAGGGCGCTGATGTAGTAGGGTGTTCCACCGACAATAAAGATAGGGACGGTCGTTGGGGTGGCGTTGATTGCGCGTAGTGCATCTCGAACGAAATGGGCCACGGAATATTGTCGGCGAGGTGAGGCGACATCGAGGAGGACATGCGGAGCGAGCCGCTGTTCTCGCTTGGTGACTTTGCCGGAACCAATATTGAGTCCGCGGTAGACCTGCCGCGAATCCGCGGAAATAATCAGGCCGTTGAATTGTCGGGCCAAGGCGATACCGAGCGCTGATTTGCCGCTTGAGGTCGGGCCCAGGATAACGACAATGGTGCGCCTAGAGTGCGAGTGATTTTTTTTCAATGGCACGTTGAAGTTGTTTCAACCAGGCGGTGAGTGTAACTTTTTTGACATCCTGCTTTCCGCGAATACGGACAGCGACTTGACGTAAGCTTTTTTCTTTATCGCCGACGACAATCATGTACGGGATCTTTTCTTTTTCCGCCCGGCGAATTTTGTATCCGACAGTGTCATTCGATTCATCAAGGACGACCCGCAGTCCGGCGGCGGCGATGGTTTTCTGTAATTTTCGGCCGATCGCCATGTGCTTCGTGGTGACGGGGATGATCTGAACTTGGACCGGGCAAAGCCAGAGCGGGAAGGCGCCGGCGTGGTGTTCAATCAAGATCGAGAGAAAGCGCTCGATGGATCCCATAATGGCCGCATGAATCATGACGATTCGTTCGTGGTCTCCTTTTTCGTTGACACACGTGAGATCGAAACGCTCCGGCAGGTTCATGTCGAGCTGGATCGTCGCGACTTGCCATTCGCGGCCGATTGAGTCTTGGGCCATGAAATCTATTTTCGGACCATAGAACGCGGCTTCGCCAATTGCTTCCGGTGCCTGGACGTTTTCTGCTCTGGCGAGGGCACGAAGTTGTTTTTCCGCCGCGACCCATCGTTTTTCATCGCCGAGGTATTTTTCCATGTGGGCCGGGTCATGGAGCGAGAGACGGACTTTTAGGGCAAAGCCGGAGGCTTTATAAAAGGCGTTGATAATATGCCAAATTTTGCGCATCTCGTCTTCGACCTGCATTTCGCGACAAAAGACGTGCGCATCATCTTGGGTGAAGGCGCGGGCGCGGGAAATCCCAGCCAGCTCGCCACTTTGCTCGTCACGGTAGCACATGGTGGTGTTGGCGTAGCGTTGGGGGAGTTCGCGGTAGCTATGTTGTCGACGATTGTAGATCTGGGTGTGATGCGGGCAATTCATCGGTTTCATGGCGAAGACGTGGCCTTCACGGGTGGTGATTTTGAATAGTTCATCTTGAAACTTTTGCCAGTGGCCACTCTTTTCGTACAGATCTTTTTTCGTGATGTGAGGGATTTCGACACGATCATAGCCGACCGCCGAACGAAGTTCCCAGACGTAGGCGTCAAGGAGATTACGGACGAGTGTTCCACGCGGGGTCCAGAGTGGTAATCCACTGCCGACGAGTTCGGAGAATGTGAAGAGATCCAGTTGAGGACCGAGAATTTTGTGATCGCGCTTCTTCGCTTCCGCTTGGCGAGCGATATGGGCGTCAAGTTCGGCCTTGGTGGCGAAGGCTAGTCCATAAATGCGTTGGAGCATCGGACGAGTGGCATCGCCGCGCCAGTACGCTCCGGCGACATGGCTCAAGTGAAAGGCGTCGACGGGAATCTCATGTGTGGTGGCGACATGGCCGCCACGACAGAGGTCGATAAATTTTCCAACTTGGTAGTAGGTCACGGATTGTCCCGCACCGAGAAACTCTTTTTGCAGTTCTTGTTTAAAAGGCTGGTGGGCCATGTACGCTGTGACTGTCGGGTCGTTGGCGGCGACGCTGGTCAGGGCCAGGTTTTGCTGGATCAAGTGGCGCATCCGTTTCTCGAGTGGTTTCAGGTCGGCCTCGGTCAGCGGGCGCGAGAGTTCAAAGTCATAGTAAAAACCATTTTCGATCGCCGGACCAACGCCGAGTTTCGCCGTTGGGTAGGCGTCAAGGACCGCATGGGCCAAGAGATGGGCGAGGGTATGTCGAATTGTTTCGATCGAAGGTTTTTTTGCGGATGACGCTGACATAGACGTGGGGTTATACATAAAGAACCAATCATCATTTTTGATGCTTGGGACCCTTTTTCTGGAGGGCGGTTCCACCCAATTTTCCCGAACTCGGCGGGACACTTTCGAATTGTCGTAGCGCTCGCGAGTGGTGCTCTCTTGCGGTTGCCGGCGTAGGCTCTCAGTCGTGGTCTACGCTTCCTGTCGGGCCGAGGTAAGGGAGGCTAGTTCGTTCAACGCGCTCTCTGTGCCGATTGTCCCATGGTTTTGGCCGCCAGTCAAGGCGCCGACGGGTCGGTAAAGGTGATACGGATATGCTGTGGATCGTTCGGGGCCGTTGTTTGCCAGCCGGGGGCAAAGGAGACGACGACCGCCTTGACCCGCTCAGTTTCGAGAAGGAGCTGGGTAATCGTCGAACGAGACTTCCCGGCGAATAGTCCGGCGTTGAAGATATCAGCCGTCGTGTCAGGAGCGGCCCAGCCTTTGACCTCGATGCGCAGGGTCAGGTCTAGATCGCTAGTTTGGGTGATGGTTGGCTGTTCAAATGATTGCAATAAGAAACCGGTGGGGACTTCCTTTGCCAATTTTGTCCGCACAAACGACTCAAGATCCTTCGGATTATAGGTGACGGTGGTTCCCGTCATGGTGACCGTTACGGCGTACGAATCACTTGGTTTATTTGCCGCCGGATTTGTCGTGACCGATTTTGGGGTGACGAACTTGATTGTTCCCGAGGAGGATGTACCGAAGGTTGTAGCTATTTCTTCACGGGCCTTGGTACTCGCCGCGTTCAAGTCATCCGCGCTGAGGGTTGAGCCTTGTCGAACCTGGCCGCCTGTCATAGCGGCTGATGTTTGTCCGTAGATACTGGCCTGCAACCCCGGCCAGAGGGCGACGATGGTGAATTTCCCCGCGGCAACATTTCCGCTCACCCCAATGGGGTCGGCGATGACGGGTACCTCGACCTGTCCCTTACCTGGGACGTCGACGCGTTTTGTGCTGCGGACGATAATACCGTCGGTGGAACGAAAGCGAGTGGTGGCGGCGAGTGTCTGTGCAGTGCTCGTGGTGTTAAGAACGGTCATTGTACCGGTCGCGTGCGCGTCAACTAATTCGCCCTCAGCGGAGGCGGGGACACTGACGGTAGCTTTCAGCGGCTCGTTGGCGATGGTTGCCGAAAGCGCTTGTTCGTCAACCGCAGAGCCAGTTTGAACGGGAATGGAGAAACTTGTGGTGATCTGTTTTTGGAGCGGGGTGATCGTGATGGTGGTGGTGGCGTCGGTGTACAGGAGCGCCACTCCAAATATCAACGCGCCAACAATAAGAAAACCGATGAGGAGGGGAGTAAACGACCGTTGAAGTCGGATAGAAGTGAGCGGCGGCATTACTCAGGTAGGATACACTCTCCGAGCAATGACTCCAAATGCTCTCGAGCCTCCGGCGTAAGGGCGATGGAAAACTCGGTTGGCATAGCCTTGGATTGTGTCCCACGCACTGCATGCAGTTCGACTGGTGTCGGGCCAGGAAAACGACCTAATATGTCACGTAAACTGGCAAAAATGGCTGGGGTGGCGGTGGTCAAATCGACTCGGATCCGTATTTTTTTGGCCGGTTTCTTTTGGGCGGCGAGCGTTTTTAGGTCCCAAACTTTGTCAACCAGAATTTTCCATTCGCTATCACGTTGATCGGCTTGCCCTTCGACGACCACCAATCGATCAGGTTCCCACATGGCTGATGTCGCGGCGTAGGTTTTTGGGAAAATGACGGCTTCGGCCGATCCGGTGTGGTCCTCGAGGCGGACGAACATCATTAATTCATTCCGTTTCGTGGAAATACGCTTAACACTGCTAATCAGTCCGCCGATCTTTATCCCGCGGCCACGTTTTTCTCGAGCTTCTTGAATGGGGAGGGTTAGGCCGGCCAATACGTCACGGTGCTCATTCAACGGATGATCGGTCAGGTAAAACCCTAGCAGGTCCTTCTCCCATTGGCTGCGAGTGCCGCGACTCGCCGGTTCAGCCGGCGCGAGACGGATGGTCGGGGAGAAGGCGACCGGGAGCGCCCCAAAGAGATTAGTTTGCTTTCGAGCGATTTCTTCCGATATCGTTTTTGCAAATTTAAGGAGTTCAGGTAAATTGGTCAGCAGTGTTTGACGTTCACCCCAGTTTTCAAGTGCACCAACTTTGATTAAGCTTTCGAGTGACTTCTTATTTAAATCCTTGTGCTGAACGCGGCGGAGAAGATCCTCGATCGAGACAAACGGTCCGGACGAGCGTTCGGCGATGATGGCCTCCACCAAGTGCTCGCCGACATTTTTTATTGCGTTAAGACCAAATCGGATTTTGGTGAACTTCTTTTTATCGTCGGCGTGAACGGTGAACGACCCCTCACTCTGATTGATGTCAGGTGCCAACACTTCGAGTTGCATACGACGGGCCTCTTCGATTTCGATCGCTATCCGGTCGGTGTTATGTTGGTCAGAGGTGAGGAGAGCCGCCATGAACTCGGCTGGATAGTTAGCTTTGCAGTAGGCGGTCTGGTAGGCTATGACCGCATAGCAGGCGGCGTGGGATCGGTTAAATCCGTATCGGGCAAATGGTTCAATGAACTCGAAAATCTTCTCGGCCGCCAGCTTCTTGACGCCATTTTTTACCGCCCCCTCGACGAATTTCTCCTTCTGTTCTTGCAGCAGCTTCATAATCTTTTTTCCGACGGCTTTTCGAAGCACATCTGCTTCGCCAAGGGTGAAGCCGGCGACATCGCGAGCCATTTGCATGACTTGTTCTTGGTAGACGGCTACGCCGTACGTCTTTTCGAGAATTGGTTTCAATCGCGGATCTAGGTAGGTTGGTTTGTAGGTGCCGTGTTTCCCGGCAATGAACTGGGGGATAAGCTCCATCGGTCCCGGACGGTATAAGGCCACCATAGCGATGATATCTTCGATCGAGGTCGGCTTCAGCTCGCGTAAATACCGTTTCATGCCACTCGATTCGAGCTGAAAGACCCCGGTCGTTTCCCCGCGTTGGAGGAGGCGGAACGTCTTCTTGTCCTCGAGCGGAATGGTGTCTAAGTCGATGGTGATGCCGCGCGACTTTTGAATCATCTGGAGACAGGTCTCAAGGATCGTTAAGTTTGAAAGACCAAGGAAGTCCATTTTTAAGAGGCCAAGATCTTCAATCGGATGCAACGAGTACTGAGAGATAATTGAATCGTCATCTGGCCCCGCATATTGCAGAGGCACGTTGGCAATCAGCGGGTCTTTGGTGATGACCACGCCGCAGGCGTGGCGTGACGCGTGACGCGCGACGCCCTCGAGCTTCATGGCGCCATCGATCAGCCGCTTTGCCTCCTCATCGTTTTCGTAGATCTCTTTCAATTCCGGAACATGCTCTAAGGCTTGGGAGAGTGACGAAAACATCGGGATCAGTTTTGCGACGCGATCACAATAGGTATACGGAAAACCGAGTACCCGACCAACGTCGCGAATCGCCGCGCGAGCGGCCATGGTTCCAAAGGTGATAATTTGGGCGACGTGGTCCTTCCCGTAGCGCGATTCAACATAGCGGATTACTTCGTCTCGACGCGTGTCAGCAAAATCAATATCAATATCCGGCATGGCGATACGTTCCGGGTTGAGAAATCGCTCAAACAGGAGATCGTACATGATCGGGTCGACGTTGGTGATATTCAAAAGGTATGACACGATCGAACCAGCCGCCGAGCCGCGACCAGGGCCGACGATAATCCCATGTTGTTTTGACCAGTTCACAAAATCTTGGACAATCAAAAAGTATGAGGCGAAGCCGGTTTTGTCGATTACCGAGAGTTCATACTCAAGACGTTCACGAACAGCCGGTGTTTCGCTGCCGTACCGTCGCGGGATACCTTCTTCTGCCAATTGTCGCAGGTATTGTTCGGCGGTCTGGCCAGCCGGGACCTGATAGTGGGGGAGCTGGACCTGTCCAAGTTTAATAGTGACGTCACAACGTTCCGCGATAGCGACCGTATTGGTAATCGCTGCTGGAACATGGGAAAAAGCCGCAATCATGTCGTCAGCTGGCCGAAGCGAGAAATCAGCATGCCGCATCGAAAGACGATCAGGGTCACTGATCTGTCGCTTCATGTGGATGCAGAGGAGAATGTCTTGGGCTTCTGCGTCATCGGGTCGGAGGTAGTGTGAATCTGTGGTCGCGACGAGGGGAATACCCAGCTCTTGCCCGTAAGCAATTAAAGCGGTATTCAGCTTCCCTTGCTCGGGAATCGTCGGATGATCCTGGAGCTCAAGAAAAAAGTTTTTTGGTCCGAATGCTTCCTGATACCACGCTATTAGTTTACGCGCTTCCGAGTCGCGGCCGGAGAGGATCGCACCAGCAATTTCGCCCTTTAAACAGCCGCTTAAGGCAATGACCCCTTCCGCGTGCTTGGCGAGCAGATCGTGATCGACACGCGGCTTATAGTAAAATCCTTCAAGGTGAGCGGCGGTGACGAGGGCGATCAGGTTGCGATACCCGGTGTTATTCTCGGCCAGTAGTGTCAGATGGTATGCATGTTCATCGACCTTTGGGCGTTTTTCGGTGTGCTTGTTTGGGGCAACATAGATCTCAACACCAATAATCGGCTTGATGCCGGCGGCGGTAGCTTTTTGGTAAAATTCAATGGCGCCGTACAGGTTGCCATGATCAGTCAGGGCCAGGGCGGTTGCACCCTGCTCTTTGGCACACGTCACTAACTCGTCGATCTTCGGTAGACCGTCGAGCAGCGAAAAGTGGCTATGAACGTGGAGATTGACGAATGATGTAGACATGCGTAAACGATCCCGAACCTCGGGACCAGCTTCATCACGACCACGGGACCTATTCGTCGTCCGCGGGCGCTGATGCGCGTGTGCTGGAACGGCGGGCTGAACGCCGGTTCGCAAAGAATCCAATGAGCGATTTTACACCTTGAGCCAAGGCAACCAATTCGATGTGGGTAGAAGAAATTTTATCCCGCAGGGTCTGAAGAATATCATCAATGGTGCGCAGCCGTGTTTCAAAGGCGGTGACGGTTCGTTCGACTGACCGCAAGATCTTAATCATCTCGGCTAGTAGAATCACCCAAAAAGCCGTACCGACGAGTGCGGCGACGGAGAGGCTGATGAAAAGGATGTCTTTTGACATGTCCACAGCATACCATATCGGATGGGAGTTGGTCACGCCGACTTGCGACGAGCGGTCCGTTTTGGTACTCTCCTGACATGCCTTCACGCGATATTCCGCTGGCAATAGGGTATTGGTTCGTTAGTCATAAAGCCACATTACGCCGGTGGTGGGCGATTATGCTTCTGATGGTTATTTTCATTTCTGGCATTTGGGCCCTTTCGGCGGTGGGACTGGCTACGGCGCAGGCTGGGCACATCACCACGAGGATTCATGATCTTGGACGGCGTTTGTCAATATTTTCGCCGCGCGCGCTCGGCCAGCCAACGACGCTGAACGTGCACGATCTGACGATCATTCGCCGTGATGCACAGCATGTTGATGTTGTTGGTTTTCTGAAAAATACAAATGCTGACTGGGGGGCGGCGAAAGTGCAATATACGTTTGTCTTAGGATCGACGTCGACGTCAACTCAGACCACCTGGGTGAATCCCGGGGAGGATCGTCCGGTGATGGTCCAGAATATCGCCTTAGCGGCTGATGTCCAGCCGACGCTTTCGGCCGTGGTGGCAGAATGGTCTCGGTCAACGAGCCGCACCCCATTGCCGAGCTTTACGATCGAGACGCCGACATGGTCAGGGACCCAAGTTCCCATTCGTGGCGCGAGTATTGATACCATTGCCGTCCAGGCGGCCGTTCGGAATGAATCGGTTTATAACTACTACCAGGTGCGAGTGCCGATCATCGTTCGTTCATCACAGGGAATTGTCGCCGTTGAGGAGCTCGTGATTGACCGCTGGAAATCCCGAGAAACAAAAAAGATAGGGACTAGCTGGACCTACCCGATTTCGAGCGTTTCGACGGTGGAGGTAAAACCATCCGTCAGCGCCTTCGACGCCTCGAACCGCTTCTAACATGGCTTCGCTTGGATTCGGCGCGAGTGTCCGCCGCATGGACGTTGGAGTGCTGACGATCACTTTGCTACTGACCTTTATCGGTTTGGCGGCCTTGTTCAGTTTTAGCATGAACGCCGATGCCGCGAACCGACTAACATTCTATCGCCAGCTTGGGTTCATCGCCGCCGGATTGATCCTGGCGTTGTACCTGATGACACTCGATTATCGACTTTTTGGCGGGCTACACTGGGTATTGTACGGTGTCGGAAACGCGCTTCTCGTTGGCGTGTTACTGTTCGGTCAAACGGTCCGGGGGACGACGGGTTGGTTTTCCTTTGGCTTTGTCCAACTCCAGCCGGTTGAGGTAATGAAAGTCATATTGGCAATTGTGTTGGCAAAAATCATGAGTGATCAACGGGCCGTCGCGCAGAGCTGGATGTTTATTTTTCGTACGGGCGTGGTGGTGGCCGTACCGGTCGTCTTGGTCATGGTCCAACCAGACTTCGGTTCAGCGATTGTCATGCTTGGCATGTGGGGGATGATGCTCTTAGTCTCGCCGACACCACGACGGTATCTCTTTATTCTCCTCGGCATTGCGGCAGTTGTCGGCGCGCTGAGTTGGGCGACGGTACTAAAGCCTTACCAGAAAAAACGCATCATCACTTTTGTTCAACCGGCGAGCGATCCGCAGGGAGCGGGCTACAATGTTCGACAGGCGCTAGCCGCGATTGGTTCGGGTCAGTTATTCGGTCGAGGGCTTGGTCTCGGCCCACAGTCACAACTTGAGTTTTTACCGGAGCGACAAACAGACTTCATCTTTGCTTCGATTAGCGAGGAGCTCGGATTCCTTGGAGGCGGGACCGTGATTATTCTTTTTGGATTCTACTTTTTGCGGCTGGTCAGACTCTTCGGTCGGGCGGTCGATGGGTTCACTGGTTACCTGATCATCGGCTTGGGTGGGGTGATTTTTATCCATGTCCTGGTAAATATTGGGATGAATCTTGGGGTCTTACCGGTGACCGGTATTCCGTTGCCGTATGTGAGTTATGGGGGAAGCTCATTATTAGGTGGTTTTTTGAGCCTCGGGATACTGGAAAGCATCTCCATTCGACTTTCCTCGCGCCTTTCCGCCTAACGACTTGACTCGGGCGAGGACAAGTGGTACCGTATGGCCACGTTCGTTTGCTATGAATGTCCCGTCACCGGCATCATCCCCGCAAGGGTCAGGATCAGAGGCTTCGGTCTTTATGTCTTGTCCGTTGTGTGAGTCGGCGTTTCAACCGGTCCAGTCCCACGTATTAGCAGTCCAAAACGATGCGCACTTGCTCTATCTGCAGTGCCGTCGTTGCGGAACGGCTTCCCTGGCGATTGTGACCGCTCGCCCTGATGGCGTCAGCACGGTTGGCGCGATGACAGATTTAACGCCCGCCGAGGTCGTTGATCGGAGCGATCAACACTCAGTGAGCGAGGATGATGTGATCGACTTTTCGGAAGCGTTTATTGCGAACGAGGACCGTATGCAGATTTTTCGGCGGGAGTAATCCGACCGGAACCTGCCCTTGATTGACTTGAATACCGTATGAACCATCCCGTGCTTACCGCTCGCCGACGCTCTGTTGTCGGCAAACTCGTTGATCACCTGCGTCGCGAACGACGCGTGCCGGCAATTGTCTATGGACACGGCTTAACGAGCCAAACCCTTGATATTGATCTGGGTGAATTTGTGAAACTGTACAAGGCCGCTGGTTCGACCAGTTTGGTCGATTTAGTTGTTGATGATGCAAAACCAGTGGCAGTGCTAATCCATGGTGTCCAGCGTCACCCAACGAAGCAAACCGTGATGCACGTTGACTTCTATCAGGTGCGCATGACTGAAAAAATTGAAGCGGACGTTGACCTTGAGTTTACTGGGGAATCACCAGCTGTTAAGGAACAGGGCGGTATTCTCATCCGCACGCTCGATAAACTGAAAATCACCGCTTTGCCAGGTGACTTGGTGCCGTCCATTGCCGTTGATATCAGCGCCCTCAAAACGTTTGAAGATCGAATCCATGTCGCGGATCTTGTCTTGCCGACTGGAATTACGGCCATGATTAGCGGTGAAGAAGTCGTCGCGAGTGTCGCCGCTCCTCGAAGCGAGGCCGAACTCGAGGCCTTGAGTGCCGATGTGAAGGAAGATGTGAGCACGGTCGAAGTTGAGAAGAAGGGGAAGGAAGAGGAAGCAGCCGAAGAAGGAACCGAATCAACCACTGAAAAGACCTAATCCCAACGACCTATGGCAAAACCAAAACGACAAAAAGTTACCGAGCCGGCTGAGTTTCCTGATACGCTTCCGACTGAGTCTGCGCCTGAACCAGTGCCGCCCGTAAAAAAGGGAGGCAAGAAGGCCTCACCGGTTGCGTCGGATCCTTCGACACCCACCGCAACGCCAAAACCTTCCATTGTTCGAAATGATGCCAAGCCAAAAGCTCGTATCCCGGTATGGGTATGGGTGGTGCTTGGTGTTGTCGTCTTAGCGGGAGCCGCCGTGGGCGGGTATCTGTACTGGTCGCAGCCGGTAGCAGAAGTACCGACGAATACGAATGAACCAGTGAACACGAATGTTGCCGAGGAATTAGCGCCACGAATTCTCGATGGTGTTGAGGTGACTGCAGCGGAGACCAATCCGGCCTTAGCCGCGGTGATGATTGAGAACATGTCGGCTTCGCGACCTCCATCGGGCATTGACCGGGCCAAAGTTGTCTATGAGGCCCTGGCTGAGGGCGGTATTACTCGGTTCTTAGCGATGTTCGCGACAACCGATATGCCAAAGGAAATCGGTCCGGTCCGCTCGGCCCGCCCGTATTTTGTTGATTGGGCCAGCGAGTACAATGCGCCACTCTATATTCACGCTGGCGGGAGCCCGCAGGCGCTCGATCTGTTACGGCAGAGCAAAACAACGGTCGTTGACTTCAATCAATTTACAAAGAGTCCTTACTTCTGGCGCGACCGAAAACGCTATGCACCACATAACCTGTACACGAGCGGGCAATCGATTAACCAGGCTCTGACTCAGGTGGCGAAGAATACCAAGAGTACATTTACCGGTTGGGCCTATGCGGATGAGTCCGAATTCGCAGATCGACCGGCGACCGTCAAGGACATCGTTATTAATTTCTCGTCGCTCAGCTACCGTGTCACGTATACCTATAACCGCGAAGATAATGTCTACGCGCGAAAAAATGGGAATGAAGCGCATGTGACTCGAGACGGAGTCGCCTTGTCGGCCAAAAATGTTATTGTCCAGTATGTGCCAACCACACTGTATCCGAATGAGAAACAGCGTTTAAAGATGGCGACGGTTGGGCAAGGGAAGGCACTTATTTTCCACGATGGGGTCACGATCGTCGGGACGTGGAAGAAAGAGGCCACCACAAACCGCACCCAATTCTACGATGCCGATGGTGCCGTAGTGACGCTCACTCGCGGTACGACTTGGGTAGAAGTGGTGCCGACGGATCGCTCGGTTACGTACTAATTTTTTCGAGCGGCGCGAACGCCGATGACAATCCCGCCCGGGGCAACTTGGCGGGATATGTTGTAGTGAGGCCAGGTGGACTTTAGCATGCTGTGAATGGCGCGATATTGTCGAGGGAGACACTCAAGAAGTAGTTCTCGACACGGTGGATGGGCGATAGATCCGATAAGCGTCCGAATGTCATTCCCACCATCGCGTCCACCGCCAACGAGGGCGCTCGTCGGTTCGTACCGAAGCGAGGGGTGGCGACGCTCGGCCGCGGTCAGATATGGCAAGTTGGCGACAATAATGTCGTAGGTATGATGCTGAACCTGATGGAACGTTGCGAACAGTTTTACACGATGAGGGACGAGCTGACGAATATTTTTTGTGGCCACGGCACGAGCGGTGGTGGATGGCTCAATCGCCTCGACGGTCCATGTTGGTTGGGCGGCCGCGATGGCAATGGCAATGCATCCGCTCCCGGTGCCGACGTCGAGAACACGAAGCTGTGTATGGTTTTGGTACCGCGCAAGCAGATCGGCCACCAAGGTCTCGGTCGCCGGTCGGGGGATGAGTACAGCCGGTGTGACGCGGATGCGATGACCGGCAAATGGTTGCCAGCCAACGAGGTATGCAAACGGTTTACCACGTCGGCGGTCACCGACCCAGCGCAAAAAGGTACGCCGGGCATTACGTGGAAGCACTTCGGTATCGTGGGCTAGTAGCCAGGTGTCCGGTTTTTTACTGGCGGTCGCTAGGAGCGCAAGTGATTCCGGTCCGGACTGGGCGATCGTCGGGCTGAGGAGGCTCCGGCCGTGCCGCAATAGGTCACGAATTGTCAGCAGGGGCCTGGCCATCAAGATCAGCCTTTCGCAGGGCGGACGTAAATTGATCGAGATCACCATCAAGAATCGCTGGAACGGTGTGCAAGGTGAGCTTGATACGGTGGTCGGTGACCCGGTCTTGGGGGATGTTGTAGGTACGAATTTTTTCTGATCGATCGCCGGAGCCAATCTGACTCTTTCGCAGCGCGGAATCGCGAGCGCGACGTTCTTCTTCTTGCCGAGCGAGCAGACGGGATCGCAGAACTTGCATCGCTTTAATTTTGTTTTGGGTTTGTGATCGTTCGTCCTGCATCGAAACCATGATGCCGGTCGGGATATGGGTCAGGCGGATGGCGGAATAGGTTGTATTGACCGACTGTCCGCCGGCACCGCTCGATGTTGAGGCCACAATTTTCAGATCCTTCGGGTCAATCACTAGATCTTCTTCTTCGGCGATTGGTACCACCGCGACCGTCACCGTTGAGGTATGAACGCGACCGCTTTTTTCTGTTTCCGGGACGCGCTGAACCCGGTGAACACCGCTCTCATATTTCATGAGACGATACACACGGTCGCCGTGGATTTCAAAGATGACTTCTTTTAATCCGCCGATCCCGGTGTGGCTCGAAGAGAGGAGGTTTGTTTTCCACTCTTTGCGTTCGGCATAGCGGGCGTACATTCGCATCAGTTCGGCCGCAAACAAGGCCGCTTCATCTCCGCCAGCGCCGGCCCGAATTTCGACGATCACATCTTTTTCGTCGTTTGGGTCGCTCGGCTGGACGCGCTCGGTGATATTTTGCTCCAGCTCAACCATTTCCTTCTCGAGGCGTGGCAACTCCTCGGTCGCCATTGCTTGAAGTTCCGGGTCGCTGTCATCATTGGCGGTTAGCCGCGTTGAATCGACGGATTGGTGTAGGGTCTCGAGATGGGTGATGTCGGTCAGCAGGGCGCTTATCTCGGCATGCTTTTTTGATGCCTTGGTCAGGGCAGCCTGATCGTTGGCGGTGCTGAGACGCGCTAAATCAGCCTCAATGGCTTCAAGTTGCGTGGTTAGGGTGGTGCGATCCGGCAAAACCATACGTGATAGACAAATCCCGCCGGTGGTCGGCGGGCGAGTGTCGTTATTCTTCTTTGGTGGCCTTGGCGACCTTGCGGGCCTTTTTTGCTTCGAGCTTGGCGCGCTTACTTCGAACGGGGTGTTCGTTGGTGCCGCTCTTTTCAACAAGTTTCTTGAAACGGTCCACCCGGCCAGCGCTGTCGACGAGATTTTGCTTTCCGGTGTAGAACGGGTGACAGCGTGAACAGACTTCAACACGAATATCCTCAACCGTTGAACCGGTCGTAAACGTGTTGCCACAGGCACAGGTAACTGTCGCGGACCGTGAATATTTCGGGTGAATCGAGGATTTCATAGGCCGTGGCAGTATACGGGCGGTTTTCGGGCTTGTCAAGTCAGGGTGACTATGGTATCCTATGACCGCTCATTCATCTCACATACGCTGTTTATAGACCTCCTCGCGGCCATCAGCCGCGCCATGGTAACAGCGTAGCGGGCCCGATTTCCGGGCACATATAAGGAGAAGTACAATTATGTCAGACCTCTCATTGGTCGATATGCTGAAAGCCGGAGTTCATTTCGGCCATCAGCAAAGTCGTCGTCACCCGAAAATGGATCCGTTCATTTTCACGACTCGTGGCGGCGTCTCCATTATTAATCTCGAAAAAACCAAGGCCGCTTTGGATCAGGCGACTGTTTTTGTGCACGACCTCGTCGGACGCGGCGGCTCGATCCTGTTTGTCGGGACGAAGCGCCAAGCGCGTGATATTGTCCGAGCGGCGGCGGAGGAAGTCGGCATGCCGTTCATTGTCGATCGTTGGATCGGCGGCTTATTCACAAACTTTTCGCAAGTTCGTCAGCTTGGCCAGAAACTACATCGCTTGAAGGAAGAGCGCGCGACGGGTGTATGGGCCAAGTACACCAAGAAAGAGTCACTCTCTTTCGAGAATGAAATTGAACGCTTAGAGAAACTTATCGGCGGAGTCGCGGGACTTGATCACTTACCGGAAGCGATTTTTGTTATCGATGTGAAACAGGAAAAAACGGCTATCCATGAAGCGAAAGCCATGCATATTCCGATTGTTGCAGTCTGTGACACGAATGTGAACCCGGCTGGGCTGACGTACCCAATCCCGGCTAATGACGACGCAACGAAGTCGTTACAGCTCATCGTGGCTTCGATTGCACATGCGGTCCGCACCGGTCGTGCTGATGCCGCACAACGCGTTCCGGATATTACCCCGACGGAGCCGACCGTCGTCCCGACCGTATAAATTCATCTAACGTTTGTACCTATGGCGATAACGACCACAGATATCCAATGGCTCCGACAAGAAACTGGCGTCGGGATGATGGATGCCAAGAAGGCACTCGAGGCAGTTGGCGGTGATACCCAGGCGGCACTCGAACACTTACGTAAATCCGGCGCAAAAGTTGCGGCGGCTAAAAGCGCCCGGACGGTAAAAGATGGCCGCGTCGTGATTGCTCGTAGCGCGGATCGTAAATCGGCCGCCATTGTCGTCATTGCCTGTGAAACAGACTTTGTGGCTCGGACAGAAGATTTCACGACATTGGTGAACGATGCGGCGCAAACCGCTTTGGGCATGGTCCAGGCGGGAACGGCGGTGACCCTTGAGTCGTTTCTGGCCGCACCACTTCATGACACAACGGTTCGGGCGCAGGTTGAAGCTGCGGTGGCGAAACTCGGTGAGAATATTCAAGTGGTTGATGTCGCCGGATTGTCTGCTGACGGTATTGTTGGTGAATATCTTCATGGAAGTAAACAGACCGGAGCGATTGTCGCCATGTCTGGCGACGATGATGCGCTGGCCCATGATGTTGCGATGAACATTACGGCTATGCGCCCGCTTTACGTTTCTCCGGATGATGTGCCAGCGGATACCCGCACCCATGAGGAAGAGATTTTTCGGGCCCAACTGCAAAGTGAAGGGAAACCTGAGGCGATGTGGGACAAAATTCTGCCGGGAAAGATGGCTAAATATTTCAGCGAAGTGTGTGTGCTCAACCAGCCCTCTATCAAGGATGACAAGCTGACGATGGCCAAGGTTCTGGCCCAGGCGGGAAACCCGACGGTTCATGCTTTCAAACGTTTGAGTATCTAGTTCCCATGATTATTCTTTGGATCAGCGGTGGCGTCTTCTTTCTCGCGGTGCTGACCATGGCAGTGATCGTTATTCGGAAATTCCCGGTGGCGGCGGCGGTAGATCCAGAGCAGGCCCCGCCGGCGGAAGTTAGGAAAGCTGAGATCGTCGAGACTCGTTTACGACGCAAATTTACAAATGCGTGGGTGACGGTCCGGGAGCGCTCACGGCCGACGGTTCAAACGCTTGGCAAGGCGATGGGGAAGGCCCAGGCGAAACTGCGCGATCTTGAACATGAGTATAAAGTTCGGTCGATCCCGGTTCTCCTCAATCGACGTCAGCGGCATCGATTGAACGATGAGATTCAAGTGTTACTTGAGCAGGCTGAAGCATTGATTGGCGATGGCGAGTTGAAGGCGGCGGAGGAAAAATGTTTGCAAGCCATTCGCATTGAACCGCGCTCGATTCCATCATTTGATGTTCTTGGTGATTTATACCTGAAACAAAAGGAGTATGCTCACGCGAAAGAAGTGTATCGCTTTCTTGAAAAGCTGATTGATGAGCCCGATGCGGTCTTTGATCATCATTCTGATGATGCGAATGCCGTAGCCAAGAACCAGCGCGAAGAATTACGCGTGCGTTTTTATGAGCGCCTGGCTACGTCGTACCAGCAGATTGACGAACTGCCGGCGGCGTTTGAAACGATCCAGGAGACATATCGACTCGCACCGGCAAATCCACGGGTGATTGATTTGTATCTCGAAATTGCTATTGCCGATGGCAAAAAATCATTTGCCATTGACGCGCTCGAACGTCTCCGTTCGACAAATCCTGAAAATTCAAAAATTCCCGAATGGGAAACGGCAATTCACGCGATGCCCGATACGCATCTGACGGGCGACGCCTCGGTTGACAACGAAGCAAATCCTTCGTAATCTCATTCGACGCCCGGCTTTGGCCCGGGCCCATGTAGCTCAGTTGGTAGAGCGCGTCCATGGTAAGGACGAGGTCAGCGGTTCAAT
>CAYNGY010000003.1:0-179452 GCA_964397195.1 uncultured Gammaproteobacteria bacterium | reverse complement strand
TAGGACAGCGGCCTTTGAAGCCGTGAATCGGGGTTCGAATCCCTGTCCCCGAGCCAAGAAGTCTGAGACGTATTAACGTAGTACGGTATAGACCTCTTTAGGGTACAGCTGGGGTTCATACGAAGAGAGATAAAAAGTCGCAAGCCATTGATTTTCACAGTATATATGGTATTCTAGCCTCTGACTTACCGTATTCGCGTATGCAACGAACTACCATCAAAGACACCGTTACCTCCGTCGGCCAGCGAGTCCTCGTCCAAGGCTGGATTCATAACATCCGCCGCCACGGGAAAATCATCTTTGTAGACCTCCGTGACCGCTCGGGGTTACTCCAAGTGGTGTTCGATCCGTCCCACACCGAGGCGTACGCCGCCGTCAACGATGTCCGGTCGGAGTACGTTGTCTCAATTGAGGGCACCATCAACGCTCGGCCGGAACGCATGGTGAATCAAAACATTGTCTCCGGGACCGTTGAGATGGTCGGGGAGTCGCTTGTTGTTTTGAATGAGGCAAAAACGCCGCCATTCGAGATTGATAAAACGACACTCAATGTAAATGAAGAGACCCGTTTAAAATATCGATATTTGGACCTGCGAACCGAGCGCATGAATACAAATATTCGGCTTCGCCATAAAGTTTTACAATTCTTGCGGAACTACTTGCAGAAAGAAGACTTTGTTGAAATTCAAACGCCGATTCTTTCAAAATCAACTCCCGAAGGAGCCCGAGACTATCTCGTCCCGTCCCGCCTCCACGCTGGGAAGTTCTTTGCGCTCCCACAGTCTCCGCAACAATACAAGCAATTACTGATGGTGGCCGGGATGGAACGATATTTCCAAATCGCCCCGTGTTTCCGTGACGAAGACGCTCGCGCCGATCGAAGTCCGGGCGAGTTCTACCAGCTTGATATGGAGATGTCCTTTGTGTCCCAAAATGACATTTTAGAACTCGTGGAAGGTATGTTCACGTCCCTGGTCAAGGAATTATTCCCGGATAAACATATCACCCAGGTGCCGTGGCCTCGTATTCCGCATCAAGAAGCCATGGAAAAATACGGCAGTGATAAACCGGACTTGCGCAAAGATAAGAATGATCCGAACGAATTAGCCTTTGCCTGGATTATTGATTTCCCGTTATTCACGCCACAATCAAAAGAAGATTTCTTTTTCGGGGCCGGGGAGAAGTATGCTCCATCGCATCACATGTTTACCGCACCGCGAACCGAAGATATCCCGTTACTCGATACCGAGCCGCTGAAAGCGCGTTCATACCAGCATGACCTAGCCTTAAACGGATTCGAAGTTGGTGGCGGCAGTATTCGTATTCACGACCCTAAACTTCAAGAAAAAATCTTCGGGCTCATAGGTTTTTCGGATGAACAAAAGCAGCAATTTGCCCACTTGCTTGAGGCCTTCGAATATGGTGCGCCGCCGCATGGTGGGATCGCTCCTGGAATCGACCGTTTACTGATGGTCCTGACCGGTCAGCCGAATCTGAAAGAAATGATTGCCTTCCCGCTGATGGGTGATGCCCGTGACCCATTAATGAGTGCTCCATCAACGGTCACCGAGCAACAACTCCGCGACGTCCACATTTCTGTACGGTCGGCGAAAAAACCGGCAGAGACTCCAGCCAAGTCGACCCCACCAGTCGAATAGCCAAGAAGGCCAGCCGAAGCATTAGGCTAACCTTAGCCAAATAGTTTAGTTTTCCCCTCGTTAGGTATTGACAAGTTGGCCGCTTTGGTGTTAACTATCGCGTTCGCCATCTTGGCGGGCACTTCATTCATTACCTCACCAAACTATGAAGAAAATCGCATCATTGGTGGCGGTTCTGGCAGTGGCTTTCATGACCTACGGTCTGACGGCCGTGCCAACCAAAGCCAACTTTCCAGACGGGATGGATGCATGGGCTGATGGCGTTTTCGCCTTTAGTCAAGGCACCCGCGCTGATGGCAGCGCTGTCCCGGCCGAATTTAGTGACCCGTGGCAAGCGCTCGGTGTGGCCGAAGGATTAGACCCAGTGGCGGTCGTCCCGGCAACCTCGATGGTCCATCTCGGATATAAGGGTCAAGTGACCCTCAAATTCGATAGCACCATTGTTAACAAGCCCGGCAAAGATTTCCGCGTGATCGCCTTGCGGAACCCGAATAAGCGCGCGGCCAAGCCAAGCGCGACCGTCGCGGTCAGCGAAAACTGCTGGAAGTTCCGAATTGTCGGAACAATCAGCCAAGACGCTTCATTTGACCTTGGATTGTATCGGTACGCCAAGTGTGTCCAGATTACGGACCGCTCAAATCGACGCGCCTTTGCCGCCGACTCGATGGGCTTTGCCCTCGACGGCGTGATGGTATTAAACAGTACGAACGACCAGCCGTGGATCGGCCAAGTCAACGACTCGCGCTTCTGGCGAATCGACGACAATGCCGAAAACGATCTCTGGCTCGACCACAGTTTGAAGAGCGGGCGGGGAGAGGCGAGCGGGTTCTGTAACTCGCTCTGGGATCAGGCCATCACCTTACACAATAACTACGTGATGAACCCGAGCTCAGATGGTACCGCCTTCCAGTCGACCTACTTCTCGACGGTCGGTAAATCATCGTTTGATGGACAGTCCATCGAACAACTCCATACCTATTTTACAACGTTCACTTGCACGAATGTCACCCATCGTCAGCCGAGTATGCGGAACCTCTTGGTTCAGCTGACCGCACTGAATAAAGGCAAAAGCCTCTGGGTCGCATCGACGCCGGTAACGCCGTAACTAAAAACAGTGAAACACCCCGGAAACGGGGTGTTTTCTGTTACCAGCCGTGGTATACTATGATCGTGGAAAACCAAATCCAACAACTCGCAATTGTCCTCAGTATTGCCGCGGTAGTGGGCGGGATCGCAAAAATGCTCCGCTTACCAATGATCCTAGCTTACCTGGTCGCGGGCGCCCTCCTATCAGCTAGTGGGGCGGTTTCTGGCATGTCGAGCGGGATGCTGGGACTGTTCAGCGACATGGGAATCATGATGCTGCTTTTTTTGATTGGCCTTGAAATAAACTATGCGTCTCTGCGAATGGTCGGCGCGACGGCCATGGTAGTCGGCGCAGTTCAAATTGTCATCACCGGGGTCCTTGGGGCCCTCTTTGGGTTACTCGTCGGCTGGGATCCACTGACCGTGCTCTATGTGAGCATCATGGTCGGCTTTGCCAGCACCGTCGTCGTGGTCAAGACACTGACCGAGCGGCACGATCTGAATTCCCTCCATGGAAAAATCGTGGTCGGCATTATGCTCGTCCAGGACTTTATCGCGATGATCGTGCTGGTAGCCCTAGCCGGATTGAAGGGCGGCGGGGGATTTGATGGATGGCCAATGCTTCTAACTATTTTGAAGGCCGCGGTGCTGTTCTCCGCTATGCTTTGGCTTGGCCGCTCGTTCATTCCCAAGCTGCTGCATCGTCTCAGTCTCTCGCACGAGCTACTGTTTCTATTGGCCATGGCCTGGATGTTTGTTGTCGCCGCTGTTTGTCACCAGATCGGTCTATCGATCGAAATCGGCGGGTTTTTGGCGGGCTTAGCTCTTGCCAACGCCAGTGATCAACTCCACATTGCCCATAACCTCCGGCCGTTACGCGATTTCTTCCTGATCCTATTATTTATAAGTCTCGGCACCTCGCTTAGCGGTCAATCATTTAGCGGTCAATGGGGGATGGTGATTGGGATGACGGTGTTAGTCACCATCGTCAACCCGGCAATCATCACCTGGTTGCTTTACCTTCGGGGCTATCATCCACGAACTTCGGTTCTCGCCGGTCTCCATGTATCGCAACTTTCCGAGTTTTCCCTTGTGGTCGCGACCATTGGCGTCCGCCTTGGGCACATTCCGGACGCAATCGTCTCCTATGTGACCATTGCCGCAATCCTATCGATCGCCATCTCCTCATTTGGCATGGCGCATGCCGATGCGGTCTATACCTTCATCCGACCTGTTTTCGGGGCTCGCGGGAAGCCACAGACCACCAAGAAACGAGCAAAAAAATACGAACTCGTGCTCATCGGCGCCCACCGCCTCGGTCAAAACATCCTCCGTTCCGTTGATAAAAAGTCCGTTTTGGTCATTGATTATGACCCCGACGTCATTGCTCGGTTACAACGTGAGCACATTGATGTAACGTATGGTGACGTCAGCGACGAAGAAATGATTGATGCCCTCTTTGCTCATCACCCAAAGACGATTGTCTGCACCAGCCCTGACGATGATGATACCGTCGGTCTTCTCACTGCACTGCGTGGTATCAAACGCCCACACCCACTCATGATCGTTCGCGCCGAAACGGAGCGTGAAGCGGCCCGTTATTACCGACTGGGCGCAGATTTCGTCCTTCTGCCGCATCTCATGTCTGGACTCAGCATCGGCCAATTACTTCATCGTCACGACCGCGCACTCCTGCAACGGTGGCGCACGAACGATCTTACCTATTTAGCCCACCACGCGCATGAGTAGCAACTTACTCTGTACCGGCGCCGCCCGCGAAGTTACGGGGTCCGGACATTTTTTAACGACGCCGTCAGGGCGGGTATTGCTGGACTGCGGACTGTTTCAGGGGCATCGTCGCGAGAGTGATGAAAAGAACCGCCGTTTTTTGTTTAACCCTCGAGATATTGACGTGGTGGTGGTCTCACATGCGCACCTCGACCATATTGGACGATTGCCATTACTGCTGAGGGGTGGATTTCGCGGACGCATCATTAGTACCCGTGCCACGCGTGACTTGGCGGAACTTATTTTACTCGACTCGGCGAAGATTCAGGTCCAAGACGCCGAGTTCGCCAAGAAACATCATCTTCCTGACGCTGAACTTCATCAACCGCTGTACACACCAGAGGACATCCCGGCCGTGATGGCCCGATTTGATACGGTTGAATACAACAGTCACGGTGGAAAAGGGATAGAGCTCCCCGGCGGCTTGGCTATTCATCTGTATGACGCCGGCCATATTTTGGGCTCGTCAACAATTCACCTGAGTTGGGAAGAGGCCGGGCATCGTCGTGGCCTCGTCTTTACCGGTGACCTAGGCCGAAATAACGCCCCGCTTTTGAACGACCCCGATCCGGTCACTCAGCCAGCGGAAACATTAGTGATGGAAGCGACGTATGGAACGAGGCGACACCATGCCGTTGATGAAGTCTACGGCCAACTGGTCGGCATCGTCGCCGAAGCAATCGAACGACAGAGCGTCATTGTCGTCCCAGCCTTTTCACTCGGTCGGACACAGGAGTTGTTGTATATCTTGCATCGCTTGATCGATGATCACAAAATCCCGGCCCTGCCAATTATCGTTGATTCACCCCTGGCCGAACGAATAAATACGGTCTTTATCAATCACCAGAGCGAATATGACGCGCAAACAAAGATTGATTTTCCACGTCGCGGGGACATGCCGCTGCGGTTCCACGCGATGCGCTTCACCCACACGGTTGATGAGTCAAAATCACTAAACAGTCTAGGTGGGCCGATGATTATCATCAGCGCCTCCGGCATGGCCAGCGGTGGACGGGTGATGCATCACCTAAAACAGCGTTTGCCTGATCCCAACACGATCGTGCTCTTCACCGGCTACCAAGCCATTCATACCCCAGGTCGACGCCTCATCGAAGGTGCGGAGTATTTGCGGGTCTTCGGACAAGAAATACCGGTCCGCGCCAAGATTAAAATACTCAATGACCTGAGCGCCCACGCAGACGCTGAGGAACTAGCGGCCTTTCCACGGCCAATCCCAGGCCTTAAACGAGTGGTACTTGTGCATGCCGAACCTGACCGATCAACTGGCTTCGCGGACGTTCTCCGACAGCGCTACCCAGGGCTAGAGGTGATCATCCCAGGCCCGGGAGATAGCATTCCGTTGGAATAAAAATATCCTCCGCTTCCGCGGAGGATATTTACGTAGGCAATTACTTACCGAGGATCGAATCCTTTGCGGCTTTTGCGACACGGAATTTCACGACCGTCTTGGCCGGAATCTGAATCGTTTCGCCGGTAGCTGGATTGCGGCCCTGGCGAGCTGCGCGCTGCTTCTTCAGCAGTTTCCCAAGTCCTGGGAGTGTAACTTCACCAGCTGACTTCGCCTGCTTATAGGCGGTATCAACTACGATGTCCCACAGATTGGTAACATCTTTGCGGCTCAGACCACTCTTTTCTGCCAACAGGCTGAGAAGGGCGGACTTGGTCAAGGGTTTGTCGGCCATAGTCGTGCTATGCGATTAGGGTTAATAAACGTGAAAAGTATAGCAAACATCAAGGAAAACCGCGAGTTTACGGGTCAGGCGGAAATACACGGATTGAAAAATGTCAAATGCAAAAATGTCGTGAGCCGAAATTTACGCTAAAGTATGCTATAATCACGACCTATGGCAGACACGAAAGTTCTCATCATCGGATCCGGACCCGCTGGCCTAACCGCCGCTATTTATGCGGCTCGAGCTGACATGGCGCCGCTCGTCCTCGAGGGCCAGGAGCCAGGCGGTCAGCTAATGTGGACAACTGAAGTCGAGAATTTTCCGGGTTTTCCGCAGGGAATTATTGGTCCAGAGCTTATGCAAGCTATGCGGGCCCAGGCCATCCGCTTCGGCACGGTGTTAAAACCGGAAGCGGTAACCGCAGTCGATTTTTCAAAAAAACCGTACGCCGTTTCAACCGAACGGGGATCCTATACGGCCGACTCGGTGATTATTGCCACCGGGGCCTCAGCGAAATGGCTCGGATTGGCAAATGAACAGCGACTACGTGGTAAAGGCGTATCGGCGTGCGCAACCTGCGATGGCTTTTTCTTCCGACAAAAAGTTGTAGCGGTAATCGGCGGGGGAGATGCGGCCATGGAAGAGGCACTTTATCTGACGAAATTTGCCACCCACGTACACGTTTTAGTGCGCTCGGCAGAACTTCGAGCCTCGAAAATCATGGCGGATCGCGCCAAGGCGCACCCGCATATCGAATTCCATTGGCAAACTGAAATCGAGGATGTCCTCGGAGCCGAGCGGGTTGAAGGATTGAAAGTTCGAACCGGCGCAGATAAGAAACCGTGGACCTTGGAGTGCCAAGGTGTCTTTTTGGCCATTGGGCACCAGCCCAACACTAGCGCATTTGCTCCGCAACTGGCGGTTGATCAAAAGGGCTACCTCACGGTCGTTGATCAGGTCAAAACCTCGCTTCCGGGCGTGTTCGTGGCTGGCGATGTATCTGACTGGCGCTATCGCCAGGCCATTACCGCTGCCGGCGCTGGCTGTATGGCTGCGCTTGAAGCTGAGCGTTTCCTTGGTCATGAGCCAGCCGACCGCACCCAATAAATCGGCGCTCACGAGCGAGGCGGTTCGTGAGGTGCTGGCAACCTGCATCGATCCTGAGCTGAACATTGATATCGTTTCTCTAGGACTTATCTACGACATCACCGTGGATAAAAACAAAATCGGCGTGGTCATGACACTGACGACACCAACCTGCCCACTCGCGCCGTTTTTCCAACAAGACATTGCCGATCGCTGTCAAAACCGATGGCCGAACGTCAAAACGACCGTCACATTCACGTTTACACCGCCCTGGGATACGAGCCGTATCGCCGGACCAATAAAAAAACTCTTACCCATAAGGTAATTTCCATGCGTTACGTACCAATCACCATCGTGGCCGCCGGTCTCGTCTTTTTCGGTGCCAGCTGTCAATCCGTGACCACGAACATCACTCCAGCAACAAACACCGCTGGCAACAGCAATACGGCGAGTCACACCACTGGTTCATTCTCAACCACACCAACCACTGATCCGGCCGATGTAACGATTACAGTCACCAGTAGCGGTCTTGACCGGCCGACTGTCGACGTCAATCCCGGAGATGTGATTGAATTTCGGAATAGCGATACAAAAACACATACCATCGACGCCGACCCACACCCGAGTCACTCGAGCTTAGCCAATTTTGGAGCCACGATTGCTCCCGGCGGTACCTACCGATATGTGTGTACCGACGTCGGGACGTTCACCTATCATGATGAAGACGCACCAAACGACTACCTTTGGCAGGGGACGCTCCACATTCAGTCGGTAGCGCAATAGTATGCCGTCACCCCGACTTTTCATCGCCGCCGATCACGGAGGTTACAAGCTCGCGTCATATCTTGTCTCGAAACTTAGCCAGTCGGCGGATTGTACGTTTCTAACCCCCACCCATCACCCTGGGGACGATTATCCGCGGGTTGCCAAGCGACTAGTGGTGGCCATGAAAAAATCGCCGACCGCTGTCGGACTGGCCATCTGTCGCAGCGGCGCCGGTATTGCCATTGCCGCGAATAAATTCTCGGGGATTCGCGCCGCCCAGGCTTGGACACCGCGAGTAGCAAAGAAAATTCGGAGCGATGATAATGCAAATATTCTCGCGCTTGGTGCCGATCATGTGACCGCGACCAGTGCCCTGGCCATTACTCGGTCATTCCTCCGCACCAAATTTAGCCCAAAGCCACGCTACGTCCGACGGCTACGGGAGATTCGTGGATATGAACAAGGCCGTACACATTGAACCCTCAATTCTAGCGACCACTCGTCGGTCGGTGACTCGTCTGCTCCGCCAGTATTCGAATCTAAAGGTTCCGATCCACCTTGATGTGGCGGATGGGACATTGACGCGAAACAATGTTTTGACCCCGCGAATTCTCGCAAGCTTGCGCCTCCCAGCTAGCACAACAGTTCATGTCATGTCCCGACAACCACACGTGTGGCTCGAGGCGGTTCGACGCTCACAGGCCAAAAGCGTCATTTTGCATGTTGAAGCCGCAGAAATTATTACCGCGCGTCAGTTGGCTACAGCGGCCGGCTTGCGGGTCGGTATTGGGATATTATGCACAACGCCAATCAGTCGCCTTCGCCGACTCACCCCGCTGAATTGGGCGCATATTATGACCGGCCAAAGTGGAAAAAATGGCGCCCCGATAGATCCCAAGGCGGTTCGCCGAATCCACGCTATTCATCGCCTCTATCGGCCCACAAAAATCAGCGCTGACGTCGGTCTAAACCCATCGACCATTCCAGCCGTCGTCAAAGCGGGGACGACGACTATCATCGTTGGTTCGTACCTGCGACGCCGCAGTCGGTATCTGCGATCAGCGTGGCACGCACTGCAACAAAGTCTTTCATTCGTGTGATATACTTCCTGACATGCTGACCACCTTACAACGCGTCGTGACGCAGGCCCAACGTGATCGCTATGCCGTCGGTGCTTTTAATATCTCTGACCTTGAACAAGCGCAGGCCGTTATTGCCGCGGCAAAAGCCCAGCGTTCGCCGGTCATCATTAACACCTCCGAATCCGCAATAACATATGCCGGCGGAGCGGCGACGCTCACTGCCATTGTCACCATCTTGGCCAAAAAGACTCGCATTCCGATTGTTCTAAATCTTGATCACGGGAAGTCCTACCGTACCGCCAGCGAGTGTCTCAAGGCTGGATATACCGGCATCATGTTCGACGGGTCACGACTGCCAGACGCGCAGAACATCACCCAGACACGGCGTGTTGTCGTTACGGCAAAAAAGTATGGGGTCGGGGTTGAAGGCGAAATAGGTCAGGTGAAGTACGTTGAAGACGCCAAGCGACCGAAAACCGGAGCCGGGTTTACAAAAACGGACCCCGCCGCCGCAGTTCATTTTGTTCGGTCGACTGGGGTTGTCGCCTTTGCCGTGGCCATCGGAAATGCACATGGAGTGCCCGAAGCTGATGAAAAATTGGACTTCCCATTATTACGAGCGATTCGACGAGTCGTTTCCATTCCGCTCGTATTGCACGGCGCGAGCGGCACACCTCCGGCCCAAATCCGTCAGGCCATAGCGGCCGGCATTGCCAAGATTAACATTGATACCGACCTGCGTCTGGCCTTTAGCGCTGCCCTGCGTCGAACGCTCGCGGCTGATCGTTCAGTTTTTGATCCCCGTCATGAGCTTGCGCCCGCCCGCGACGCGGTCCAAAAGGTAGTCATGGAAAAAATGTCGCAGTTCGGGTCACGTCATCGTATCCGCCTATGAACTACGACGTCATCACCATCGGCGCTGCTACCCGCGATGTGTTTCTGCGCAGCCGAGCCATAAAAATTATTCGTGACGATGCCTTTTCAACCGGCGAGGCCGAGTGTTTTGCTTTAGGATCAAAAATCGAAGTTGACGATATTCTGTTCGAGACCGGTGGCGGCGGGACAAATACGGCCGTTTCGTTCGCGCGTCAGCACCTCAAAACGGGCTTTATTGGCAAAATCGGCGCCCATGATGCTCGCGGACGCGAAGTTCTACTCGCCCTGAAAAAGGAACATGTCGACACGACATCGGTTGTCTACGACCGTGTCCGTGAGACCGGATATTCTGTGCTTTTGCTGACCAGCCGCGGCGAGCGCACCGTTTTGGTCTATCGCGGCGCTTCAGCCGACATTGATCCAAAAAACATTCGTTTAGCAAACCATCATCCGAAGTGGCTGTATATTAGCTCGCTTGGTGGACGTCTCGATACGATCCGGCGGATTTGGAAATATGCGGCCGAAGAATCGATCCACATAGCTTGGAACCCCGGCGCGGCAGAGCTAGCTCACGGGTATGGTCGGCTACTCCCATTCATAAAGCAAACGGCAGTTTTTTCCCTCAACCAAGAGGAGGCCGCAACCTTGCTCGGCTATACGCGCCATCAAGATCGAAGCGCATTTGAAACGCTCCGGCGACAGGTTAGCGGAATTACCCTGATTACCGAAGGCGCTGAAGGCGCCCTAGCCGGGTCAGCGACACAAGCTTGGCACTCCGCCACCCGGCAAATTCGTGTCGTCGATACAACCGGGGCGGGTGACGCTTTCGGGAGTGGGTTTGTGGGCGCATACATACGGACAAAAAACGTCCCGCAAGCGCTTCAGTATGCCACGGCAAACTCGGAGTCAGTCATTCAACACGTTGGGGCGAAACCGGGATTACTAGCTGGACGCCGCCCGGCGCACCCAGTCGCTGTGACCCGAGTCTAATATGGCCTTCCCACTTCGCGCTCGACAAGTTGATATCGACACCGGTGGCGACACCCGGGTTGTGCTTCTTCGCGGCCACGACGCCGAAACGCTAGGTATTAATCCGGGCGATCAACTGCAAATTCGGGCCGGAAAGCGCACCCTCTACGTTATCGCTGATATCACGCATCATTCCATCCGACATGGTGATTTAGGCATTTTTATCGATGTGTGGAAACTTCTGAAAGTACGCGAGGGCTCGATTGTGATGATCGAGGTTATTTCGCGCCCAGCTTCAATTCAGGCCATTAAGAAAAAACTCCTCGGCCAGACGTTTACCGAGGCCGACGTCAAAGCGATCATTTCCGATATTGTCTCCAGACGACTTGGCACTATTGAAACCACCTACTTCGTTTCCTCAGGGTACGTCAAACCCTATACCGAGCAAGAGTTGATCTGGATGGTAAAAGCCATGGCTGAGACGGGGGAGATGTTTACCTGGCGAACGAAGTACGTTGTCGACAAACACTCTGTCGGCGGTCTGGCCGGTAATCGGACCACCATGATCGCCATCCCGATTATTGCCTCATTGGGGTTGGTCATACCAAAAACATCATCCCGCGCGATCACCTCACCGTCGGGAACGGCGGACACTATGGAAGTCCTAGCCCCTGTTTCGCATGACGGAGCGACAGTCAGAAAAATAGTTCAAACGACCGGCGGATGTCTGATCTGGGGCGGCGGTCTCTCTATTGCCCCGGCCGACGACATCATTATTCGGGTTTCTCGGCCATTATCCCTCGAGCCGTACGATAAAATGATTGTCAGTATCATGGCCAAGAAAGTGGCCATGGGCGTGCGGTATTTAGTGATTGACATGCCGTACGGCCACGGCACGAAAATTCCAAATCGTCAGGTGGCGAATTCGCTGGTCAAGAAATTTCAACGCATCGGGCGTGCCTTTAAGATGGTGGTTGAAGTGCAGTTCGACCCAGCCAAACAACCGATTGGAAACGGCGTCGGACCAGCTCTTGAAGCCCGTGATGTCGTACGGGTTCTCCAGCAAACCGCCGACCGACCTCATGACTTAGAGTCAAAAGGAATTCACTTGGCTGGACAACTCCTGGAACTCTGTGGCCGCGCGAAGCGGGGGACCGGAGCGGCCATCGCTCGCGCCCAAATCAAGAACGGCCAAGCCTGGAAAAAAATGCAGGACATAATCGAAGCCCAGGGCGGGAATGCAAAACTCAAACCGGATGATGTGCTCAAAGGCGCGTATACCGCCGATATACGGTCTGTACGCACCGGAAAAGTGGTTGCCATTGATAACCGTCTGATTGATGAGTTGGCCCGATCACTCGGTGCCCCTGATCATAAGTTAGCCGGCGTCTATCTGCATCGAAAAATTGGCAAACGCGTCCGCCGCGGGGAAATCCTCCTGACCCTTTCCAGCCATTCCCGGAGCCGACTACCGCTCGCCAAAGCCTTATTACGAAAGGTGACAATCGTCCGGGTTGGCCATTGACGGCCATCATTCGAAACGGTAGAGTCTGCCGGCCATGAAAACGCGTTTCAGCGCTCATACGCAATACCGAATACTCGAGGCCCTGCCAGGCATAACCGTCTGGGTGACCTTTGCGTTCGCCATCATGGCCTGCCTTGTCTGGCCCGTCCAAGTCATCGGCTTTGCGCTGATCTTCGATACCTATTGGTTCGTCCGCATCTTGTATCTCGGCGTCTTCGTCGGCGCCGCTTACCGGCGGTATCAGGCGACTGAAGCTATCGATTGGAAAAAAAGAATTCAAGCACATGAACCGGCTACCAAACTTTGGCACCTGATTATGATTCCGACGGTTGCCGAATCGGAGGCGGTGCTTGAGGCAACGCTGACGGCTGTCGCCCAGTCTGTTTATCACCCAGCACAAACAATCATCGTCCTCGCCACCGAACAGCGCTCACCACTCCAGGGTACGGGGATCTATGAACGAATCACCGCCAAGTGGGAGCACACCTTCGGCATGTTCGGTCTGACGATCCACCCGGCGGGATTACCGGGCGATGTGGTTGGGAAAGGCTCGAACACCGCCTTTGCCGGCCGGCTCATGCAACAACGAATCGATGAACGTCAAATTCCGTATCAGGACATTATTGTCACAACGATCGACGCTGATTCAATTTTGCACCCACAATACTTAGCATACTTGGCGTGGATTTATGCGCATCACCCGCGCCCCACACGAACCAGTTACCAGCCGATCCCGCTCTTTCACAATAATATCTGGGACGCACTGCCCTGGATGCGTGTCGTCTCGTACAGCACCACGTTTTGGCTGATGGGGGACACCCAGCGTCCAGACCGATTATTTACGTTCTCGTCGCACTCCATGCCGTGGCAAGCGCTCGTTGATGTCGGCTTCTGGCAAACAGATGTCGTTTCGGAAGATTCCCGCATTTTTCTTCAGTGCCTTATCCGATACGACGGCGACTACGAAGTGACACCAATGTACCTGCCGATCTCGATGGATGCGATCCAAGCCCCGACTTTTTTTGAGAGTTTGAAAAATCAGTACAAGCAGATTCGTCGCTGGGCCTATGGTGCGGAAAACTTCCCGTTTATGGTTTGGAACTTTATGAGCCGCAGCTTAATGAGCTTTCAAACGAAACTGCGCTATACGTGGTATCAATTAGAAGGAATGTACTCGTGGGCGGTCGCACCGATGTTGATTATGATTCTGGGCTGGCTCCCATTTCGAGCCGATCCGGGAAAACTATCCTCATCGGTTCTGGCCCACAACGCTCCGATGATATTGAAATGGTTAATGGTGGCTTCGCTCATTGGCGCGGTGCTGTCGGCGTTGCTAAACATAGTGATGTTGCCACGAAAACCACACCATGTGCCATGGTACCAATGGGTGTTCATGATTGTGCAGTGGGGGTTCTTGCCGGTCACGATGATTCTTTTCGGGTCGATACCGGCCATCGAATCACAGTCCCGACTGATGCTTGGCCGTTACCTCGGGTTCTGGGTGACCGACAAGCACCGTCGTCAATCAAATACCTGACCGACTGCATCCGGAAAGACATCCAGAAACGATCGAGCCGATTGGGGTTGTTTCCCAGCCAGTTGAATTTTAATTGGCGCAAAAACACCAGTCCGACACGCCACGCCCCACCCACCAAACTGGGAAAGACCAAGAATGGTCCCCGGCGCAGTCGTTTCTGGTAGTGCTTGCGGGACAACCTGGGCATCAAGGAACTTAAGGCGGCGACCGCGAAACTCTGTCCAAGCGCCTGGCCATGGGTCATAGGCGCGAATCCGGCGCTCCTCTTGTCCAGCATCCTCCCACAGACAACGACCGTCCTCACGTCGTAACTTTTTTGTCATGGTTGCTTGTCGCGAGTCTTGCGGTTGGCCGATTAATGTTCCGGCGGAAACCCCGCGAATGGTATCAACCGCATGTTCGGCCGCCAACCGCGCGAGCGCTGCCTCAACCGACGTCGCGCGATCCTGCGGCTGGAGTGAATATGGAAAGCTGACCAAAATCGGGCCATCATCTAACCCAGGCGTCATTTGCATGAAGGTCACGCCCGTTTTTGTATCACCTCGAAAGAGCGCCGTCTCAATAGGTGTGGCGCCGCGATCAGCCGGTAAGATCGACCCATGGATGTTAATGGCCTTGGCTGGCGTAAGATCCAAGATCTCTTTTGGTATGAGTAAGCCGTATGAGGCCACCACCAGTATATCCGGCTTCAGGGCCGCCAGGGTTGAAAGAACGTCACTGCCTCGTAATCGCTCCCACGCCAAGATCGGAATCCCGACGGACGCAGCGTAACGAGCCACCGGGGACGGGGTCGCTAAAAGACTACGACCTTGTGGCCGTGGCGGTTGCGTCACGATAGCCACACACTCCATATCCGAAGCCGTGCGAATCTGTCGGAGTGAGGCGATGCCGAACTCCGCCGTCCCAAAAAAAACG
Source organism: uncultured Gammaproteobacteria bacterium (assembly GCA_964397195.1). Classification (GTDB taxonomy): domain Bacteria; phylum Patescibacteriota; class Patescibacteriia; order SBBC01; family CAIJZX01; genus CAYNGY01. The sequence goes on along the minus strand of CAYNGY010000003.1, from coordinate 164,471 downwards.
ATGCGAATCATAGTAAGAGGTGAGCCCCGGCGCTAATCCGAGGTTTCCGATCGGTGAAGAGAATACCATCCAAGTGGTCAACTTCGTGTTGAGCTACACGGGCACCAAGCCCATCAAGTCGGAGATGTTGTCGGGCACCGTCGACATCCGTATACTCAAGTACCACGTCCTCGGGACGAGTCACGAACCCAAACACACCCGGGATCGATAAGCAGCCTTCCTCCATCTCAATCTGACGCGCACTCGGGTTCGTAATGATCGGGTTGATGATAACGAGGTGGTGCCGTAACCCGGGGATAGCCGAGCGCTGTAAGATCGCCACTCGCCACGGGCGACCAACTTGGGGCGCGGCGATGCCGACGCCATTAGCCCGTACCATCGTTTTGGTCAGGTCACGCACAAAGTTGCCAAACTCCGTCGAAGTGCGCAAGACATCGTCAACGTCCGCGGTGCGCTCATGGAGAATCGCCCCGTTTTGACCGTCAAAAATAGTGACGATGGAAATCATGGTTCAAACTATGCTACCCAAGAATCGACATCCATGTCAACCTCCCACGGCCGCGGCAATGGAAAAATCTGCCGACAGACATCCGCAAGCAGCCCGTCACCCCGTGGCTGAAGCACGAACAATTGGCGAGCCGCATTTGCCGCCCGCCCGGGTCGGTCGATCCGTTTCCATTGAACCAAGTCGATGCACGGACGAAAAATTGATTGTAATTCCTGCTCAGCCTGGGAGACATCCCGTCCCGGACGAACAAGAAGCCATTGTTCCACTGCCGGCGGCATAGCATATTTCTGACGCTGCAGAAGTTCCGATTCATACCATTCCTGATCATACGAAAAACGCCAGCGCTGCCAGAACGTGTCGTCAGGGTGGATGCATTGCACGTGAATAGCGCTATCGGCGAGAAGCCGCGCTTCAGTCTGGGCCAACAGTTGCCAAGCGCGCTCGTCAGCCGAAAAATCAGGCCACGTTCGAAGCGCTTCCCCGAGTAAAAAAACTACTAACTCCTGGTCGCCATGAGGCCGCCAGCGGGGCAGATCCTTATAGGTGGACAAGGTAAGCGAAATAGTCGGATACTCGCCTTGGAGAGCCTGTAAGAGCCCCTGGAAGGCTTCTAGGCCGTAACCACGGTACCTCCAGGCGACGCCGTGGCATGACGGACAGCTATCGGGCATGGTTTGAATAGTACCGCAGGCTCGACAACGTGTGTGCCGCGCATCGGCGCGGGCGAGACGTAATGACTGGCCACAGCTCTGACACGATACCTGGTGTCCACAGCGTTCACACTCCATGACTGAGGCAAACCCAGATCGTGGAGCGAACAGCGAGATTTTTTTCCATGGTTTTTCGGCCATCAACGTTTCTAGCTCAACCGATAACCAGCGTCGATCGCGAGCTGAACTGAGCGAGCCAAGTGATCGTCTGACGCTCGATGACGGGACAGCGGGGCGCCATCGCATGTACGTATCAAGACGCGGCGCGCTCGTCGTTCGGACCGAAGGGATACGAAGACGATCAAGAAGCCGCGGGACCGAAAAGTACGGCGCTCGATCACGCTCATGGAAAGCTGGCTGCGTTTCGTCGTCGCACAAGATACCCGGCGGCGTCGGAAACGGGAGGATCAGCGAGGACCACGTTCCGATGACACACCCAGACGAAGTGGCCGCGACTCGTTCGTACAGACGAGCAAATGCCGCTGTTTGTGGCGAACTGGCATGAACCAGCGCGCCGGGAAAATGTGCCGACAGGTCCTTGGCCGTCTGCCGATTCGGCACAAGAATACAACGCCAACCATCTTGAAGGGCCCACGCGCTCATTCGTTCAATTGTTTGCGAGCGATGGCGATCCCACCAAACCTCTGCCGGGCCACTGGATGGCCGTACGGCCGATTCCGGTCGAGACAAGGGTATCCAGGCGCGTGGGCGCGCCGCCAACAGCAGAGTCGAACGTGAAAAACCGTAGGCGGCAACGACCTGATCGATAAACCACCGCTGCCAGAAGGTGATAGCCGGTTGTTCTTGGACAATCCCCAGAATCGAGCGGATGGACGACGCGGTGGTCTGCGCTTCTAGGCTCACGTCCCAGACCACCGCTTCAACCGTCGTTTGACGCCATGGCACCAACACAACGGAACCAATAGACACGACGTTCGGCGACGGAATGTCGTATGTAAAAAGTGGCGCGCCCGGGGCAACATGAGTGAGTGGGACAACGTGCGCGTACGACATCGTTACGCGTCCAGCCAGGCCACCAGGTGTCCAACGCCATACGGTGCGGCAGACGTAAGCACCTCGGTCGTTCCAGCTCGCCCCTCTAACGCACTGAGGAGGGCCACGATTGGTCCAAGGCCGCAAACGGCACGGGACGTAAACGGTGGAAGAGCTGATAATGATCGGCTACGTAAGGCGTTTGCAATGTCGCGCTCAAGAGGCGTTGGACGATCAAAACGTGGGTCCGGAGATTTTCGTCGGCTGAAATCGGCCGAAGCGATCACCCCAACCCGGAGCGAGGATGTGACCGCAACTTCACGGAGTACCTGTCCGAGGCGCACCAACGTTTCACTTGATAAGCCGAGCGTGGAAATAGCGAGGACGCGAATACCCATTGGTGCACCGATCAGTCGCCACGCGGCGACCACACCATAATCCAACTCTTCAACCGAAACGAGTTGCGTCGGGACATGCTCACGATCACCGCCCACCTGAAGTTCATGCGTCAATTGCTGGCTAAGCGAAAAAACGGAGGGTCGAAGTTCGCCAAAATCTTTTAGGGCACCTTGATACGGTTGGCCCTGGAGTAGGGGAACCGTCTGCCCGAAACTGGCCGGCCCATGCGGGGTCAGCAGAATGATGTCCGTCGCCTTGAGTTGCACAAAATGACCACCAGCCACGGTGGCCGCCTGACGGAGCGTCTGTCCTGCCGCCGCGTGACCCTTGGCGACTGTTTCGAGGAGCAGTGGCCCGTGCGGCACCACCGCCGCTCCAATAAAAGGCATACGGTTACTGTCCGGCGACTGTCACCGGCGTGGCATCGGTCAGTGTCAGCGTTGGGCCGGTTGGGTGGGCATCAAGTGAGGCCTGGTTCGTCCTAATCAAATTTTTCCAGATCAGATCAAACTTGTAGGCTTTGGCTACTTCCATAGATTCGATCGGGAGTTTTTGTCCGTTCGAAATAAAGTAGACCGTGCCACCGGCTTTCAAGACCACCAGCTCGCCGTCTTTAAATCCAACCGGTTCACCCAGCGTATAGGTGTCTAGCACGCTTGGCGCCACCGCCGTCGATTTGCGCTTCCCAAACTGCGATTTATAGATCTCGCGACTCGGGATGCCATGACGCACGCCATCTTTAACGTAGTACACCACCCCGGACTTCTTATTCTGAAGTAGGCGCCCCGACGGGTAAATGTTTTCGGCGGTAATATCCGGACCTTGTGGGAATGAAGCAATATCATTCCAGGTCACTTTTACCACCTCATCATTTGAGAATCCGGCCGTCCGGAAGATTGTGCGCGACGGAATAGCGCGAATGGTATCGTCAACAAGCAAATAAATGCCGCCGCGTGGCGTCTTTAAGAGAGAATAATTCGCGAATTTAATGGACCGTCCATTTTCATAAAAGAAAAGATGGTCAGGGTTAACGGTAATCACATTCGAATACGAGTATCGCGACAAAAACGCCGCGTTTGAAACAAACGCTCGTTTCACACCATTCTGAATCAGATAGACGACCGAGGAGTTTTTCGCGCGCAAGAGGCTTCCATCTGGGTACAGTCGTCGCCAACCGAAGCCGTAGGAGTTCCATAAAGACCAAAAGGATTTGTTCCCGCCCGGATGTGGAGTGTAGGTGTAGAGCGCGGCGGTAGCGGCATTGGCCGGGGTAATTGCGATGTTCTGTCCGGCAACACAAATCCCACGGGACGCATCCGAGGAGATACAGGCGATAGACTTTGTCATGCCCGGCCCCCAATACGAGATGGTGTAGCCCTGAGCCGCGATTGCATTCAGATACCGCCGGAACGCCGCGGCCGCCGAGTTAATTTGATTGACAAAGCCTTTGTTTGAACCGGATGAACAGCTATCACACCAGCCGTAAAACATTATCCAGTCCAGGTAATATTGCTGTGACCCGGAATATCCCGACGTAGAAAAACTCGAGCGACTCAACATGCTCGATTCTTTTTGGATAGTCGTCAGCAAGACCTTCGGGCTGATATTGTTGGCCACGGCGGCATCATAAATCACCTGGGCCGCCGTTTTGTCAGCGCCATCGACAGTCACATGTAAATTCTTCAAGACTCCGCTTTGGAGCTGTAAAAACTCCTGGATTTTTGCGGCCGACATGCTCGTCGTATCGGTGAATTCGTCATCGCTGACGATCATATTCGGATTAAAATCATCCGCCACCAATTGGTGGGGGAGGATGGAGAATCCGAGACCCGCAACGACCGTTATTACGATGGTATAGAGCCATGTCTTCATAGGTATTGAAGTATAGCACATTCTAAGGTATTTTTCAATGTATATGTATCCCCAACGTCAGCTCCTCGGTGTTCGGATTGATGATCTCTCGCTCCAGCAAGCCCTGAACGTGTCGGAAACGTGGCTACGTGACCGCGGGTTCCACCACGTCGTCACCCCTGGACCGGAGTTCTTGCTCGAAGCCACGGCCCACGAGGCCTTCCGCGCCATCCTGAATCAATCAGATTTATCGATTCCGGATGGGATGGGGATTAAAGTTGGCTTTGGGGTATCGGGAATCCGACACCGCCACCGCATTGCTGGTGTTGATTATGTCCTTGGACTCATGCGCCTAGCCGCCGGGCAGCATCGGTCGGTCTTTTTACTCGGGGCCAAACCAGGGGTAGGCGAGCGGGCCGCCTCGGCGCTCCTTCGTGATTACCCGGGATTAACCATCGCCGGCGTTGAATCCGGTGAGCGGTGGCCGTGGACACCCTTGAGCGACCGGCGGATCGTCGAACGCATTCATCACAGCAAGCCCGATATTCTGCTCGTCGCCTTAGGGGCCCCGAAACAGGAGCTGTGGATTGCTAAGCATCGCGCCCATCTCCATGATGTTTCCATCGCCGTCGGCGTTGGGCGCACCTTCGACTATCTGGCCGGCCTCGCCCCACGGGCCCCGGCCGTCATCCGACGGTTTGGATTTGAGTGGTTGTATACCTGGGTGAATGCTGGTAAGTTTCACGAACCGCAGCGACGAAGGCGGCGCGTCTGGAACGCTACCTGGACGTTTTTCAAAACAATTATCACCCAGTAAGCCATGTCCGTTCGCGTTCGTCTTGCCCCATCACCGACCGGCGAAGTACACATTGGCACCATTTGGATAGCCCTGTTTGATTGGATTTACGCCAAGCAACACCAGGGCACGTTCGTCCTGCGGATTGAAGACACTGACCGGGCACGGTTTGTGCCGGGCAGTGTTGAACGATTATACGAGGCGCTGGAGTGGATTGGGATCATTCCGGACGAAGGCCCGCAGCAGCCAGGTCCATATGGCCCATACACCCAAAGCGAACGCTTACCGCTCTACCAACAGTATGCGGAGCAACTCCTCGCCTCCGGCCATGCCTACCATTGTTTCTGCACCCCGGAGCGGTTAGAAGAGATGCGCGTTGCTCAGCAGGCCGCCAAGCGACCACCACGCTACGACCGAACCTGCTTAGCCCTCTCGAAAGAAGAAGTTGCGTCCCGGCTGGCGGCTGGGGAGCCGGCAACGATTCGATTAAAAATGCCAACCGAGGGGACACTCACACACCATGACCTTATTCGCGGTGATGTGACATTCCGCTACGATCTGCTAGACGACAGCGTGATCATGAAATCTGATGGATTTCCGACCTATCATCTCGCGGTCGTCGTCGATGACCATTTGATGCACATCGACACCGTGTTACGCGCCGAAGAATGGCTACCGTCAGTGCCAAAACATCTCTACCTGTATGAATGCCTCGGCTGGGAGCCCCCGCGATTTGCCCACCTGCCGCTCATCCTCGGAACCGATCGAAGTAAAATGTCGAAACGTCACGGCGCCACCTCAGCCTTGGCTTTCCGCGACGCTGGGTATCTTCCGGAAGCCATGCGAAACTTTTTGGTTCTCATGGGCTGGCATCCGAAAGGGGATACGGAGGTCATATCGCTCGATGATGTCATCAATCAATTTGATCTGGCGGAATTCAATCCGGCTGGCGCTATTTTCGATCGCACCAAGCTCGACTGGTTCAACGGCTACTACATCCGCGCACTAGCGATCGAAGAACTTACCAAGCGTCTTCAGCCGTTTTGGAACCTCGCCGCTCCGTATCTCACCGACCTCGCCTGGCAACATCGGGTGGTTGCCCTTGTCCGTGACCGCTTAGTGACGCTCGCGGATATAAACACCCTGACTGAGTACCTTCGCCCGGACGGGTTTGACCAGCGCCTAGCCACGATGGCGGACATTTCTCTGTGCATTCCAAAGAAAGGGACGGCCGCACAAACCCTCGAATCACTCCGCTGGCTCGCCACGGAAGTCGAGCAGTCCGAATTATTTTCCGACGCATCGTTGCTCAAAACGAAAATCATCGAAAAAATCGCCGCGTCTGGACAAAAAAATGGTGGCGTCTTGTGGCCGGGTCGCGTCGCCCTGTCATTACAAGCTGCCAGCCCGGATGTATTTGACCTAATGGTGACGCTCGGTCAGGACGAAACACTGCGACGCATCAAAGCGGTGATGGCAAAACTGAATTGACAAAAGCCTGATTCTATGGTAGGGTAGTTCTTGTCGAATGGATACAACAAACACCAAACGGCATTTCAAAAGAGCCCTTGCTACCACGTTGGTGGCCGTATTTGCGTTCCTCCCGTATGGTGGTTCCGCCGTTCACGCTGTCGCCACCGATCAAGAGGTGGCTGACCTGAACCAGCAAATCGACAATCAAAGGAAGACGCTCCAGGATCTCGAAGCTCAAAAGGCCGCGCTACAACAAGCTGTCGATTCTGCCGCCGGAAATGTACATGATATTAACTCGCAAATTGCCCTCATTGACGCCCAAATTGCCCAGTCGAATCACGCCATACGAGAAAAGCAAGAGGAAATTACCGCCCTGGAACTGGAAATGACTTCGATCCAGCAGTCGATCGACCGTAAGACGGCGGAAATCAACACCAAGAAGTCACAGCTGGCCAACGCCATTCGCCAGATGGACTCGAACACGCGCATCTCCACACTCGCACTCGTCATCACCCAAGAAAACTTGTCTGAGTTTTATAGCCAAGCACAAGCGGTGACGGCGTTGTCGCGTAATTTGAAGGATACGATTGATGAGGTTGAAACGCTCAAATCAGACCTAACCGCCAAGCAAGATGCTTTAGTGAAGTCGCGTGATGATCAGCGTCAGGCCAAGCTCCAGCTGGAAGTGCAACGGAATGCGGTGGTCGATCAGCGATCGTTCAAAGACACATTGCTTTCTGACGCCAAGAAAACGCAAGATCAATACGAAGATCAGCTAGCTCAAGCAGCGAAAGAAGAGCAACAGGCGAATGCGACCATCAGTGCGCTTGAACAGCAAGTCCAGCGAAAACTGAACGGCGGCGGAGATGAATACCCTGACTTCACGTCCACCGGATACATCTGGCCAGTAAAAGGTCCGCTGACCGCCTATTTCCACGACCCGTCATATCCGTTCCGACGGTACATCGGTGAGCACACCGGACTCGATATTGGTGTCCCGCAGGGCACGCCGGTTAAAGCCGCCGCTGATGGCGTTGTTTCGGTCGTCCACTCACAAGGCTGGGTCACGGATGCCGCTGGCAAAAAAATTCGGAGCGCATTAAACTTCGTGGGCGTGGTTCATGAAAAAGGCATCGCCACTCGATACTTGCACCTCAGCGCGGTCTACGTCCACACCGACCAATTTGTCCGCCAGGGGGATATCATCGGTCTTTCCGGGGGACTACCGGGAACGGCCGGTGCCGGAACGACAACCACTGGTGCGCATTTGCACTTAGAGTTCCGCGTCGACGGCATTCCGGACGATCCACTGAAATACTTACCGTAGCTCGCGCAACCAGCAGCGCTTTCCATGGCGGGGAGGGCCAAACTCCGCCGGCTTCGTTTAGATACTAGCGTCGTTTAATATACCTTTTACGTCACTAAAGGAAGTGAAAACTAAACGCAGGCCCTCTCGATGCTGAATATCCAATCCCTTAATGGATAAAGGCCCGTTCCCCAAAGCGTAAATCAATCGTCTTCGCCTTTCCATACGCCTCCTCGGCCAGCAAACGCTCCAGCGCTGAGACGGCCGAAACAAGGTTCGTGTACCGATCAAAGCGCACCAACGGGCCATCTTTGACCTGGACTTGTATCTCGGGCCGCTGAAGCCGTAACGACTCCGCCTGACATGGAATCTCGGTTGGCGCTTTAGAAGCTGAATTCGTATTATCAGTCGCATTCATATTACGCAAACCGTTACCATTCACGTTGACGTTCGTATTCGTCGTCACCTCTTCAGTCACCACCGGAGATTCGATACACTGCGGCAACGGTAAAATATACGTGGCAATGTCGATGTGTCGTAAAATAAACTGGTCATGTAACGTCGAAATAGCCGTGACCACACCCGGATCAACGACCTGGTCATTCACGACAAACGGTAACGCACCTTCATCCTCAATCGGCCAGAGGTGAAGATTCTCCGGCGCGGCATCGAGTGACACAATCTTCCCCTCGGCATCAATCCATCCTGATTGCGTTCCATTTGACCACATCCCAAGCGGCAACCGCTCTTGGACCGTCACGGAGATGGTTCGACGATCAACCCAGTCGACCTGCACGCCGCGAATAGAAATTCGACGTTCAATCCGCGCTTTGAGGCGTGTTGCTAATGACCCACGCGAAAAGAAAACTCGCTGTCGTCCAGGGAACACACCAAATCGACGTTGCGACAGTTCATACTCGGTCGCGTCATGGACGCTCGACGCTGTCACAAAGACGGTTCCGCGAACCTGGACAGACGTAATCCGTGACCACGGCCCAAACACCCACCACAACGCGGCCAGAACCACTAAAACCCCGGCCGTCCATAAATAAATCAACTGCCGAGTGGCCGCCGCCTCGGATCCGTCGGTAAATAACGGGTTGTGCGAGGCGTGGACGGGATCGGGCGCTGGGGTTGGGGCACGGCGGCCGCGCGAGAAGAGATTCATGATGTGACTGACCGAGGGATCAACGGATGAAGTCCCGTTACAATATCATAGGAAATCGTCTCCGCCCACCGAGCGTGATCCTCGGCGCTGATATGTGGTCCAATCAATTCCGTCGGCATATTCGGACGGACCGCCAGGCCGGTGACATCAACCATGGTTAGGTTCATGCAAATCCGTCCAATGATCGGCGCCGATTTCCCGGCGACCCAGACTCGTCCACGATTGCTCGCGGCTCGTCGCAATCCATCGCCATACCCAACGGGCAAGATCGCAACCTGCGTTTTTCTTCGACAAACATATGTTCCGGCATACCCAACACTTGTCCCGCGCGGCACCGTTTTTATGGCCGCAATATGGGTCATCCAGGTTAAGGCCGGCTGAAGCCGTAACGCGGGCAGATGCCGACGTGCCCACGCGTGGACTAACGAGGACGGCCACAATCCATAGACCCCAATTCCCGGACGACACAGGTCGTAGCGGGTTTCCGGATAGCGAATCAGCGCCGCCGTACAGGCCGCGTGGAGGGACGCCGCATCCGGAATACCAGAGCTCATTGCTCGAAATCGGGCATTTTGCCGATACGTTTTCTGCGCTTCGCCAGTATCGCTATCCGCAAAATGTGTCCAAACCGACGCGATCCGAATCTTCTTCGGTCGACGAAGCAAGACGCGTCGAAGACGCCCGAGATCCTCGGGGCGAAATCCAATACGCGTGGTCCCAGTATCGAGCTTCAGATGAATACGTAGGACTCCCCGCCGGGCCGCTTGAAGTACCGCCTTTAGTGTCGTAAAATCATGAACTACCAACTCCACTGAATGGCGCTGGAGTTCCGGAAGATCGGACATTTCCCACGCGCTCAGAGCCGCTATACGGCCCTGGAAGCCTCGCTGGCGGAGGTCTAGCGCTTCTTGCCCATAGGCCACGCCAAACCCCCAAAGCGCCTGTTTTTCGAGAATCTGTAATACCGTGGCCGTGCCATGGCCATACGCATTGGATTTGACCATCGGCATCAGCGCGGCCGTCCCGGCTACAGTTCGGAGGTGACGAACATTCTGAAGCACGGCCTGTCGCGACACGCCGATCCACGTCCGCCCGTGATCACGCATAGTTACCGAATCACATCGAGTCCCAGCATGTATGGACGAAGTGCTTCCGGCACCACAATTGACCCGTCGGCTTGCTGGTAATTTTCGATAATCGCAATCAGTATTCGACCAATCGCGAACGCGGTCCCATTCAACATGTGGACATATTCTCGCTTGCCACCTCGCTCAACTTTAATGTTCAAAGCCCGTGATTGGTAATCGGTCGTGGTCGAAGTCGAATGTGTTTCACGATAGACGCCTTGGCCCGGCATCCATGTTTCAATGTCATATGTACGGGCGCTCGGCCAACCTAAATCACCGGCACATAATTGCACCACCCGATACGGTAAGGCCAAGCCCTGCATCAGCTCTTCTTCCATCGACAGCAAGAATGCGTGTTCCTGGTCGGAGTCTTCCGGTCCGGTGAACGAAAACATTTCTAATTTATCAAACTGATGCACTCGCAAGATGCCTTTCGTGTCCTTCCCGTACGATCCGGCCTCACGACGAAAGCACGTTGAGAACGCAACATACCGCCTGGGTAATTCCGCCGCCGTAAAAACCTCGTCGCGGTGCATCGGGCCGACAGACTGCTCACTTGTTCCAACGAGGTAGAGCCCGTCCTTCGCAAAGTGATACGTCTCGTCTTCCCCTCCCCCGCTCAGGTAACCCATGGCCGCCATGTTCTCTTCTTTGATCATGACTGGTGGAACCACCGCGGTAAACCCCTGTGGGACAAGATGGGCGAGAGTGTATTGAACAACCGCAAACTCCAATTGCGCTAAGGGTCCCATGAGATAGCCGAAACGCGACCCGGAGACTTTCCCGGCTCGTTTAATGTCGATCAAATGTAGTGCCTCAGCCACCTCAAGATACGGCCGCGGATTCGACAGCGTCGGCTTCGTCCCCACCTCGCGCAGAACGACATTGCCGGTTTCATCATCACCGGCCGGTACATCAGGACGAGGAATATTTGGGATGACGACCTCGGCCGAGGCTTCACCGGTCAACTGCTTCGACTTCAACTCGGCAATGCTATCCGAGATTTTTTTCATTTCGGCAATTTTTGTTTTCTTATCCGCCGGGGCGAGGGTCGGAATTACTTTATTGGCCGCGTTTATCTGCGCCTGGAGTTGTTGAAGCTCGGCCTGGTCCTTCGTCCCAAGCGATGCTGACGGTTGTGAAACGGAAGCCATCAGTTCAACAAACTTTTTTCCACGACGGCGCATGCCGTCGAGGTATGGTTCAGGATTTTTTTGAAAATCTTTATAGTCAATCATAAACCCAATTCATTAGCGACGTGCTGCATAGCCTTCAAAACCGTAGAAATGTGCGTGTCGAGGGTCGTCCCGAGCATCGACACACCGGCGGCGATGTCGTTGCGATTCACGTTGGCGGCAAAGCTCTTCTGGCTCAACTTTTTCTTAACTGACTCGACACGGACGGCCGAAAGTTTTTTTTCGGGCGTGACCAGTGCACAGGCAACAATCAAGCCGGTAATTTCATCGCAAGCAAATAAACACTTTTCCATATCGGTCGTCGGGACGACGCCGGTATGTGGCGCATGGGCTAAAATCGCGCGCTGAATATCATCCGGCACACCGCGAGCGGCTAAAATCGACTGGCCCGCTTGCGGATGTTGTTCTAAAGTCGGATGAATCTCCCAGTCGAAATCATGCAGTAACCCGGCCAGGCCCCAGACCTCGGGATCGCCATGGTACTGGGTCGCATATGCCCGCATCGCCGCTTCAACCGCAAACATATGGCGCCGGAGATTGATATTCTTAACATGCGCTTCAACGATAGCAAGCGCGTCGGCCCGGGTCATGGTTGCTCGGGCTTTAACGTTGGGAACAGAATGACGTCTTTCAGGGCGCGCTGACCAAGAATGACTGCTGTGAGACGGTCAATGCCAATACCTAATCCGGACGTTGGTGGTAAGCCATATTCCAGTGACCGAATATATGTATCGTCATGCGGCTGGGCCTCATCGTCACCGCCCGTACGCAACGCCTCTTGGGCGGCAAAACGCTCTGCCTGGTCAACCGGATCGTTCAATTCGCTGAACGCATTCCCCAGCTCTGTCCCGGCAACTAATAACTGGAATCGTTCCGTATATGCCGGCTGATTAAACTTCTTTTTTGCTAACGGCGAAAGTTCAAGCGGATAATCGTAGATGAATGCCGGCGCCGAAATCGTTGGACGGACATGCGTTTTGAAAATCTCATCAATCATCTTCGGCCGACTCATGGTGTCCGGGAGATCCGTTCCAAGCGCTCGCCCCTTCGTCCGTAGATCATCGTCCGAGAGTACATCAATGTCGAGTTTCGTTCGTGACAGAATTGATTCACGGTATGACTGCCGCGGGAACGGCTTGTGCAGCGGTACCGACGTCTCGCCAATCGGAATCACCGCCTGTCCATGAATAGCGCTCGTCGCGGCGATAAAAATATCCTCAGTCAAATCCATCAGCCATTCGTAATCTGTAAACGGTGCGTAACACTCGAGCATGGTAAATTCAGGGTTGTGATCTCGGTCAATACCTTCATTACGAAAATTACGACCAATTTCGAAAACTCGCCCCATCCCGCCGACAACCAGTCGCTTCAAGTAGAGTTCCGGAGCCACCCGTAAAAATAAATCGATGTCGAGGGCATGATGATGTGTCGTAAAGGGACGCGCCGTCGCCCCGCCAGCCAGCGCCTGCAGCATCGGTGTTTCAACTTCAATATACCCGTGATTGACTAAAAACGTACGAACCGCATGGAGGATTTTTCCGCGTGAAATAAAGACGTGGCGAACCGCATCATTCGTCAATAAATCTAACTCGCGAAAACGGTATCGGGTCTCAACGTCAGCTAATCCGTGCCAGGCCGATGGGAGTGGCCGAAGTGCTTTTCCGAGCCAGCGGACGTCCTGAACATCAACTGTCCGTTCACCGCGCTTAGTCATAAACGTCAGCCCTTGGACATCAATAAAGTCGCCAAGGTCTAGGCGAGCGATGATCTCTGCAAACGCCGTCCCGAGTTTTTTCGATTGAAAAAAAACTTGCATCCGACCGGACTCATCTTCTATATGGGCAAACGCGGAACCGCCTTGTAGCCGGAGCGAACGAACGCGCCCGGCGATCGCGACCGACTGTCCATCAACCCAATCACCCAAAACCACAGCAATGGTCTGCTGACGATTCGATCGAGCCGGATAGACGTCAACACCGGCCGCAATCATTTCATCACGACGCTGGCGTCGAATTTCTTCCTGATCTGAACGCTCGGACATGGGGCTATTCTAGCAGATTCCCCGTCGGCCCTCAAATATGACTACGACAACGATTCGATCTGTATTTCCAAGTCGCCTTTCGGTGTTTTGGCAATAACCGTCTCCCCAGCGCGATGGCCGAGCAGGGCTTGCCCAATCGGCGAGACGTTGGAGATTGTCCCGGTCATCGGATCGGCCTCATTCGAACCAACAATCTGAACGGTCTGACTCTTCCCATGGAATTTCATGGTCACCGTTGAACCGACTTGGACGAGCTCTTTCTTCTTTGAAGAATCATTGATAATGACGGCCGTACGCAAAATGGCCTCGATCTCTTCAATCCGGCCTTCGTTAAACGCCTGTTCTTCACGAGCGCCCTGATATTCGGCGTTTTCCGACAAATCGCCGAGCTCCTTGGCCTCTTGGATCCGAGCGGCAATTTCTTTCCGCTTCGTGTGAACAAGCTCCGTTAATTCGAGTCGGAGCTTTTCGAGTCCGTCTGATGTGAGGTAGGTCGTTGAATCAATCATGGGTGTGATACTCAATGCCCTCCCACAAGATAGGAGGCCACGGCGATGGTACCGAAATTTACCATACCTGTCAATGGGTGGCGGACAAGCGGGTCGCGTACCATTGCAATACTTCTTTCGCGACCGGCAGCGCACTTGCATGCCCCTCCCCACCCCCTTCAATAATGACCGCGATTACAATCTTTGGGTCCTCATAGGGTGCGAACGCCGAAAACCAGGCATGGGTCTTACCCTGGTTTCCATATTGGGCGGTACCGGTTTTGGCGGCGGCAGTAATTGGCAAATCGAGGAGCGAACGTGAGCTACCTGTTAAAACACCCTCGCGCATCCCGGCGCGCACCGTACTCAATACATTACTTGATACCAGATGATCGGCAATGACTTTCGGAGCGATAGTTTGGACGACGGCGCCGTCAGCATCCGTGATCTCCGAAACAACGCGAGGGGCATACAGTGTGCCACCATTGGCAATCGCTACAGTCGACGCGGCGACTTGCAACGGTGTAACCTCAAGGTCTCCTTGACCGATAGAAAGATGGTAGGTATCACCAAGGCGCCATGGTGTCGCCCGTTGCGTTTCACGCCAGGTTTTGATTGGCAAAAACCCATCTGCTTCATTTGGCAGATCAACCCCCAGTTCTCGCCCCCATCCGAACTTGGCCAAGTACGTAACAATCCGCTCAACCCCTAGACCAACTTGATCTTCGTGACCACCACCAATCGCATAGAAAAAGGTGTTGACGGATTCGGCGATTGCCTTCAAAACGTTCGTCGCCCCGTGACCACCGGCTTTCCAATCCGGAAAAAAGTTTGGTCCAACCTTAAAACCACCCACACTCATGACGATTGTTTGCGGTGTGATGACATGCTCGGCTAAGGCGGCCGCCGAGATAATCGGCTTAATGATAGACCCCGATGGATATTGTCCACTGATAGCTCGGTTTAGCATCAATCGTTTCGGATTGGTGACGGCGTCGGTTGCTTTTGATCGAAGATCGGGCTGAATAAACCAGTTACTGTCGTAGGTGGGGACAGAAACGAGACCGAGAATATCCCCATTTCGAGGATCAAGCGCCACAGCAGCTCCACCACTACTGTGCGCTTTCTGTACCTGCTCAACGACCGCCTCGTACAGTCGGCGTTGTAACTCCTGGTCAATCGTCAGATGCAATGTTTTTCCTGGAACCGGGTCGCGATGACGTGTCGAAGACAAAAACTCATTTTTACCGGTCCGTTCGTACGCGATAAAACCCGGCGTCCCGGTTAACGCTTGGTTATATGTGAGTTCAACACCCGTTTTTCCAATCTCATCATCTTTTGTTAAATATGAATAGGTTCGGAGTTCTTTATCGGTCACCGCTCCAATATACCCAATCACCGGCGCGTCGGCTTCACCATAGATATACGAACGGGTCGGATATGCGGTTACGTTCACCCCAGTGACATCGTCGAAGGAAACAGCATATTGGAGGGCCCGAGCAAAAGGAATATGATCGAGGACTGGTACCGCATCTGATTGCGAATACTTTTTATTGGTCAACTTTTTTTCTATATCACCGGCTGCCATACCGGTTACCCGCGTAATATTGGCCAGAAATGCCTCGCGCGGCGCTTTCTTTGTTGGGACACTCGCTGGAATAACCGTCAACACATAATTCGGAGCGTTATCGACCATGGTGACACCATTTCGATCCAAAATTGCACCGCGTGGCGCCGGCACTTCGACATACCGATATTGGTTTCGGTCGACGAGTTGCCGGTAGGCATCACTTTGCCGCAACTGTAAAAATGCCAATCGCGCCAAAAGCCCAAACATCACACACAGTGGGAGGACAGCCACGATCAAAACTCTTCGCGTTGAAGGACGCTCAGTCGGAGTTGCCTGAACCGCGGTCCGCTCTTCCCATATTTCATCAATATCAGGAGCGCGTGGAGACTGTGCCCGGACGGATAATGCCGGCCAGTACCAATTGAAGCGGTCGCGTTTCATGAGAATCGTTGTAAACGTGATAATTGACGACGGCGTGAAGCCGAGATCATGCTTATCGCCACCCCAACGAATACAATTCGGGCCACCATGAACGACCAGAAATTATCGAATCGCAGACCCTGATCAAGGCCAGTTATCCACGACAACCCAACCGCCACATGGGACAGGAGCGTCGAGAGCGCCACCGCAATCATGGCGTTTACCGAAACTGAGAATGGCGTTTGTGACGAAAAAACTCGCCGCCGCAAGAGTAGAAATGACGCCAGCCCAAGCGTGCCGCCGATAAGATGCACCGGGATAGTCCACCCGAGCAGTACATCAACGATGCCACTGGCGACAAAAAGAAAAAGCCAAGCGTCAATCAGCCGTCCCGATATAGCTAGCCACAAGGTTACGACCGTCAATACATCAAAAAAACGGAAAACGCTTGGCGCGAAAATAGAATTCTGGACAATCACCCCTGTCAGTACCAAGCACAGCAAAAACACATACCAACCAATTGTTCTCATATGCTGCGAATCACGGCTACGGCAGTAATCTCCGAGACGTTGACCGGATTAAGAATCGTCACCGTTTGAAAAACGTCCCCCGGGCGCGTTTCCTGCACCTGAATCGTCCCGATCACGAGACCCGGCGGTACGCCAGCTTCCGTGCCGGAAGTTACCACGACCTCGCCGCTCGTGACGACGTCATCTTTTGGGATAAAGGTCATCCGTAAGGTTATCCCTTTTTGCCCGCGCAGCACACCCGGACTTTTTTTCTCGTTCTCGACGACCGCTAGAATTGATGACTGTGTATCACGAATGTCGCGAACGGTACTGAGTGAGTCGTGGACCGAAATGACGCGTCCGACAACGGTCCCATTCGCGCTGACTACCGCCATTCCCACCGCCACTCCGTCGCGCTGACCAATCGAAATGGTGAAGGTACGAATACTTGGGTCATCCGAATACGCGACGATTGCTGCCGGGGTCCCTTGGCGACGTGTGCTCGACAAAAATTGTTGAATGGCGCTGAGCGACCCGGCCGCTTCAAGTCCGCTTTTCAAAGTTGCCACCTGTTGTATAAGCGTCTCATTCGTGCGACGTAATTCCTGATTATCACGTTCAACATCCCGGCTGTCAGCGGTCAGGCGCACCGCCGTTCCAAAGCGTTGAATGTATTCGGCGGTTGTCGCAAAGCCCCGTTGCAACAGCCCACGCACAGCTGGCACCGCTAATCCAACGCCGATCAAACCCACCACCACGGCACCGATAAAACCTTGAACCGAAAGACGCCAGCGACGTAAGGCCATGGCTACAGGTTATACGGTTTTTCGTCGCTCGAAAGCACCAAAACGCTCCGCATCAGCTCGAGATCTTCCAGGACAATACCGGTGCCCCGCACAACCGCCGTTAACGGATCATCAGTAATATGAATCGGGATTTTCGTTTCCGCCTGAATGGCCCGATCGACACCGCGCAAGAGCGCTCCCCCACCGGTTAAGACAATTCCACGCTCATAAATATCGGCAACCAGTTCCGGCGGCGTACTCTCAATGGTCGCTTTAATATTATCAACGATACTGACAACGGCTCGACTCAGTGCCTCACGCACCTGCTGGCTGGTCATAATCACTTCACGCGGAAGACCCGTAATGAGATCCCGGCCGCGAGCGCGGGCTTCGATCACCTGACCGTCGTCCCACGCCGACCCAATTTTCATTTTGATGTCCTCAGCCGTCTTATCGCCCAAGAGGAGATTGAAGTGTTCGCGAGCATACTGAACGATATCTTGATCCATTTTTACGCCACCCAACCGAAGGGCGCGCCATGAGACAACACCACCCAAAGAAATAACAGCTATCTCAGTGGTCCCGCCACCAATATCAATAATCATGTTTCCGGACGCTTCTTGGATCGGGAGACGGGCGCCAATCGCCGCCGCCATCGGCTCTTCAATGAGGTAGACTTCGCGCGCACCCGCATGCAGGGCCGCATCCTCAACCGCTTTCCGCTCTACTTCCGTGACCCCGAGTGGAATCCCAATCACAACCCGCGGACGCGGTAAAAAGCTAAACGACTCACGGTGGATCTGTTCAAAAAAGTAACGCAGCATACGCTCCGTTACTTCAAAATCAGAGATAACCCCATCAACGAGGGGTTTGGCGGCGATAATATGACCGGGTGTCTTCCCCACCATCCGTCGCGCTTGCTCCCCCACCGCTATTATTTGATTTGTTTTCGTGTTCAGTGCGACGACAGAAGGTTCGTTAACGACAATACCTTTCCCCTTCACATACACCATCGTCGTGGCGGTACCAAGATCAATACCGATATCATGCGAGAAGCGACTGAGAAGACGATTAAACATAATTACTGAAACCAGTGAATGACTCGACTAACGAGATTATACTTCCCGACATCGCGAATACTGATGTAGAACAGAAAGGCAATCAAGAGATAAAAACCGACCGTATGGATGGAAGCCTCAAAGCGACGATCAATTTCCCGACGACTAGCCCAGCTCACCACCCGAAATACCGCTCGTCCGCCATCTAGGGCCGGCAACGGCAATACATTTAAGACGGCCAAACTGACCGACAAAACTGCCGCGAATTGGAGGAGTGAAAGAAATCCATACTGACTCACTTCATGCGTGATGACGGCAATCCCGATCGGCCCGGTCACATCCTCACTGACATGCCCCTGAGCCAGACCTGAGACTAAGGTGCCAAACCCTTTCAGTGTTTGCCCAACCAGCGACGTCGTGGTTGTTAACCCATACCATGGAGCCACTAACCACGAGTACCGGACATGAACGGTGGTTGAAACGCCGATACCGTACTTCTTCTGCCCGCTCACATCTTGCGGGATGATACTAATGGCTTGTTGGACATTGGCGCGGGCAACGGTGACCACGATCGGCGGATACGCCCGCGCTTTCACATAGTCCACTAACGCCGCGGTGTCTTCCAGGCGCTGATTATCAATCGAAACAATCTCGTCACCATCTTGAATACCGGCTAACGCAGCGGCGCCATTGGGTACCGTCAAGGCCTGGGTCGTCTGATCACTTAATTGAATATACCGATTTTTGGAAACCGTTGTGGCGTCGTATCGGACGCCGATTCCCAAGACAATGGTCATGAGGAGCGTGGCCATCAAAAAGTTCATGATCACGCCAGCTAAGAGAATCAGAAACTGTCGTGAGAAACGAGCTCGTCGGAAACTGTCCGGACGCTCAGCTTCAAGTCCATCCTCACCAAGTAAACGGACAAAACCGCCGAATGGGATGGCATTAATGCTATAGAGGGTCGTACCACGACGGATCGAAAAAAGACGTGGTGGAAATCCAATCCCGAATTCTTCAACGGTCACTCCGCTCTTTCGCGCCGCGAAAAAATGTCCAAATTCATGGACGATGACGAGAACGCTTAAAATGATAATGAAGGCCAGAATCCCCATAGATAATTAGACAGTCATCAATTCTTCTTCTTTCTTGGTAACCCGGGTTTGGATGGTCGTGATCGTATCGTCGACGGACTCTTGTAATGACGTGCGTTCATTTTCTGCGGCATCTTCAGAGACATCACCGTCCGCTTCCCGGCGCTTAATATCCTTCATCACATCCTCACGCGCGGCTCGAATTCGCACCCGAACGGTTTCAGCAATTTCCCCAACGGATTTAACCATTTCCCGGCGACGTTCTTCAGTCATCGACGGAAACGGCAAACGAATCAACTTACTATCAACAACCGGATTAATACCAAGTGAAGACTGTGACAAGGCCTTTTCAATATCTTTAATCGTGCTCGGGTCCCATGGCTGCACCACCAGCACACGAGGTTCCGGAACACTGATAGATGCCAACTGCTGGAGCGGCACCGTCGACCCATAGGCATCAACTGGTATATTTTCGACCAGCGCCGGATTGGCCCGACCGGTTCGGATTGCGTCTAGTTCAGTCTCAAGATGTTGGAGTGCAGCTTGTGCCGCCTCATGAAATGGTACCGCCATAGAAATTATTTGGTTACAAGAAATGTCCCGACAAAAAGTCGATCGATGTTCGCTGAATCATATTGGAGGGCCACGGGCGTCCGGGTTGTCGGAATTGATAATACCGTCCACGTCGCCCCACGATCCCGACTGTGATGAAGTTTATTCCCAATTGTCACAAAAAGTTCCTGCTGATCACGCGGATTCACCGCCACATTCTGGATGGCCGCCGTTCCGGGTGTCACCAACGTTGAGACAGTTGACCACGTTGATCCGCGATCAAACGACTGCAGTAATCCATAATTGGTGGCGATCGTCCAAACCGTCGGGGCCCCAAAGGTGACACTTACACCATTAATTGTCGTCGCCCCGGGATACTTCTTTAAGGCGCCGCTCAAGTCCTGCCAATTCGAAGCGGCGATATCAATGTCAATAATCCCGCTCGTGCGTGTAAAGACGTACAGGTGATCCTGAACCTGATCTTCTTGCACAATCTTCCGCGGAAAAAGTTTTGAGACCTTTAAGGCAATAGCCCAGCTCTTGCCCGCATCATCCGAACGCAAGAGTTTACCACCGCTGGTCGTGGCCCAGACCGTGTCCGTTCGTAAACGATCCGCCAAGACACACGTGACGGATTGGCGTTGCCCATCAGCATAGACTGATTTCCAATTCAGGCCATTATCAATGCTCTTTTGCACCGTTCCTCCACGAGAGGCGTATTGAATATCCGGGTCAGCCGGATTGACGCTGATACAATTTACCTCCCCGGTCGTGAGTGAGGTAGGTTTCCATGTTTCACCAGCATTTGATGTCAGCCAAATTCCGTTTTCAAGCGTTCCGATCATCAGCCGCGCCGGATCTCGGGAATCCTGAACCAACGTTCGAATGGAAATATTTTGAACGCCTTTCGGGTTCTGCTTATCACCGGCGCTCTTCTGTTTCCAAGTCTGGCCATGATTATCACTCCGAAAAACACCGCCGTCCGTTGTCGATTGGGACGAGGACGTCGTCATAAACGGTATTGAGCAACTCTGCCCGGTCATGATCAATATCGCAACTGGTAAGCTAATTTTAGCGAAGGTGGAGATACGCATATTTTGTACCTAACGAACTATTGGCATATTCAGGCTGTTCAAGTGACAGGTGACGACGAATACGATCAATGACATCTCCGATGGAAACCGATATGGACGCCGTTAGGTCGCTCGAGCGAAGTCCAACCACTTCATGGAGTAACGTTCGTAATACCTGCAACTCCGACGTGAGTTGGCGCTCAATCGCGTCCTCAGCCCGGGGAGCAATCACCGGCTTTTGTAGCAAAGAATTCTTGACGGCCTGCGTAGCCGCTATTCGATCATGGACGCGCTCGGTATCCGCCACAATCCGCTCCAGCGCCGCCGGGCGGCCATCGGCCGACTCAATGTCGTCGCGATCAACACTAGGAAATGCCGCGCGCATCTCCGCGTCTGAAACACGTTTCCAAAACCACGCGGCCATACGCGACCGAACTGTTGGAAGCAATCGTTGCGGATGCTGACAGGTCATGATAATGCGAACTGATGTCGGAGGTTCTTCAAGAAACTTTAGTAAAATGTTTTGGGCTGACTCAGTCAATCGCTCCGCCTGTGGTATAACCAGCCATTGCCGCTCCGTTTGCGCGTAGGCAAAATGACTCAAGATCTCACGCATGTCATCTACCCCGATCGTGCCATCAGCCACTACAAACCAGCATCGCTCATGCTCGTGGCGGAGGAAACGGCGACAATCCGCACAGTTTCCACACGGTTTGGCCTGATCGGTACACAATGCCGCCTGAATTGACCACTCAACGGCTAGGCTCTTCCCAACGCCATGCGGCCCAAATAGGCACGCCGCCACAGGCAACAGATCGCGCTCAAGGTCATGGCGAAATCGAAGACCGATTTCCTTATTCCCGATAAATGGCCAGTTAGCTTTCATCGGGTTTTACCGTACCATTTTTTGACCTAATTTTCAAGGCCAAAGCAGATAACTCATCGGCAACTATCGTCGCCGTTGCGTCCCATCGAAATTGACGAGCCCGTTCATACCCCCTCTGGATACATATCTCTCGGGTCTGGTCATCACCGTCCACCCGGGTCAGCCCAACACAAATACTATCAATACTAGCCGGGTCAACGAAGATAGCCGCCGATTTCATCACCTCCGGCAGGGCTCCCGCTTGCGCGGCCACCACCGGAACACCAACGGCAGCTGCTTCCAAGGCTGGAAGCCCAAAACCCTCGTCGTATGAGACCAGGGCTAACGCCCGCGCACCGACCAGCCATCGCCATTTTTCGTCATCGGGCACATGGTTGAAAATATGGATACGGTGACGACACTGTAGGCCATCGAGCGTCGGTACTATGTCCTCCCAATCGGAACCCTGCATCCCGACCAAAACGAGATCGGATCGGTTTTTCTCATGTGCAGAATATGCCGCATACGCCAACAGGAGGTGTTCAATATTCTTCTTCTTTTCTAAGCGGCCAATATACAAAAAGTAATTCGCCGTCACACCGTATCTTGCCGCGAAATCTCGGTCAGGAGTAGGCACCATTTGCGGCATGGTAAGACCGAGCGGCGCAACAACTACCCGCGCACGCAACGACGGCACAAAATGCTTCATCCGATGAGCGGAATGCTCGGAAACAGTCAACAACGTCGCTGCGCGTTGGGCCCGCTGCCACGACCAATGTTGGTACGTCCCCTCCCAGAGTCCCCACCTATTGCGGCTGACTATTGATAAAAGCCGATGAACAAACCTAAATAACGCGAAGGTTTTGACCACTGGCATCGGGCGTCGGTAGACAGTAGGATGTTCAAGGAAGGCCACATCATGTATGGTTGTCACTGCCTGACCACCATGGACCAGCGGAATGGTACTGGCGGGCACAAACAAGACATCCGGCGGATGGGCGATCGTCTCCCATGCCAACCGGAGGTGAGACCAGAAGACCCTTGGCGGCCACCGCAGTACGCGTACCTCCACGTTGGCTGTCTCGAACGCTGGCCAATGCTGGCGAAGCGGCTCACGGACGTACAAACGAACCGTCGCCGCCGGCATCAGGCGCGGCAACCGACGACAAACCTCAAAAGTGTAGCGCTCGATCCCGGTCATCGAGTCGACATTCGCTCGTGATGCGTCGACTCCGATAATCATTACCGTGAAGACAAGATACTCCGCTTGTAGGCTTCGAGATTGTCGAGCGCGATACCTGTCCCGCGGGCCACACATAAATATGGCTCATCAGCTACGTAGGCGGGCACCCCAATCGCCTGCGCCACAAGTTTATCGATATTACGAAGCTGTGAGGTCCCGCCGCTGAGGACAATGCCTTTATCCATTACGTCAGCCGACAGTTCTGGCGGCGTCTCCTGTAAGACATTTTTTATGGCCTGGATAATTCCACCAAGTTCATTTTGGATTGCCGCCGTCACGTCATCAGAAATGATAGATACGGTTCGCGGCAGACCGCTCACCATGTCGCGACCACGCACATCCAGGGTCATTTTTTCCTCGACAATCAAGGCGCTCCCAATTTCAATTTTGATCAATTCGGCGGTTCGTTCACCAATTGCCAGCCCGTATTTTTTTCGAACATACTCTTGAATTGCAGAATCGAGTTTATTACCGCCGATACGAACCGAGGAGTTGACCACAATTCCGCCTAAAGAAATAACCGCAATTTCCGAGGTTCCACCGCCAATATCGACAATCATATGACCGGATGGCGAGCCGATCGGAATGTTCGCCCCAATCGCCGCCGCAATCGGCTCTTTGATAATGTAGGCTTCACGCGCGCCGGCCGCCATCGTCGCGTCGATAACCGCCCGGCGCTCGGTTGAAGTAATGCCGCCCGGCACAGCAATCATTACTTCTGGACGGATAAAGCGGACACCCCCCAAGGCCTTATTGATGAAGTAGCGCAACATCGCCTCGGTCGTCCGATAGTCGGCAATCACGCCGTCCTTCAACGGTCGTAAGGCAATAATCGAATCCGGGGTGCGCCCGATCATCTCTTTTGCCTCATCACCAACGGCCAATACTTTCTTGTCGACAACCGAAAGCGCTACCACCGACGGCTCATTCAATACAATCCCCCGCCCTGGCAAATACACCAGGGTATAAGTCGTTCCGAGATCGATACCAACCCGACGGGAGAAGAGGGCCATAGTATTTAGTAGGTCACCGCAACCGTTACATCCTTATTCAGGTGTCCGGTGATTGTGGCGGCATCCTGACGAATTGTGGCGCCACTGTCAACACCGGTGAGTGTTTTGGCTTGCGTTGGTGTTTTTACCGTCAACGCATAGTCGGGAGCAAGCATTCCCGGTTGCTTCTGCCAAGCTAACAGGTATTGCCCCGCTTTCCAGCGATCAACAACGCTGGACGGCAGTCGGTAGACCAGCTCGAGATCGCTCGAGGCGCCGGGCTCCGTTGACTTAAATGCACCGAAGACGGTCTTCCCTAGCTCATCAAGCGTTTCAACCTTGCCAGCCGCGTTTGACTTTTCCCGCAGTTGCGCACCACGAGACTCAAGGAGCGTGGACCCAGCCGGAACGTAGACCCGCACGTACGTATTATATCGAGTCGTACGCCAGTCGAAGGCGCCATTGTTTTTGTAGGTTATCTTCAATGTCGCTTTCAGGCCGTCCCCGTCCGGTTCAACTTTATACGAGTAGGTCCGCTGTAATACCCGATCCGTCTTTAAACTCGCTAGGTTCGCATCTACCACCATCAGTGAATCAATATCTGTTCGTTGGTCCATCGTCCCAGCCCAGTTTTGAGCAATCATGATATTTTGCACCACCGGGTCATCCAACCAAATCAATACTTGCTTTCCTTCAAGATCATTATTGATAATGGTAAACAAATCGCCCCATTCAGCTAGCGGAAGGTTCAGCAAACGGTTCATCAGCACCGATGTCAAATCACTGATGATATCCTTGCGATCCTTCGCATCGATTCCCGCACGTAAGAATCCTTTTTCTACCTGGTATTCTAGTGTATCGACAAAATTCTCCTCGGTAAACTCAATCCCATCCACCTTAATCGCGCCGACCAGCCCGATCAGGTGAGCAATCGCTGTTGGCGTGACCGCAATCACACCATCAATATCCTTATGGCCGCCTTCATATTTGTACATATACAGCGCTTGCGCCGCAGAAGTCGGAAAATCCGGCGACCAGTTACTGTCACGGAAACTCCACCGATCAACTTTCAGGTATTTGACTAATGGCAACGGCGCTTTTATTGGCGCCAGCTTGGACGCGGCATTGTCGAGCGTATAGACATTTTCTGTCTGCAACGTCACAATCTCACCCGACTCCACCTTCATAAATCCATAGGTTCCGATAAAACCGCCACCCGGACGAAGTTCGGTATTATTTTCTAACAAGAAAAGATAATTCTTTGACTTCGGGTACCCGAGGATGGTCGGAAAAACTTTCGTTGCCGGAATCGCCTGATCGAGTGCTTCGGTAATCGTCGGAAACTGTTCCTTTAGTTGACGAACGGCATCACCAAGTTGCGGCCAGAGGCCACGATCTTTAATCGTATCAAGGTCGGCTTTTGCTAACTGTACCTTTTCCTGCGCCGCGCGCAGCTCGTCGCCGCGCGCCGAGATATTGCCGAGAATAGCTCCTTTTTCCGCTGGTGTGATCTTCGCCAAGCTAACTTTTCCTCGTCCCGCAAAAGGCGCGAAGACTTCCTCCAGAAATGTAACGAGCGTCCCAACCGCCTGCACTGATTGATCGCCAACTGTCAGTAGCTTTTCTACCGCCGCATACTGTTGACCGACATACGGCCACGCACGCAACCCGCGCATAGTCCCCATCGACTGTTGCAGGTCACGAATACCAGTCAGCGTGTCAGCCACATCGGTTGAGGCCGCCGAAAACTCTTGGGCGCTGATGGCCGTTGGGATTTTCTTAGCCACCGTGACTGTTCGCTTCGCCACCGAAATCGCCGCGCTCGCTTTCGGATAATAGTAGAGTGCAGTAATACCCAAAAACACTACCAAGGCACCCAGAATACTCACCGTCCATGTCATCCATGGTCGCCAACGACGACGGCGAGTCACGCGCTCGGCCAAATTGATGGTTGAAGTGTGCTTGAGAGGTTTGGGCATAAAGGCTACATACTATACGGCGGCTTTGGAGCGTGCCGATACTTTTTAAAATAGGTCATCCACGAATGAATATGAATACGTGTCGCGTACGATAGCGCCGCACTTAATCCGGGATTTACGGCCGAATGACGTGAATGGTAATGCACAATCTCCGACTCGGCGACATAATGAACCTCCCACCCAGCTTGCCAGACACGACGGCAGTAATCGACATCCTCCATATACAGGAAAAAACGCTCATCAAACAATCCGACTTTTTCGAATACCTCGCGACGCATCAGAAACACCGCCCCGATCAGCCACCCGACCGGCCGACTCGACGTTCGATCCCAGCCGGGAATAAAGAATTTCTGAATTTGCGCTCTCGCTCCAGGCCAATGTCCAAAAGATGATCGACGCCAGAGGGCTACGAAAAACGACGGGAACAGTGACCCAGACAGTTGGGCCGACCCATCGGGGTTTAAGAGCCGCGGTCCAACCAAGCCAACCTTGGGATGTCGTTCGAGGTATGCGACTAATTGCTCAAGCGAACCGGGAAATACCGCCGTGTCTGGGTTCAGAATAAGGATAAACTCGCCCCGAGCCGCCCGCAAACCGACATTGTTCCCCGTGGAATATCCATCATTCTGTGGGCGTTGAATAAAACGCGCCGTCGGCGCTTCCCGCGCCACCATATCCGCCAGCCCAGCCTCGTGGCTGTTGCTGACGACGATAATATCAAGTTCATACGGCAACTTGATTGTATGCAAACTTCGGAGTAGTTGCCGCGTATGGCCCTTTTGTTGGTAGTTGAGAATGATGATCGACAGGGTCATGATGAATGTAGAAACCACGTTCGAATTTGCATAGGCGTACACCGGGCCGTCGTCCGAATTGTTTTTGCCTTTCGTCGCATGTTGGTCCGAAGCTTGAGAATATCACGCCATGCCGTTAAGGCCCGTGGCTGTGTCACGAGGAGATATCCGGCCTTACGAAACTCGTACCACAGAATCCAAGCCGCATCGCGCCAAAATGTTGCTCGAGTTTCATTCTTGATCAGGAGGAGTAAATGGTTCCGATAGGAGAACCATGCATTGACCTGTTTTCGCCGTCGATGTTGACGCGCAATTTGTAAAGAACTGACTGATTGTTCGCCCCGAATCGTACGATGGTGAAATGCGATTAAACGCGGATCATACCAGCATTCCCAGCCCGCGCGACGCAATCGCCATGATGTGTCAATATCGTCTTTATAGGCGAAAAAGTCGTCATCAAAGTACTCATCTTGATAGCGGATACTCTCGAGCGCCGCCATGCGATACACAATGCACGCCGCATTCAACCCGAAGACACTCCCAGCCGGTCGGTGACACGTGTCACGAGCTGTGCCGCTATCTCGATCCACGGCATGACGTGAGCGATAGACTACCAATCCAGTGCTGTCGATTATGCCAGAATCCTTGATTCCCGTCAAGGAGTTTTCATCATAGTCTGATCGGACCGTCATACCACCGAGCGCTCCAACTTCCGGGTGATCATCCATAATCTGTACGGCGCGATCGAGCCACTGTGGATCAAGAACGATATCCTGATTTAGACAAAGCACGTACGGAGTGTTCGCTAAACGAAAAGCCTGATTATGACCGCGACAAAATCCTAGATTTCGATTATTTCGCAAAACATAGGCCGTCGGCGCATTCGCTTGCAACCAACGAACCGTTTCATCAACTGAACCGTTATCCACGATCAACAATCGCTTCGGCTTCAGTGTCTGTGCTTCAATACTCCGTAAGCATGACGGCAAATGTACAATGCCGTTCCAGCTCACCAATTGAATGGAGATGCGAGCGTCAGTCATGGTCGTACGTCAACAGGGTTAGGATCGCCAACCAACCAATACCAAGTGGATGATTCAGATACGGCGAAGTTATATGTATCGCGGCTAAGGCAGCGGTACTTGAAATAATCGCCCAGCGCCATGGCGATGACCAGGCTGATCGGACGATACGCCACAACCATGCCATCAGCAGGACAAGACCAATCAATCCAAACTTCAACCACCAGTCAAAGTACCCAAGCTCAAAGGCGCTGGTCGTCCGCCAGCCACGAATGCGCGGGTCCGGGTTGTAAAATGTCGCCTGGGCCCCAACGCCACGACCAAAAATTGGGTTCTGCGAAATCTCATGCCACAGCGGAGCAACTTGGTTTCGACGGGCTGCCGATGCATCCCCGCTTCCGCCCTCAGTTAACCGCGCCTGGAACACAGAGGCCGGCCGATCGCCGGTTGGCCACGGGTATGGAAAGTTCACCGACCATGAAAACGCTACGAAACCGATAACGATACTGAGTGGCACGATCGGCCACCACATCTTCAGTACACGCCATTGTCTTTCGAGCAACAACAACAGCAACAAGCAGATTATACCGACAGCTGCGCCTAACCAGAAGGTTCGGGATAGGCTCATCAAAAAAGCCGTACAGCCGGCAGCCAGCGGCCAAAGTGTCCATCGTGGCAATCGTTCTTTTAACATCAATGCTGCTACCACCAGCAGCGCAAGCACACTGTACACTTGGCTCTGCATGAATACGCGGTATACGTTGCCAGTGATTGGTGCAATTTCTCCCACGCCGGTCGCTCGCACCCAGTGATACACCGAAAGCAGCCAGGCCGGGTCGCGCCCGAATATACTTTCTAGGATCATCCCCTTCAGACCAACAATTGTCAGACCGGCGAGGAGTATTGTTACTACCCATTCCCGCCATCGCTGCTGCGCCACAACAAAGAGTGACCACAAGGGAACAACGGCTAACATGACGTAGGCGTTACCGTCGGTAAAGACACGCGAGATAGGATACCCCTGCACGAGCCCCCAGATAATAGCAATAATAACCCAAAGCCCTAAAGCGATCGGCCAGCGCCAACCAGTCGGCCGATCCTTCATCCCTTGGTAGAGGTGGTTCCAGTTTCGGATAGCCATGAGGAGCAGGGTACCGAAAAGCACGTACCGTAAGGATATGGTGAACCCCCCAAGTGTCACGAACAAGAGTTGCCCTTTTCCCCCGACCAAGAGCTCAGCGAGGCCCATCAAGGCAACGACCCACGGCCTTCGCCAAGACAGCCAGCCGACTCCGACCGCCACGATCAGCAATATGGGACCGCGGAGCCCGGGTACAGCATACCCGAGAACCGAGGTCGCCTCTAATCCCAAGAGGGCGAGACATACCCAGCCGTATTGACGTCCGGAAAGTATCATCGCGGTTTTACCAATGTTTGAATAATCGTTAACCCGTAACTCGCAATACACAGCAGACGGACAATTGGTCGTTGCCAACGCGGCCAGAAACGATCAGTATAGCGACGAAACCCGACCAGCCACCAGCGATGCTTGGTCACACTCAGCACCTGCCCAAAACTTTGGTTCCCATGATGCATCACTGATACGCGCGGATCATACAGAATCTGCCACCGCCGCTGTTCGATCCGTGCGCAGAGATCCACTTCCTCAAACCAATTTGGATACCCATCGTCAAACCCGCCAATATCGGCAATGAGTGACCGTCGGGCCACCATCGCCGCCCCCATAATTTGATCCACAAACACCGGGGCTGTCGCGGCGGCGGTCGTATCGGCTAAATACCGCCGCATTGGTGGCGTCCAGCGCAAAAAATGGCGCAACTTGAGCAAAACAATCCATTGCTCGGACAACTGTGGGAACTGCCGCACGGACTGCTGGTGAGTCCCATCCGGATTACGAATAGCCGGACCGACCATGGCTATATCGGGTCGAGAAAAATGTTCCCGAACGGTGGCAAAAACATCACTCGATAACTCAGCGTCGCAGTTTAGAAAAAAAACAAATTCCCCCGTGGCCACCTGAAGAGCCTGATTATTCGCTTGCGCAAACCCGCGGTTCGTCGAATTGGCGATGAATACCACCATCGGGAATTCACGCCGAACCATATCGGCGCTCCCATCAGATGAGGCATTATCAACAACAATAATCTCAAACGACGCCTGCGTGTATTGCGGAATAGAGATAAGCGCTTTCCGCAACAAGTCCCGAACATTCCAGGACACGATGATAAACGAGACTACCGGCGCAGATTGCATCAGCGGTAGATTAGCACACCAAGGCTAACGTTTCAATCCGTCTGGAGACCGTGTTTTTTGCGAATGATCGCCTCGGCGGCGCGGTATCGTGCAATCGCCGCGTTCCCCTTTCCTTGCCCAATAAATGGAAGCTGGTAGACGATAGAGGGCAGCCATGTGCTATACCCGAGTCGTCGTTGACGGACGTGAAATAGTTTCTGTTGGACCCACATTCCTTGTGCACCCTGGCCCAACATGGTCAACCAGAGATCCCAATCCTGAAACTTTTTTAGCGCCGGGTCAAAGCCCGGGAACGCGGTCCGACGCATTAAGGCCGACGTGTGTATGTAATTCATGCGGCGTAATGCCGAGGCATCAAAGTCATGGAGGTGGAAGGCTTTCGGGCCAAAAGAAAACGATGGGTACACATACGCGGCTTCTGGGTGCGTGACTAAGACCCGGGCCATATCCGCCAACGCCGTAGGAACGAGATCAATATCCGCATCAAGAAAAATAATAAACTCATTGCTCATCTCTTGCGCGCCGCGATTCCGCGCCGCAGCGGCGCCGGCTTGTGCCTGATGGATGAGCGTCACTCGCGAACGCCAGGGCGCAATTGCTGCGTCTAATCCGTCGCTCGATCCATCGTCAACGATCACCACATTCGCCGGTAGGAGTGTTTGTGCAAACAACCCACGCAACGTATCACCAATCGTATCGGCCGCATTCCAAGCCGGAATCACGACGCCGATGTCCGCCGTCAGATCACCAAGGTAGGCTTGCAGCCGCATATTTCGCGTCCGCCACGAGAATTCCCGCTCCACCCACATTCGACGTTTTTGCGCGTCCATCGGCAATCCATCGGCCAAGAATCCGCGAATTGCCAGCGCCATCTCCGTCACAGATTCGGGATGTACACAGGCCCCAGTCACGCCGGACACCACGATATCGGTGACCCCACCGGTAGGACTAGCGACAATCGGCAAACCATAAGCGGCCGCTTCCAGATATACGAGCCCCAGCCCCTCAACGTCGGTCCCCGACTCCCCCACACGGGGCGCCATCACAAAGACACTCGCCTGACGTAAAATTTCATCCCGGCGCGCGTCACTCACATGTCCGTGCCAAACAATACGATCGAACACCTTCAATTTCCGAGCCAACGATTCAAGCGCGGGTCGTTCGGGACCATCACCAACGATATCAAACATGAGTTCGGTATCTTGCGCCACGAGCTGGGCAAAGGCTTCGATCGCTGTATCCACATTTTTTCTCCATACCAGACGTGAAACGGTAACAATGCGGTGTGTCCGTCCGCCCAAAGGCACGCGTAACAAATCATCCGGTACGGCCGGGTGCGTTCGTACAATACGTCCGTACGGAACACGGGCCTCGTGCACAAGTTTTGCCACGAACGAACTGTTCACACCAACCCAATCGGCGTGTCGTAAAACCCAATCAAAGTACCAACCGCTGCGCCGACGACGCTCGGCCAATAAATCCCGACCGTGAACCAAGATGCTATACCGAAATCCAAACAACCGAAAGACCGGGGCCGCAAAACACGCTCCGGAGCAATGACCGAACAGGACCACTCGCGCGCTCGATCGCCGCGCCTCCCACATCCAACGAACCAACCACCCCCATGACGGCCACTGACGCCCTCCAAGGATATCACGACGATACACCTGATAGGCAACTGACCGATCGAACATCGCCCCACCCTCATGGGGCGGCGCCACCACTAACACACGCCGTCCGAGTGCAGTCGCAACTTGATGGACACTACGCTGAATCCCACCTTCGTCCGGTAGGGCGAAAGCGGTCAGGAGGAGCGTGGTTACGCCCTCCGGAATTTGCGAAGGATGGCGCTGATCTGTTCCCATCGAATGAGACGAAATGCGAACATGGCTAAAATGTACACCGTCCCCATCACGGCCGCAACAGCCAGCGCCCCGATAGTCTGATGAATGGTCGGCAACAGTGCCCAGCCAATACAGGCCACGAACGCGCCGGTGACCAAGGTTTTCATGAGCACAGTGGCAAGTTCCTTGCTCGGCATCGAAATAACACTCCGCACTCGCCATAATCCTAGGAAGAACAGTAGGGCCGATGAAATAACAGAGATGATCGCGACCGAATGGAACGTATAGGACCGAACGAATAAGAGGTTGGCACCAATGTTAGTGATAACAACAATCGCCACATTAATCGTATTTTGGGTTTGGCGATTTGTCGCGTTTAACAGATACCCGACCGGGTAATTTAAGAACAAAAACGGCATGCCAAGGGCTAAAACCCGAAGTGGCCATATCGCGTCAGCCCAAACTTCCCCCCACCCGGCTAGCATGATCGGCCGGGCCAGGAAAAAAACAACCACCATGAGCGGAATGGCTACCACCATCAGGTACGTCATGGCATTTTGAAAAATGCTACGCAATTTTTCGCGATCTGATACGAATGAAGCGCTCATCGCCGGAAAAACGGCGGCGACCAGAGCGGACGGGAAGATCTGGGTAAAGGCCGCGATAATTTTCGAAGCCGTTCCGTATAACCCGACCGGACGGCGGCCGCCGAACATTTGTAAGAGAATATTGTCGCTGGAAGAATAGATAGCAATGAAAAAAGCGGCCACCGCAAACGGAGCGGCAATTCGTAAGAGACGGCGTATATCTGACCACTGCCACAGCGGCCGCCAGGTCACTCGACGCTTCCATAACTGGAAGAGTACAAATGATAAATTCGCGACACTCCCCGTTCCGAGCGCCACCATCGACCAAATATGCGGCGCCCCGAGCGATAATGACGTAATACCAATAATCATTATCGTCACGCGGTGGATGATGATCCCGAGTGATTCGTATTCGAGGTGCTCGATGCCTCGCAGGAACCCATAGAAGGTAATAACGAATGAATCGAGAATCATGATTCCCGCCGCGATATTCAAGTACAGAATATCCGTACTAAATCGTCCGATCCGTTGTAAAAATACAACCATGCCGATCATCACCGCCGCAACCACCACCGCCGTCAGCAGTTTTATGGCCACAATCATCCGCAGGTCGCGGATCCCTTGTTGTTCATCACGCGCCGTTTGGCGAATGAATGCTTGTGTTAATCCGAGGTCAATAAAGACCGAAAAAAGCCCGATGAATGAAAGTGAGCTATAGTAATCCCCAGCACTGGAAACACCAATCAACCGCACCAAAATGAGTACATACAGGAACGACAAAAACTTCTGACCAACGAGCGCCACAGTCAGCACGGTCGTGTTTCTCGCGACCCGACCGCTTGTCGCTTGTCGGCCAGCCTCCATGGGCTAGCTTAACGCTTCTGCCATTGCGGCGCGCGGCGAGCACGCTTCAGTCCGTATTTCTTACGTTCTTTAACACGTGGGTCACGGCGAAGATAGCCGGCCCGCTTCAGCACCAACCGATAATCAGGGTCCATTTTAACCAAGGCGCGAGCAATCCCCAATCGGACCGACTCGGCCTGACCCTGAATGCCGCCGCCGGCAACTTTGGCGGTCACCGAGCCTTTTGACTCCTGCTCAGTCAGCACGAGTGGATCTTGGACGAGCATCTGTAACTCTTTCGTCGGGAAATAATCGGCCATGGCCCGACCATTAATGGTCATTGCGTCGTGTAGTCCCAAATGCCAACGAACGCGAGCCACCGCCTCTTTACGACGGCCAACGGCAAAAATATAAGTACGTTTCACCGTGCGCTGCACTTTCGGGCGGGACACATGTACCATCGGTTCCGCAACATGGGCGGCTGACTTCCGTGCACGTGGCACTCGTGGCGTCCGCTTCGCAGTAGCATGTGTCGTCGATGGTTTTGGGGTTCGTGGCATGGGAGAAATTCTAGGCGTTGGTTCGAATATCAAGACGTTTGAGGAATCGAGCTTGCAGTCGATTTTTCGGCAACATCCGTTTGACTGCAAAGTAGAGAATACGTTCTGGCTTTCGCGCGCGAACATGGGCTAGCGACTCTCGCTTTAACCCACCCGGATACCCAGAAAAACGGTAGTAGGTCTTTTGGGTTTCCTTGTCGCCCGTCACCACAATTTGCTCAGCATCGGTAACGACGACTTGAACGTCGGGCATCCGATCGGGCCGAAAACTAGCGGTATTTTTTCCGCGCAACGTATTTGCAATCTTTGTTGCAAACCGTCCAAGGACCTGACCTTTGGCGCTGAATTCAATGGTCTTCATACACTTACGAAACAAATTCAATCAATACCCGCTGAGCACCATCGCCCGAACGCGGCGTAAGCTTCGTCGTTCGTGTGTAGCCACCCGTTCGCGATTTAAACCGCGGGCCAAGAACCGTCACGAGTTTATGGGCTGGGGCCGCCTGACCGAGTGACATCAGGACCTGCCGTCGTGCATGGAGACTCCCTGCTTTACTGGTCGTAATCAGTTTTTCAATCATCGGACGAATTGCCGCCGCCCGCGCTGCGGTGGTCGTCATCCGTTCATGCTCAATCAGCGAAATCATCAAATTCCGCAATAATGGCTTGCGTTGGCGAGCCGTCCGGTCGAGTGTGACTTTGTTCTTACGGTGACGCACGGTACTTATTCCTCCGACTGCTCAGTTTTCGACTTGCGCTTCTTCGGCTTTTCTTCTTCGACCGTTTCCTCGGCGACAGCCTCGGACGGCGCCACATCAACAACTTCAGCCACAGCATCTTCAGCGGCCGTTTCAATCGGAGTGGCCTGCATGAACGAGAAATGATCGAGCAAGATTTGCGCGGCTTGGCGCATCGCGGCCTCTGGCGTGACGCTTCCATCCGTCGAAATATCGAGCCGCAGGCGGTCATAGTTCGTCATCTGACCGACACGAACATTCTGAGTGCTGAAGTTGACGGTCCGAATTGGTGTGTAGATAGCGTCAATCGCGATCGTGCCAATGGCATTTTTCTGTCGGTCACGTTGTTCGACCGGAATGTAGCCACGTCCAGCCTCAACGGTCAGCTCTAATTCAAAGGTCGCCGCCTTGTCAGTCAGCGTCGCAATCACCTGATCCTTCGAGATTACTTCGACATCGCTATTCGACTGGATATCACCGGCCGTCACGGTTTTTGCGCCTTTGACCTTCAACTGCAAGGTCGCCGGACCATCGCCATGTAACTGCAAGCGCACTTTCTTCAAGTTCAAAATGATATCGACCACATCTTCCTTAACGTACGGTAGGGTCGAAAATTCGTGCGAGACGCCCTCAAAACGGACGTTCGTGATCGCGGCACCCGGTAACGAAGATAGCAGCACGCGTCGTAACGCGTTGCCAACGGTGATGCCGTATCCTGGGTAGAGCGGTTCAACCGTGAAAATGGCGCGGGCGCCGTGATCTTCAACGAGTCGAATCGACTTTGGTAATGAGATATTCTCCATATGTTCTGACCAAATGCGTGTAAATGGATGAATTAGCGTGAATAGAATTCGACGATGAGCTGCGGATCGATTTGCATCTCGACATCGGCGCGAGTCGGCAAGGCCAGGATTTTTCCGGAGAGCGCTCCTTGATCGAGGAGGAGCCAGGCCGGCGGCTGGTGATTGACGATGCTCTTTTTAATCGGTTCGAAATACTTCTTTTCAAAACTCTGCGGACGAATGGTGACGACGTCATCAATGCTGACCCGGAAGGACGGGACGTCGACCAGACGACCGTTGACATGAATGTGTCCGTGCGAGACAAGCTGACGTGCTTGCGCCCGCGACCCGGCGAGCCCTAATCGGTACACAACGTTATCAAGTCGGCGTTCGAGCACTTGGAGCAGTAATTCTCCGGTATCCCCGGTCATGCTCAGTGTTTCATCAAAGAGTTTGCGGAATTGTCGTTCGAGGAGCCCATAGATGAGCTTCGCTTTCTGCTTTTCTCGCAATTGGAGACCATAGCCAGACATCCGGCGGCCGCTCTCTTGGCCATGCTGTCCCGGCGGATACGGCCGGCGTTGCAAAATCTTCGCTTCTTTGGCCGTAAACAGCAGTGGCTGTCCAATGCGTCGGCTGTATCGAATTTTCGGTCCGGTCTTTCGTGCCATACGTCAGGGAATTATACGCGTCGCGGTTTACGAGCCCGCGGCCCGTTATGCGGTGTCGGAGTAATATCTTTAATAATCATCAGTTGCAATCCAGCCCCGGCTAATGCACGGACGGCTGCTTCGCGTCCCATGCCTACCCCGCGAACAAAGACATCAACTTGCTTCAACCCAATCGACTTCACCCGCTCCACCACATCGCGGACAATCACCCCGGCGGCGTATGGCGTAGCCTTTTTCGGCCCTTTAAACCCGCATTTTCCGGCGGAAGACCAAGCCAAGACATTTCCTGTCTGATCGGTCAGCGTAACGATCGTGTTGTTATAGGTGGCCTGAATATGCGCTTGACCAACCGTCACGAACTTCTTTTTCGACTTCTTTTTTCCCGCACCGGCCGCATCAGCCGTAACCGCCGACGTTTCGTCGTTCGGTGGGACTGGTTCTGGAGTAGTGGTTGGCTGCAATTCGTCAGGCATACATCGATTGATTAGGTCTTTTCAGCGGCAGCTTTTCGACCGCTTCCCATCGTCCGGCGGACATTGCCACGGACCGTACGAGAATTTGTCTTCGTCCGCTGACCACGTACCGGTAAATTTCGGGAATGACGGACGCCGCGATAGGCGCCGATTTCTTTCAATCGCTTGATATTAAGCAAAATCTGGCGCTTGAGGTCGCCTTCTAC
Source organism: uncultured Gammaproteobacteria bacterium (assembly GCA_964397195.1). Taxonomy (GTDB): domain Bacteria; phylum Patescibacteriota; class Patescibacteriia; order SBBC01; family CAIJZX01; genus CAYNGY01. The sequence continues at coordinate 127,482 of CAYNGY010000003.1, read as the reverse complement.
CTTATATTGCTTCTCGACAACTTCACGAATCGCGTTAGCTTCCTTTTCCGTCAGCTTCTCCACCCGCGTATTGGCATCAATCTTGGTGGCCACTAAGACTTCTTTGGCGCGGGTTAACCCAATTCCATAGAGATAGGTCAGCGCAATTTCGACGCGCTTTTTTGCTGGAAGAGTGAGACCGGCGATACGGACAGTAGCCATAATTACCCTTGACGTTGCTTATGCTTAGGATTTTTACAAATAACCATGACCTTCTTCCCGCGTCGGATAACGCGACAGGAAGCGCAGATGGGTTTAACGGATGATCGTACCTTCATGGAAATCAGAGTCGGTAAACAATTCGTCCTTTCGACAGGTCATACGGCGAAATTTCGACGCTGACGCGATCTCCGGGCAAGACCTTCATGCGATGAAGGCGCATTTTGCCGGATAGATGTCCGAGGACCTCATGACCGTTCTCCAGTTGGAGCCGAAACATCGTCGCCGGGAGAGATTCAATGACCGTCGCGGTCATCGTGATAAATCCCTTGTCCGGACGAGCGGTAATGTTCGAATTTGGAGTTGGTCGTTGTGGTATATCAGCCATCTGATGGTATTCAACACCCACTCCGCGGAGGTCCGCGCAGGCAGAAATATCGCTAACCTTTGCGGAAATTCTGCCCGAGTGCGTGATGAACAAGAAAGGATGCCAGAACACTATACTATCTCAGCCACCCGACGTCAAGTCCTCCGGCCCCGTTTTTGCTCCCATGCCCGTACCTCGGATTCATTCATCCCTAGGTAATGGGCGATTTCATGCCAAACGGTATCCTGGAGCACTCGTTTCACATCATCAGGCTCCCCTCCCGCCACCGTTTCAATCGCCGCCTGGAAAAGCGTAATCGTGTCGGGCGGAACCATCGAATACCCGGCATTTCGGGTCGGTAACGGAATGCCACGGTACAGCCCGAGTAACACCCCGTGACCATGATAGCCTAACTCGCCAGGCCGCGGGAGCCGCGGTCGATCCTCAAGAATAAAGGCCACATTTTCAATCCGGTCACGAATATGGGCCGGAATACGTTCCACCGCTTCCCGGATCCATCTTTCGCACATTTCTCGCTCAATCATGTCTCTATCATACCGGAGAAGCAACCGGCCGGCGAGCACGAAAACACCGGGTGAGTAGCCCGGTGCTTTCCTAGCCGGCCTAGCTTCGAATGAACGAACCCCGGCCGCTTTTTATTTAATCATGGACTTTGCACGGACACGCTCAATGGACGCACCGAGGTGATCCTTAAAACTATCTCCTTTGGTTTGTAGGAGTATACCCTGCGACGTGCTAACCGGAATCCACTTGTGGTACTGTGGAACATTCGTCAGATAGAGTAGTGCAAATTGTCCTTTTTTCACCGACGGAACATCAGCTGCTCGGTCTTGAACCTTGCCGGCTCGACCACCTTGGAGCGTCACCGTTATTTTCTGGTCAACGGTGCCCTTCAAGACTTCTGCTGGGGTAAATTCCCAATCGGTCAGAACCAAACTTTGTCCAATGGACGTATCAACATAGCTTCGTGAGGGACCAAATGTCCCGATCACTATGGCCTCTGCTTCCTGGGTTAACGTTTCGGCAGTAAATCCGCGCTCCGCGGTGAACACCATTTTTTCCTCCGTCGGTTTCACGCTCGTCACCATGAACGCGGTCACTACGGCGGCGATGCTTCCGATGAGAAGAAGGATTTTGTAGATCATATGCTCAAGAATTATGATTATCGTACACCATACACCGAACGAATGCCATTCACATCGTCGATATCGAGTGATCGTTGTCGAACTTCACCCGGCAAGCCAGAACCATACATCGTTTTTTCTCGATCACCAGACCCATAGAGATCATTAAGGGTAATCCAGTGCCCAAATTCATGGGTCATGACCGACCAAGCATCATACTTGTTCCACGCGCCATTCACGTCCCACGAATAGCGGTTGTTGAAAACGGTCTTGCAGTCGAAGATTGTACTTCCCGTATACGAGGTCGTCGTTAAGGCCAGCCACGGCGCAAACCACGCGAACTTCAAACTGACCGTATGGCTGCCGCCGACATAGTTCGAGAAACGCATCCGCGACCCAGCATTGTTCCACGCCGACATGGCTGACGTGAAGGCCGAATTCCATTGGGTCGGAATAGTACTGTTATCGATTGTGACCGTCACGTTTGGATACGTCGACGGCCAGCGCATACCGGCATACGAATATGCGTGGGTGGCACTCGGCATGACCGTGACACTCAATACCCCGACGATCGCCAACGCGATCAACTGTCGTTTCATATCGTTAACCCTTCCGCCACCACCTATCGCTCCTCCCTCCCCATCGTCCATCGCACTGCCGCCACGCGGTGCCCGTGCGCCTCGGCGCCTCGCGGCGCCAAGTTGAGCGGCTAGTCGTGTGAAACGACAGAGAGAGACGAGCGTCCGTCCGGCCCCGCGGACGGCGCACGCTGATTGTTATTCCTCCTCCGGCTCTTCCCGTACTACCGCTGCCTGTTTTGGCGCGCGGTGCCCGAGCATAATCAGATTATCCGCCACAATTTCCGCCTTCGAGCGCTTCTGGCCATCCTTCCCAACAAAGGCACGATTTCGCAGGCGACCCTCGACGTAAATCTTGGCGCCCTTCTTCACATACTGGCCGATAATTTCACCGAGCTTCCCCCAAGCGGTCAAATCGTGGAAATCTACGGTTTCTTTTTTGGCCTGAGATCGTGCGTCTTGATAGACGTAGTTCGTGGCCAAACTAAATTTCGTCAGACTCGCTCCAGACGACATCCGTCTGACTTCCGGATCACGGACGACATGTCCAATCAGCGTTATTTTGTTAAGGTCCATACGATTCTCCTTCGCCCCACCATCGGTCCTCACTCCAGAGCCACGACTATTTGTCAGTCCCGATAGGCGATTCGCCGACAGACCGCCCGGATAGCAAGGGAGACAAACGTTGGTGGCTTGGCGTTTGAATAATGAATGATCATCGCTATGCGGACGGTGTGTCGACGTCGGTTTTCCCCTCCGTCATCAACCTATCCCGATTGACAGCGCCGTCGTCGTGCCACCTGCCGATCGAGCAACGCGAGTGAGAGTCATATCAAGGGGCGACGGCTGTCTCTTAGCGCCGTCGCTGTCTTGAGCGACGGCGCTACTGATACAGGTATTTTCTCGCGCGCGCGTTCCACCGTCAAGCTGTGCATGAGGTTTGACGAGCCTGTCACAACCGCGTAGGATCATCCCGCGGTCAGCCCCCGCACGAGATTGGAGGGACATCGTGTCCACCAAAAAAAGAAGACAACGCCCATCGACCTTTGTACCCGTCGTCGGTCAGAACGTTGAACTCGTCAGCCAACAACCAGACGTCTTCAACGCGCACCCGGTCTCCCCACTGATTGTCCGCGACGTCATCGCCCGCAATCTCCCGACCTGGCAATTCTATGTCACCATTCCGGCCGCGACCGTCGCCCCGTACTCGTACATCGTCCGCGGTGAGTGGACGCAGCGACGAGGCTACCGGCGGCAAACAATCACGGTGTACATGAAGCTCCAGTTCGATTCGAACGCCGATCTGCCGAGCCTCACGACCCTGGCCCCGGGACGGGGACAAGGGATCATGCACCGCACGCTGTACACGGCGGCGAACTACCTCGCCCTGCTCATCCGATGTCGCTTGCATAACAGCACCGGTCGCGGCCTCTACGCACCTGCGACCATCACCAAGTAGCCCATCTCACCGGTGGGCTCATTTATTTACCGTGTCTCTCCGGAGTAGCCGTCGCTAGATGATCAGGCTTCGGCCTTGACAGAACCTCCCCTGAACCATAGGCTTGCCTCGTTTCCCCTGCCGCGAACCGGGATAATCCCAAAGGAGGTGAGAAACACCATGAAGAAGTTCGGCATCACCGTCGTCAAAGTCGGTCCCCACCACTACGGGAACTGGACATGCGATGGCGAACCGGTCCGACTCGGCCCCGACAGTACCGTCGAGTCGATCACGCCGATCCCCGGCCAGCACATCTTCGACACCACGCCGATCGAGGCCAACGAGCTCGACGCGAGCATCCAGGATCGGCTGAAGAAGTCCGTCCGCGAAGAAGCCCGTCGTCGGAAGATCGCCGAGGACGTCACACCGTAGGTTCCAACCCTCGGAGAAGGAGTAGCCTGTGGCGTTCTACATGGCTATCGTCGCCAAAGTCGGCGATCGGTATGTCGGTCGATTCGTCGCGGACAACCGCCTCGTCGACGGCCAGCCGCTCGAAGGCACGATCGCCTTCCAAACGATCGAGATCCAAGACGATCGGCTGAAGGAGACGGTCAAGAACAAGCTGATCGAGAAGGCGTCGCTCCAGGCCGGTCTGTGCGGCATCCTGGCCAGCGCCATCGAATGGCCGGACTGATGTACATCCGATCGGGCGCCCCACGCGCCCGGTCGGTCACTTTTTTTCCGCTACGAAATCAAGTGCTAACGAATTGATACAATACCGCTGGCCGGATGGTTTCGGTCCGTCGTCAAACACGTGCCCTAGGTGCGCCCCACACCGGCCACACTGCACTTCGGTGCGCTCCATCCCGAGTGACTCGTCTTTTTCCATCTTGACCGCGGCTGGATCAGCGGTTTCCCAAAAACTTGGCCAGCCGGTTCCCGAATCAAACTTCGTCGTAGATCGAAACAGTTCTTGCCCGCAATTAGCGCAAACGTACGCCCCAACCGCATGATGGCCTAACCACTTGCCACTTCCGGGCGGTTCCGTCCCCTTCCGAAAACACACATTGACCTGTTCTGGGGTCAGGTTTGGATTCATGACTGGATCACTCATCGTCCACTACTCCCAAATCCGCCTGCCCCACGGGCGGTATCCGATAATGCCTGGACCTCTTCGACATTGGCCGGCGCAATTGGGAAAAAGAGGCACTGGGCAATCCGGTCCCCGGCGGCAATAGTATAATTCAAATTCGATGTATTCAGGAGCACCACCGTCCACTCACCACGATACGAGGCATCGACGACTCCGGCCAAGACCTGAATTCCTTTGGCACCAAAACTTGAGCGATCACGAAAGAGGGCGACGTAGCCGTCCGGGAATTCAGCCGCGATACCGAGCGGAAACAGCTTTCGTTCCCCGGCTTTAAGCGTCACGGCGTCTGGTGTCGCTAAGTCCCAACCGGCGCTCTGCGGATCTTTCTGGTAAGGCACAATCGCCTCGGGCCGAAGTTTTTTGAATGATACATTCATATAGATTTTTTTCCCGTCAAAAAGCGAATCGTTGTTGCCGGAGAGACGTGAAGGAAAGCTGGGATTCCAGCGGCCTGAGCCATGGCCACATTTTTTTCGTCATCATCGATCAAAAGAATATCCCCGGATTGATACTGATGACCCTGCAGCAGGGCTTGGTAGAAAAAGGGGTCATGCTTTGTCCGCCCAAGGTCACAAGAGAAAACGAGCTGGTCGAAGAACGTTGGCAGATCGTAGGCGTGCCGAATAACCTCTTTCTTATCAAGCGCGCTATCAGTACAAAGTCCGAGTTCAACGGTTTGATGGAGCTGATTCAGCAACACCCACATCGGATGGATCGGATCGACATGGAGATAATACTTTCGACCGGCATCGGCCGCGCTCGCTCCATACTGGGCTGACAATTTGGTCCAAAATTCGAGCGGCACCGTTTGCCCGGCGGCATAGAGATAGACCATCGGTTCCAGACGCGCAAAAAAAGCCTCACTCGGTTCCGTCCCGGCCCCACGGGCAATCGCCAGCATCAACCCCCGATACCCGCGACGATCAAGCACGCCATGATAGTCGAAGTAGATGAGACGACGATCAGACATGTTTACGATGCCCGTTCAGCGCCGTGAAAACGAACCGTCGCTTTGATCGGCATCATGACGCCGTCGACGAGCGTGTAATCAACGGAAATTTTATTGAGACGATTGTGGTATGACTGTTCGCCAACGGTGATGCCTAAATCAATCATCTCTTGGCTCGCCTGGTACTCGCGCCATTCACCGCCCTCGTTCGAACCCTGCTTCAAAAGCGTCCCGAAGTCCATCGCGGCGAGCGTCTCCGGGTCATCAATGCGAACCTTGGCAAACCATTCGCTCGGCTCAGGTAGGTCGCCGCCATGTTGCGCAGATTCGCGCGCTACGGCGTTCGGAAACTTCGTAAATCCGTATTCAAACAATTGCCCACTCGCCGCCGCTCCATTGACATTGATAGCAACGTCACGCGACTCGTAGTGTCGCTCCACCATCCGACCTTCTTTTTCCTCGTCACCGGTTTCCGTTAGAAGGCCATGCTCAATATGGGATCCGTCCTCAGCGTACGAAAACTGCGTCACTTGCCGATCGTTCCATTTTTCACTTTTCGCCACGAGCTTTCCATCCGCATCATGGTGCTCCCATCCTCGCTCGGTTTCCTGAGCCTCCGGCGGTTTTTCACCAGTACGTAACACATCGTATCGATCGAAGGACTCGTTGATGAACGCTGCCTCGCCCATCATCTTCTCATGGGCCGGATTGTATCCCTCGTGCATAGCTATATGGAAAGTGAATGTACGTCTAGTATACACCACGCCACCCTGACCGAGAACCATATTGACGGAATTCAGTGTTTTGGAGTAGTCTCAACCCCGGAAAGGAGGGGTTTCCAATGATCTTCCAACCCCTGCAGGACGCAGTGAAGCATGGGTTCCGCGTGATCGCCACGCCGGCACCCAATGGCGGTACCGCCCGTCAGGCTTCGTTGTTGCTCGAAGGCGAAGACGAGCCCACCATGATGGTGACTGGATGGTCGCTCGAATCGGCCCTGGCCGCGCTCTCCGACAACTACGTCGCCGTCCAGCACGCCCGTCCCGAACCGCACCAGACGCACTACCTGATGGGCGCCCCACGCCCAACCAGTTCGCTCGACGAGTGGGTCGTGGCCGGCGGTCAGCTCGGCTTCTTCAGCACCCGCGCCGGGCGATCGGTCGACTGTGTGGTCGCCAACCAGCGCGGCCGCAAGATCAACGTCGTCAGCGGCGCCAACCTCAACCTGGCCCTGCTCTACGCCGGGACCATCATCGAGCCGCTTCTGCCCCTGCTCACCATGGCCGAGGCGGAAGTGGAAGGCAGTGCCGTCACCGTCTAGCCCAGCCGCACCTCCGTCCGCTTCGTCACGGACACCAACCCACCGACCTCTGGCCCTGCCATGTCGGTGATTTATTTTCGGCAGTTACGACCCCATCCCGCTTGTCAGCCACGGCGCAAAACTAATCATAAAAACAAACACAAAAATGTACATCGCCACTACCGTCATGACCGCCCGCCACGGCATAGCCAGTTTTCGCCACCATATCCAACGCGCATTAAATCGCGTATCGGGCACAAGGAAATACAATATCGCGGCAAACGGCAACATGAACATAATATTCCCCACTAGGTAGCCGACCACTAAACTTCCAACCAACCAGAAAATTCGTTGGGTGGTCAGCGGTGTCTTTGTCGGTGGAAGAACATCAGGCATGAGGCGGTATCGTCGTTGTTCGACGCGTGCGGAGCGTTATTTCGCTGACGACAAATCCAATCACGAAGAGCGTCGCCACCATGATCGTCAGGTCGGGACCGAGACAGTCATCTGAACCATTCCCGCCGAGACAACGCCGAGCAAAGAGGGAGCGCCAGACATCCGTATATGTTTGCACGATCGCGTTCACTCCGCGATAGACGCGGCACCCGGTGCCCGGAGTCGACATCGTCAAACAATCAGCGTCAACCACCACACTCGTCGCGGTAAATAGAACCGCCCCAATAACCACCGTCACCACTCCGACCACGATATTTATTTTCCAGTGCAATTTCATACTGTTAAAGTATATCATACAAACCAAGAACGACCCGCGGGGGTCGTCCTTGTGTGGCCATATGAGTCGCGTGTCGTCGACTCGAGCCTGTCCGGGGGCACCGGAGGATTTGTAGAAAACTGGTACCGTTCTCTAAAATCTATGTATCTGCAGTATATCGCTCACACTGAACATGGCAACCGCCGTGGTTGTGGAGAGATGTGTCGTATTCGTCACCAGTATTCCATTTACTCGCCCCCTGCGTACCTGACAAGGCTGTGGAACACTTTCCGTCTCGACCCTAATCCATTCCGGCGTATTCACCGAAAACCTCACCGACGAGGGGTGAGGCCAAATCGTTTTATAAGTAAGAAAAGAAATTCCGGATGGATTTTTTCGCCGCGCCTGATCATGTTCTGCAAGTCATCCATCGTGAACCACGCCACCCGCGCCACGTCTTCGGGATGGACAACGAATTCACCGTCGTACTGCCCGCGCATGACGCCGAGAAATTCTTCCGTACCATCGACGTATTGATACCGCTCGGTTCCCTCAAATGTAAGCGGCACAGAAATACCGAGTTCTTCCTGAAGCTCACGGGCGCCCGCCTGCTCGTAGGTTTCACCGGCCGCGACATGCCCGCTGCCGGCCGTCACCCAATGTCCCGGCGCGAAATTGACGCTCTCGCTTCGCAACTGGACAGCCATTCTCCCTTGCGTATCAAAAATAAAGACATGAATAATCCGAATGCGTTTATTTTCGGCGTGCGCCACGCTCTTCATGACCGTGCCAATGACCTGGTCATTTTCGTCTACGAGATCCAAGAGTTCGTCTTTCACAACAGTTTCTGCTGGATTGATATATAAAACTCTTTGTCCGCTCGATGCGCCAAAAGGTCCGCCACTTCCGCCACCGGTACCCACCGCCCCTCAAGTATGTCTGAATCTTTCGGCTGCGTAAACATTTCCGCCGTTGAAAAATGATAGATGTGCACCACTTTGAATTCCTTGTGATCCTCTTTTCCGTTCGCGTCGAGGCGATAGCGGCTAAAAGAGCCAAGTGGTTGAATAAAAGCTAGATCAGTAATGCCTGCCTCTTCTGAAATCTCTCGTCGTGCCGCCACTAATTCATCTTCATTCGGCTCAATATGGCCCTTTGGGAATGACCACGCATTATTCCCATGTCGAATCAGAAGCACTTCACCTCGCACGTTCTGCACCACACCACCAGCGCTGTGGGCAATCATGCCGTTAGACATCAATCTGATCTCCTTCAAGCATGGCTTTCCAATCAATCCCCGCCTCACTCAAAAACTTGGCCGGAAGCCGGTGAACCATTCCCGGCGTTTTCAAAATTCCATCATGCACCGGAAAGGCCATTTTTGGTTTTAGGTCTTTGGCGTAGTCAATCGCCTCGCTCAGCTTCATCCACGGCCCCGCCACCGGAAGCGCCAAGAATTCCACCGGCCGGTTTGGATTTGTAAATGCATCGCCCGGATAAAAGAGTCGCCCGGCAATCATGTACCCACAGTTATCAACGCGCGGCCAGCCCGGATACATATCGGCGTGCAGTTGACCGAATCCTTCGATGGTCACACCATTTTCCGTCACGCTCTGGCCATGTTCAAGAAGCTCATAGGAAATCCCCTCTTTATCGAGCAGAACCGCGACTCCCTTGACCGTATATATTTTGGCGCTGGGATTATTGACCAAGACTTTCTTCAAGGACTCAACATGAAAATGATCGGCGTGTTCGTGGGTAATCAAAATAACATCAATACCCGTCAGCCCGTCTTGGGCAGTAGAATATGTTCCGGGGTCGGTCAGAATGGTCAGGGCTCCCTCTTTAATCAAGAGACAGCAATGGCCGAGTTTGGTGATTGTCATGCGGAAATGATAGCACACTTGAGAATTGATATATAAAACGCCGGGCCCGAAGGCCCGGCAGGTACGGTTCAGTCCTCGCGCGGACTGCAGATGAACGCCCGGCCCGATTCGACTAGCAGTGCCCCGTGACGATGAGGACCGAAGACGATACGGTGCGGGATATCAGAGACGAGACGCGGCGCGCAACCGACCTCGCACTGCACGATCTGGTTCCGCGACGTCCGGAAGGAAACCACGCCAAGTTCGTTGATGCAGGCGTCTTCGTACGGACCACGCGGATAGAGGACGATCTCCTCGTCACCAGTGTAAAGCACGAGTCGCTCATCGCACTGCAGGACGACCCCACGCGGATGTGCGAGTCCCCACACCGGATCAGCACCGTTTGACTGCTGGATGCCGCGGCAGTCGACGTCCGCACACAACAACCGCGATTCGTGGCCGGTGTGCAGGGTGATCCGACTCGACTTCTCGTGGATGGTCTGGACAATCACGCCGTCCGGGTGCACGAGGTAGTTGAACGTCGTACCGGTAAACAGTGGGAACGACCCAGTGACTGTGCAGAGAACGAAGTCGTGGTTGTGTTCCCAGCCGCCATCATGTCTGTCCCACACCAACCCGGCCGCACACGGGTAGATCCGATGCAACGGCGACAGGTCGTCGATCACGACCACCGCCGACAGCTGATCTTGCCGCATCGTCTCGGGCTCGGGCGGCCAAGTCACGAGATGGATCCGATCGCGGCTGTGGCCCCGCTCGGTCTCGAACTCTTCGTAGGCGAGCGCACCGTACGGATGTGGCTCGAGCGCCCGCCAGCGGATGCCCTGGTCCAGTCTGATCCGCGCACGACCCGTTTCGAGACAAGCCCAGCCACCAGACAGGAGGAGTAGACCGCGACGATGTTTACGCCACCACCCCATACCGCTGGTCGACAACGGGTAGACCTCGGTATCCGTGTGCATCGTGAAGACATCACCGACGCGCACGAGGAACCCGACGTCCGTTGGCCACAGGTCATCCCACCGGCCTTCGTAGTAGGCACCGGTCTTGAACGGCTGCGGTCGCAGACGCAGTTCACGAATGGTCCGGATGACATGCTCCGGATTGACGCCCGCCTGGAGGAAACGGTGCTGAAGACCCGTCAGCTCAGTGAGCAGAGTTGCGGCATCATCGCCGCTCGGACGATATACCGTCTTGGTCATAGTCCCTCTCCGTAGATTGGGAATGTTCATCGACCGCTCTCGATAGCCCGTATTTCGGGCGTTTCATGCGAACGGTTAACTCGACCTTATGCCTCGGCCCGGCGGGTGTCAAGTCAACAGTTGAGGTGTGCTGTACATAAAACAGAATAAAAAAACACCCTCCATACGACGCGACTAGGGCCCTACTCCCCGCCCAAGCGTTTCATTGCCGCAACGTACCATGGGCGGCAAATTCCTTTTGCTTTCTCTGCGGTCAACCGCGCAAACATCCAGGTGAACTTCGCCGCGACTTTCTCACGACCGTATTCCGCCGCTCGCTTCTGAATGAAGTGCCCAACGTTGTTTTCAAAAAAACTCAATGTATCGGCATCCTTCAAGAGATTCTGGTCATCATCTCCCCCATCCTCGTGATGTTCAACCAGATGCTTCACGCGCTCAATCAGCGTCGTGTCCGCGCCTTGCTCCTCAAGAAATTTCCCAAGTATTTCCGCGCCGCGTGTTTGATGTAGTCGTAAAAATTCCGCGTTCCCGAATCCGTCGGCGCTTGCTTTCAGCAATTTCTTCATATCTTCTTGCCGAAACGCGCGTTCAATATCGTGCGCCCGCGCGGCGATAATCAGTGCTTCATCCGCGTCCGGTTTTAAGACTTTCAGCCAGTCGACCGTCCGGCGCAGATGCTTCGGAGCGATTGAATCGGTCGACGACGCAAAGGCGGTGTCGGCGAATTGTTCGAGGTTCAAATACAGATTGTTCATATGGCTTAACACTCGGCGCACAACAGAAGAAAGATTTCCGATTAAGAAGAAGACCTTTCTGATTAGGCGTGTTTCTCCGCCTTCATCAACTTCTTTTCCGTCAGAAAACGGATCAACAATTCCACTAATTCGTTTTCTTTCCCGGTAAAGTCGTGATCACAATCATTCAGGTAATGGGTTTCTGTGCGCAAATTTTCCTTCTTCATCAGCAATAAAGCAGCCTGAGAATCAATTCCCGTCCATTCGCGTTGATCAGCGATAGCAACAAACACTGGAACAACAATGGATCGATACATTTTAAGTTCACCGGTTTGAAATGGTAAAACACGAGCCGCTTCACCTTCAAGATCAAGAATATTTACTGCGGCCTTGGCGCTCTTTGGCATGAGTTCCATGTACGCCGTGCGCGGAAGAAACTCTTCACCCTTTCCCGCCGCAACCATCTTCTTAGCCTGATCCAACATCGCCAGTACGCGTTGTTGCTGGGCGGGACTGAGCATGTTCGAGGTATCAGTATAATCGCAACGCGTTGCGTCCGCCGGACCTAGTAGAACTAAACCACGAACCATTTCGCGGTATGTGCCTTTCTGTATGTAGTAGACTGCCTTCTGGGATCCGAGACTATGCCCCGCCAAAATGATATTCGAGTAGCCTTTTGCTTTGGCGAACTCGATCCAAGCATCAATATCAATCAAACATTGCTCAAACAGTTCTACCGCCGCACCTGTTGACTGGTAGGCATCATATACACCGCTGCCATGATTATTCGTAGACAAGACGGAAATACCGGCCGCCGAGAATTCGCGGGCCATCGTCTCGATATACTCCATTTCGTAAAAATTACTGGCCGTGCCATGAATATGCAAAAAGACCGTGTCTGAATTCGACGCCTCCACAAACAGCCCGTGAAGCCAGACCTGATCTTTCGTTTGAACTTGAACGATTGGATATTCCATATTGACCGAAACGTAAGCGGCGGGCTTTCGCCCGCCGCTAGTATAGCCCTATTTCTTATCGTCGACCACTCCTTTTCTAGGAGACTTACTCCACCCTTGTCTTAATGCCCATCGAGCGACAATATACGCAATCACCAACGAGATAGCATAACTTAATAGCATCAGGTTAGTTCGGCCTTCATCCCACCCAAGCCCCATCAAGGTGTACATTACCGAACCGGTAATAACGACTAGAGCAACGATAGTAAAGAATGTTTTTTCCATACGAATAGACAGCGTTAAATAGCGGCGGGCCGCTTTCCCCTCCTGCCCGAGGAGGGGTCAGGGGTGGTGGGAGCGCCCGCCGCTAGTATACGCTTATTTCTTATCGTCGACGACTTCCCCCTCAACAGGGCCTTTGTCATTCGGGGTGGCGCCGGCCTCCCCAGCTTTGCCTTCCGGTTTAGCATCCTTATACATCGCCGCGCCAATCTTCTGCATGGCCGTTGAAAGTTCGCGCGAGGCCGCTTCGATCGCCGCTTTGTCGTCCTTGCCTTGGACATCCTTCACGGCTTTAATCTTCTCTTCAACGTCTTTCTTCACATCGGCCGGAACTTTATCGCCGCCCTCGCGGACCGCTTTCTCGGCCTGATAGACCATCGCTTCCGCTAAGTTCCGTGCTTCAATCACTTCTTTCTTCTTCTTGTCCTCATCGGCGTGCAATTCGGCTTCCTTGCGGAGCTTCTCGACCTCTTCTTTATTTAGGCCGGTCGAACCTTGAATGGTAATGGTTTGCTCCTTATTCGTCCCCTTGTCCTTCGCGCTGACCTTCAGAATACCGTTGGCATCAATATCGAACGTGACTTCAACCTGCGGCGTGCCACGCGGTGCCGGTGGGATTCCGTCGAGGATGAACCGCCCGAGTGATTTGTTATCATGGGCCATTGGTCGCTCCCCTTGCAGGACGTGAATCTCAACACTCGGCTGATTATCACTGGCAGTTGAGAACACCTGTGATTTCGAGGTCGGAATGGTCGTATTGCGATCAATCAACGGTGTCGCCACGGCGCCCATCGTTTCTAACCCAAGTGTCAGCGGCGTCACGTCGAGCAAAAGCACATCTTTCACTTCACCTTGGAGAACACCGGCTTGAACAGCGGCCCCAATCGCCACGACTTCATCCGGATTGACCGAGACATTCGGTTTTTTGCCGAAGAACTTTTCGACCGCCTGTTGGACGAGCGGCATACGCGTCATCCCACCAACCAAGATCACTTCGTTAATATCCTTAGCCGCCATATTCGCGTCAGCTAAGGCCTTTTTCGTCGGCTCGAGGGTCGCCTCAACTAAGTCACCAACGAGCTGTTCGAGTTGGGCCCGCGTGAATTTCATAACCATGTGGAGCGGCCCGGCCTGACCTTGGGTAATAAACGGCAGGTTAATCTCCGTTTCCATCGATGTCGACAGCTCATGCTTCGCTTTCTCGGCCGCTTCTTTCAGACGCTGGAGAGCCATCTGATCCTTCCCGAGATCAACACCTTCCGACTTCTTAAACTCATCAATCATCCAGTGGATAATCTTCTGGTCAAAGTCATCACCGCCAAGATGGGTGTCACCATTAGTCGATTTCACTTCCACCGTGTCGGATGACACTTCCAGAATGGAGATATCAAACGTCCCACCACCAAGGTCGTAGACGGCAATCTTTTCGTCCTTCTTCTTGTTGAAGCCGTAAGCCAGCGCGGCCGCGGTCGGCTCGTTAATAATCCGTTTGACGTCGAAGCCCGCAATCCGCCCGGCATCTTTGGTCGCTTGACGCTGGGCATCATCAAAGTAGGCCGGGACCGTAATCACCGCTTCGGTTATAGTTGTCCCGAGTTTCGCTTCGGCGTCCGCTTTCAGTTTCTGCAAAACCATGGCCGAAATTTCCTGCGGTGTGAATTCCTTCCCGCCCATGTCGATCTTCACCCCTTCACCGGCATGTTTAATCGTGAACGGTAGGACTTTCAGGTCACGCTGCACTTCTTCGTCGTCCCAGCGTCGCCCGATCAGGCGCTTAACCGAGTAGAGCGTGTTTTGTGGGTTGACGACCGATTGACGTTTCGCGACCTGTCCCGCCAGACGCTCACCCGTCTTGGTGATGGCGATGACGGACGGCGTGGTTCGGGCGCCTTCCGCGTTTTCCAATACTTTCGGTTCGCCGCCTTCGATGACGGCCATACACGAGTTGGTGGTTCCGAGGTCGATTCCGAGGATCTTTGACATACGTTGGTAATTAAATCGCGTGAATGAATGAATGGATGGCGACGCCTACGAGCGCCCCGAGCCTGCCGTCGGGTCGACCGGGAGTCGGTCTGCTTCGAGGAACTGGTGAATATCGAGGACATCATCGGCACTGACCCGTTCCCAAGCATCTGACTCAACAACTTCGTCGATCGAGAGATCGGTCACAACGCCCTGGGCGCTCATGCCGTGCGGTCCGAGACTGAGAATCGTCAGCATGGCGGTACTACAGGTGCTACAGTCGATGTAGGCCAAGAGTTGCTGGTCACGTTCGCCGAGAATTTTCAGCTTCTGCATATCGTAGGCACTCTGACAGATTGGACAGCGCGCGTTGAAGCGGATGAGATTATTCGGATTGAATGGTTGTGGGGTGTTTGGAGCCATGATAGTAAATAGTGTCTTCGAGTGGGCGGCCCATGCTTGTCGGCGCAGATTCGCATCTTGCACCGTTTTGTGCCGCCCACCTGAGGGGCCGACCCCCTCCCGTCCTCCCCCTAATTTCAGGGGTAGGTGCCGAAGGGCGGAGAGGGTCGGCCGAAATGTTAGTCGGCCGTGATTGTTATCTTTCGTGGCTTGGCTTCTTCGGCCTTGGGCACGGTTATCTTGAGGATGCCGTCTTTATACGACGCCGATGCTTTGTCGCTGATCACCGATTTCGGTAAGGCGACGCTTCGGTAGAACGCGCCGTTGCGAATCTCGCGACGGAAATAGTTCTTGTCATCAACTTCGGAAGTATGTTCCGATGTCCCGGAAATCTTCAGCACACTATCTTCGATTTCGATACTGACATCCGCGGGTTTAATCCCGACGAGCGGTGCTTCGACGACCACGTTCGACGCGTCTTCGTAGACATCGACCGCAGGGGTCATGACGCGTGGGACGCGCATCATCGGCAACCAATCGTCGCCGGCGCGATTCATCTCGTCAAAGACATCCATCGGACTCCATTTGATGATGTGTGACATAGGTGTTATGCCGGTAAGTGAATAAGTATGGCTATTCCGCGACCACGACGCTTGCCGGTTCGAGAACACGATCTCCGGCCATGAATCCGCTCTTGACCTCGTCGAGAATCGTGCCCGGTTCGACGCCCTCGCGCTTCTGTTTCGAGACGGCGTGGTGCTTGAGCGGGTCGAAGGGTTGACCGACCGTCGGGATGATGGTCAGGCCGAGCGATTTGATCGCATCTTCAAACTGTTTACGAATATGCCCGAGGCCCTTGACCCATTCCTGATCGTGCGCCTCAGCCGGCACGTGTTGGAGGGCCCGGGCGAGATTGTCATAGATCGGGAGAAACGACATGATCGTCTGGGCGACGGCAAACTGGGCAATATCCATCTTTTCTTTCTCCGTCTGCTTTTTCAAATTGAGATAGTCGGCCTTCGCCCGCCGCCACCCTTCAAGGTGTTCGTCCGAGAGCGCCTGCAAGCGCGTCACATCATCCGTCGGCTGGCCTTGGGTTTCGGGGAGAATCTGGGGGTCCGTCATGGGATTATTCAGTTTCACGATTAAGTTCATCGGTGGCAAATCGGATCATCGCCACATGTTCGTCATAGTTTTGTCGCAGGGGGCCGAGGATGCCGATCAGGCCGTGATGCGAATGTGGCAACCGGTACTTGGCCATGACGGTTCCGCAATCGGCGCTAAACGGGTTATCTTTCCCGACTAAGACCAGTACATCTTCTTCCAGACGGTCAAACATCTGCCCCATGACATCATCAAACCGATCAATCACCCGGGACATGTTCTGGACCATGCTGACGTGTTCAAATTCCGGTTGGGCAAAAAGGTTCGACAGGCCGGTGTAATACGTTTCATTCGGTGCCGGAGCTAAGACAACAGTCTCCCCCGCCAAGGCCGCCAGTTTTTTCGCCAGTCGACGCAACATTTCCGCATGCGTATGTCGATAGGTACGAATGACCTCTTGGACGTTTTCACGCGTCCCCTTCGCAACCGCTTCCGTCTGCATCAGGTTCTGGACATACCATCGCCAGGCCTTTTCGGTCGGGATCCGCCCGGCCGATGTATGTGGTTGGGTTAAGTACCCGGCGTCTTCGAGGGCAGCTAACTCATTACGAATCGTCGCCGGTGAAACCTGCTCATCAGCATGTTTCGCTAAAAACCCAGAACTGACCGGTTCAGCGGTTTCCACGTATTCACGCAAGATGGCGGTCAGGAGTTGTGTTTGACGTTCGGTAATCATGGAATTAGCAGTCTCACATGGAGAGTGCTAATTCACTATAAAGCCAATGAAAAGGCCTGTCAAGAAACCCCCCACCGGAACGCAGTTAAATCGGCCCGGATTGACAGCGAGGCGAAAATAGACTAGTCTAGGCCGTCAGTTCCGATCCGTTCTCCCTGACCCGGCCGAGCCAAACGCTCGTCCACCGGCCCTTTGAAAAGGAGCGTCCGCTGTGAGTGCTGAATGTGCGATCACCCCCGCCGAACGTGAGACCATCACCACCGACCGCCTGAACAACAACATCCCCCGCTGGTGGCATCTCTGGGGCGCCGAGATGCGCGTCGACGAAGCCGATCGCGACCACATCCACATGCGTGGCTGCGACGCCAGCCTGATGATGGCCAACGGCACCGGGCCGACCAAGGGCCAGATCCACCTCGTCTACGAGATCCGTCTCCACGAGTGCACGACGCCCTACGTCCAGATGCAGCGGCTCTACCCGTTCGACGTCGTTCAGCGGATGTTCGCCGCGGATGAGCCGAACGTTCGGCGCCACAAGATGCTCGACCTGTTCGAGTGCACGACCTTCTCCGTCGGGTACTTCATCCGCCAGGGCAACTACCTGACCCTGCCCTACCCGCGGCACCATGGCAACCTCGACCCGAACCTCTCGCTGTACCTCACCGCGGGAACGCGCGCCGCTGTCGCGTCGTTCCTGGCCACCGGCTCATAACCGGTGGTCCTTTTTTATATAGTATTTATTATTATTGCTTTTTTTCGGTGACCGCGTTAGGGTACCCTCCTCAGCATCGCCGCTGAGTGTTCCACTCACACGCATTATGGAGAATGCGCCACATGTCCAAGTCGCCGAAGACCAGAACATGCTTTCCCGAGTGCATCATCGTTCCTACCCCGTACGGGAGCTACACCCAGCCGCTGCTGACGCAAGCCGGTAACCGGGTCATCATCCGAGACCAGACGGGCGCCATCACCATCGAGATCGCGCCGCGTCGTCGGAGCGCTCGCCAGCTGGACGTCGTCTGCTCACAGCGGCACGGCGGTACCTGCAGCGCGCTCCACGCCATGGTCCTCGACCAGTCCGAGCTCGCCTCGCTCTTCTGGAGCAAGTGCCCGAAGCACGGCCTGATCCCGCAGCGGACGATCGTCCTCAACCCAAACGGCGGTCAGGGCTATTGCCTGCCCATCCCCGCCGGAGCGCACGAAGCCGTGGCTCAGCTCTTCCTGAACTGACGCCGCTCTGCCCCTACCCGCTCTGGGTCCTTCGCCGGACCCGGAGCGCATTATTTTTTGACGCCCGCGTATACCGCCTCAACCTGAGCGGCAATGCGCGCCCAGCTAAACGATTCGGCTTTTTTCCGACCGGCGGCCGCAAAGCTCGTTCGTACTGCCTCATCACCAAGCACCGCCACCAAGGCCCCAGCTAACGCTTTCGGATCGCGCGGCGGAACAAGGAGTCCATCCTGCCCATCCGCAATCACTGAGCGATAGCCTTCAATATCCGAGGCGACGACCGGCGTGCCGCAGGCCATGGCCTCAAGTAAAACTATGCCAAAACTTTCATTCCCGGTCGCCGGAGAACAGTAGACATCAGCCGCTCGATAGTACCGGGGTAGATCTTCTGGCGATGCGTATCCGGTAAACGTCACCCGTCGACGCAATTGCAACGGAATTAAGGCGTCGTAGTATTTCTTCATCCAGCCCGTGCCCACCACCACGACTCGGTAATCACTCAGCCGCTCCTCAAGAAACGGTAAGGCGGCGAAGAGGAATTTCGCGCCTTTGCGCGGGTCCATTCGTCCCACATAGAGAATAATCTGTTCATCACCCTGGCGAATCTCCATTGGAACGATGTTCGGATGAAATCGCTGTGGGTCAATCCCATTCGGAATAATCGTCGTTTGCACATCCGGGAAATAGCGGTGGACGAAACTCGCCGCCGCCGTCGAGACAGCAATGTGTGCCTGAATCTTGGCGATGGCGTCGAGGAAAACTGGCCGGAAGGTATTCGGGATATCATCGAGTATTGTTTTTGCCGGTTCGCGGTAGGTGTGATAGGTGGCCACTTTCGGCGTCCGCATCGTCTTCGAGGCAATCAACGGTAGGCCCGGATCAAGGGCGCTTTGCACATGGACCACATCAAAGTGCTCCCGTTCCTCAATCCGCTGTAATTGACGGCCAAGTTTCCAGCCGAGCGTTAAGGCGATATTCGCGCCGTTGGTCATTAACGGCACCTGAAACCCCAGTCGAATAACCCGAAGTCCGCGATCATCGACGCGCTGTGTCGCCCACGGCACCATCCGTCGATGCACCGCGCCGGTAATTACCGTCACGTCGTGACCGCGCGATTGCAGTTCGCGCCCAAGATGCCAGACGTGCTCGGTGACACCACCGAGCACGGGATAATAGGCTTGGGTAACGAGGCCGATGCGCATGGATTACTTCGCGGCCGGGATGGTCAGTTTCTGCGCGGACAAATCCGCCCCGTAGACAAGGGTCAGGGCGCCGGCATTCTTCGGCACTTCGAACAAGAAATAGCCATGATCGTTCTTGACCGTGTCGCTAGCGACCTTATAACGACGGACCATCGCTTCGCCACCGGTGTAGGTCACTTTCATGTCGGTGGTCATCCCATCAACCACCGCCGTAATACTTGCGTTCGGGATCGGATCGGTGTAGACCATCACTAACTGTTTTCCGCTGCTGGCACTGACATCGGCGTACCGGGCCGTATACTGTAAACTCGAAATCGTCATCTTCACTCCGCCGATGGTGAGCGATCCCGTCAGGATTGTATCACCTTGAACGTTGGCTGGCAGGGAGCTGTTGGTCACGGCGGTATTCGTCGTTGAGTTCACCAGCGGCAGGTTCTCGTTTTGCGTGCTGGTATTCGTATTGTTGGTCGGCAATTTTAACATGCCGGTCAGGTAAAGAGCCGCCGCGGCACCGAGGACAACGACGAGCGCGACGATAAGGATGAGAGTTGAACGACGCATAGGCGTAAGAGTATGTGTGTATGTGCTCGCAGTATATCAGGTTTTTTTCGTTTCGGACAGTTTTTGACTTGCGCTAAGGCTAGCCAAAATCCGCGGTTTTTCAGCAAAAATTCAGTTTTGAATGTCAAAATGGAAGGTTGGCCGGAATCCTTGCAATATCATGGTAAACCCGCTACACTCCGTCGTGCCGATTTTCTTGCCGCCATCGTCTATCGGTTAGGACGCCAGGTTCTCATCCTGGTAAGAGGAGTTCGACTCTCCTTGGCGGTACCAATCACCGATACGGGCGAATCCACTCGCCTAGTTTTGCGTAGCCGACCTAAGGTGACACGCGCCAAGTGCCTCCACAAAACAAAAACCGGCTGGCCATGCATCCGCCAACCGGTTAATGTTTCGAGGACTAGATGATGCGATTTGTCTTGTCGGTATTCCAGTACACGGCAGACAAAAGCGACATCGTTCCGAGCAAGAGGTAGAAAATCGGATCAGCAAAGAGGTTTTGCGAACCAACTTGCGTCGTCAACCCGTATTGGGTGGCGATGGCAAAGGCGGCGCAGACCATGCCAAAAATGAAGAAACAGCGCGAGAGGAACATACTCGTCAAAAGTCCCTTCCAGTGGATAAAGACCACGAAGAGGACCGCGAGGGCCACAAACGCGATGAGCACGATGACTAACGATTCCATATGTATCGTTCACCCCCTTTCGGTTTCATAGGGTTTTATGTGTGTTAGGACTGTGGAAAGTGTACCACGTTTTGACGTAGACGAAAACCTAGAGGCTCCGCCCGACGAGAATGGCCTGTTCGACAAAACGATTACTATAGCCCCACTCGTTGTCATACCAAGCCGCCACTTTTACTAAGTCGCCGTCAATAACATTCGTCAATAACAGGTCGACCGTCGCCGAAGCGGGATTACCGCGGAAATCGCTCGAAACCAGCGGCACGTCGGACACTTCGAGCACACCCTTCATCGCTGGCTTTGCCGCCCATGTTGTGAAGGCCGCATTCACCTCATCAATAGTCGTGCGCTTTTTTGTCAGGAACGTGAAGTCGGTATATGAGACGGTAATGGTTGGGACGCGCAATGCGTAGCCATCAAACTTTCCTTGCAGCTCCGGTAAGACTTCGCCGGTCGAGATGGCCGCGCCGGACGTGGTCGGGACAATATTTTGGGCGGCCGCACGAGCCCGACGTAAATCAGGATGAAGCGGCGGCACCGGGCCGTCAACGAGATTCTGTTCGGCAGTGTAGGAGTGGATGGTCGTCATGGCCGCTTTCTGAATTCCAAATTCGGCGAGCATAACTTTCGTCACCGGCGAAACACAGTTCGTCGTACACGACGCGTTTGAAATGACATCGTCGCCGTGGTACTGGTCGGCGTTCACGCCAATCAAATACGTTTCAACATTGCCGCCTTTGGTCGGAGCAGAGACGACCACGCGCTTGGCCCCGGCTTGGAGATGCGCGCGGGCCGCGCCATCCTTCGTTAAACGTCCGGTCGATTCCAGCACCACATCAACGCCCATCTGTTTCCATGGCAACTCAGCCGGTTCTTTGACCGACACAAAGGCGATTTCCTTTCCATCAACGATTAAGGTCCCCTCTTTGAAGGACACGTGGCGGTGGTAGTGCCCGTAGGCCGTGTCGTACTGGAGTAAGTGGGCCATGACTTCAATGCTACCCAAATCGTTAATCGCCACCACCTCGAGTTCGGGTTTTTCAAAGGCGATCTTGAAGGCATGCCGCCCGATGCGACCAAAGCCGTTGATTGCGACGCGAATGGGTTTTGCCATAGAGAGAGGAATTAATGGGCCTGCGCGCAGGCGGAAATGAGTGAATAGAACGTGTGTGGATCGAGGCTGGCGCCCCCAACCAATGCGCCGTCATACCGGTCAGGACCGACGTACTGGGCAACATTCTCCGGGGAAGCTGATCCGCCGTAGAGGATACGAAACGAATCAAGCTGACCGGCCGGCGTCACGTCCCGCAGGGTTTGTTGAATGAGCTGGCGCATCACTTCCGCCTCTTTTGGATCAGCCGCCTCACCCGTTCCGATCGCCCAGATCGGCTCGTAGGCGATCATGATCATATGCCCGTGGCGTGGTGGCGGGGCACTGCGGAAAATATGCTCAAGCTGTTGTTGGACGACGACTTCCTGACGCCCCTGGGCGCGTTCATCGGCCGACTCCCCAACACAAACGATCGGCTGGAGATGATGCACGAGCGAGGCCATCAATTTCCGGCCGACGTCGGTATCCGTTTCGCCGAGTTGCCGCCGCTCAGAATGCCCGATGATCACGTAGTTGGCTCCGATTTCATGTAAGACGCGTGGCGAAACCTCGCCGGTATACGCGCCCTTCTCCTGCCAAAAGACGTCTTGCGCCCCGAGTGCGATCGGTCCTTTTTTGAGCGGTTCGACGAGATACGGCAGTGAAATAAACCCCGGACAGACCACCACCGTTGCTTCCAGTGGCTTGGCGGTCAGTAACTGCAATAAGGTTGTTCCAGATTGAACCGCCTCGGCGACACCGAGCTGCATTTTCCAATTGGCGACGACGATTGGCGTCATGCGGGTGTTGGTGATTCAGTCGCGACCGCCTCAGTCCCGGCATCCGTCATGACCGGCATAGTCGCAACCGATGACGTTAACAATGCATTCAGGGTCTCCTCGGCGTGGAGACGTTCGTAGTCTGGAAGGTGAGCAATCTCGGTTAATCCGAGGTGCCGCAGAAAATCAGCCGTGACAGTATACGACGTCTGGAGTCGATCTTTATGCGTCTTCGATTCGATCAGCCCTTTAATCATCAGGTTACGTAGAATGAGTGCGCAATTGACGCCACGGATTGTGTCGAGTTGGATTTTTGAAATCGGACCCCGATAGGCAATAATCGTCAGCGTCTCGAGCGCTGGTCGCGTCAGTTCCCCCGCTTGCTCTTCTTTTAAAAACTCCGTCACCACCGCACTCGCGGCTGGGTTACTCACAAACTGGATCGTGTTATTGTGTCGGAGTAGATGAATCCCGCTGGCCGGAACATTCACGCGAGTCGCTAACTCTTCCAAGGCAGTCTCCACATCGGCGGGCGCGGCTTTCGACAACTCGGCTAACCGTTTCGCGGTTAAGGGCTTCGTCGCAACAAAGAGAATGCTCTCGAGGGTCGTAGAAAGTGGCGTCATAGGTTTGTGATGGTCGTCACCGCCACGGGCGGCTCTTCCATAATGAGTTCAATATCAATATCACCGTACCGATCGGTTTGGGCAATGACGATGGTGCGTTGTTTCACGAGTTCGAGAAGGGCTAAAAACGTCACGATAGCTTCTGTTTTGGTCTTGGCATGCGAGAGCATTTCATGGAATCGCGCCCGTCGTTCGGTAATGAGCTTGTCGCGAACACGAGCGATGGTTTCCCGAATATTGACGGTCCGTATCATCACCGTCAGCGGCAAGCGCGTAATCGGTTCAAGTTCCCGTAAGACGCCGAGTAAGATATCCCGCAAGGTATCCGCCTGAACGTGCGGCGGCGGGTTAAAGATTGGTTCCATGACCGCGTACCCATCGCGGGTAAACGAGGAATGATGGCGATTCCACATCACCTGGACCTCTTTCGCCGCATCAACAAAGGCTTTGTACAGTCGGAGCTGTTGCTCCAGATCGGCGCCGATATCTTCGTCGGCCGCTTCCGCACTCGGCACGAGGAGCCGCGATTTAATGTAGACCAGCTTGGCCGCCACGACTAAAAAGTCCGCCAACTCTTCGGCTGGGAGCTCGTCGAGTTTCTGAAGCTCGGCAATGTACTGTTCCGTCACCGTGGCCAGCGACACCTGACTAATGTCAAGCTTCTCCCCTTCAATCAGTTGCAGGAGTAAGTCGAGCGGGCCGGAAAATGATGTGGTCGAGACGTGACGCATGAATTACGAACCCGACTTCGCGATCGGCGCGATCGTCGGTGTTTGTGTTTTGATATACGGTTTTACCTTGAGTCGAAGTGACTCGGTAAAGCTCCCCGCGCTAAAGAGCAACTGCTCAGTTTTTGCTAGGCTCCGATCAATCACGATTGGTAATTTGTGGAGCGTGCCGAATGCCGTCAACGCGCCAGGCTTGACCTTTAACTTCTTGACCATTTCCTTTTCGGTTGCGAGAGAAACACGTTTGGCCGACAAGGCCTTTTTCAGCGCCGTAAAATCGAGACGCTTGTGGGCCGGTACCACGACTAAGGCCAACCCTTGATCGGTCTTGACCAACAACGTTTTGGCGATGGTGTTCAGTTTTACTTTGAGCGTCTGCGCTAAATCGTAGACGGTAAAGACCGTCCGATGCGGCACCACCTGGTGTTTGAGTTTGAGTGCCTCGAGGTGCTTGGTAACGCGGGCCGGAATTGCCATAGGGATATTAACGAATGAATGGAAATGTTGTTTGGGTGCCGAGTAACCGGCGCGCCGCCCGGCGTCCCGCCGGCGTCAGCCGAATTGATTCAATAAACCACTTTTGCTGGGTGCGATGGCCATACCCAATCATCAACCCCCGATCAACCAAGCGATCCAACGAACGGGTCAAAATCTCTTGTTGATGGAGCCGCGATGAGCGCTGTGGGAACTGAAAGGTCGCGCGAGCAATCCGAGAACGTGAGGCACTTAGCGCCGTTCGCAGAATTCGTTTTTGGAGCTCCGACAACCCAGCCATAGTTGATGTTGCGCACCGCTATCGTGATTGGTACGGAACGTCATGATTATACCATATTTTTGCGCCTGGTGACAACGCGCCAGAGCCATATCGCCACCACTCCGCCAACCAGATTCAGGCATAAATCTCGCGGGGAATCATATGATCCGCCGATCCGTCGCGTGCCAAAGATCAGGTCACCGAGATACTCACTCACCTCATACCACGCACCAATCATCTGCCCAAGCGCTAAGCCGACCCAGGCCGCACCCACGCCAACTCGTGCTCGCCAAAATTCTGCCGCCATCAGACTGAGAGCCGCACCACCGGTGGTATGGGTCACCCGATCCCACCACCACAGCTTCGAATACCAACCATCAAAATTACCGAACGCATCGAGCCAAACCGCCCCCAGCCCAAAAAGAAGAATCCAGGTCGGCATCCGCTCCCCCCGCCGGGCGACCGACCGATCAACCCAAAGAATTCCCAGCGTCGCTACACTATTCGTCACCCCCAGCGCTATCCGACGGGACAGGTCATCAAACCCCCAACCGAGCTCGACGGCCAGTAACGCGCCCTGCACACCGACGATCACCCACTGCCGACGACTCACCTTCATAGAAAAAATGTGACCACCATAAAGACCGCTGAGAGTACCATCGCCCAAAATGTTATCCACCCAATAACCTCAATCCCACGCGGAGTACGATGTGCCCCAACCACATCCGGACGTGCGGCCAGCCGTAACATAAACCAAATCATCAGGGGCGCGACGACACCGTTGACCACCGCGGCGGCGATCAGGAACCCAATTGGGGTCACACCGCTCAGGGTCAGCGCGCCGCCTACTAAAATCGCGGCCATAATGGTCAGGTAGAAAGCCGGCGCTTGTCGAAAGGTTTTACCGAGTCCTTCCGGCCATTGAAATACGTCCGCCAACGCATAGGCGGCCGAACCGGCTAAAATGGGTACCGCGAGCAATCCTATCCCAATCAGTCCCAAGGCGAAAATCGTGGCGGCAAAACTTCCGGCCAACGGACGCAGTGCGTCTGCCGCCTGGGCAGCGGAATCAATCGACGTAATCCCGGCCTGGTGCAACGTGCCAGCTGTCGTCACGATAATGAAAAACATGATCACGTTCGAGTAAATCATGCCGGTGGCCGTATCAACGCGTAACTGGCGCAGACGATCGCCAATATGCGGCGCAACCCGATGGGCCATACGCTTCAGAATATTTTCTTCCTCCGCCTCCTCCGACGCCTGCCAGAAGAAACAATACGGCGTAATCGTGGTCCCTAAGATGGCGGTAATCAATATCCAAATCGATCCATCGTGTGGGATGTGCGGAATAATTGTCGAGGTAATGGCCGACACCCAGTCCTGAGACGTCACAAATGCCGCGGCCACATACGATAACAACGCCAAGGTCAGCCACTTCAGGATATTCGCATAGCGTTCATAGCTCACAAAAATCTCGAGCAGAATCACCACCAGCGCAAAGCCTAACAGATACACCAATGTTGGTCCGGGAACAAGGAGTTGTGCTACCGCCGCCATGGCACGCAAGTCCGCCCCAATATTGACGATATTGGCAATGAGGAGGGCCAGACTAATTATCAGGGCCAACCGACGAGAATAATGTTTGCGAATAAGCTGGGCCAAGCCCTGACGCGTTAAGAGCCCGAGGCGACCAGAAATCTCCTGAACCGCCAACATCAACGGCACGAGATACAACGATAACCACAGTAACCGATAGCCGTGGGCCGCCCCCGCTTGCGAGTAGGTAATAATACCCGACGGGTCATCATCCGATGCGCCGGTAATCAGCCCCGGGCCAAGTTTTCGGAAAAATGTACGCGGGTGAATCATAGACTGGAATGATACACGCGATCTTCACGACGGTAAAACCAACGTTTGACGAACTCCACCAACCCAATATAGGCCAAAACGAAAATCAGAATCACCCCTAATGCGGTGAACGGTAATGGGCCAAATCCAAAAACTCGACCGAGGGCCCAATACGGAATACTCGTGGCCAAAAGCACCACCGCGCTGGTATTCAAAACAAGTAATCGACTCGGTTTCGATGCGCGCCATGGCGCCAAACGTGTTCGAATCACATAAATAACAATCACTTGAGTCGCAACGGATTCAATAAACCAGCCGGTTTGAAACAGCATCGGTTGGTCATGAAACATCGCCCACAGTAACCCGAAGGTAGCGAAATCAAACAGTGATGAAATCGGACCGAAGGTCAACATGTAGCGCCGAATGAACCGAATATCCCAGACGGACGGGCGACGAACCGCTTCCGGGTCAACCCGATCACTCGAGAGAGAAAGCTGGGAACTGTCGTACAAGAAGTTGTTGAGCAGAATTTGCGTCGGGAGCATCGGAAAAAATGGCAGCAGCGCCGAGGCTACCGTCATCGACAGCATATTCCCGAAGTTCGAACTCAGCCCCATCTCGATATATTTCAAAGTATTGCGAAAGGTCTTTCGACCTTCCATCACTCCCCCGGCTAAGACCGCTAGACTCTGTTCTTGCAGAATAATGTCGGCCGTTTCTTTGGCGACATCCACGGCGTTACTGACCGAAACACCAACGTCAGCCGCCCGAAGCGCCGGCGCGTCATTAATCCCGTCACCCAAAAATCCTACCACCGATCCCCCGGCGCGGAGGGTGCGAATAATTTTCTCCTTCTGGAACGGATCAATCCGGGCAAAAATGGACGTCTCGCGGACAATACTCGGCCACTGACTATCAGGAATTTTCTGCAATTGCTCTCCGGTAATTGTGCCTTTAATCGGAACGTCGATGTCTCGACAAATCTTTTCCGTTAAGGCCGCGCCATCGCCGGTCAAAATCTTTAATTCAATTCCAAGCGACTCAAGATCATCAATCGCCGCCCGGGCCGTCGCTTTCGCCGGATCAAGTAAGGCGATATAGCCGGAGAAAACCAACCCATGTTCATCGGCTGGCTCGTACATCGTTTGCGTCGTCCCAACCGGGCGAGTCGCGACGCCGAGCAGTTTGTACCCTTCCCGACTCAAGCGATCGTACAGCGCCGCCAACTGGTTTCGCATGGCCGTATCGAGCGGGGCCTGCCCATGTGCATGACGATAGTCCGTACAGACATCAAGCACCCGTTCCGGTGCGCCCTTGGTAATCATCCGCCACATCCCGTTGTCGCGAACCACAATCGTCTCCCGTCGCCGCTCAAAATCGAAGGGCACTTCGTCGACTTTTTCGATCCCATCAAGCGGCCAAACGTGAGACTCCGCTATCGCTTGATCCAACGGATTCTCAACACCCGAATGGAAACGACTACTCAGCCAAGCATCGCGCAGGACCGTATCGTCTGTATCGCCGCCCGCGTTCACCGCCATCGCCACATGGACTCGGTTTTCGGTTAAAGTCCCGGTTTTGTCCGTGCAGAGGACATTCATCCGGCCGAAATTTTGAATGGCCGGCAGCCGCTTCACAATCACATGATTGGCAGCCATGCGCACCGCGCCGCGGCTTAACGACACGGTCATGATGACCGGTAGCAATTCCGGCGTCAGACCGATGGCAATGGCCACCGCAAAAACGAAGGAATCAAAAACCCCGCGATGGCCAACACCAACCAAGTTGAGGAGAAAGACCACCACCACCATAATGAGAGTTACTCTCATTAAGAACATCGAGAACGAACGCAGTTCCCGCTCAAAGACAGTATCACTCGGCTGGTCTTGGAGATGTTTCGCCACCGCCCCGTAGGCCGTGTTCACGCCGGTCGCCACTACCAAGATCCGCGCATACCCGGTCACGACACTCGTTCCCATCATCACCGCATCCGGGCGATCTTTGGTCACGATGCTCGGCAGGAGTCCGGTCGTCACCTGTTTCATGACCGGATTCGATTCGCCAGTCAACGCACTTTCATTCACATACAGGTCTTTTTCACTCAGAACAAACCCGTCGGCCGGAATCACACCCCCGGCTGATAGGGTTAAAATATCGCCCGGGACAATATCGGCGAGCGGGACGGAGACATCATGCCCGTCACGTACCACCGTCGCCATGGTCTGCACTCGGTCAACCAATGACTGAATGGCTCGCTCGGAACGATAGGTATTGACGAAGTCCAAAATGACCGACAACAACGTCATGGCCACGAGAATCATGGCGTTCGTCTTACTTCCGGTCAGATACGAAACAATGGCCGCCCCGAGAATTACCCAAAGCAACGGACTATTAAATTTGCCAAAAAAAGCCGCTATTGGCCGGAAATGATGCCGTTCACCGACCGTATTTGACCCATGGGTCCGGCGTCGGTCGGCCGCCTCGGCACTGGTCAAACCGAGGTGTGAGCGATGATCATCAATAGTCATGTGGGTGTTTGTCCCCATCAGTATACCAAAAAAACCGCCCGGGCAGGGAATGCTTCCTACGGCCGCAAACGGTAGACCCAGAAGTTCGGCCCACGACGAATAGCCATGCTCCAGGATCGAACGACCGCCCAGTCGCTACGATACAAGAGTGCAGTCGTCCCGCCGTACGGCCCGGCCATCACCGTCGTCAGCTGATCAGCGTCAGCGAGCAGCTTGGTGTAGGCGTTCGCCGCGGCGACGAAGGCCGGCCGCGGATTCGGTTGAGTCGCCGCCTCCTGAATCCGTGAATAGACGCCGCTGGTTAAAACCAAGACCGTATATCCTTGATCGTGATACCAATCCGCCGAGTGGATCGACACATTTGGTAAAGTAATCGAGCGGTTCGATGACGGTACCGGACTCCGGACCTCAACCGCGACCGCGTCTGTCGTTCGCAGATGGGTAGGATACCAGTTGGCAAGGACGTCCGCCGTGTGCAGATGGGTGTACCCATACATGGTCCGGACGAGCCGGACGCTCGGTGCGACCATCGCCATCAGGACGACCAAGCCGGTCGCCAAGCGGCGTCGAGACCAGGCCCATCCGATCGCCACGCTCACCAGCAAAAATCCGACCGGCATCAGTGGAATAAGCCACCGATCCCAGTTTGACTTCAGCAGCGATAAACAGAACAGATACCACACCCCGCCGATCAGCAACATAGAAATCAGTCCCGGTCGCACCGGGCCGCGTTGACGTATCAGGACAACGATACCCAGCCCGATTGCCACGAGTGCGAGTATGGTCCCCAGTTGGTATGACGCGGCCTGGGCATAGTGCCCGAGGTTCGTGAAAATGCCGAGACCAGAATGGGTGCCATGATCTGCGACACCCTCGTAGAGGACATCATGCGCCGCCTCGAAGGGGTGAAGAAAGACGAATGGCGCCGACAGAATGACGGTCATCACGCCAACCATGCTAGCGACCACCCACGACCGAACTGTCCACCACTGACGGCGACACCCATACCAGGCCACACCGAGAAGCAGCGGCAACAAAAAGAGCGACGGATATTTTGTGGTGATACTCAATCCGTAAAACACGCCTAGCCAGAGGCTCCATCGACGATAGCCTGTTTCTCGCCAACGCAGCAGACTATACACCGCCATCAAGATAAACGTCGTTTGCAGGATATCTGGGCGAATAATATGGCTATGGTCGATCAAATAAAATGAGGTCGACGTCAACGTCGCCGCCACCAGCCCCACCCTCTCACTGATTCTCCGTCCAATCAGCCAGACGAAAAAAATCATGGCCACACCCGCCGTCGCAGGGATAGCTCGCCCGGCGGTCTGGAACGGAGTCGGATCGAGCGCATAATTTTCCGACGTCGCTCGCGACGTATGCTGTCGCCAGTTCACCACCAGATTCACTCCCGCCATCACCGCGCCGGTACTATAAATCAACGGCTGGCCCGGCGCACCGTACCAACCCGGATCAAGATGGCCATCCGCCACCCGCAAAGCCGGTTGGACAAAAAACTCTTCGTCCGTTAGGTACAGGTTCGGTAAACCAAAATTCAGTCCGACCAGGCGGAGTACGGTGCCCACCACCAAAATGAACGACAGGCCCATGACCATGCCCCGGGCAGGTGCTGACCGAGCTGGATCAGGGTAACGCATGAGGGTCGGCTATTACTTGGCCGCGTAGTAGAGCGTCAGGATGTTCAGGTCAAGCGTACTCTCACCGGTCGTCGGGTAAAAGCCGCGCAACGAGTTTTGCCAAATCAATGGATCACGAACAAAGAGTCGGTAGCTTTCATAGGCCGGCGTATCAATAAAGGTCGTACCCCAGTTCATATGGGTCTGGACGCCAGCACTATAATAATACGGGTTGAGACCAAACATATCCTCCGTACCAGAAACTTGCCAGACCGGATTTGTTTCACCGTCCGGGTAGAATGTCCAGTTTTCCTCATTAAAGTCCTCACCCAAACCCGCAACCGATTTAATACTTGAGTACAATCCCAGCAACATCCCCGCTTTACCACTGACATCCATGAAGGTCGCACCGTTCTCGTCATTCACCGTGGTGTGGTGGAGGGCTGACGCCTTCAGGCGCCATGATTGATACGGGAATGACGTTGTCCCAGTTTCATACGATACCCAGTGATAGGCGCCAAGGCTGGTATTCACGGCTTCGGGACTAATTTTCCAGAACTGAATTAAAATACCGTTCTCGAACGGAATCGGCAGGTTGAATGTCATCACCGCATCCTGACTGCGGCTGTAATCAAGAATCGCCGTCTCGATCGGCTGGTTCGCCGGTTTGTTGGTATTATAGACCGCACCCAAGAGAATCCCGAGCGGAATTTTCGCGTCAAGATACTGCGACGGCGGATTTGCTCGCTGCAGGGCCGTCAAATCACCCGCGCCGGTATAAATGCGCAGTTCATAATCATCCATGTCCGTCCAATCTACCAGGTTGTTATTCCCGACGGAAAAAATCTGTCGGACGACACCGTTCTGGCCGGCCCCAAGGTACAGCAGATAATTCGGCGTCGTTCCACCATGCAGAGCTGTCGCCTCGGCGCTCCCATCAAACCAATCTGTTTTCTGGGTTCCGACGTACGGAAATCGGAGAATGTCCTGCGGCGTGTAATACCCGAGGTCGATGTCGGTTCCGCACTGCCACTGACCACTCGAAAACTTCAGGATCTGACCCTCACTGCATGAGGTGGTTAAAGCAATCGAATACGACCCGTTAGCATTATTCGTGACGCTCACAATCGAGTTGCCGACAATCGATTTGACGACCGTACCGTCCGAGGCAATTTGTGATCCGGTAATAGTCCCGGTCGCGATTTTCGCAGCCGTGACCGCCAAATTCGCGATCTTCGCGTTCGTGACGGCGCTATCCCCGAGCTTTGGCGTCGTTACCGCTCCGTTGGCAATCTTCGGCGTCGTCACCGATCCGTCAACCAAATTCGAATCGTCAACTGATCCGTCCGCAAGATTCTGGTTTTCAACGCCATCGACCGCGATTTTTAATGCCGTCACCGATTGATCAGCAAGTTTCCGTGTCGTAACCGACGTGTCGGCAATTTTCGGATTCGTCACCGCCGAATTTGCCAGTTTGGCACTCAAAACACTTCCACTCGCCAAATGGACCGCTTGGACCTGGCCAGCGGCGATCTTTTTTGACTTGATGGCGCCATTTCGTATTTTGACTTCGGTCACGCTCCCATCCGCCAGTTTCAAAGTCGTCACCGCCGAGTTCACAATCTTCGCTCGCGTCACGGTCCCATCAGCGAGTGTCCACGATGTCGTCGCCCCATTTTGAATATCCGCCGCCAGCACAATCGCTCCGTTTGGCATGCGTACTTTTGTCTCGTCCGAAAGCACCTCATCAATCACCTGCCCGTCGATAATCGTGCCGGACGAAATAGTTTGATCATCAATTGCTGCGGTCAGATACACATCGCCGTTCATCACAGCGTGATCAACACTCGCCGCGGTCAAAGCCGACGTCCCGCGTCCCGCTTGTTCAATCACCCCAACTTGCTGCTTGAGCGCGGCCATATCGCGGCTCCGAGCAAACTCGAGATATCCTAAACCGCCGAGCAACGTGACCGCCCCGATGACGCCTAGCGAAATCAAGACCCTGCGCTGACGGAATAGGGTAGAAAGTGAGCGACGCATGATATATAAAAAAGATGATGAGAGCCGGATAATTATAGCATAAATACAACCATTGTTGACAATGCGCCCGACCCTGCTAGGGTAGGCCTAGATATAACCGATATCTAGGCGAAATGTCGCCTAGTTCGTTCCTCCCAGCATCGCGAGGTGACCCATGCAGCAGGCTGATCGGAATGCCGAGATTGCCGCCATCATGACCACGTTCGCCGCCGAAGCCGGTCTTGATGAACGGCGGAGCGACGAGGTCGCAGAGTGCATCAAAAAGCTGCAGCTGCTTGCTACGCCCAATCGTCAGCGGCTCCCGCGTCGACGGCACGGCTTCACGCAAGAAGCGCGCGTCGCCGGCCACAAGATCTTCATCCGCACCGGCGAGTACGACGACGGCACGCTCGGCGAGATCTTCGTCGACATGCATCGCGAATCGGCGGAGTTTCGCTCGCTCCTGAGCTGCTTCGCTATCACCTTCTCGCTCGCCTTGCAGTACGGCGTGCCGGTCGAGGCCCTCGTCGACCAGTTTACCTTCACGCGCTTCCAGCCGTCTGGACGCGTCGACGGCGACGAGCACATCAAGGTCTCGACCAGTATCGTCGACTACCTGGCTCGCGTCCTCGGCGTGCACTACCTCCACCGCACCGACCTCGCGCACGTCGCTGTCGACCACGGCGCCACACCGACGCCTGTCGTCGCCCCCGCAACACCAGGACAGATGCCCGACGCGCCCGCCTGCGCCAACTGCGGACACATCACGGTTCGTAACGGCGATGGCTACAAGTGCCTCAACTGCGGCGAGACGATGCCTCGGCGGTAAGCGCCGACCCTCCTGGCTGGTATCCACAACTACCCGTCCGACACCCGTCGGACGCTCTTTCTTATACGCTAGGTACAAAAAATGGTAGAATTGACTCAGCCATGTTCAGCCCAGAAATACTAAAGATGCGCGCATCACCGAAACGACTACGCGTCCAACATTTCGGGAGCGTTCTTTTCGTGCTCGTCAGTTTGGCATTTTTTGGAAATCACGTCGCCCCGCACACGCCACCGGCACAGGCTCAATTAATCACAAACTCCCCGGTCTACAACACCAACGCTCCGCACTGGTCGCACATCACCATCCTTGATTTCGGGCGCCATGTCCAGTGGTTACCCTACGGCGCAACACGAACCGCCGGATACGAATGGTATGCTCGACACGTCGACGCCATGGAAACCATTTCCGATCGATTCTACAGCCAGTACGGCATGACGTCATCAGCCTACGTCAAAACGTTCAACCCGACGATCAAGACGTTCACCTACGACCTCGACCTGAGCATGTGCTTACACATGGACTGCAATGCCACCTCGGCCGTCAATAGTGCGCAAATGAATCTACCAGAAGATCAATATCTCCATTTTTCCCAAGACACCACGATTCAATACACGGCTCGTGATGGGGTGACCATTCTCAACACCGAAACGATCCCCGGCTGCCCGAACCCCGGCGCACTCACATCGGCCTGTCGGGTAAAAACGTATGTCTGGGACGATTACCGTTGGATCGCGAATGTAAAAAACCTCGCATGGCGAGAATGGTTTGCCGATCACCTCATCCATGAAATGGCCTTCAACTCGAACGAACAGCCGAATCCGGTTGACGCCATCTTCTTAGACGAACACGCGCCGGGCTTCTCCCTTTCCTTCGATATTGGGTACCATGCGAAAATTCTGTCCGGCGGCGGCATCCGTGAGTATGGCGGTTTAGTCCCGCGCGATATCGTGACGTCGGGATACTATACATACAATTCGCTCGATGCCCTCTATAACGCTGACGTCGTTGATTGGTTAACCTACCTCCGCAGTCGACTGACCGCGATTGGGAAAATCGCCCGACCGAACATTGCCGGACATTTTATGCAATCGATGGGCTTCCAACAAGCCGCCGCCGCGGGCGGGGTAATGACCGAGCACCTGCACGCCGCTGATCAGTTTTTTGGCGCCACCCAGTATCAAACATTTCTCAACCAAGTCGCGCAAATGAGCGCCGATGGCGGATCAATTGATTTAGCCGGGTCGACCTGCGATACCGGGCCGGCGGGATACACGCCCGGAAACTACCCATCATCCGCCACCCGATTTTGGATGTGGAATCTCAGCAGTTACTATCTCGCCAAGGAACCGGTCGGTAGTAGTGGCCGTGTCTATTTTAACCCGAACCTGTGCGTCGACGAAAACTCACCCACACCCCTCAGCTTCATGGATGATTGGCTCCTCGCCTACGAAACGAATGTCGGCCAACCGGCGTCCGACGTGAGCGTCATCCAAACCGGCAGCACGCCCTGTGCCAGCGAAGGGTACAAAGTCTTCTCGCGACAATATGAGAACGCCCGTATCCTCGTACGTCCTCGCGGTGGCCCAGCCTGCGCCGACTATTCTGATCAGACCGCGGTCCAGATTCCGCTTGAGGCACCGATGGTCATGCTTAATCCAAACGGGACATTTTCCGCGCCGATGGCGAGCATCTCTTTACGAAACGCGGAGTCGGTGATTCTTTTTCCGGCCCCGGACACGACCGCCCCTACCGCCATCGGTGACCTGCGTGCGTCATAGTGGCCGGCGAATGCCACCCGACGATAGAATCAGGCGGCAACTTCAAACGAGCATGATATACTACGCGGCATGCATAAGAGTTTTGTAACTCTTCACCAGAAAGAAATTATCGCGTTCGGCGTTGGCCTTATTCTCGCGGGTGTGTTCCTGGTCGTACCGGCATTGCACGGGCTTCTCCGATCGGTTGATCGTCTCGGATATCCGGGCATGTTTTTGGCGGGTGTAATGTACGGGAGCGGATTGACCGCACCGATCGCCATGATTATTTTCGTCGATACTCCTCCGGACCTGCATCTGCTCGCGGTTGCCGTAATTGGCGGCTTTGGATCGGCGCTGTATGATCTGGCTATCTTTACGATCACCCGACGGGAAACGCGGCACGGCTGGCTAGCCACACGCATCGGTCGGATTCGCGAACGCCACCCGATCCCAAACTGGCTCACAACAATACTTGGGGTCGTAATTCTGATCTCACCGTTGCCGGATGAACTCGCCGCCGGGTTATTCGGCCTCGGCCAAGGACGGGCCGGCTGGTTCTTCCTCTATTCTTTCGCC
This sequence comes from uncultured Gammaproteobacteria bacterium, assembly GCA_964397195.1. GTDB lineage: Bacteria > Patescibacteriota > Patescibacteriia > SBBC01 > CAIJZX01 > CAYNGY01. The sequence continues at coordinate 91,532 of CAYNGY010000003.1, read as the reverse complement.
AGCAATACGCTCGGCATCATGCTCCTCTCGAGTCTCGGTTAGATACCAATATCGATCACCACGAAATTTCGGGCGCTCACCATGGCGATCCCTTTGGATTCACGGCTAACGCGGCCGACATCTGTCAGGCGCTATTTTCGTGGCCACCAGTTGAAATCAATGGGTACGTTTCCAGGCCACGAGCTGGTTGACTGGAATCACCACGAACCAAGACGATCAGAGGATAGTACCGTGGTACGGCGGCACGAAGTACCCTGACGCCATGGCAAGTAAAAAGCCTTGTACAATCACCCAGCCAACCAGAATTGCTGCTGGAGTGACGTACAATCGTGTAGTACTGGTGGGTGTTTTGGGTTCAGAGTGACTTAGAGCCGTCAAGAGAAATAATGGGAGAAAAGATTCCCAGACAAGCACCGCTGGTCCAAGAAACCGAACGCTCGGCGATGACGCTACCAGGTATGGAAGGAGAAACACTAGCGTGATACATCCTACGACCAACATGAAGCGCGGATTCCCGCCAATCTGTCGGGGTGTCAGCGCACCGAGTACAAAACTAATAGCCGTCAACAATAATGCCACTACTGCCGTCGGTAGAAACCACGTCGGATCCACTCCCGTGTTTGCCCCCTGGACCATCATAATCTTAAACAATAGATCGTGCATTTGGTTGAGCGGCGAGAACCACAGGAACGGATCTAACAACCAGAACACGCCCAGTGTGATACCAAGAAACCCAACCGTCCGCGTGATCCGTAGGATAGGGGCGAGCGCGACAACACAAAGCGGAACGATAATCAAAGCCGCATCAAATCTAGTCGCCAACAAAACTCCGCTCAAGCTACCGCCGAGCCACACGAACGCCCACGACTTTGGACGGAACTCAACTAGTATCCACGCGGCCAGTGCTAACGGCACCGCCAAAGCCGCTCCCAAGGCTGTGACTACGCCAGCATCGGCGTAGATATGGCTCAAGAGCATCGTGGCCATAACTCCGATCCACCAATAACCCGGGCGCAGATATCGGCACAGCGCGACGGCGAGCGCGGTGGCACCAGCTATAAGTCCCGAAACGGCCCAGACAACGGACGCCAATGGGGTGAGACCAAATATGGTCAATGCGGTTGCGCCCCAAAGTATCGTCGTTCCGGGATACATTCTAACGGTGTCGACAAAAGTCGAACCGGACGGCGTCGATATCCGCCAGAACTCGTGAACTTGTCTCGCCCACCAATCGAGATCCGGAACGGGATGAACAACCCACACCAAACGCTGCACTAACAGTCCAAATAGGAACACGCCTGCATAGTATGTCAGGCGTCGTATTACCACTTGACGCAGGTTCGAGAGGTTAGGTGTAGCTGGTGTCTGTAACATACAACATACTAGCTTTGAACCACATCATACATGTGGCATCATTCTACCGATGCGGATACCGTTTCTTCATATACGCCACTGAGTCTCGAATCAGCTTCTTCAGCACGCGAAGATCGATATCTGACAACCGTTTAATATACAAACAGACGCCCGTCGTCGTGTACGTCCCGAGCTTCTTGATGGTCGCCGCGTGATGAATTGACCCGGGCATAATATATAAGGTCAGACTCTGTTTGCGGGGCGAAAACGCGGTTATTGGCCAAGTGCCCTCCCGACGACTGCGCGTTGATTTGTAGTGGTACATCCCAAACCCAACGATACTCGTCCCCCACATGGCTGCTTTCTCACTGGTCACCTCGGTAAAAAGACGTAACAGGTCCAAGCTATCGCGACGTTTTTGCTCATCAGGCACAGCGCGCAAAAAAGCGATAACGCTCGCCGCATTTTTTTTGGTTTTGGGTTCGGCCATGTACTGTGAGCATATGTTCATACCGTCTGCAGGTCAATAGCCCGATTGCCACCCCACGTACCATACGTGATATACTCCCTTCATGATCAACGCCATCACCGCCTACAACCACGTCCAGGTCGCAAGCGATGCAACACTCTGCAACGCCCTACGCCGAATGATTGACGCGTCGCTACGGAATGCCGAAAGCAAAGTCTGGCACGGCGGCCCCGTCTGGTTTATTGATGGGAATCCGGTTGTCGGCTATTGGAAACGGAAACAGGGCGTCCAGCTCATGTTTTGGAGTGGCTTCTCATTCGATGAGCCGTGCCTACGACCGATTGGAAACGTAAAAAAGTACAAAGCTGCCGGTGTGATATATATCAATGTGAAGGAACTCGACCGAAAAGATATTCAGCGCTGGCTCCGCAAAGCGAAAACGATCCAATGGGACTATAAAAATATCGTCAAGCGCAAAGGAAAATTAGTTCGACTCCGTTAACCAACCCGCGAGCTACCTGACCGCTTTTTTTACGAGGGCGGCAATCTTCTTTTCATCAGCCGGGGTCAATTTCTTCAGGGCATACGCCACCGGCCACATTTCGCCATCATCAATCGATGCCGCATCCTGAAACCCAAGGGTTGAATAGCGATACTTGAATTTACTCGCGTACTGAAAGAAACAAACAATCTTTCCGTCCTTGTTCGCGTAGGCCGGGAATCCATACCAGGTTTTCGGCACAAGTTTTGGCGCCGCACGTCGAACGATTGCGTGGACCCGTTTTGCCAGCGACCGATCGGGTTCAGGGAGTTTAGCGATCGCGGCGAGGACCTGCTTCTCACCATTCGCGCTCTCCGCTTCGGCTTTGAGTTCAAGCGCCCGTGCTTGCATCGCCGCGCGCTCGGCAGCTGAGAATCCGGTAAATACTTTCTTTTTTGCGGTAGGCATAGCGTTGGTAACAATATATCGAAAAACTAGTATACCATTCTCCTTGACCGTATGTCGGGTGGAAGATGTGGATATACGAAATTTTGCGGCGTTCGAACTTTTGTATGAGAGGCCACCCGCACCAAGCGTCGGTGCGGGTGGATGTACAGTAGGCGTGTCGTTCACGGATCGACCGGCTGGAGATCGCGACGGTTCCCATCGCGCATGACGACGGTGAACGTCGTTCCGGGCTTTCGCGGCACAGTCACGATACCCCGCCAAACCCCGGCTGGGACGAGATCGGGCGCGGCGCGCTTTCCGAACGTGACCAGCTCAGACCACGACCCGACGTGGTAGACCGGCTTCATCGGGAAGGCCACGGCCTTGACCACCTGGACGTACGCGTTGACGGCGACCTGCTTGATGATCACCCCACGCACGGCGATGAAGAGCGTGTCGCGAGCGGGATCGCGGGTCGTGTCGATGTACGTCGTGGCGAGCGTGTCGCGCATCGGGACAGCCGGGTCGGCCACGACGGGCATGCCGGTCAAGACTTCTTCGGCCGACGCGACCGACGTAGTAGAGAGAAGCAGAAACAGAACGAGCGGGCTGAAGATCTTCATGGCGAATCCTTTCATGAGGCGCCAAACAGTGACGACAACAGCGCCGCTACTCTGCCACCGACTGGCCGCGGTTGTCAACTCCCCGGTTGTCCACGGCTATTGCGGCCGCCCTTGCAACAGAACCAAATCCATTGCCTATTTTCTCGCCGCTTTCCCCTGAACCGGCCCCCGGCGCTCTTTACGATAGAGCATCTTCTTCAGCTCCTTTATCCCTTCGACGATTACCTTTCGCAACACCTGTTGATCGACATCCGATAATCGATTGAGATACAGACAACCCATGCTGGCCTTATGCGGCCCGAGTTGTTGTAACAGTTTTGGCGCCACATTCCGGGGATGGATATAGAGTGATAGGTTGCCCTTGCGGGGAGAAAACCCGGTCAGCATCCAATCACCTTCCCGACCGCTCGCGTATTTGAAGTGGAAATCCCCGTAGCCGATAATGGCGGAACCCCACATGACTGGCCGCTCGCCGGTGATGTCAGCAAACAGTTTCACCAGCGCCTTCGCGTCTTTGCGTTGCTGTTCATCTTTAATGGCGTCGACGAACTTTGCGACGCTAGCGGTAGTTTTCTTGGTTTTGAGTTCAGCCATATATTTACGCCGCCGCATTTTCTAATTCTGCAATCACGATCTTTTTCATCGTCAGGAAAGCCTGCGTCACCCGATCTATCTTCGCCTGATCCCTGCTCGACATGACCGTCTCGAGATAGAGCGGCGTAATTTGCCAGACCAGCCCGAATTTATCTTTGCACCAGCCGCACTGTTCCGAGGCCGGCACGGCCGAGAGTTTTGACCAATACATGTCCAGCTCTTCCTGCGTCTCGCAAGTAATAATGAACGACACCGCTTCGTTGAACTTGAAGATGTCGCCGCCATTAATAGCCATAAACCGCTGGCCATTCAATTCGAATTCGTACACAAACGTATCCCCGCCGGGCGTCGGGGTATTATGCAGGACGTAGGAGCTCAGCACTTTTGAGTTTGGAAAAACCGAAACATAATACTCAACCGCTTCCTTCACCTTTTCCGGCGTATCGAACCAGAGGTGCGGCGTGATTGGTTTAATGAGCTGGGCCATGGGACGCGTGGGTAATTAGTAAGCAAGACTCTTGTTATTGCTACCTTATGCGCCAACGACCACTTTAAACGTCGCGTGACTCATGCGCTTCATGTCGAACGGCATACCCACTGGTCCCGGCTCACTCCCATACTTCTTGGATAAATACGCCATGACCTTCTTGTTGACGGCTTGGCGATGCGCCTTCGATTTGTAGGTAATGAAGGAAAACCAGGTCACTTCACTCGGCTTCGTTTTTGCCATCTTCGGGAAGGTAAAGGTAATGTGTTTCGGCGAGGCGCCGTCGATCATGCATTCCTTATAATCAAGCGCTCCGAACTTCATCCAGGCCTGCTTTCCTTCACGGGCCATCTTGATGTACTTGGCCGTGTTCTTTTTTGGGATGGAAATGACGAAGCCTTCTACGTACGTACCTTTTTTCATAGCCTGATCGTGAGTTGATTATGATTTCGTTCTCGATCGTCGCGCCAGTATTCCTTGCACCGACGGACTGACCGCTTTGTCTTTTCGATGCGGACAGCCGAGCCAGCAACACGGCCGGCGCATCCCGTCCTTGAGCTCACTCACCACCCGGCGAACATGATCCTGTCGCGTCTCCGCTTTCTTGACGAAGGTCACCCAACAAATCCACTCGTTGCGCGCCAGCGGCGTCAAGTCCTCCCAAAGCGCCCGCGCCTCACGATCGGACATCAACGCCCGCCGAACATCGGGCGGGACAGCGTGGACAGTCCCTTTTGAAACTGTGATTTTAGACATGCGGGTATGATAACACGGCCTCGGCTTTACCAACCGATATTACTCGGCCGATGGTTGTGGACAGGTCGTGGCTAAATTATTTTCTAGGTGGGGGTCACCCGGTCTGAACTTTGGAAATGGATCCAGTTCGGAGAGACGGCTTATTCGAGTGGCCTTAGAAGACTTGGACCCCGAGGTCGACGTCGGCCTGCGGCATAAGTCGAATGGTCTCGCCGTTCTGTCCTGGCACACCAAGTACAAGCACTTGTGACACCTCGGGTCCCATCTTCTTTTCGCCGAGGTTTACAACGCATACAACTTCTTTCCCAAGAAGCTCTTCCTTTGGGTAGTTACGATAAGCGCCACACGACACTCGCGTGCCAATGGGTGATCCGAAGTTGATCGTCATGCGATATGTTGGCTTCTTCGTCGCAGCATCTTGAACATCAACGATACGGCCTACGCGTATGTCGAGGGCTTCAAAGTGTGAGTACTCAGTCCGTGGCTTTAGCTCCATACAGGCGTTCAGTGTATCGTGAGCTGCGATATTTGCCAAGGTTGGGTTGAGGCGTGAGATTAGCGCTTCAGTTTCGTATTGACCGAGTTTCAGGTCCAGCGACTCCAAACAATCCTGACTCGGTTAGAGGGCGAGGAGGTCAAGATGTCTGAGGCCTGGGGTCGGGCGTGCGAGATGTTAGCGATGGCGCACGCGATGATGGAGGTTTTTGTTCACTAAGTCGTCAAACTTCCCAGGCTTTTGTTGCTGTTTTGAAATCGTCATAACTCACTGGTTTGTGATCAAACAGCTCAATATCCCCAGCGGTTTCTCTATCCGTCCAGTATTTCCCCGTTAGTCGGGCTGGAGGCTGCCCATGCACACTAAGCAATAATGCTCCATGATGTATCCTGCTTCGATCCATTACTGCAATTTTCGGTTCATTCCGATATACACCCACAATACTTCGAGACCCATCGGGATCAGTAAGAATTTCAGCGCCCAATAGTACAGAGACAGATTCTTTTGTCATCAGTCGCATTGACAAGCTATCGTAATGTTGACGAATAGCCATGAAACCGAGGATTGGTCCTGGCACAAGACCGGTCTCTGGATCCTTCCAGCGTGTTTGTAGTGTTACTTTCCACGTTCCTCCAACAACTGGCCTCTTTACCAGCCACCCACGGAAAACTGGCCACCTCCAAAACCAGAGGTTAAACCCTGCGAGAAGAAGCATTAGAACGCCAACAACCGACGAGAAGGGTTTGAGCCAATCAGCCGAGGGCGACACCCCTTGCCACCATAGCAAAATTGCCCAAGTCAGCACAGCAAAAAATATTAGGACAGTTAACTGGTTTTTTGAAGGCATAGGCTATTCGTATCCAACATAATTCCACGCGGAACTTAGAAAGTTATGTGCCTGTTCCCGGCTCCATGGCTGTGTAGTGCGAAATAGGTACTTGTGGCCATTTACCTCATACCAGTCAGAGCAGTCTTCATCATTAAGAGTGGCGTTAAAAGTGTGTGCCAGAATTCTTCGCATATCAGACTTATACGAATCTCCAACAAACATGCTGTCTGGGACATTCCAGGTCATTGACTCAAGCAAAAACGATGGTGCCGAATTAGCGATACTAATACCTGATGCTGCCATATTCCCAGCTAGGTTTTTGAGAGCACGTACTATCTTACGGTATTGTTGGCTAGTGGACTCATGCTTTGCGTACCCATTCTTGTAGTGCTGATCAGGATAGTTAGGAATATACATGCCCTCTTTAGGTAGAAGAGCCGTGCCTGTTCTATAAGTACCATCCTCGTAGAAAAACCGATATTCGAAACACGCGGTCACGTCAGCATCAACTCGATAAGAGTTGGCATGAACATCAAAGGCTTTTTTACCAGCATGCACAGAGGACGCGCCAAAGTGATCAATCAGGGAATTTTCTACGTCCGATCGAAATGTTGCATCCGGGTAGGTCGCGGGCGTATTGAGCCCAAACTGATCTCTCGTCTTCCCTTCAGGCAACTGAAAATAGTACGTATCAGTACAAAGTACGCAGATATCTACATCGCTATCTTGTCGTACATTTGTTCGATTGCGGTACGATCCCTGCGGGAATACTCGGATATTGTGGTCACTGAGTGCACTACTTGCCCCGATGGCATCACGAACAGCGCGTTCAGCATTCTCCATGCGCTCACGTTCCGAAACGCTAGGCGGTTTTGCCCAGTTAGTAAATAGTGATTCCCAATCTCGTTCCATGCCTACCTAAGATATGTGTGCTCGTATTAATGCGACACTGTTGTCGCGTCGTTGGTGGGCCACCCGGAACTCGAACTCGTTCCATTAGCCCAACACCCACAATCTACACCCGCCACGCAAACCCGTCCATATCGTCAAACCGTTGACCAATTCGCCATTTTTCGCTACCCTTCGCACGTTGGCTTCTCTTGGGTTCCTAGCTCAATGGTAGAGCAACGGCCTTTTAAGCCGTGGGTTCTGGGTTCGAGTCCCAGGGGACCCACCAAAACTAGTCAACGCCAAGCCGCCTATAAAGAAATATGGGTTGTTTGGGTTATCTACTTCGCCTGTCGGCGGAAGAGCGCTGTTGTCGAGGTGAACCCGACGGCCAGAATCCCGAGGCTCCACCAAAGCGTCATCCAGGCGTGATTCCCGACCGGCATCCCGACGAGGAGCGCCCGAATCGCCTCGATCAGGTGGGTCAGCGGTTGATGTTTTGCAAAGACCTGGAGCCAATTCGGCATGGTCTCGACCGGCACGAAAGCACTACTGACGAAGGTCAGCGGAAAGATGAGGATGAAACTAAACTGTTGAACGAACTGAATCGTTTTTCCGATCAGGGCAATCAGGACGAATAACCACGACAACGCGAAGGAGAAGAAGAGTAACAACCCAATCGCCAGCGCCCATTCGGCAAAATTCGCTTCCGGACGAAACCCGACGGCTAATCCGGCGCCGACCATCACCGCCGTCGCGAGCAGGTTACGAATCATATCGGCCACGACGTGTCCGACCAAGACCGCGCTCTTCATCATCGGCAAGGACCGGAAACGATCCATAATCCCCTTTTCGAGATCAATGGCGACGCTGTAGGCCGACATGGTTGAACCGAAGGCGGCGGTCTGGACAAAAATCCCGGCCATCAGGAAATTGACGTAGCTAACCCCGCCGGTGTCGATCGCGCCGCCGAAGACGAACCGAAACAGCACCACGAACATGATCGGTTGAACCGTAATGCCAATCAGCTGTTCCGGATCCTGACGGATTTGGAGCAAACTGCGCTTGACCATCACCCAGCTATCGATACACATCCACACCGCTTTCGAGTGTTTCACCTGCGGGATGGTATTGGCGATGGACGTGCTCATGATTTTGCCTCCTCGGTTTTCATTTCCGCTTCATGACCGGTTAGTTTCAGAAATACGTCGTCGAGCGTTGGCCGGTGCGTCGCGATACTTTTAACATTAATATGCGCTTCATCAAATTGGTCGAGGATCGAGCGAAGTTGATGGACGCCATGCTCAACCGCAAATTGCATCGTCCGGGTAGCGGCGTTTTGGTGGCTGGCCTGCGAGCCAAAGATGCTCAATGCCGACACGAAATCCGCATCCGATTCCATCACCACTTCGAGTTGTTCCCGCCCGACCTTGTCTTTCAATTCATCGGCCGTGCCCTCGGCAATGACGACACCTTTATCAATCACGGCGATGCGGTCAGCTAACTGATCAGCCTCTTCAAGATACTGGGTCGTTAACAAAATCGTCGTCCCGTCTTTCACCAGCTCTTCAATAATCCGCCACATGGTGTTGCGACTATGTGGATCGAGACCGGTGGTCGGTTCATCCAGAAAAATAATTGGCGGCGTGACAATCAGGCTAGCCGCTAAGTCTAAACGACGACGCATCCCACCGGAATATTTCTTGACGGCCCGGCCGGCGGCATCCAGCAGTTCAAAACGTTCCAGCAGTTCCTGGGCCCGGCGTTTCGCATCGGCGGCATGAATATGATAGAGCTGGCCAATAATCTCGAGATTTTCGCGACCGGTCAGTTTTTCATCAACCGCGGCGAACTGTCCGGTTAACCCAATGACGCCGCGAACTGCATCAGCGTTCGTCGTGACATCGAACCCACCCACACTCGCTTGTCCGCTATCCATCCGCAACAAGGTCGCCAGGATCCGAACCATCGTTGTTTTCCCGGCTCCATTCGGACCGAGTAGTGCAAAGACGGTGCCCGAAGGTACGGACAGGTTGATCCCCTTCAAGACGTCAGTATCTTTGAATGATTTCGTGATTCCTTTGGCCGAGATAGCCAAGCGATCGGTTGAAGCAGATTCAGACATGGGCCAGAGTATACGCGCAAAACCCAGCCCGGTCAATGGTCGGAGTTGTGGGCTTTAGCGGGCCGTGACCCTCGCGCATTGACGGCGGGCCCGGCCCATGTAGAATGAGGCCGTAACTTCGATCCATCGAACCTCCGAACCGCACCTTCTCTCTCGAGGCCAAACATGACCAAGAAACAGACCGTGGTCTATGGCGTGATGGGCGAAGGCCGAGGTCACGCGACCCGCAGTGCCGTAGTCATCGACGAGCTCACCGCCCGGGGCTACGAGGTCCACATCCTCACCAGCGGTGATGCCCTCGCGTTTTTCAACCAAGGTGGGTACAAGCGTATCCATCCGATCGGCCCGGTGACCTTCATCTACGAGGGCACTCGACTGAACAACGCCCGAATGCTGACCCACTACGGGCCCGCCGTCATCCGGCTGGACATGGGCCGGGGCCGAGCGTATCGAGAGGTGCTCTCATTAATCACCCGTCTCGATCCGGCCCTGATCATCACGGATGTGGAACCGTATACCGCCTACGTGGCGCGTCGACTGCGGATCCCCTTCGTCACGATTGATCACCAGAGCTTTCTCCTCGCACCGCTTCCACGTGGCCTGAGCTGGAGAAGTTACCTCCAGGGCCGCGTCTACCAAGCACTGTATCGCCACGTTTTCCGAGACGCAACTTCCCGCATCAACTGCTCCTTCTACCGTCCAGATTTCGATCAGAGACATGCATCGGTGCTTTCTGTCGGACATCTCGTTCGGTCGGTACTCCGCAAGGACATGGGTTAGCTCACGGCGAGTTAATCCATTTTTTATTGACCATGACGGATTGACAAGGCGGTCCCATCATGGTTACCTGTGACCGAACCCTACACCCTCAAGGAGGCCGGCATGCTCGAGCGGCATGGGTACGCCATTCGGCAGGGCACCTGCCCTGCTTGGTATGAGTTTCTGGCCACACAGTATGGGCTCGTCATCGGAATGCCCTTCAACATCTTCATGGACGTCGCCAATCGCTGCGCCACACCCGCAACGACCGTCATGGACGAATCTGTCCTTCCGCCGTTCACCCCGATCGAGGTCGCTTGCTCGTGGGGCTACGGACGGAAAGCCCACGCCGAACTGACGGGCGAGACGATCGTTTTGCGCTTCCCCTACCCGCGTCACCTCGGTGAACCGTTGAAAGGAGTCGACCTCGCACCGATCGAGGCGCTCCTCGCCTCGTACGCCGTGGTCACGTCGGCGCTCATGTCCACATCGACGGAGTCACCGTGGACGGATCGTCCTCAGACGTTCGCCGTCAGCGACATCCGCTTAACCCCGAGCTCCACCCAGTCGGGCGGACTCCACATCTGGGTCAGCGGCCCAACTGCCGACTGGCTCAATCGCTGGGGCAACACGTCTCCCCTACCCGGCGTTTCCGAGGCCATGCGCCTCGCCTACAATCGGATGACGAACGGCCGTGTTCGACCGCACGAAGCGGCCGAGCAGTTCCCAGTGACCGTCGCTGACAACATGCTCACACTCGGCTATCCGTGTGAGAAGGTGCAGCTCGAAACCCACACCCAGTTCAGAGCTGAGTCCGGCGGTTTACTCGTCGGATGCGCGATCACCTCGCCGATTGAGATCCTCGTCTTCTTGGCTGGGCTGTCGGCGCTCCATATGGCCGTCCGCGCTAGCGCCATTCGTTGAACCACGGAGGTACGACGTGGAACACGACCCGAACACCGTTGCCCCAACCGCCGACTCAGCCGCGTCTCGCTGGGGTGGCGACGGCGACGGAACCGACTCGAGCTTCCTGCTACTCTCGCGGCACGGCGAACGCTGTGCTGGATGTCAGCAGGTCACCTGGCTGGAGTATCTGCGGGAACACGAAGGCAAGAAGAAATGCCCGGACTGTCACCCCGCCCCGCTCACGCCGGCTATGCTGTCCGCATCGGAGCGCCGTCGCTTCGACCCAACTCGAGGCGGCGAAGACGGTCAGGCCGACTAGTTCTCCGCCGTGACACGGTTCGATGGAGGTTCCCATGACAAGACTCCTGATCGGCATCGGCATCGCCTTCGTCGTCATCATCGTCCTGCTCATCAGAATCATCATTCGTGGCAGCAACCATCCCGAAGGCCACGGCACCGGCGAGGATCTGCCGACCCGGCCGATGACCAAGGAGCGTCGATGAACAACAAACAACCCCGCCCGGTGCAACCACCACGTCAGCCGACAACTCCCAGCGAGTCCTACACCGAGATCCGGATCGCCCAGAACGCGCGGAAAGAACCGAAACGTGTCCCGCACGTCCGTCGTCCCTAGCTGCACCCCGCACAGTTCGCTCCCCCGCCTCCGGCGCCACACGGCCTCGGAGGTGTTTTTCAATATCAAAAATCGCGGGTGGGGTGCCCGCGATGGAGCGATGATGCGCGTCTACACCGGCGTGCCGACGGCGAAGCGCCAGCACGGGCGAACGAAGCCGCGTGATTCCTCACGCCACAGCCAGTTGGCGGCGTCGTAGATGGACGGACGCTGGCCACCGGCCATGACCACCGGATTGGTGAAGAAGCCGTGGTGGATTCCGCCCTTCCTCGGTTGCCAGCGATCTCCGACGACGATCGGCGTGCCGGGTCGGATGACGAATTGTCCGGCCTCGACGGATGCCATCAGGTGATCGCGCAGGATGAGCACGCCCCCGACGCGTTGCAGCATTTCCCACGGGGACTCGATCGGGCGACCGTGGCGCTGGATCAAGGCCTCGATGCGGATACTGGCCCAGTCGATGTGGAAGAAGTTCACCAGGTTACGATCCGATTTGTCCCAACGCACTCCCATACGACACTCCTTTTCGCCATCCAAGGCGAGAGGTGCTCGCGTCCCGATGACGTGAGCGCTTTGGCCACAAAACTTGCTGCCACAGCGTTCACGTCATCGACAAAAAAGTACAGCCCAACCACTCTACTCGGATATATAAAATGGTCAAGTCACTCTCGACAACGTCCCACTTCTATGATAGGACTCTGCCCAGAGTCGCACCACCCACGGAGGATCGTCATGGAGCTCAACCTGGCTACGATCGCCAAAGAGTTGTACGGCCCGAACGGACCGTCCCTCGTCGAACAGATCAAGTCAGCCCAGGATATTCCCATCCTAACCTGGTGCCGGGTTCACAACACCCTCAACGAGGCCATCCATCCGACGCGTCGGCTCATTCGTCTCGAAGAGCACCCGCCCGATGGCCGGTACGATCTGACGAGGATCAACGAGGTGATCAGTTTGGCCCACGTCCGGATCGCGGCGGCGCCGACTTCTACGACCGACGTCATCGAAGCGTTCTCGCGTTCATCCGGTTGGAACAATCGGACGAGCATGATCCTAGTGGCTCGAGCCAACCTCGTGCTCGACAAGAATTTCGACGGCTGGATGACCGTTTGCACCGAACTGAGCAGCTACGAGAACAACGGCAATCGGATGGTCTGGCAACACGCCATCGCCCTCGTCATCGAGCTCGCCCAGACGGCCGCCCAGTTCAAAGCCATCGACGCGATCGTCCCGGCCAACAGTCGTCACTTCCAGCGGTTCATGGAGCGCCTGCTGGACTACGCCGCTAGTCTCGAGCCCGCCACCCCGGTCGTCACCTGACGATCGGGGGGTTTTCTAAACCGCGTTCAACACCGCAAAATAGTGACAGGCCGTTCCGGTCAAGACACACAGATGCCAGAGGAAATGGGCGTAATGAAATCGTGACGTATTATAAAAATAGATGCCGCCCGAATAGGCAATCCCGCCCCCGAGAATGAGAATCAACGTACTGAGATCTAAATTTCGCCAGAGCTGCGGCGCGGCAATGATAATCATCCAACTCATCCCGAGGTAAATCGCGTTCGAGAGGACCGGATGCCACAGCGCGTTCACGGCCTTAAGCGTAATACCGAGAATCGCTAACCCCCACGCCACCCCGAACAATGACCAACCCCACGGCCCACGAATCATGCCCAGCGTGAACGGTGTGTACGTTCCGGCAATCAGGAGAAAGATTGCGCCATGATCGAGAACGCGAAAGACTCTTTTCGCGGTCGGAAATGTCAGGGCGTGGTAGAGCGTCGAAACGAGGTACAACACGAACATCGAAAACAGAAAGACACTCGCCCCGACGATGTTCCACGGCGACCCGGACCGTGTCGCCGCGTCCATCAAAAATGGCGCTCCGACGAGAACTGCTAAAACACCAAGGCCATGGGTAAGGCTGTTCGCAATTTCTTCCCCATGACTCTGCGGTCGATCATCCGGAGATTCCATGGATGGAATTGTAGCATAAAAATCAGGGGCGGCACCGTCTACCGCCCCGAGCCGTTGTGGCACATCGAGCGCCCTAGGAAAACCGGGTATTATGGTCTCCACGCCTGGAGACGCTCCATGTACGCTGTCACCTCGATCCGCTTCTCGCGCCAGACGAAGATGAGGCCGGCTGTCATTGTCAGCGCTTGGGCCAAACTGCGCAGGCTCGCGTCACCCGCCGAATGCAAGCCGCAGATGAGTAGTCCGATGACCATGACACTGACGCGCAGACCGCGACCGAGGTAGCGCGCTTCCGGCCAGGGCATCGGACGGCCTTTCTCGGCCACCAGCGGTTTCTGATACGAGCCGACAAGGCTGAGCGCGGCAGCGGCCATCAACCAGCGAATAGTTCCGGGATCATCAACCCGGCACGCCAGGCCGAGCAGTACGGCGATCTCGCCGAGCTTGTCACAGAGCGCATCGACGTACGCACCCCATGGGCTCGCTTCCTTCAACCACCGCGCCACCAGTCCATCAAGGACGTCACACAGCGCACCGAGCAGGAAGAGGAGTGCGACGAACACCAGCGAAGAATGATTGGCCGCATACAGACCGGCCGCCACGCAGAGAAACAGACCGATGGCACTGACACAGTTGGCCACCGTCACATTCGTCGGGACGCGGACGTTCAGGAGTTCGCGGAGCATCGATGACCTCGCTCTCAGAATGTTCAAACATCAAAGGTTCACCACCTGAGCCTACCGCACCAGCGGAGCATGTCAACACTCGTCCGCAATAAAAAATGACGGGGAGCCGCGACGGCGACTCCCCGCTTGATTCGATGTACATTCGGTGGCTATACCACTACGCCGACTCGGCCTGCTCCGTGACGGCCGTTGGCATGGTCAGTCCATGCTTCAGGCGGTGACGAAGTTGGCGCTTCTGGAAGAGTTCGTACGCGCCGCGCGTCACGTCATCCTCGGGAAGATAGCTCTCGAGCTGCTTGTTACGAGCCGCCTTCTCCTCTTCGGTCAGGGATACCTGACTCCAGATCGTCTGCGGACTGAGCGCGCTGAGATTGATGATCGTCCGCAGGCGTCGTTGCCCACCCTGCGCCCAGTGTGAGTTCAGTGGCACGGCCTGGAAATACAGGTCGAGCGCCAATAGGTCACCGGCCAGAGACCGCGCCGCCGCCAGGTCGGCCTTGTCGCTCCGAATCTGGTCGACGAGCGGCTTGTGCGTCAGCTGAAGCGCCAACAGCTCGATCGCCACGCACGGCTTGCAGGTAAGGCTCTGACCACCGATTTCGATGGTCGTTTCTTCACCACTGCCCCGCGCCGACACATGATCGAGCTTGCAGGCCGCCGAGCGCCGAACGGTCCCTCGCCACGACATGACTGACTCGTAGCGAATCGGCTGGACGATGACGAGCTGATGCCTGATCGGAAGACCGCTGGCATCACGGTACTCCTGCACCGCCCCGGGCAACACGGTGTAAGACACTGGCGGGGTCAGATGCGCATGCGGCTGGCCGTTCGCGTCGATCGAGTGGTACCAGTCCGGGTTCTGCAGGACCGTCCGCCAGAACATTCGCACCAGAATCACCAGCGTCACGAAGACCGCAGTCGACGACAGCATGAGGCACACACGCCAGGTCAAAGGCCCCACGCCCTCGACCGGATGCGTCGCGACCGCTCCCGGAAATGCCAGACTTGCCATGGCGATGAAACACGCCGCGATCATCGGCCCGAGGAAATACATCACCGCCTTGTTGGGCCGACGCCGATACATCTCATCACGAGCCTGCTTGCACATCTCACAGTGCTGTTCCATACATCCCCCAACCTCTTGGCTTGTCTGCACGCAGAGATCCAAGCGGTGGAAGCGCCGAAACTGGTTCACCGACTCATCCGAGCCGGTCGTCCAGTCAGGGCATACAAAGGACTGCTGGTAACGGTTTACACCATCCACTTCCCCCCGTCAATTTGCCAACCCTTAAGTATAGAAAATGAACCTGAAAAAACGCTGAAGGGTTTCTGATGCTCAACCTAGCCAAAGAATGGTCTCGGTGCATAACGGGAAAACGAACCCAACACCCGTGCACAGACATTTCTGAAAAGAAAAGTGGCTGTCGCCCTGAGTCCGACCTCCCCGCCGCCCAATTGAGGCGGCACCCCTCCTTTTCATCCCCGCGTAGGCGGGGAAAGGAGGGGTCGTTCCGCCGTATGGCGGGACGGGGGAGGTCAGACTCCCCGCTTCGCCCGTTCGAGCAGTTTGAAAAACACTTCGCGACAGGTCACCACGTCGGCTAAGGCGCGGTGCGAATTCGGTGTTCCAATTTTGAAATAGGCGGCCACTTTTTCTAACCGATAACTAGGGAGGATCAGGTACTTTCGGGCGATCTCGAGTGTATCAACACTCCGATTGGTCATGGTCGGCAAATTGAGCCGTTTCAGGTGTTCGTTGATGAACCCGATATCAAACGGCGCGTTATGGGCGACGATGACCGCCTCGCCGATGAAGGCAATCAATTCCGGAATGACCTCATCAACGGGTCGGCCTTCCGCCTGAAGCAAGGCTTCGGTCAAACCATGGTCGGCATGAAATTTAATGACATCAGCCGGGAGCGGGCGGCTCGGCTTAATCATGGCCGTGAATTCACCGATCACCTCATGGCCTTTGACTTTCTGGGCCCCAATTTCGAGGACATCATGCCCGGCGGCCGGTTCTAAACCGGTCGTTTCAACATCGAGGAAGACCATTTCGGGAATTGGACCGGCCATAGCACTGCGCAGTATACCGAGGATTCCGCCGGTGGACAATATCGGTGGACAGTTTGGGGATTTGTCCCGGTTGTCCTTCGCCCCGCGGTGACGTACACTACACCCGCTATGGCCGACAACCCCCGTATTCCCCCGAACTCCCGTGAAGCCGAAGAAGCGGTTTTGGGCTCGGTCCTAATCGACCAAGACGCCTTTATCAAGGTCGCCGATAAGATTACCGCCGACGATTTTTACGCCGATAAGCACCGCCTGGTCTACGACGCCATGGCCTCGCTCTTCCAGCTCCACGAGCCGATCGACATCGTCTCGATGGCCAACCTGCTCGGCGAACGCAATCAGCTCGACGCTATCGGTGGACGCAGTACGCTCGTCGCCCTGTCCAATGCCGTCCCCTCCGCCGCGAATGTTTTGCAGTACGCCGGGATTGTCCAGAAGAAAGCGACCCTTCGTCGTCTGATGCACGCCGCGACCTCAATCGTCGAAATGGGCACGAGTGAAACCGAAGATGTCTCCGCCCTACTCGACAAAGCAGAACAGTCGCTGTTTAGCGTTTCACAAAAGTACCTCAAGCAGAACTTCATTAACATTCGCGACATTCTCCACGAGGCCTTTGATCGCATCGACACCCTCCATCATGAAACCGGCGCCTTGCGCGGCGTACCAACCGGCTTCACGGCTCTCGATAATATCCTTGGTGGCCTGCAAAAGTCGGACCTCGTTATTCTCGCCGCCCGACCATCCGTCGGAAAAACATCGCTCGCCCTCGACATCGGTCGCAACGTCGCCCTGAAAACAAAGCAACCGGTCGGCATCTTCAGTTTAGAAATGTCGAAGGAACAGGTCGTTGACCGTTTGCTCGTTTCGCAAGCCGACGTCGACCTTTGGAAAATGCGGACCGGACGATTGTCTGATGACGAAGATTTTCAACGCATCGGCCATGCCATGGGCTTACTCGCTGAAGCGCCGATTTTTATTGATGACTCGGCCACCGCTAATATCATGGAAATTCGGACCAAAGCCCGACGTCTGCAGTCCGAGCACAAAGCCCTCGGTCTGATCATTATCGACTACCTCCAGCTGATGGAAAGTCGGTCATCGGAAAACCGGACCCAGGAAGTTTCGGAAATTACGCGTGGATTAAAATCGATTGCTCGTGAGCTCAACGTCCCCGTCCTCGCCCTGTCGCAGCTGGCCCGCGCGGTCGAAATGGAAAAACCGCCGATCCCAAAGCTCGCCCACCTCCGCGAATCCGGATCCATCGAACAAGACGCCGACGTCGTGCTCTTCATCTATCGCCCGGCGGTCTACGACCACGATATTGAAGACGCCAAAAAGAACCTCGCCGAAATCATTATCGCCAAACATCGAAATGGTCCGACCGGCCGCGTCCGCCTGACCTTCGTTGAACGGCGTGCCTCCTTCGATAACCGCGCCGACAACATGGATGAAGATATGATGTTGGGGTAACGCTGACACACCGCGCCTTCCGACGACCGACAGTAAAATGTATCCCGGAAATAAAATCGGCCCCGCCTGAACGGGGCCGTGTTGGTGCGACGCGTGCGGTCGACCGTCAGCGCGTGATGTGAAGCGGCAGGTGCGGCAGAACGCAGTCGCGAATGAACTCGTAGGCCGCGATTCCGATGAACGAGCCGATGACGGAACCGAGCATCATGCCGAGCATCAGCCCGGTCGCGAAGCCCATGTTGTGGGCGAACTCCGTCAGCGTCTGAGCGCGAGTCACGGGCTCGTCCGTTCCCTTCGTCCTCAATGTACCGGCGTGCATGGCCACCTCCTTTCCGGGGTGTTCGGCCTGTACATCGACCCTACCATACCGTCTGGTCGATCGCAATAAATTATGATACGATGGCCCATATGGCTATATTCTCGAAGTTAAAGCAATTCAAAGAAATCCGCGATCAAGCGAAAGAAATGCAGGGCGTGTTATCGAAAGAAACCGTCTATGCGGATGTCGGCGGCGGAAAAATTCAGGTCGTCATGGACGGTAATCAACAGGTCAACGGTGTTTCGGTCGATCCGGAATACCTCGCCCCAAATCGTAAAACCGATCTTGAACGCGGCCTGAAAGACGCTTTTAATAGCGCGATCAAGAAGTCCCAGATGACCATGGCCAAAAAGGCTAAGGAAATGGGCAAGCTCGATATTCCGGGTCTCTAGACTTTCGCATGGCCACCTACCCACCGGCCATCGCCCGCCTGCTCGACGAGCTGACGCACCTCCCGGGCGTCGGCCCAAAAACAGCTGAACGCTATGTCTTTGCGTTACTCCGGCAACCGCAGCATCGGCTCAAGGATTTAGCCGATTCTATTTCGCAACTCCGCGGCCGGGTCGTGAAGTGCGAGACGTGTCACGTCTTTGATGAACAGACACCCTGCTTATACTGCCGCGATCAGCACCGTGATCAAACCGTCCTGTGTGTCGTCGCCGAAGCTCCGGATGTCCTAGCGATTGAACAAACCGGCGTCTACAAAGGACGGTATCATGTCCTCGGCGGTACGGTCAGTCCGGCCGATGGTCGTGGCCCAGATGATCTGACCATCGCCCATCTCCTCCAACGTATCCCCGCCGAAAATATTTCCGAGGTCATTCTCGCCCTGAATTCGGACATCGAGGGCGAAACGACGGCGCTCTACCTCAAAAAAGCACTGCTGGATGTTTCGGCGAAGTTGACTCAGCTCGCCCGCGGTATTCCGACCGGCGGCGACGTCACCTACATGGATGAAGCGACGCTCGGGGAAGCGATGAGCCATCGCCAGACGATCTAAATAAAAAACCGGCGCCCACCGGCGCCGGTTTTTTGTTCTGACGTTACAAAATCGAAATGGTGTCTTCCCACGGAGTGGTAACGCTCGTACCCGGTATCGCGTACTGTCCGAGGGAAAAGTACAGATACACCGTCGGATGCTCCGGGTCGGCGGCGAAGTAGCTCACACCGTTCGTCGTCGTATATGTTGCCGGACATTTATCAGCATTCGCCCAGAATGGCAGGTTCGTGTCAGTCGTAGCCGGGTAGCCAATCTCCTGTAGATCCCAGCCGACCGGTTTTTTATAACTCGACTTTTTGGTGAAGCAATCACTCTCGTTATACCCGGATAACTTCTCTGCCTTTACAGCCTGGGCCAATGTTTGCGACGCGGTTTTCGTGAAAACTTCGACCCACTGACCATCGGTGTACTTCATGTTCTTGGGATCGTAGACATACACCTTTTTCCCGTCCTCCTTAACCGCAAAATCTTTGCCATACAGGAACGAGATGCCGAGCGTCGGAGACGTAAACAGCTTCGCCGATGTATTAGGCGTGGTGAATTCGAATGACGCGATCATCTGCTCATGGAGCGGTTTCATTGTCGCTCCGGCATAACTGTAGATCTGATACAGGCGATCGTTGGCAAAATACAAATATTCCGGGACCGCCGAACTTCCAAGATCACCATCAGTGTGGACAAATGTTTTGGTGCCGAGTTTGACCTTCGTTGGATTCGCATGATACTCGACCGCCGCCGACTTCGGGAAACCATCCTTCCCCCATTGGTACAAAGCCTTGTCGCCAGAATCCTTGGTCAGGACGGTGACGCTCACATAATAATACGGGCCGCTGGCACGATTCCCGTGTTCAATCTGGGTGTATTCTGCGGCCTGCGCAAGTGTGTATGAAGACGGATGCGCGAAGGAGAATCCTTGCACTGGGTCGGAAACGGTCTTCCAGACGCTTTGCGTATCACGGAACACAACCGTGCCAAGTATTTGCTCTTGAAGAGCATACGAGCCGTGGCTATCGGCCATCACCTGAATCTCGCGTCCCGGCAATGCGTTAGATGGCGTCCATCCGGTCGGCGTCCAATCCAAAACGTACGTTCGATTCCGGCAATCTGTTCTGACGGAATCGGTGTCTGTATACAGGGTGGCTGGAATGCCGCCTACGACAACCTCCGACTTTTTCGTCACCGTATCGTCACCACAATGCACGCTATAGGCAGTATCAACCCAAAAAGTGATCGCACTCGGCGTCGACCACCCATCGCTGGTTGTCGGGTATAGATCGATTTTATACGGGGTTGTTTTTGCACCTTCGCTTACTTTCCAGCCGGTCGGATATTTAAAGGAAAAGTGGTAGGCCGCGCTCGTGTAGGTTGCCCAACCAGCGGTAGTATCAACCGGCGTCCCGGTGGAAGTATTGGTGTTTCCATTGACCGCCGATGTCTCATCCCCGACCGTAAAGGTCCCGAGGACCTGATTCAAAACCGTCGCGTCATCGGTCGTACCGTTTACCAACAGTAATCCACTCCCGGTCGTCCAATCATCCGGCATCACGGCAAATTTTACGACCGACCGCTTCGTCGGCGTAACCGCAAAGGTCGTTCGGTTTTTGGCCGTATAGGTCGTGACCGTCACCGACTGACCACGAATAGTCATTTGGGTCTCAACGCTCGTCCACTCTCCATCTTGGTATGGCACCGGCGCTGACTGCGGAAAAACAGTGAAAGCGCCGTCCTTTCCATCCGGATCCGTCACGGAGACATGGTCACTCGAGAGGGGCTCATCCGCGCTCTTTTTTCCTTCAGCCAGTGTCCATGTCGTCGGATACTTAAACGAGAAATGATACTTCGTACTCGTGTACGTCAGCCAGCCAGCGGTTGGGTCAACGACCGTGTTGATATTAGTGGTAATATTCGTAGTAACCGCCTCATCCTCATTCCATGAGAACATCGGGCTGGTCACCGTCCAAGCCGCAACAACAAGCAACGCCGCCACCGCCGCGATCATCGAAATGATCGGAATCAGCACAGATCCTTTGCGCATATGTGTGTTTTGAGTTATCAACAACTTCTAGTATACACCCAACCGCTTATAAAACCACGATCGGACCACTTAATATTATTGCGCGACTATGTGCGTCTTTCCACTTCCGAGCGCCCGGTACTGCCCAGTCGCCGGGTCAATCGCGTACATCTCATTCTCAGCAAATGCGCCGTCCGCATACCCCGACCGAACCGACATGATGATGGCATCATCCCCGACCCACATCACGGAGATAGTCGCTCCTTCAACCGATAGTATTTCGGTGGGAAAAGAGTGGCGTTTCCACGTTCTTCGTTGTAACGAATAGACCCCGATGGTTTTGCTATTGTATACAACCACCGAATCACCCACCACCTTCGGCGCCGCAAAGTAAACATCGCCATCAGACGGCAAAAGGGTCAATTGCTTGGCCGCCAAATCAACCTCCGCCAATCGATTTTCTCCGACATCAAAGTTTACCGACACAATCAATTTCGTATTGGAGAGGAATTCATGGCCCGTGAAACCAGCCTTCAACTGCTTTGCGGTCGAATCATACACGTCAGAAACATCCCCAGTCCACGTCGACCAGTCAAGCGGTGTAAACGGACCATCATACGACGTGGCAACGGAAAAAGTATTGCCCGTAGCAATGCCGTTTGATTCAGTCTGAACAAATGTTTTTCCGTCGGGTGAGACCCCAACAGATCCGCACCAAGCGTCGGAAACTTTTTTATGGTCCGACAAACGAAAAACCCGATCAGCGCATCCTTCCCACATACCCACGGTCCCAATCACTTCCGACCCCCCACGAAACGCGACGCTCGTATACGCGATTGCTTCACGCACTTCGTTTTCGTGTGTCCGCGTGACACTATCAAGCTTGATCGGCGTCGCTGACTTTGAGGAACGGTAGTAGAGCGCATCGACATCACCCGTGGTTGCGATATAGGCGACCCGACCGGATGCGGCATCATAGGCAAGTGCTTTCAACGTCCCGGTCACCGGTAACGCGAACGATGTGATGCTCTGTCCATCTTTCAATGACGTCATATAGACGATGCCATCCCGCCAAATGTAGGCAGAAGATGTCACCGGGATTGTGGTCGCCGGAGTTAGTGTGTTCGACGTTGGCGCCGTCGTTTCCGAACCCGTTGTATTCGTGTTGATTGCGGCATTCGTATTAGTGGTGGGACACGGCGCGAACGCACAGTTTGGCGGCACCCGTCCGACACCACTTCCATCCGGACAGATTTTCAATTCTTCGGTACAGGCCACGGAGTTTTTTGTGTTCACCACCGCCGTATTATCCTTCGTGAACATCGGACTGGTCACCGCCCAGGCTACCACCACGAGCAAAGCTGCCAGAGCAGCTAACATCGATACGAGTGGGATGAGGGTTGAGCCTTTGCGCATAAGAGTCCGGTTAGTTTCTCACCTTTAGTGTACACCTGAATCGTGGCGGCGAAAAGAAAAGTCTGGCCGGGCGCTTGATGCGCTGGGTCCGGCCAGGTGCTCTGTAGGTTCGTGTACGCTGGGTAGTTGTCAGCGATGACGCACGGGGTTACCCATCCCTATGGCACGAAGTTACACTATCGCGGTAACGTCGCGGATGTTCGCGTCGGATACAGAACCCCCGTCCTGTGACACCGACGTGAGGACACCGCCTCGTCCTCAGACACCAGTTCGATGCTGTGAAACGCCTCGTCCCTCCTCGTGTGACCGAGACGAGATCGCTCGTCACTTCCGTCAGCTGGTACTACTCCTACCACGAGTCAGATCCGCCCGAAGGGGTCTCTGGTGCTCGCAAACCATTGACGGTCGTATGGAGCCGTGGGGACTGCTCCACCACATGCGCGGTGCGCCCTAGTACCCGCTCCAACATTCGCGTAGGGCCATGCCACGCTACCAACAAAAAAACGCCCCGTCAAGGGCGATACGCGCGGTCACCGCTTAGGCGATGGCCTCGATTTTCACCTTCGTAAAATTCTGACGGTGGCCGAAGGTACGGCGGTATCGAACCTTGTTATGGAACTTCACGCCCCGGACTTTCTTCGTCTTGCCATGAGACACAATCGTCCCAGACACCGACGCGCCCGTCAGGAGCGGCTGACCAATTTGAAGCGGCGTGGTCTTCAGTAAGACCTGATCGAAAACGACGGTCTCGCCGACCTTTTTGTCGGCCATAAAGGCCATATCAACCGTCTGGCCAACGGAGACGAGTAATTGCACACCACCGGTGGCGATTACGGCGCTTGGTACTGTTGCCTTTGAATCAGTCATTGCCCGAGCAGGATACCCGAAATCAAAACGACCGTCAAGAGCTTGACGCGCCGGCCGGACTCGATTAGGGTAACGCCTACACCCCGGTGTTCTTCGCCGAACACTGGCTTCTACCCGGACCCGTGGCCCAAGGAGGCGCCATGCCTGCCCGGATGCACCTTTCCGTCTGGTCGCTAGCTGTCTTGCTCGGTCTGGCCGTGGTCACGCAGCTGTGGCCATCGTCCGCCGTGCAGGCTTTTGAGATGCTTCGCCGCATCTCGTTCAGCGCCCTGCGGTGGCTGTTCGAACCGCTCCATCAGCCGTTCGCCACCATCGGCGGACTGCTCGTCCTGATCGTCGTCCTGACGGTCGTCCTGCGTCCCCCATCCCTGACCCGCCGACTGTAACGGCGGGATTTTTAATCGGCCGACCGCTGTCGCTTGAGATAGCGCCGCCAATCCTCGTCGTGCTCCATCATCCCTTCAATCTGCTCCCGCACCCAATCCGCTTTGCTCGTTTTCGTGTTCAACGTTTTAAACTGAAGATACGATTCAATCGGTGAGGTAATCCGAAGCGTAAATTTAATCCGCGGCGCCGGCTTGATTGTTCGTCCGCTGGCGGCCGTCAGGAAATCTTCGATATGCCGTTCGAGGGAGCCGTCATGATAGGAAACAACGTGAATCCAACTCGGGAGCTCGTGGAGCGCGAGATGACTAAGCACGCGAGCGACCGTCCCGCGCTCGTAGAGATAGAGCGTTGGTTTCCGTCGGGCAATCGCATGGGCTAGCAAAAAACCGACATCTGCATCATTCGTCGTCCCTTCAAGAATCAGAATATCCATCTGCTCGACCGACGGCATCTCCGATGTCGTCACGACCGGGGTCCGATCGAGGTTCGAAAGAATGACCATGTCGGGCCGATCAAGAAAACGATATATCCGTTGTCCAATCGTCTGGAGCGCGGTCGTGGCATCCGGCGAAACGTACAGTAAACAGCGAATCATGTTTTCAACCTCCGCTCGGTCGACCGTCGTCGCCCGGCAGTGACCATCAACCGCGCCATCGCCGCTTGCGCCGGCGCCATCGTTCGGGTCCACGTCGGCGGCACCGGGACAGAGGTCGGCCAACCACTCGCGACCACCGGCACTGATTTCGGAATGCGTTTTATAAAATCGAGTCGGCCGTCGGCTGGCACGCGCTGTGAACTCGGCCAAACAACAACAACCCCTTTTGTCTGGGCCGGGAACGCCCAATTACTGGCCCAGAGCGTATCTGCCGTGACAACCACCACACGCGACTCGATCTCAAGCGACATCTGCAGTCGCGCTGCCGTCGGCCGCTGCAAAGTCCGAAGTTGTCGAACCCCAAAATCAATCCGTCCGAGCGTATCATTCGGCCCAATCTCCACATCCATCGCTTTCGCCGCTAGTAAAATCTGTGGGCCGCGTAAAAAAAGAACCGCCGGAATATGCGCGGTCGCCGTTTGAACCGCATTAATCAGATTTGAGCGGCCGCCTGTTTGACCATCATTCGTCCCGACCGCAATGACGATTGGCTTCGGGGTAACGGTCACCATCGCCGCCAATGCCACCGCCGTCAAATCGGCCGTCATCGGTTCATGGAGTACAACTAGCCCATCAACACGCGGCGCCATCTGCCGTATCGCGAGCGCAATTCGTCGCCACCGCTCCGGCGGTGATACCGAATCATCCGCCAGCACAAACATCGGCTCGATATCCGCCAGGATCAGCAACTCCCCCATTTCTTGGACCCACGGCGCGACATCACTCGCTCGGCGAACACCACGCCGTAACCGCGCTGAACCGGACAGCCGCGTGCCGCCAGCAAAGAGGATCCCGACTCGTGAGCGAAAGACATTCATAGTATGCGCCGTCGCTAACTCAAGCGACGGCGCTAGTATAGCGCCACGCCTGGTCCCCCGTCAACGCGCCGTCTACCCGCGGAGCGGATGGGCATCTGCCGTCCCTCGGCGAATAATGCGCCGCATCCACACGGAGTAGACCGTGATCGAGACCAGCAAGAAACCGACCAGGAAGATCAGGATGCTCGGATCAGGGGCGCCGACCTGCCCGAGACCGACTAAAATGACGCCTTCAATGATGTGCGCTAACAACAGCTCCGCCACCAGGAGCACAACCGCCAACAGGTGGCGAGCCAAAACCCGCAAAGCGGCTTGCGCCGGTAGCGATAACGTATCGAGACGCCGCCGAGTCGGGTAGTTAAAGTAGTTCGGGTGGCGGTAGGCCCATGACACCAAGAGCGCGATCAAACACTGAATGGCTAACGGAAACAGAACCGTCAGCGCTTTGCTATCGGCATAGGCATCGGGTTTTCCATCCCACCCAAAATGGATCGGCAAAGTGGTCGGGAGCAGGGGCCATGCCCAGAGAACAAATCCGGCGCTGACCAGGACGACCACCGCCGTCAAGGTAAAGAAGACCCGATCGGGAACTTGGAAATGATGTTCAGACAACATAGGTCAATCATAGTGTAGCACAAAGGAAAACACCGGTCATACACGACCGGTGTTCTGCTCGACACCCAGGTTACGGCCGAAGTGTCCCGCTAAACATTTGCCAGGCTAAGAGTGATTTTGCCACCAACGACATAATCATATAGACACGTTCACCGTAGAGATAGTTTTTCCACGGCCCGACCTTCTTATACTGCAAGATCATGTTGATCGCGAAGATATTGAAGGTCACGAAGATGGTGCCGACAATCCAGTAGACAAAGCTCGGGATCTCGACGCCGGTAGAGTTCGCCGCGCCGATGAAGTAGGCAATGATCGCCGCCCACGGCACGAGTCCAGCCACCACCCCAATGATATACGACAACCAATTGGTGGTCGATGTCGTTTGATTGTGCACTTCCATCACCAAGCCCATCAAGTTCATAATCGCATTCAAAGCGAAGAGCGCGACCAGTAGCCAAAAATCATAGATGCCACACAGCATAGCGATCACGACGATCATGATCGACGAGGAAAACATGTACTCAAACCAACGGAGCTTATTCATCCCCTTGGCGAGATTCCGTTCGTACCACCCCCGCAGCGGCCCGGCCAGTAAAAAATGAGCCAACGCCGACAAGAATAAGAAAGCCGCGACGGTCGGGCCGAGGCGCAACTGAAACCAGGTTTCCGGCGTCGGTGCTATGCCGAACTGCGGGTTGGCCGGATCGATTTTTAAATACGACGTCGTGATCGGTAACGACGAAGCGTTACTAATCGCCACCATGATGATTCCCTGCACCAGATGGAGCAGAGACATGGCCCAATTCCACGCCCGCAATGATGCGAACGTTGCTTTCCCTTCTTCAACCGGGCCGCTTCCTGAACGGATGTTCTCCATATCGTTTCTGTTAGTTGTTTTACTGAATAAAAGACGTTAGCGAGGACCGCTCGGCCTCCGCTGCCTCGGACCCCAGGGTCAGTAAGGCCCGAAATTGTTTCTCGCTCTCAAATAAATTCCGACCGTGTACATTTGGTTCGATCAGCCGGTAGCGGTAAGACGGGATACTGGCGAGATGCATTTCGGTGATCGTGTTCTGCATGACGTTCATGCTCGCCCGCAGGAGATCAATCACCGAAACCTGCTGCTTGGTCAGACTCTCCCGCGGTGAGCAGTTAACCATAATGAACCGTTGGACCTCCTTCGGCAGTAATAAAAACGGGTGTTCATGGAGAATCCCGCCATCGACGAGTATTTCGCCATGCAACCGCACCGGCGCTAACAACCCCGGCACGGCAATCGTCGCGCGCAGCGCCGGCCAAAGTAAGCCGCGGTCATACACGACCCGTTCGCCGGTCGTCAGATTCGTCGCATTCATAATCAACGGTATCTGCAATCCCTCAAATCGTCGTGTCCCGATAAACGCCATCAAACGCTTCTCGAACTTCGTTAAATTCGAGATACCGAGTTTTGTAATCGGCCATTGAAATAACGCCGTCGCCCGCTGAGCCAAGACAAACTCCTCAATCTCGTCGACCGTATGGCCACTCGCAATCATCGCCCCCACGAGCGCCCCCATGCTACAGCCAGCAATCACCGCTGGCCGAAAATTCAGCGACGACAAAACGCGCCACGCCCCAACATGGGCAATACCGCGCGTCCCACCTCCACTCAAGACCAAGCCAATCCCGTTCCGTTTTTCCATATCAGTCACCAGTATACCACACTGGCCGCAACCTGTTCATCAGACGTGTGGCTATCCAGATTTCTTGACGAGCTGCCAGAATACGAGCCGATAGCCATCCGGATCTTTCATCGCAAACTCGCGACTCCCCCACGGCCAATCATGCGGCACACCTGCCGGGCGAAGGTCTTTCCCAAGAAACTCAGTATGCAGTTGATCGATGTCGGAAACTTCAATCCGGAGAAATACACCGGCTCCTTTATCACGCGGTGCGTCTTGCTGAAAGACGGCTTTCGATTGGTCGAGGAGATGGATGGTAAATGCCCCAACCGTCGCCAAGACCACGCCGTCGTGTTCGGGTCCAATCGAAAATCCGAGCCGTTCATAGAACTCGGCGGAACGCCGAATATCTTGGCAATAGAGGAGAACCGAGTTCAGGGCCTTGAGCGGGCTCATGGTCTAGGAAAGTTCACTGGTGCAATGCGGGCAGCGCGTCGCGGCCAGCGCGATACTCATCGTACATCGCGGACAGGATTTCGTTGTGGGCGCAACGCTCGGCTGTTTGACGAGGCGATTCATCATCCGGATCATCAAGAAAATAACGGCCGCGATGATGACGAAATCGATCGCCGCCTGAATGAAATTCCCATAGGTCAGGTAGACGGGTTCTGTTACCGACCCGGCGATCTTGACGCGCAAACCGGAGAGATCAATTCCACCAGTCAGGAGGCTGATGAATGGCATAATAATATCGGCCACCAACGAGCTGACAATTTTACCGAATGCACCGCCGATGATCACCCCGACGGCGAGGTCCATGACGTTGCCGCGCATAATGAACGCTTTGAATTCCTTAAACATACGGCGTGTTATTCGTGAATGATTGTAATGGTTGAGGCGCCAGCATCGATATCAATCGACACCTTCTTGGCGGCGGTCGCGTAGCCGTCAGTTTCATAACGATCGTCATCTATCTTCTTCAGGTCACTCGAGAAGTGTTTCGTCGTCGCACCCGCGTCCAACCGCAGTTCGATTCCAACCGTCAGCGGTACCCGGATGGTCATCGTCGAAGCACCGGCGTCGATCGTCAAATGCGCTTGGGCAACCGCGTCACCGAGGGTCACCGCCATGGTTGATGCCCCGGCTTTGAATTCCACGTCCGTGACCGGAACGGTTCGCAGATCGGCGTCAATCTTGGATGCCCCGGCATCAACGGTTACGGTTGAGGTGAGACCGTCTCGCAAACGAAGATCGATGGTATTTCGCATCGACGGAAAAAACCACCACTCGTGAGCGCTGTCTGGTGTCAGACGAACCGTCGTCTCCCCGGCATTTTCGGTTGACGTCACGTTGACGGTTCGGCCGCTGTTCGACATGAACGAGCCGTTGACGAGGTCATCCGCACCACCGCGAATCGTCACCGTTGAGGCGCCGGACGTCACAAAATACCGCGCCGTGGTAATCGTCTCGCCATACGGCACGCGAATCGTCGTTGTTTGTGCTTCATGATTGACCGCCGGCCGAGTCACCGCCCACAGCACCCCCGCCGTGATGACCAAGAGGGCTAATACGTACCCAACCCAGCGCGGCACTCCGTGACCGCGGGTGATTAATAAGATGCCGAAGAGCACAATCAGGAGTGGCCACAGCTGCCAGATATTTTCCGTCCATGTCCAATTCCAGCCAAAATTCATTGCCAAGAATTGCAGGCCTATAAATATCACGGGTAACCCGATCACCAGCCGCCAGAGACTATAGGAACGATGCTTGGTTGGCGGTGGTGTCGAGACCGTTGGCGGTGGAGGTGTTGATGGTGTATCCATACCAGTGATTATGATTTTTTAAACATGACCCAAGCGCCAAACGCAATGACCACGACCGGCCAAAAAACATCGCCGCGAAGGACATGCCACGGTGTCACTCGGTCCATCATCGCCATCGCCCCGGCCACGACGAGAATCACTCCGAGCACCACACGACCTGTCGCCCGGCCTTGCTCACTCGTCACACGTTTGGCAAACGATTCCGCACTGGTTTTTATCTCCTGACCAGCCACGGTGACGCGCTGGGAGATATCTGCTGTCTCCATACCGGCCTCAGGCACAAAGAGCCACAGCAAGACATAGATCCCAACACCGGCCCCGCCGCTAAACATCAGGGCCGCAAAAATGACCCGAATGATCGTCGGATCAATATGGAAATACTCGCCCAATCCTCCACAAACCCCGGCCACCATTCGCTGGGTTCGGGAGCGCAGCAATCGACGAGGTTCGGGTGAAGATGGTGTCTCCATGGGCTGTACAATACCGACCAATAAACGCCCTCAGTATACGCTTCAGCCTGAAAAACCGCAAAGCCCGTATCCAGCCAACACCCACAACGAGCGGCGGACGGTCACCGAACAAAATCGACCCACAGCGCTGCCAACAGGGCAATCACTGAGCTGGCGAAAATAACATAGTAATTCCACTTTTCGCGAGACGACTGCAAGGTCGCAAATAAGTACTGTAAACCTGCCCGATCGGTGTCAGACAGCTCCTTTAGTTGCGGGACTTTTTCGGCCAACCCGAGTTCATGAATCACGCGCGTCCGCCGCTTGGCAATGTCATAGCGATGGACGAAATAGATAACAAATCCAACTGTCCCGACATACCAAATAACACGCAACGTGACTTGACTCGCGCCGGTAAAGAAAATGATCGCCCGGTACAGAACGGTCGAAAGAATACCGGCCCAAAAGAAAAAGGCGCGGGTGGCGGGACGATGTAAAGTCGGGATACTCATACCCCGAGTATATCATTTTTTCTTCTCGCCGCCGAGAGCGCCGTACCGCCAACAGGTCCTGATATGATCATTCACAATGCCCGTCGCTTGCAGATGCGCATACACCACCGTCGGTCCAAGCCACCGAAACCCGCGCCGCCGCAGATCCGCGGCAATCTGTACCGCCAGCGGCGTCACCGCCGGGAGCGGCTGTCCAGCCCGTCGATGCGGCTGGATTGGCACACCGTCGACAAATGACCAGAGATACTTCGAAAACGTCCCCCATTCCTGACGGACGCGAAGGAATGCTCGAGCATTTGTAATCGTGCCCTCAATCTTCATCTTATTCCGTACGATCCGCGGGTGCCGCATCAGCCGAGTCACATCACGCCCGGTAAAGCGCGCCACGCGCTCCGGGTCAAAATCAGCGAATGACTGTTTATACCCGGCTCGTTTTCGGAGAATCGTTAACCACGACAACCCGGCTTGGGCACTTTCGAGCACGATAAACTCAAACATCCGACGGTCTGTGTGAATCGGGACTCCCCACTCGTGATCATGATACCGCACGTACTCGGGAATATGCAGTGGCACCCACGCACAGCGAATCAGTGGCGGCGTTACCGACATGGTCGGGTCGGTACGGCGGTGGTTGGATGGCCGTGTGCAACCCAGCGTCCATTGTTACACATCCACCGATCCTCCGGCGTGATCAGTCGAATCGCGACAATCATGCCGAGTGTCACCGCAATTGCCACGATTCCCATGAGCAACGGACGGGTCATAGTCATGATGGTTGTCGCGGTAAATATTTCCAAGCCAAGCGCGCAAACACCGCGACGGCCATCATCCCGCCCGTTCCCCAATACATACCCTGCAACCACGGTCGGGACGTATCGGTCCCGGCGTAGATACCATGCAAAAACAGCAGGATGAACATCGGAAATGACAGGAAGTGCGTAAATCGCCAAAACCCGGCGTGACGCTGAATTTGGTAAACCGATGTATAGACAACTAAGAGAATCGCGTAGAACGCGAGCACACCGAGACCAACCCACACGGCCCGATACGGCGCCACAAACGGCACGAGCACATCAATAATGCCAAAATGGAAAAAGGTATCAAACAATAACCCCGTAATATGGAGAAGGATGGACAGAATGAGCGTCAACCCAATCGTCCGATGGAGTGACCAGGCGATATTCGGCGGAATGACGCGGTACCACCATCCGGCTGTCATCATCATCCCACTGATCGCTAAGCAAAAAACCAGCAGAAAACTTGAAATGCCGCTCACTCGGATTAAGATCCAAGGCCAAGGAAACGGACTCGACGGATCGCTCGCCGCGGTCAGGCTACTCGCCGGATCGTCCGCCGCGTTCGGATCACTCCCGATCATCACTTCCGCGCCATCGCTGTAGCCATCCGCATCGGTATCGGCAACCGTCGGCGATGTTAAAAAAATTCGCGTCTCGCCCTGATCGGTCAGCCCATCATGATCCGAGTCCAGTGGATCAGACGTTTGATATAAATCATCAACTCGCGCCGGATACGTCACTGCATTCACCCGATGTGCGACCAAGAGCAAGGTGACGCCGAGAAGTACCGACAGAAACATTTTTCGCCTCACTTTTTCGTGCCTTTCGGGATATACTCAATTACTGGTGACGTGATCTTAATCGTACTATCAATCCCCACAACCAGAGCTTCCGAATGCGGGAGTGAGTGTAACCACGCACAACCATCTTCGGAACCGCGAATAATAATTGACTTCGCAGCGATATCGGCTTCAAGCGCCGTCGGAGCGAGAACGGTGGCCGACAAAACGTCGGTATCTGATGGCTGCCGGGTTCGCGGATCAATAATGTGATGCCAGGTACGCCCACGTCGCACACCGCGTCGTTTGGTGATCCCCGACGTGGCCAACCCCCAGCGTCCGGCCGGCATGCGCAACACCCCAATCTGCTCGTGGAGTACGGCCGGATTTTGAACATCGATCGTCCACGGTTGATTCTTTTCATTAACACCCGAGACCAGCAAATCTCCGCCGAATGAAAGGCAAAAGTTTTTCGTGATTTTTTCGATCACCGGACGCAACTGGTCAAGTAAATACCCTTTTCCCACCCCACCAAAATCCAAGGAGGTCCCGGCCGGCAACTGGACCGTGCGCGTTTCGGAATCAATCGTCACCTTCGAAAAGTTTGTCGGCGTTGGCATCGCGTGCGATTCATCGCCCTCGGGACGGTCCTGCAGTGTGTCGAATGATGCATCGTACCCAACCGCCACGAGTGCCTGCCCCACGGTTGGGTCAACGATCCCATCAGTTAAGGTGAAGATGGCGTGTGACGCTTGTAACAACGCAATGAACTCCGGACTGACGACCATCGGTTTCCCGTGTTGGACATTTAACCGATATACTTCCGAGCGGCGGTCGAAACGGCTAAAGCGATGTTCAAAAATAGCCACCTCGCGTCGGATCGTCGCCCAGAGCGCCCGACCGCGAACTTCTGAGGCGTCAATCGTGCCTTCAATTGATGTCCCTAAGCCTGTGAACGAGTCGTGAATCATCGGATGATTCGTAGTTCAAATGAATCAACGATACCGTTACGATTATTGTCGACGACGCTGGTTGATGACGCCGCGACTGCGGTTGGCGCCGCCAGTGTTTCGGTCGGTAACGGTGGTGTCGTTTGCTCGGGAATCACGTTTTCCTCACCAACGCGATCATCAAACTCAAACGACTCTTCGCGCTCCGTTTCCGCAAAAATCGGGAGTGCACGCAGGCTCAGCCCAAGGCCGAGGATGAGTGCAAGACAAAGTGTAATACGTCGCGTTCGTGACATGGTCGATTATGATTGCCCAGTACGAGGTCGAAAGGTGCGGGTTGGGACTGTCGGCGTTACCCGTGGCGTCGACGGGGTCGTCACCGTATTTTTCGCCGCGCTATTGGGAGGGACCGTCGGGTCAACTGATGTGTTGGCTGGCGCCTTCAGCGCGTGCTCAGCGCGATAGGCGTCGGCCGTGGCCGCGATTGATTCTACGGCCTGCTGAGTGTAGGTCGATGGTGATACGGTAACACGATTTGCTCGTTCCAAGCCATAGACCACCCCAAAAATTGATGCGGCCACCACCGCCCAACCAGCAAAAACGACCTTCGGCGTCCATGTCCGTTCAAAAATGGTCGGCGGGGCGACGGCAAAGAGTTCACTATGGATCCGATCCTCGGGAACGCCTAAGCCACGAATCATCGTCCGCATCGCCGCCATAAACGGAGTTGGACCACAGATATACCAGACATACTCTCGCGCATCGGCAGTCAGGTACTGATGAACCAGATCAGCGGTAATCCGGCCCGAAACGATCCCCCGTTCGGCGTCTGACGCAACTCCTTCAACCGCCGTAACAACACGGAATGTCCGCCGGCCCTGCGCTGCCTCGAGAAGGCGATCGGCGTAAGCCACTTCTTCCACTGAACGGTGACTCGCGATGTAATTCATTTCCCCACCCCACGATGTAACTGCGGCCTGCATGAATATGCTCACGAGTGGCGTGACACCAATTCCGCCGCCGAGCAACACCACCCGCGTTTCCGTGGGATGCAAGACAAAAGCACCAAACGGCCCCGTCACCCGGGCCGAATCACCGACGCGCAGCGCCGGAAGCGTTTTGGTAAACTTACCCATCACCCGAATGCCAATCCGCAACATCGTCGGGTCAGCGGGTGGACTGGAAATGGAAAACGGACGATTCCCCCGCAATCGCGGCTGGCCGGGAAACGAGATCAGCACATACTGTCCGGCTTGCCATAGCGGAAACGGCGCATCGTGGTCGCGTCGTAAGGTGACCTCGAGAATGGTTGGCGTCAGCCAGGTAATGTCGGTGACGCGAGCGGGTGTATATGCCACGTGAATGTCTTTTTCCTCAGTTGGTTGAGGTTACCGAGTGAAGTGCAGTCCATACTCCTGCGATACCAGCATATACATCATAACTGAATTTTCCCTGAACGCCGATTCTCGCTAATCTTAGGGTAAAGTGAGGGATCGACATGTAACCCATGGTCCGACTGTGGATAAATAGAGCCGGGCCCGTACGCATACGGGCCCGTGTTTCCGCTCATTCTTCTTATCGACCGTGATGGCCAAATCCCATGCCTGGCATGCCCTCAGGTGAGAGCGCGGCTTGACTCTTGTACTGGGCCAAGAAGGTATCAGACTCTGCCTGTGTCAAATACCCAACCTTGACCATGTCCGCGAGTTTCGCCGTATACGCGGCCAACTGTTTGGCGCTGAGCGACGCATAGGTCACCCCTTTTGCGGCGGCGATTTGGTAGAACTCCTGACCACTATCAAGCGCGGTTTGTAACTCGGTCGTGGACATTCCGAGGATCTCGGCCATGTCCGTCAGGTGTCTCCCGCTACCGGGACCGCGTTCCGAGACGTTGGTGGCGGTGGTGCTCGTGGACGTATTGGTCGTCGCCGTCGCCGCGTGGACGTTGGCCGCCGACCATAGACCGAGACTGAGAATCCCGACTCCGGCTAAACCAAGGAGCGAGTTTTTTATGGGTTGTTTCATAGTTCGAAGATGTTATTGATAAGGAAGGTGCGTGCTTCGATCGAAAGCGTGGTAAGTATATATTCCGAAACTGAAAAAACGCTGAAGACGTTTCTCCGCCAATCTTAGCCGTTCGTCGAGCCTACTCCGCGCCGACGAGTGACGCGCTATCGCGTTCTGGGTTTTCGAGAAGAAGCCTTACCGCCCGTTCGAGTCGCGCCGCGTACCGCGAGCCCTTGATTAACACAACATCCCCCGGGCCAAGGTCCGGTCGAACCACCCCCGCGGCCATCTCCGCATCAGCCACGTTCGTAATTCGCACTGGCGGAAAGCCGACCGCTTCAGCCGCCGGGCCATAGCCCGCCGCCACTGGGCCAACCGTCACCAGCCGCGCCACCGTTTTCGGCCCGAAAAGACGCCCAATCTCGGCATGCCAGTGATCGGACGACGAGCCAAGTTCCGACATCTGACCGAGAATCGCGTATTTCTTCCCGGTCGCCGGCAATGTTAACAGAGTCTCAATCGCCGCCTGGACCGCCTCCGGTGAGGCATTGTAACTATCATCAATGATGAGCGAGCCGTTCACTCCGGGAAATAGTCGCATTCGCCCGGCTGGCGGACGATACGTCGAGAGCCGTGGCACCACCGCCGCAACACTATCACCCAAGGCCGTAGCCACAGCGACACCCGCCAAAATCGGCAACACCTGGTGTTTCCCCAAGACCCCGGGTAACGCCACCGGAATAACACTGCCATCAACCGCAATTTTTGCCACCATGCCCGAGACCCGGCCTTGAGCATCAGTGGTAAAGGTGCTGCCGTCAGCGCGAATCATCGCTCGCTCCTGCCAGCCATAGGTTATAACCGTCGCCCGAATTTGATCCACCAAGGCCGCGTTCCGTTCATCATCGATATTAATAATGGCCGTACCGTTTGGTGGGAGTTGCCGCACAATCAAAGACTCTTCGGCGACAACCGTCGCCTCATCTCCAAAAAATTCCAGATGTTCCGGCGCCGTTGAAGTTAAAACGCCAACTGTTGGCGGAGCAATATGCAAGAGACTCGCCAAGTCGCCGGGCTTATCCGTCGCCATCTCTAACACCACCGCCCCGGGGTACGATTCGCGAATCAGGAGCGATCGAAAGCCACGGCCGATAATTCGTAGCCACCCGAAGATCGAGGTCGGCCGAGCACCACCAGCGATGATCGTCACCGGGACACCGATTTCCGCGTTAAAATTTCCGGTCGTCGCCCGAACAGATCGTTTTGGACTAGTAACCGCCGCCGCGACCACATCTTTCGTTCCAGTTTTCCCAACCGACCCAGCAATACCAACCACCATCGGACGATATCGCTTGATGATCGCGCGAGCCAACCATGTTAATACCAACCGGACAAGGTATTTCATTTCGTTGTGGTGTCAGCCGGTTCAATGTGGTAGTACGACAGGAGGAACTTGGCGAGTGACCCAAACAGCGGTGCGGCCGATGATTCGGCGAACTGCACGTCACGCGGATGATCAATCTTCACGACCATCGTGAACTTTGGATCTTCAACTGGGGCGAAACCGGCGAATGTCCCGATCGTCACGTTTTCGAGATACCCTTTCCCATTTGGATCAGGTACTTGCGCCGTCCCCGTTTTTCCGGCTACAAAGTATCCCGGTACCCCGGCTTTCTGGCCATGACCATTTTTGACCACGTTGACAAGCATCGCAGCAATAGTCGCCGCCGTCTTTTGAGTAATCACTCGTCGCACTTCGACCGGCTTGGTTGTATCAACGGTGCCATCTTGATGGCGAATCTCTTCAACCAGATATGGTTTCATCACTAGGCCACCGTTCGCTAATGCCGCATACGCCACAGCTAATTGCAACGGCGTAACCGTTAACCCTTGGCCGAATGAGCCGGTCATGGCGTAGATATCTTTTCCGGTCGCCAGCGCCTTGATATTCCCGTTTGCCTCGGTCACCCCAACATCAGTCAACGTCCCAAAACCAAACGACTGGACGTACTCGTCGAATCGCTTCGCACCGATTTGCTGCATAGCGTAGATCGCCCCGGTATTCAATGACTTTTCCAATACTTGGGTCATCGTCTGCACACCGTTAGCTTTATCATCCGAGTTACGAATGGTAAAACTCCCTACTTTCACTTCACCGGTATCGGTATAGGTCGTATCCGCCGTGACTTTGTTTTCATTCACGGCCGCGGCCATCGTCAAAGCCTTGAACACCGAGCCCGGTTCATAGGTTGATTGGGTAACCGGGTTCAAAAAACGCTTTATGTCGGTGACGTCACGGAATGCATTCGGATCGTAATCAGGGGCACCGCACATGGCCAAGACCGCCCCGGTTTTTGGGTTGAGAATGACGACGCTCCCGCCATCAGCTCCATGTTTCTGGACGGCGTCATCAAGCTGGCGGCAGGCCTCGTACTGAATCGAACGGTCAATGGTTAGAAGGACGTCTGCGCCGTCGATCGCCGGTTGCCAGACTTGGGCGGCGGAAACAATAATCCGTCCGGCCGCGTCTTTTTCCGCCTGAATCGACCCACGTTGTCCGGCCAGTTCCTTTTCCCATGAACCTTCAATGCCGTACCGTCCAACTTTTTTATCATCGGCAAATCCGACGAACCCGAGGATGTGCGATCCGATATTCTTTTCCGGATAGTAGCGCTCGGTTTCGTCAATAAAGTCGAGGCCGTCGATCTTCAGTGCTACAATCTCCGCTTGCTGTGCGTCGGTCAGTCCATGCGCCAGCGGCTCATATAGGTCGTTCGGTTTCGACAACCGCGCCAATAATGTCTCATCATCCAGTGTGACAAATGGTTTAATTTTCATGGCCACTTCGGCCGGATTAGTAATTCGTTTCGGCAGAGCGTACAGTAAGTGGAGCGTTTTATTCGCCGCCAGCGGATACGTTCCGGACGATGACGAGCGGTCATGAACAAGAATCTCCCCGCGCGTCGGTTCGAGTTGATCGTTGAGCTGATGTTGGTCATCGGCCACGAGCCGATAATAGCCGCCACGGGCAATTTGCAAAAAACCGACTCGAGCAATCAGGATGATGGCGAAGGCACCAATCGTCAGCTGCACCCAGCGTAAACGGTCAAAACCGGACCGCGAAGACTGCGTGCGCCGCCAGCTCATGTCGAGAAATGATTATGGGTTGCGAATCGCGACCGAACCCGTGGTTGTCGGTAAGACATCAAATGAATCCGCCGGCTGAAGGTCAAGCGCCTTCCCGGCCGCATCGGCCACCGACAGCGCCCGAAGATCGGCCGCTTGGAGTTGGAGTTTTTCGTTCGAAGCTTTTAGCTCGGCTACATGCTGCTCAAGCGCGCCAAGCTCAAAACCGTGTGCCGCCGTGCGGTTCGTCACCACCACGTAGCCGAAACCGGTCACGAACGCGGAAATCGTTAACATGACCGCAAACTTCTGCGAGGAAATCTTTAGCGTGTGCCACCAGTGTCCGGTGGTTTGGAGTGGGTTGGCTGTACGTCGAGTCGTCATAGGGAGATCGTTTTTTGTTTGATTTATTTTTTTTGAATAATGCGGAGTTTTGCGCTGCGAGCGCGTCGATTTGCGAGTTGTTCAGCCCGAGTCGGTTGCAGAGCCTTTTTGTTCACGAGGCTCCCCTGCCCCTGTTCGGCCATCAGTTTCATGATTCGTTTCACCGCCCGATCTTCAACGGAGTGAAAAGTAATCACCGCCAGTCGTCCACCCGATCGCAGGAGCGCTAACGCCTCCGGCAACGCTGCTTGGATGGCACCGAGCTCATCGTTGACCGCCATGCGAATCGCCTGAAAGACTTTGGTCGCTGGGTGTCGCGGCCCACGCCGCCGTACGACCGAGGCTACAACGTCGGCAAGATCGGCTGTGTCGGAAAACCGATCGTGTCGTCGTCGCTCAACGATCGCGGCGGCGACGCGGGACGCGGCCGGCTCTTCGCCGTATGAACGGAAAATAGTCGTCAGATCACCGATCGTCGCGGCATTGACGAGGTCAGCCGCAGTGAACGACTGTGAGTCCGGATCGAAACGCATATCGAGCGGGCCGGGATGCATGAAAGAAAACCCACGCGCCGGATCATCAACGGTCATCGAGGACACACCGAGGTCGAAGAGAACGGCGTCAACGTCGGTATAGCCGTGATCACGAGCCAGTGCGCCCAGATGACGGAAATTTCCGTGCACCATGGTCACCGGGTCATCACGAAGTTCAGATGCGGTCGCGGCGTAGGTTCGCGGATCCGCTTCAAGGCCAAGGAGACGACCGCCGGGAACAATCCGCGCAAGCATGGCACGCGCATGTCCCCCACCACCGACCGTCGCGTCGATCACGACCTGTCCAGGGGTAAGTTGGAAAGAGCTGAGAACCTCTGAGAGAAGAACCGGCGTGTGGCCCGGCATGCGAAGGAAGCTAGACGCCGAGCGCGGCGAGGGCTTCGGCGATATCCCCGCTTTGCCGTTCAGTCCCACTCCGGTACTTCTCCCAAGAGTCCTTGTCCCAAAGTTCAAGTCGATTGTAGAGCCCGGCAATAACCGCCATCTTTTTTATACCCGCGAACTGGCGAAGATATTCCGGGAGCACGGCACGGCCCTGTTTATCGAGTTCGAGTTCCATCGCTCCCGCCAGCATCAACCGACTAAAGGCCCGACTGTTGGCCTGGGCAATTGGTAACCGCGCTAACTTTTCAGCCAAGATAGTCCATTCTTTTTTGGTGTAGATGAAAAGACAATTATCAAGGCCCCGAGTGACTACTGCTCCCTTCGACAGATCAACGCGAAACTTGACCGGAATTTGCATCCGCCCTTTGTCGTCGATTGCATGGTGGTATTCGCCGATGAACACGTTGGGAATGTTACTGATGGGTACGGGACGTGGGTTATCCCCACTTTTATCCACTTTTCACCCTGTAACACCATTTTACTCCATTCTTGGCCAAGCGTCAACACAATGTTCCCCGAGGAACACAGTGGATAACTGGGCCATTTTCAGGAGTGAAAGTCAAAAGAGGCCCCAGGGGGCCTCATCGGGATAGGTGGACGACATGGGCTGGTCCGTCGCACTTAACGGAGCAAGGTGGCCACCATCGCGGCCGCCATCGGCGCAGTGAAGTTGTCATGCAAGCCGTCCGAGAGGGCCTCGGCGACACTAACCGCCAGCACGACGAGGACAGTGGACGGCTGCGCACCGGGCCAGACATACATCACGAGTAACCCAGCAACGAAACCACCGACACTCCCTTCCCATGTTTTGTCGGGGCGCCCCGGTAACGGAGTGACACCAACACTCCGACCGAAAATGGCCGCAGCGCCGTCAACAATGGCGAGCAAGATCATCGCCAGCGCCGCCACAGCAGGTCCGGCAATGAGCCAAGACACCACTCCGCCGGCCACGCCATAGGTCAGGCACCCGACACGATGGTGCCGCTCTCGCGCAAACACCTGGCGCATGAGCCGCCAGCGGATCCACGGTCGACCGAGGTCAACCGCCACCAAGATCAGTCCGAAACAGAAAAGGACGATGATCGGCCACGGACGCGATGTCGCGCTCGCTGCCAAGAACAGGGCCGCGACCAGACCGGCCAACAAGAGGTGAAACCCTTTCCGGGCCCACCATGCCACCGTCAGGAATTGCATGCGAGCCTCCAGGGAATATTTCAACCACACCGATCGGTGATCCGACCCAGCATAGCAATCGTCCGCAACGTGTCAACCACCTACCCAATCAGGTGTCCAGTGATTACATTATCGACTGAGGTGGTACGCGGCAATTGCCATCGCACTGGCGACATTCAACGACTCCTTTTGGCCGCGCATTGGGATCTCAAGCGTCACCTCGGCCAACCGAAGCATGGCCGGGGTCACCCCACGGAGCTCGTTCCCGAGAATCAGGATCCACGGCTTTCGCGGTCGATAGGAAAAAAGGTCAACGCTCGTTGGCGACTGTTCAAGCGCCAGAATCTCATACCCTGCCTTTTTCATCCGCCGGAGCCACGGACCCGCCTGACGAATGGATTCCCACGGCACCACGAGCTCAGCTCCCAGTGCAGTTTTCACGACCCCTTTGTGTGGCGGGCGAGCCGAGTAACCGGATATCATCAGTCGACAATGTCCGACACCATCAGCCGTACGGAAAAACGAACCGACGTTGTAGGCAGAGCGGATGTTGTGGACGAGGATATAATTACTCAGCTGTCGACCGTCAGTTTTTTGTATCGCGGCTTGGCCGCGATACTTCGCACCGTCCCCTCCTGTACGAAGGAGGGGCGAGGAGGTGGTACGATCGACGCGTTTCATATACCTATTTCTTTTTCCACGCACTGCGTCGTTCTCGCTTTTGCACGTGCGAATGAATCACGCGGTCCAGGAGACTTTTTGGCTTTCCATCGTCATCAAGATCAATGATTCGGTCTGGGTCCTCGAAGGTCTCTTCCGCACTCGCAATTTCTTCACTCAGTTCATACGTCTCTAGAAGCTGAGTCGGAATCTCCTTGAGGAACGGCGACGGCGAGTTTAACTGCATCGCTGTTGTGCGATAGCCACTGGCCATGCCGTATGACAAGTACAGGAACTCTTGGGCTCGAGTTACGGCGACGTAGAACAAACGACGCTCCTCTTCGAGTCCACCCTCTTCCGTCAGCGCCCGCGGGTGCGGGAATGATGCATCGGACAGATGGATGATAAACACCGCCCGCCACTCCAATCCCTTGGCTTGGTGAACGGTCGACAAAACGATTTGCTCACGGGTTTCGCTTGGCGTCTGCGCGTCGGCCACGCCAAAACTTTCCTGAAGTGTTACTTCCGAAAGGAACGTTGAGAGTGAATCATACTTCCCGGCAAACAAGGCCAGCTGGTCCAAATCAGCCAGCCGATCGTTCGCATCTTGATACTGATTCTTAACGTAATCGCGATAGTCGCTTTCAAGAATAGTTTTGATCAGCGCCTCCGGGCCATGATCACGCTGAGACACGAGCGTTTCGAGCATGCCGCGGAGCGTCTTCCAGCCGCGCTCAGCGCGGGTCGGCGGTGTTACCGTTTCAAAAACCGCTTCGAGCGGATGTCGCTCGTCACCAACACCAAGTCCGTCTTGGACCATCGTGAACAGTTGATCTGCCGTTTGATCGCCGATCCCTACCTGCTGACGAAGAATACGAAGGAACGAAACTTCGTCGCGCGGATTACCAACCACTTTGAGAAACGCGAGCGCATCTTTAATATGCGCCCGGTCAAAAAAACGCAACCCGCCGCGGTACTCATACGGAATGTCGCGTCGCGTCAGCTCGAAT
The DNA here is from genome assembly GCA_964397195.1 of uncultured Gammaproteobacteria bacterium. Lineage (GTDB taxonomy): Bacteria > Patescibacteriota > Patescibacteriia > SBBC01 > CAIJZX01 > CAYNGY01. The sequence goes on along the minus strand of CAYNGY010000003.1, from coordinate 49,119 downwards.
TCGAGCGCTTGGGAATGGAAGGCGGCACGAAATAGGACAGCCATGTCGCGGAGTGGCACACCATCATCGCGAAGTTCGAGGATACGTTGGGCAACAAACTCCGCCTCTTGTTCGTCGGAAGCGGCCGGAATCATGATCGGCCGTGTACTCCCCGCTCGAACATGTTCGAGACGCTTCGGAAACTGCTCGACGTTGTGCTTGATGACCTCATTCGCCACATCGAGAATCGGTTGCGTCGAACGATAATTGACCTGCAGTTTGAAGAGTTTTGTTTTCGAAAAAAGCTTCGGGAAATTCAGAATATTCTGAATGTCAGCGCCGCGAAACGCGTAGATCGACTGCGCGTCATCGCCGACCACGATGATATTCTTATGCGCTTGTGCTAAACGCTGCACGATATCGGCCTGGAGATGATTCGTATCCTGGTACTCATCGACAAGAATATATTTGAACTGCTGACCGAGTCGCTCGCAAACCTCCGGATGGTCACGAAGGAGATCACGAAGGCGGACGAGTAAGTCATCAAAATCCATGGCATTCGCTCGTCGCTTCCGATCATCATAGGCTCGCGCCACCGTCACGAGCTGATCCTGGACGCGCGAAAATTCCGGCTTCGTCTCGGCTATGACCGTCGCCAGATCAATCCCGGTATTTTGGGAAAGCGAGATCAATCCGCGAATAACGCCGACCGACGGGAAGCGCATTTGCTTGGTATCGATGCGCAATGATTTGAGACAGGCGCCGACGAGGTCACGGCTGTCATCCTCGTCGAGAATAGTGAAGTTCGGTTCAAATCCGACGAGCCGGGCATACTTCCGCATCAAGACATTCGCGATATGATGGAACGTCCCGCCCCAAAGCTTCGCGGGGAACGAGCCGAGGAGCGACTCAACCCGACCCAGCATTTCCTTGGCCGCTTTATTCGTGAAGGTCACAAGCAAGATGTGGTCTGGCGAGACCCCGTGCTCGATCAAATACGCCACTCGATAGACAATGGTCCGGGTCTTTCCAGAACCGGCTCCAGCCAGCACCAGACAGGGACCGTCGCCACCCTTGACCACGGCCAGTTGCTCGGCATTTAACTCATGATCGTAGTCTACCCGAAGCGCTCCCGGATCAAACGACGATTTTAAGACATACGGGGTAGCCATACGCGGAGCAGTATACCATAGCCGAAGAAAAATCGAAGGCACATCAAGGTATATAAAGAGTGGCTAGCGACCCACCGGGGTCGCTAGCCATGTTCATGTACATCGATTACCCACCGATCCGACGGGTAATCTGGACGAAGAGTGCCACGCCCCAGACCAGCGCGAGGAGTGCCATCACGCCCAGAACGAGCAACGGGTTCATGTCCACCTCCTACGGTACGATCAACGAGTCGGCTACCCAGCGCCCAGCCAAGTACCCATACCAGATACCACGGACGTTCCGACGACTGACCGCGTACTCCTTGTGAGCACCCCGCCGCTCACGGAACCGCTCGCCCTCGAGGTACGGAACCACCGGCATATCACGTTCGGTCGGGAATCCGTCACGTGCGAGATAGCGCTGCAGCCGAGCCGATTGCGGGGCCGACATCTCGAGTCCGGTCACCTCGACCGTGTAGTGGTGATAGAGCGTGTCGCCATAGGTCGGATTGGGGCCGAACCAGATTCGGACTAACCCGTCTGGTGTGCCCGGCATGCGAAAGTTGACGCACGGAACCGGACATTCCATCGACTTCGCGCGCTCATCATTCCGAATCGGGCGCAGACGCGTCGAACCGCACAACACGGTGAGCGCAACGCACGCGACCGAGAACACAGCTAGACGTCGAAACACGAGACCCTCCGTCGTCAGGAGCCACGACCGAATGTGCTATCGCAAAACCGTTCCCAGAGAACCATGTTTCTGGAGGACCGTCAAGACCTTCCCCTACTCGGCGGGACGGTCCTTGCGTCCTTGCTGTTCGTACCGCATCCGGTGAGCGATGTGATGGAGGTACGTCGCTAAATGACCAAATTCATCCTGACTGTAGAGCATTTTTTGCTCAACCTGAATGTCCGGATGGCCATTAGAGATTTGTTCAGCCACTTTGGTTAAGTGGTTCAACGGTCGGCCCAAAAATATTTGGACGATCCAAACAATACAAATCACCATCAACACCAAGGCAATCGGTATCGCATACAGTAATATCGTCCGGACTCGCTGCAGTGGACTCAACGCCTCCGTATAGTCAATCTTGGTCACCAAGCCCCAGCCAAGCTCGTTAAACGGCTCCCACGCTGCCAACACTTCCACCCCGCGATAGTCGGTCAACTGCGCTTTACCACGTTGGCCTTGGACTGCAAGCTGTAGCGCCTTCTCCTGCTCATCACCGAACGTAACCCGTTTTTTTAGCGACGCATTCTGGTCGTACTTTAACGGCGACAGGACGACCGCCGAGTATCCGTCGTGAAACCCAAGATACGACTCACCCGTCTCACTCATCCCCGTAATATCGGCCACCCGATCGAACAAATCTTCTAAATCAAGCTCAAAGACAATCTGACCGAGATACTGACCGTCCGCATCATGCATCGGCGAGGCATAGTACATTTCCGAAAAGGCGCCGCCGCCGACATCCGCCATGGCTTTCGAGAAACTGGCGCTTGCTTCGGAAGCCTGTGTGACATCCCTCAAAACGCCAGTTGCAACCGTCCCGACCTCCGCCTGATACTTTTCGTTACTCACGTAGAGTATTTTGTGGTCATTATTCAGAATCTTCACATCGTCAAAATCGTATTTGATACGGTTTTCTCGAAATGCCGCCTGCAGGGCATTCGTTGCGGCCAGCGCAACGGAACTGCGCAATTTCGTCTGGTTATCAACCAAGACAGCCGCCTGCTGGAGGATAGTTGCACTCGATTGGTAGCCTGACATAGCCGTCTTAACGTCGCTAACGTAATTCTCCAACAAATTCAACTTGACTGCGTTCACCGCGACCACCCGATCAAAAACGAATTTCCGCAGTGCCGAACGCGTTGATTGACCACCGAGAATACCAAATGCTCCGATCGGGATCATCGTTACTAACAGGATGACGACAATGAGTCGTGAAGAAAAGTTCATACGTGTTGACCGTTACGAGTCAATAAATTATTCATAGCGTAATGCATCGAGCGGATTTGTTTTAATCGCTTGCCAAGACGGATAGAGCCCCGTCACAAAGCCGACCACGATAGAACCAAGCGCTACGACGACCAAAAACATGAACGGGGTATAGAAAATAGAGACGGCATCGGAATTAGCCCGGACGGCTAAATACGACACAACTTGGTTCGCGCCCCAACCAATGGCATAGCCGATCCCGCCACCAAGAACGCCGCCGGCCACCCCAATCGTCAAGGATTCGGCAATGAACAGGCGAAAAACATCCCGACGTTGCATACCCATCATTTTGAGTAAGGCAATCTCACGAATACGTTCCATCAGCGAAATGGTCAGCGTGTTAAACGTCCCGAGCGCCGCAACGATCAGGGCAATGGAACCGAACCCGCCAAGTACCAACCGGAAAATGGTGAAAACTGATGTAATTTGGTCAACGGTGTCGCCGATATACTCTGTCGCAAATCCGGCATTCTCAATTTGTTTCCGGACTTCGGCCACAAAGTTCTTGTCGTCAACCTGAATCTTCATCGAGGTTGAATTGACGACGCCCTGTGCGTCAACGACACTTTGCGGAACATACATAGCCGGGTTTTGGTTATCCGGCAACAGACCGACCACCGTAAACGGAATGGACTCTTTAACGAGCGCTCCATCAACTGAATCTGTTTCCCGGAGACTCTTCGGGATAATCATATCAACGGCAATGTCTTTCCCAATGATCGAAGCCGGGGCATCCGAAAACCCAAGCAGACTAGCTAATGAGACATTCACCACAACTTCTTTCGTCGCCTTTTCTTCAAAAATCTTGCCGTCTTGGAGATGAAGTTCGGCCAACCCGAAGTAATTCGACGTCACACCGACCACTACCGTTTCCGTCGTCGAACTCTGATTCGCGAGCTTTGCCCGGCCAGCGATATCAATCACCCGTTCCAAAACCTTGATGTGCTGAACCTCGCGCAATCGATCAATCGATTCGCGATTAATTTTCCCAGACGGCGGGTTTGACGAGGGAACATCGATGATGGTAAAGGCCGAGAAGTTCGCTACCTGACTAGTGACCATTCGCTCGAGGCCAAACGCCAGCGAGACTAAGAAGACAATCGCGGCGACGCCAATCACCACACCACCGATCGTCAACAGTGACCGCAGACGATGAATCCACAAGTTCTTCCAGGAGAACCTAATTATGCTTGTCAGTCTCATAGGCTTTGTGCGGCACAAACACTTTGGCGGTTTGGGCGGTATCTTCCGTAATCAGTCCGTCGCGAATCATGATTTTTCGATCCGCTAGTTCCAAATATTCTAAATTATGGGTAATCATTAATATCGTCCGCTCGCGACGCTTATTCAATTCGGCCAACAGACCAAGGACCTGATCGGCCGACTTTGAGTCAAGGTTCCCCGTCGGTTCATCAAGCACCAGAATATGTGGATCATTCACCAGCGATCGAGCGAAGTTGACCCGTTGTTGTTGACCGCCGGACAGTTCGGCCGGTTTATTCTTTACTTTTTCCGGTAGACCAACCATCTCCAACACTTCTTTCGCTCGTTGAAAGGCGCGCGCTTCGGGGACATTCTGAATCAGCAGCGGCATCGCCACATTCTCCAAAACGGTGAGCGCCTTCACCCAAATTGGACTTTGCGAGACGACCCCAAACCGTGTCGCCCGAAGTTCAGCGCGCTGGTCATCGCTCATCTTATCAATCTCAATGCCGTCAATGTAGACTTCGCCCTTTGTCGGTCGCTCGAGACCGATGAGCGTGTTTAAAAAAGTAGATTTACCGCTACCCGATGGACCGTAAATAATAGCGAACTCACCGGCGTAGACGGTCGTACTCAATCCATGGAGCACCTCGTATGTCTCTTTCCCATAGGTAAAAATCTTCTCAACGTTTTTCGCCACAATCACTGGCTTTTTTACGCCGGCTGGCGTTGAGACGGCTGGCGACATTATTGTGTGGTTTTAATGAGGCCGCCCAAGAATCCGAGTGATCGCGTCAGCGAACTGATAATAATATCAACCACTGAGCGCTGGACCTTCCCGGTGATAGCTGTCGTGTCCGCACTCGATCCGCCATTCCCCGATGAGTCACGCGAGACAGCGCGAAGATGATACAGTTTGGCTGGCTCAAGCTCAGGCACAATCACCACGTGGGACGTTCCGAGCGCCGGGTCTTCCGCGGTTCGCGTCGGATAGTTATCCGAACTAATGCCCGGTCCATATTCAACCTGGCTACTCCCCTGTTCGTCAGTTTCCCATGATACGACGAGTTGCGCTTTTTGTGCCTCACCAACCCCGGATGACCGAACTTCAATGGTCATGTTGGTCACTTTTGGCGGTCGCGTATCACCCGGCGTCGTCGCGGTTAATGGATTTGACGTCGCAAGGTTTCCATATGTATCAACGCCACGTGCTTGAAACACGTATACTTTCTTCTCGGAAAGATTCCCCACAACCATTTCATGCTTCGTGCCGTATTCCGCGTTGGAAAGATTCTTGGCAGACCCACCTGATTGGGTATAGGAAATAATTGATGTCGTTGGCACATTTGTCGTCCAGCTAAACCGCATCGTGATTGTCGCCGCATCTTTGACCTGCGCGAAATCAAATCCGGTAATAATCGGGCGCGTTAACGTATCAAACGTATACTCATCGGACTGGAGGAGATTATTATCCGTATCAGTACCCGAGATCTGGAAATGGTACGTCGTCGTATCGTCGAGCCCCTCAATCTGAACCGAGTGTCGCGTGGTCCCAGTTCCTGATGCGTCCGAAACACTCTGCCCAAAACTCTTCGTCTTACCGTAGACCACGTTCGACGTGGCGACGGTCGTCGAGGTCCAGCTGATCGTCGCCGTCGTGAGCGTAATGTTTGAAACCGCCACGTCGCTAATCTTCGGACGCAGGCCAGTGGCAAAGGTCAGCACCTCGCTCTGACCGCGGTTACCGTCCTGGTCAACCCACACCGCTTGGTATGAATAGATTGTTTCCGGTTGTAAGCCGTTAATGGCCACGGTGTGCTTCGTCACCAAGTCGAGCGTCCCGATGGTCTCACCACCATTCTGCTTTCCGAGGTGGTACGGATCCGTCCCATATTCAATAAAGCTCGAAGCGATGCGATCGGTGTTCCAAACCACTGCGCCCGAGAACGATTTCGGCGTCACTTCCGGACCGTCCTGGAGCTTCGGCGCCGTTGTATATCGTCCGGTTGGGGTCAATGTTACGGTCGTCGAATCAATGGAATATTGACCCGCGTTATCCTTCGACCGCACCTTGTAATAGTATGGTTTCGATTCGAGATTCGTATCAATAAACACCGGGCTCTTCGTCGTGCCAGCGGAGACGAACGTTGTATTGTCGTCAGATCGATACACTTCATATCCATCAAAACCGTTGCTCTTGCTCGGTTCTGACCATTTCATACTAATCGCATATTCCGAGGTATCGCGATTAGAGATATCAAAGATTTGTGTCGACGTTGGGGCTGCCGGAGCGGGAGTCAGGGCATAGAAATCGACGTGCGCCGGGTTGTCATAATTAATGTTCCCCGCCTCATCTTCGGCCACAACGTAGAACGTATTTTTCCCTTGTTGGGTCGCAAACGGGGCCGCCCGTAATCCCGTTAGTGGAGTAATTTGAGTATTTGTGGCTGTTGGCAATTTATTGATCGAGAACCGATACTGTGAAATGGGGCTCGACGAACTTGACGGTGGTTGCCAGAGGAAACTAAAGGAGTTTGATGCCGACGGACTGCCTTCCGACGTCACTGGATCAACGGTCAGGTTCTCCGGTGCGGTCGGCGCAACGCCCGAATAGTAAAACGAAACACTGGACGCCGGACCTTCGTTCCCGACATTGTCAATCGCTTTTATTTCAAAAACATTGGCGCCTTCTTGATAGGCGGCATTTGGAATATTAACTTGTGTGACTGCCGTCGAGGACGACCATGCTTGCGAGCCGATCCGATACACGAAGTTCCCCGAGAAACCCGAACCATTTGACGGAGCGCCCGGGTCAACCGGCCCGCCTGATCCGGAATTTAACCAGAAAAAAGTATAATCATTCAGCGCCGTGTACCCCGCCGGTGATGCCGAGACCGTCGGTCCACTCGGACCCACATTATCAAACTTATAGGTAAATGCATCGTAAATAGCCGGTGAGGTGTTGAGCGCTTTATCGCGCGTCTGGATTCGGAGATAGTAGGTGTTTCCACTCACCAGTCCGGTCGGAATATAGGTCGTGCTGGTAACGAACGTTCCCGAGTTCTTCGGCACCGCGGCCTGGTTCGTCCCGAAATAGACGTAATAGCCCTCCACGCCGGAGACACTCTCGCCATCCGGATTAGGATTCGGCAGATCATCGGTTGGTGCCGACCAACTAAATTGCGGCGCGCTATGGTTGTACCACGTGTTGGCGACAATCGGCGATCCGCCGCTCCCAGAGAGTGCCGTTATTGCCGACACGTTGTTCGGCGGAGTCGCATCGAGGAAGCCATTCAGAATGGCCCCATCGGATGTAACGTTCATGGCATTATCTCGCGTCTGAATCCGAAAGTAATAGGCATTCGTATCTGCCCCCGATATTGGACTGAAGGTGTAGGTGGTGTTGGACGTAAATACGCCGGCCGTCCGTGGAATGGCCGCCGGATCGGTTCCGAAGTAAATGAAATACCCATTTATTCCCGAGGCTTTTTCGCTATTTGGATTTGGACTCGGGAGATCGTCTGTCGGCGATGACCATGAGAACTGCGGATTCGATCGGTCAAACCAATTCCCATTCGTGCTAGTCACTGACAGCACGTTATTCGGGGACGTCGTATCGCGAAACGCATCGTAAATGCCCGTACTATCACTCGTCGTATTGAAGGCTTTATCTCGAGTTTGGACACGGAAGTAGTATGACTGCGTGTTGCCCGGAGCAATCGGCGTACCGGCATACGTCGTGGCCGTGGTGAATACGCCCGCCGTTCGTGGAACGGCGTTCGGATTCGTGCCAAAATAGACGTAGTACCCGTCGATCCCCGAAGCTTTTTCGCCATTCGGATTCGGACTCGGCAAATCATCCGTTGGCGCCGACCAACTGAACTGCGGGTTCGCCCGATCAAACCAGTCACCCGCATTACCCGTTACAGCGTTCACATTATTCGGTGCCGTCGCGTCTCGAAACGCATCGTAGATACCGCCGACATCGCTGGTCGTATTCAGGGCTTTATCGCGCGTCTGGATCCGGAGGTAATATGTCTGCGTATCACCAGCGTCTATCGGCGGCGCCGTATAGGTATTGGTCGTAACAAATGTCCCGGCCGTTCGCGGAACCGCGTTTGGATTGGTGCCGAAATAGACATAATACCCTTTAATGCCCGAGGCGATTTCGTTCGCTACCCCGGTCACGTCGGACGGCACCGACCAGGTGAAGACCGGATTGGCGCGATTGTACCAATTTCCACTGTTCGCATTGCCTGTAACCGACGACACATTATTCGGAGCCGTCGTATCGCGGAACTGATCATAGACGCCCGTGACATCATCGGTATAATTCTGGGCATAGTCGCGCGTTTGGATGCGGAAAAAATATGGCTGGGTATCGCCGCTCGATATCGGCGTCCCAGTATATGTCGTGCTGGTTTGAAATTGACCATCTGTTCGCGGGATCGCGCTGCCGTTCGGCCCAAAATAGACGTAGTATCCCTCGACACCCGACGCTTGTTCACCATTCGGATTCGGCGACGGGAGTGGATCGCTCGGCGCCGACCATGTAAACACCGGATTCGTACGGTCAAACCAGTTTCCATCATTCCCGGTGACAGCCGTCACATTGTTCGGCGCGTTCGTGTCATCAATGTACGTCACGGTCACCGTGTTCAGGATGACTCGTTGATCACCATTCCCGCTCAAAACCGCTTGCCAGAGGAGACCGCCGGACTCGATCGGCGTCGGATCAAAGGTGGCGATATTGTTATTGATATCTGCTTTTGGGCTTGATTGACTCGTCGAGCCAGAGGTCGCCCATTGCGAATTTCCAGTATTCCAGTATTTCCAAGTTACTCCATCATTCGAGAGCCGATAGGTGATCGTGCCGATACCGTTATTCGTATCGGCAAACCCGGCCCAACTGTGTTTTTGATTTCGAGATATGGCCGCCGTCGGCTGGACCGTTTGAGCAGTGGGTGAATACTGTGTCAACACAAAATTCTCCGCCGCACGAGCAGTCGAGGATATTCGTACCTCATCTAAGGAGCCCGCAAATCCGCCGTATGAGCGATCCGGTCCAAGTGCACCGTGAAGGGACCCGATTGCAAGTGGGGTATTCGTATCGGCGAGGGTCATCGATCCGAACGACGTCGTCGTTTCCGGCGTACCAGTGCAACTCCCAAGGTTTGTACTATCACATACAAATATTTTTGCTGTTGTCCCGTCATACGTACCAGCCACGTGGTACCATGTTCCCGCATTCCAAGACGCGGTTGTCGAAGCAATGACTTTCGACGTATTTGCACCGTATTCCCATACTTCAGCATCGGCCGCAGTAGTTGTATTATTTGTCGTTCCAAGCCCGGTATACATTCTTCCATTCAGGACGATGAGCTCGGTCGCCAATTCGTATGTCCCGCTCCAGGTATCGCCGGTTTGCGCATCACCACCAACTTTTTGCCACGTACTACCGTTGTACTCCCATAATTCGGAGTCGTAATCCGATCCGCTATTATTAATACCGAGCGCTGCGAATAAATGCCCTTTATAGCTAACGATCGACGTTACTTGCTCGTAGATTAGGTTATCCCAAGACTGGTTTACGCCGTCACCACCGACCATTGTCCAATTTGGCTTGGTTCCTGAGAAGGCATTCACTGAGGTATCAAGACAATTGGTACACGACCAGACCTCAGCGTCTGCTTGGAGCGAACCATCGTTGGTATCGCCAATCGCCACATACATCGTTGAGTCAATAAACGTCATGGAACGAATTGACTCGCGGGCAGTCGCCTCCGACGGTACAATATCCGACCGATTCCAGGTGGTCGAAAACGTCGCGTCTCCGTCGCCGCCAATACGGTTCCGGGTGGTGTTCGGTGATACATTCGTGCCCCAGTTTGTTCCGTTCCATCGCCACACTTCTGCGTCACCACCAGTTGAACCTAGACCAGCAAAAAGGAGCCCGTTAGCTACTTTCAGCGACTGGACGCGTTCGAAGGTGCCGGCTGCCCAACTATTGTTCACTAACACATTAGTATCGTTTCGGGTTCCGCCGATCGGCAAGCCACCCCAAGTGCTTCCATCAAACCGCCAGACGTCGCCGTCGGTCGCCGTACTCCCGGTACCAACGTAGAGATATGTTTCGTCTGCAGTCATGCTGGAGACTTCTTCGATATTATTCCCGTTAGTCCAACTATTATTGATCGTGTCACCGGCTGCACTGGCGTTGTAAGCTGTGCCACCGACCTGTGTCCAGGCACCGGCACTATACTTCCAGACATCACCATCGTCCCCGCCGGCTGGCAATGACCCGAAACCGGCGTAGAGATCGCCCTTGAACGAGGCCATCGCCAAAACGTACTCGTAGTTATCCCAGAAATACCCAGCCGAAAGATTCAACGTGCCACCGCCAACTTGTGTCCATGTTGAACCGTTGTACTCCCAAATCGAAGCGTGTTTATTCGTCGTCCCGGTTCCGACGTACAACTTCCCTGCATTCACCGCCATTGACGTCACATAGGACAGGTTCGCCGCGCCCCAGGATCGGAAATCCCGGCCGCCGATTTCTGACCAATCCGGTGTGGCACTACTACCGCAATTTGCGTCGCACAACCACACTTCCGCGTCCTGCGGCGTATTCCCAGTTCCGACGACGAGTTTGTTATTGTAGGTTCCGACGTAGGCAAGTTCTTTTGTACTATTCGTTCCCGCAGCTGACTCTGGTGTCGTAAAGTATGCGTCCCACGATTTTTTTCCGGCCGCTCCAACGGCGTCACCGCCAACTTTCACCCACGTTGTCGTATCGTACCGCCAGACCTCACCTTCGCCGGCGGTATCGCCAATACTGGCATAGAGCTTAGCATCAGTACTGTTGTACACGAGACCACGAACCGTTTCATAGCCGGTATTCCAGTTTGGCTTTGTCCCGTTCACTTCGTTGCCGCCAATTTGTGCCCATGACGGCGATGTTCCGCAATTCGTACACTCCCAGACATCAGCGTCGCTTGCCGTATATCCAAGTCCCGCCCAAAGCGTTGTCCCATTTGTAGCCAGTGTGAATACGGCCTCAGAAGTATTCGCCGCCCAACCCGTCCCATCACCACCGACTTGCGTCCAAGTAGGACTTGTACCACAACTCGAGCAACGCCAAACATCGCCATCGGCATAATTGGCGGCCGCGGTATCGCCAAGTCCGACGTAGAGATCGGTGCCCATCATGACCATTGATCGAACAGATTCAATGGCTTGCGTCGTCGCGACGTATCCGCCCCAGCTAGCATTGATGTTAGCCCCGGTTGCGTTGTTCGTACCGCCCACAATAGTCCACGTCGGTGATGTTCCGCAGTTAGCGCATCGCCAGACGTCTCCATCCGATTGAGCCGCCGAGCTGGAGGTATTACCCGTTCCGGCGTAGAGGAAAGTCCCGTCGGACACGAGAGCGTAGACCGCTTCAATGTTATGCGCAATCGTCCAACTCGAATTCACGCCGCCTCCGGCGACTTTCGTCCAGATCGTTCCGCTTCCACTATACCGCCAGATTTCTGCGTCCCCGGCGGTTAAGCCCAAGCCAGCGTACAAAGAGCCGCTGTGGACGGCCAAAGAATAGACCGCTTCGGTTTGCGATGTGTCCCAATTTGTTGTGCCGTTGCCGTCGCCTCCGACCTTCGTCCAGACCTGGTTCGATCCTGAGTACTTCCAGACCTCACCGGTACCGAGGTTCGTTCCATTACCCGCCGTTCCGACGTAGAGCTCGCCATTGAACTCAACGAGCGCTTGAATGACCGACGGAACGAACTGTCGCCAACTTCCATTGATCCCTTCATTTCCGTGAATACCTGGCGTGATTGGTGTCAGCGCCGAACCGCCAACTTTATCCCAAGTTTTCGTCGCGGAATCATCGAGTTCGAACTTCAGCTTGCCGTCACTCTCATCGAAGTACATGCGATAATTTCCCTTATCGAGGATTCCCTGGGTGATAGTATTCGTTTGATCGAACGCCCCGGAGAATTTCAAGTACGCTTCAAGCGTGACCTGCGAGTTAAGAGACAACGACGCCGAATCAGAAGCCGCAAGGCATCCTGCATTTCCAGTGGTGGTAGTCGATCCATATGTGGTTCGATCAAGCGCCGGGTCAACCACTTTTCCGGCCGACCATGCCGCGCCATCACATGGTGTCGTCGTGCTCGCCGTCAGGTCATTCCCGTTTGGGCTCGCGTCATCAATCACATTCCCGCTCGTCTCATCAAAATGATACAGGGCCGCAGTATTCGCCTCCGCCCCGGTATATTGTAGGTTTTTTAAGCGAGTTGTTGACGAGGCCGTTTCAATTTTTGCTGCGTCACTCAGCGAATAATTCCCCGGCACCGAAAAATCATACGCCGTCGAACCGGCGAATACCCATTGATCAGGAACAAATAACGTGGCTAGTAACGCCGTAATTGTCAGCGCGCTGGCCCCCGCCATCGAAACTCGTAAGAATCGTTGGCCAAGCCAGCCTGGCAACGGCTGACGCCATGGCGTTGAGCCACGAATCACACGACGGCGTCTCGGACGAGCAGTAACAAATGCCACCCCTCGATGTACCACGCCTTTAGCCCTAATAAAACCTTGTCCTACCAATCGCCGAGAGATCGCAACAAAGCGCCCCTTCGACAGTACGAGCGAGGGTGTTCGCTTTATCCGTGTAGTCACTCGTAGCGGTTTTCTTCGACGAGATGAGAACCGAACTGCAACTATCTTCGTTTTATTGCGTTTTTTGGCAACCATTGCCCGAATTTATACTAAATATTTGGTCCCTTATTATATCACAATTTTCTCATTTTTCAACTTCGGAGTGTTATCCACAGTTTTGGTGTTGACTTCGGTTTTTATTCGGTTTATGATGATTCCATCGTCGTGAAGGACCTGTGCCTTCGCCCGGGCGGCCTCGAGGGACGAGGCAACTCCCCTTACCACCGCCCGAGGTTTCGACGCTAATACCAGCTATGACTCCAATCCTCCCCAAAACAAAACAACGCGTCCTCCAATATCTGAAGGACTACATCGGCCAGCATGGCTACGCGCCGACGTTAACCGAAATTGCTAAACACCTTGGTGTTTCGGCACTCTCGACCGTTCACGAGCACCTCCAGTTCCTCGAAGAACGCGGATTTATTGAGCGCGCCGAAGGCGAAGAGCGCGGGTTAAGCCTAAGCACCAAAGTGCACACCTTTGCGTCCCTCGTCGCCAAAAGCATTTCACTCCCAATTGTCGGCGCAATTGCCGCCGGGTTACCAATCGAAGCGATCGAATCACGTGATCAGACGATTGCCGTACCCGAAGAGATCGTCAAAGGCAAGAACGCTTACGTTCTCAAGGTAAAGGGTGATTCGATGATCGAGTCGTTCATCGCTGATGGTGACTATGTTGTGTGCGAAAAAACGGATTTTGCTCGCGATGGTGACACAGTAGTCGCACTGCTTGAAGATGGCGTCGCGACGTTGAAGAAGTTCTTCCGCAAGAAGCATTTCGTCCGGCTCCAACCGGCCAACCCAAAATACGCCCCACTTGATGTCCGCTCGGTCATCATCCAGGGTCGCGTGCTCGGCGTGATTCGTCAATACTCCTAAGCCAAACTATGTCGTATCCTCACCCACGACCATTTGTTGCACAAACCCAGTTCGGTTTTTCTTCGGGTATGATCGCCTATGTTGCGCTTCCAGTGCGATCGGCGGTCATCCAGTGCAGCCACTTATTCCCACAGCTCCGTGGTGTTCAGTCTTGGGAAATTGACTCCCAGCGCTCCGTCTACTTCCTCTTGGAGCCCTGGATGACAAGCCGACGGATCCACGAACTCTACAACGCCTTGCGTGGAATGTACGGCGCCCATATTCGTTTTGGGGCAGGCAGCCAAAAAACAACCGCCCGGGCCGCCGCGCTGTACCGACCCGTCCCCCATTGCACCATTGTCACCGCCAACAACACCGACGCGTTCTTAGCTGAACTCCCGATTCGTCTCCTCCCGGGCCTCGGCGAACGGACGACACGTTTTCTCGAAGCCCACGGCATTCGGACGTTTACCGCGTTTCGGCGTGTTCCGACAGCCACGCTTAAAGAATGGTTCGGCGTTTCCGGTTTGATTTTACAGCAGTTCGCCCGCGGCCTTGACCCGCGTGCTGTTGAGCCCCGAAGTATGGCGTACGCTTCGGCCGGCTGATATTTGGTTGGCGCCCATAGAACGGGCGAAGTCTGCCACGCGAATCTTTCTTAGCGGCGAGACTTTTTACCGCCGTAGCAACACGTTCATCGGTCAGTGGATGCTTTGCTACTACGCCGAATATTGGAACGCCCCAGATCATCGCGAGCGTCTGACCGATGACGAAACCGGTCCGAATTGGCGTAAAAGGCCCCGGGCCACGAACAACAACGATACGTTTAACGGCCACCTTGCCCGGCTGCTGACGAATCAGATCATCAACCAATCCTAATAACTGGTCCGACTGACCCGGGCCGATATCTTTCGCCACCCGACCGACGATTCGACCGCTGGGCAGTGTGAGCCAGACGAGTAAGCGTCCGGGGATATTTGTTTGCACGAATAAAATCACGGTTGGCGCGGGCGCTTATCAATCACGGTGATACCCGGACCATTCAGGATGCCATAGAGAAAACGATCGGTCAGGGCATGGCGATAGAGATATTCCTGACGGGTGAGCACCGTGTAATGCAGTTCTCGATCAAAATGTTCTTGGAAGGTGGTCATCAATCGTTGTAAGCGGGTCCGGTTCACGGTTCCGACAATCAGTACATCCGTCGGGACATCATCTCGATTCACAAAAAAGCCGGTCAAAACTAACAACAGTATTCGCCCGCTACCCTGGATATCACTCAATAATTGCTGTTCTTCGAGTACTTCGGCTTTAAAGAGAAGAGCCTTTAGCTCCGCAAAAAGCCCATATGACGGATTCGCTTGGTAGTACCGCTTAACCCCGTCACCAGCCGTAGAGATCACGCCGATATCTGTTAAAAGGGTCAGTTCCCGGCGTACAGAATTCAGGTGTTCTCGCACCTTTCGCACGATTTCCCTAACAAAATAGGCCTTTTCCGGGTTCGTTAAGACGAGACGCAGGATTTTGGCCCGTGTCCGTGATCCGAGAAGCTGGTCAAGAGTTGAACGCATATCGCCTGGTGTGTCCTAATATAGTATACTGGAACCTGTCGGCAACCGCCATGTATGCCTCTACGCGCCGAGTGTGAACCACTTTTACTCTACGACCCAAGCCGATCCCGAAGTACGGTGAATGTTTGGATTGGGCGACCGACGAACACCGAAGACGCTGGCCTTGGGAAGATTTTTTTACTCAGCGCGATCGACTCCGCTGCCCACGTCAACCACGAAATCATTGGAATTTTGCAGGACGAGCTACGGACGAATTTCTATCGGCCGGAAGCTCAAACCTTTGAGCGTCGGTTTGAGGAGACGCTCCAAGCCACAAACCGCCACCTGCACGCCCTCATCGCCGATGGAGTGAATGATTGGGTGCAACGGTCGCATTTTCTCGTCGGTGCGATTCAAGGCTCACATCTCATTTTATCGCCAATACGTTCAGTTCATGCCTATCTGCTCCGGAAATCTCGTTTACACGACATTCTCGGCCTAACCGATAGCGCTCCCCCAAATCCATTACGAATCTTTGGGCATGTCATCGCCGGCCAAGTTGAAGCCGCTGACCGCATTCTGATATGTCTGCCCTCACTCCTCGACTATTTCTCGCTGGAAAAGATTCGACGCACCGTGCTCGACCACACTCCGAATGAATCGGTCCGACTTTTTGAGCAGGCCCTGATTGACGTCGACCCAAGCATGGCTTTCGGCGCACTCGTCGTTTCAGTCTCCGCCGAGGCCGAAGCGCCGATCAGTATTACGCCGGCGTCGCCTCACGTCGTTGAACGTCCGACACCTCATCGACAAGCCCCACAGCGCTCGATGGATGAACTGATTAGTACGGAACGAACGACCGAGCGGATTCTGACGCCCTCAGTTTGGCCGGCCATTAAAGAAACCGCCGCCTCCGTTTGGCGCACCATTGATCGTGGCTTCCGCACACTCGTACTCCGTCGCCCTCCGCGCCGCACACTCATTAACACTGGTACGCCGATAGTACCGCCGGTGCGAGAATCGACGACAATTCCCCGTCTCAACCTCGGGGCAAACCTTGGACTTGTCCGTAGCGCTTTCCGCCGAATGAGTGCCTCAGCCGTTATCGGCGCACAAAATGTTCGACGGATGATCCGACGCCCGGAGCGGACCACCACACCCGTTCCATCCACCGTCAGAACGTCTATTCCGCATCGGATCTTGGGTTGGTGGTCACGGACGAACCGTGTTCAGCGGGGCATTGGTGCCGTTATTCTTGTCGGCCTCATCTTGCTTTCTGCAATTCTGGCCAGAAACGGAACGCCAACATCACCCGTCACTGCACAAACTACCGCCACCGAGGTCGAGGCTGAGATTACCCGCGCTCGTGCGGCCCTTGCATATGGCGGTGAATCTATTGCTCGTGAAGCCCTCGCGACTGCCGAAACGAAGCTGACTACGCTACCGACCAAGCGCAAGACCGATCGTGAGACCCACGACCGGCTCGTCGGCGACCTGGCCACCATCCGGGCTGCGCTGGCTCACGAAGTTGCACTCGGTGCCAGTACAGCACTGGCCGATCTGCAATCCCACGGTGCCCAGAAACCGAATCGACTCGTCCTAATCGGAACCTCAGTCTACGTCGTCCAGTATGACCACGCCAACATCTGGGCGATCCAACGCACGACGAAGGACGTCACGGCCGCCGCCACGGCACCAGATATTGGCACACCCGTTGCAGCGACGGTCCAAGGCACCCGCATTGTCATGACCACCGATCGCCCAGGCATTGTCGAGTACAACCCGGCCAACAATACGTGGGTACCCAGTGAAGCGACCTTCTCAACACCGCGACCGACCGTCGCAAGTATGACCGCCTTCGAACAGCGCCTGTATATGCTCGATACCCAAGCAAGTCGTCTTTTACGCTATACCAAAGCGGGCACAACATTCAGCGGCCCAGTAAACTGGCTCAAGGATACCCCGTCTCTGCAAAACGGAGTCGACCTGATCGTCGATGGGTCTGTATATATTGGATATAAGAACGGGAACATCGAAAAGTATTTCAGTGGTCGGAAAGCATCATGGAAAACGGATGCGATTGTCCCCACCCTCACCTCTCTCACCCACCTCTGGTCAACCACAGCTAGCACATCACTGTACGTGCTCGATCCATCACAGAAACGAATTATCGTTTTCTCAAAAGAAGGCGCCCTCCAGCGACAACTGGTGTCGGCCGATCTGGGGACAGCGACCGATTTCTCGATTGATGAAACCGCGAAGAAAATCTACGTTCTTCGCGGCACCCAGGTAGACAGTTACGATCTCCCAGTAAAATAAACAACCGCCGTGAGGCGGTTGTTTACCATACCGAGATTATTTCAGCGCCACTTGGGCCCCAGCTTCTTCAAGCTGTTTCTTTAAGGTCTCAGCCTCTTCTTTCGATGCGCCTTCTTTGACGACTTTCGGGGCCGCATCAACCATATCCTTCGCTTCTTTCAGGCCCTTACCGGTAACTTCGCGGACCACCTTGATGACCGCAATTTTGTTCGAACCTGCCGCGACCAGCTCAACGTTGAACGAAGACTTTTCTTCAACCGCTGCTGCGTCACCGGCCGCTGGCGCCGCCGCCATCATCATTGGCGCCGCCGCACTTACCCCAAACTTCTCTTCAAGGACTTTAACGAGTTCGGACAGATCCATGACCGAGAGCTTTTCAATGCTCTCGACAAGTTCTTTGAACTTCGCTGGGACCTCGACTGTTTTCTGCGTATCGTCTGACATATACGTTCCTTTCAAAAAATAATTAACTGAATGATTATGAAGATGTATGTAACGACTCCTGACGGGCGCTGAGAACTTGGACGAAACCACGAATCGTTCCAGCCAAGACGTTAACGAGTCCTGAAACCGGCGAACCAATAACCCAGACCAGCTTGGCACGAAGTTCGTCACGACCCGGCATCAGGGAGAGCGACTTGGCGGCGCTCGCCGTCAGGAACTGCCCATTCACCAGTCCGCCCTTAAACACCACCGCTTGGTGATCTTTCGCGAAGGCGGCGAGAATCTTGGCCGGCGTAATTTCATCAGTGAAGCCAAACGCGAGAGCAATCTCTCCATTCAGCGCATCCACCTCATCCGCATTGTAGTTCGCGCTCGTCAACGCGCGGCGCAAGACCGTTTTCTTTACCGCCACGAGCTCCGCATCAGATTTACGCAACCGACCCCGAAGGTCGGTCACATCTTTGACGGACAAGCCCGAATAGCCGATGAACACAACTGAAGCTGATCGTCCAAGACGATCGACCAGAGCGTCATGCTCTTGGTTCTTTGCGACACGTGATTTCGCCATAGAGAACTAGGATAAAGTCGAAAAAATCTGTGTCTCCACAGACCAAGAAACCGATTGGTTTCTCCCTCGATCGGCGACCTGGGCGGTCATTATCTCCGCCCGAGGCGGAGACCGATGGTCTCTGGAAGTACCGACAGACTACGTGAAAACGAAAAACCTGTCAAGATCAGGCTATTTAAGGTAGGTGTGCTTGTTTCTCAGATGTTCGGGATAGGTTCTGGCGAATACCGCTTTTCCATTCACCGTGATGAAAAATAGGTACTCATTCGGCGTCGGATGAATCGCCGCTTTAATCGTTTCTAGGCCAGGATTATCTATCGGGCCCGGCGGTAAACCCTTGTTCACATACGTATTATAAGGGGAATCCGTCTGGGTATCGGCAATGGAGGTCGTGGCCTGGTTCGTATTACCGAGTGCATAATTGACCGTCGCATCAGATTGGAGGGGCATGCCAAGTGCTATCCGTCGCCAAAAAATATCAGCGATCATCGCCCAGTCAGCGGTATTTTTACCCTCACGTTCAAGAATTGAAGCCATCGTTATGATCTCATGAATCGAGTGGCCGCTCGCAGTAATATCTGTTCGAAGATCCGTGGTCAACTTCGCGTCCATCGTCTCGACCATCCGCTGAATGACGGTCTCCGCCGTAGAGTTTTTGAAAAATCGGTAGGTATCGGGAAACAAATACCCCTCAAGATCAACTGACGTCGGCTTACTCGCGAACAGATCCGTCGGCCAAGTTGAAAGGAAAGACGAAGGGTGACGGGCCAGCGTCAAAAACGCATCGGCCGAAACTACGCCTTTTGTCTCAAGCAGGGTGGCGATGTCACTCAAATGCTGACCTTCATGAATGGTCACCGTCACCTCATTATCTTCGATTGGACCAAGCGAGAATCGCTCGAGCAGCGCCTTACCGCTCGTCTGAGGCTCGATGACATAGGTTCCCGGTAACAACGTCTTAAATCGTCCGGTCAAACCAGCATACGCCAGCCAGGCTTGGCGATTCGGGATCAGGTTAGCGCTAAAAAGTTCCTGGGCGACCGAGCGAATCCCCTCACCTTTTTGGATGGAAATATTAACCGACCGCTCGTTGCGGCTCACCGTCGAGACTTCATGAAAAACCCACCATGTCCCGCCTACGAGAGCCAGGACAACCAGACTTATTCCCCCAGCAATCCAGCGCCAAATCATAGGTGTGCGTGTAAATGCTGTTTTTCCATCTCCTGAACGATGGCTCGTACATCCTGGGTCCGATTCCGCGGACAAACTAAAATCGCGTCATCCGTCTCGATCACGACCATATCATGTAGCCCGGCCGTGGCAATCACTTTATCCGAGAAACTGAAAAGCAAATTCCCGGCCGAGTCAATGCTGACGTGCCTGCCCTTCGTTACATTGTGCCGCGGATGGCGAGCAAGCATTTCATGGACTGCCGCCCAGGTCCCAACATCTGACCAAATAAACGTTCCCGGAATCGCAAGTAGTTGTGAGTCTTTTTCCATGATCGCAAACTCAATGGCTTTCTTTTCCATCGTCGGATAGATCCGGCGAAGTGTTGCCATTTCGCGGGGAGTATTGAGCGCTGTCGCAATTTGCCGCAATTTTTCGGCCGAATCCGGCATCCACCGCTCGTATTTATGTAACATCGCATCCAAACGAAACATAAACATTCCCGGATTCCACAGATACTTCCAGCTCCGCACAAACCTATCGGCCGTTTTCTGATCTGGTTTCTCTACAAAACGGTCAAGCCGATACACCGGCATACCGCCCACCGATGTTATTTTCCGTTTTAACTGTAAATACCCTAACCCCGTGTCAGCATAGCGTGGTTTCAGACCAATCAGCACGGTCCGATCCGGATACTGACGTATAACCCGACCAGCGCGTTTCACCGACTGGATGTAGTGATCCGGATCTTTAATATAGGAATCAGCCCAAACCGTGGCCATAATCTCCCGCGGAAATTTTGCATGAAGAATTGTTGCGGCTAGGCCAATAGCCGCCGATGTGTCACGACGAGCCGGTTCGATAATAATTTGATCTTTTGGCATCGCCGGCAGTTGACGTCGCAAAAGCCGCGCCTGATCGGCACCGGTGGCTAACCAAATATCTTGCGTACGAAAGCCACGACGCAATCGCGCATACGTTTTTTGGAGCAACGTCTCACGATCACCAAACGGTTGGGCTTGTTTTGGAATGTGTTTTCGCGAGACTGGCCAGAGCCGCGTTCCGCTCCCACCAGCAAAAATGACCAACTTCATAGCGTATGGCTATAGTATCCCTAATTCCGCCCGTTCAAGCAAGTTGAGCAATACGATATGTCGTGGTACCGTTTGGCCATGAACTATGTTCGAATAGTGGTTTCAATCATCATCGGCTCGGCGCTGATCGCCGTCCCGCTAAGAACCGAAGCGGCCACGTTGTCCACAGCGACGCTGCAACAAAAGATTAACACCGTACGTGTCGCAAAACATGTGGCAAATCTACGTCTTAACGTTCGATTAAACACCGTGGCCCGATTGCGCGCACAGGACATCATTCGTGCCTCAAAACTAAGTCACGGCACCAAAACGACCACTGTGAGCGCCATCATGCGCCAAGTTGGCTACCAGGCAACGGCGAGCGGCGAAATGATTGCCGCCGATTACCAAACTGCAACAGAAATGGTCTCCGCTTGGAGCCAGTCGCTGAATCACCGAAACATCCTCCTCGGAAAGAAGTACCAAGATATCGGCATTGCCATCGTAAAGAACCCCTCCGGATACCCGTTTTCGACCCTTGTTGTGGTGGTAGTTGGTAAACGATCTGGGTTGTAATTTCAGCGGTTGTGGATAGGTATAATGGTCCATCTTTAGGCCTTTTTTCGCGACAAAAATCCGTCCGACTGTCATTTGACAGTCGCGTCTCTGGCTAGTAAAGTATGGACACGAAAACAGCGCACCTTCTCTCTCCTTCGCCCCTTCCTCAGGTATCGCACTTTGTTTGAAAAAGGCCGTTTTATCGGCCTGCGACTGAAAAAGTTCAACAAAAAGTACTTCCTTGCAATCATACAGCGCCCGTTACCGGGCGATTGCGTGTTTTTTGTAATGGAAAATCAGGTACTTACTGCTGGATTTCTTCACAATTATCAATTCGTTTTATCCCATGCTTTTTAACGAAAGACGTACGAATATGACTCTCCGAGTGAACCTCCTCCCGAGGAAGACAATTCGCGAGCGACTGTGGAAAACCACCAATGCGTTGGTGGCCCTTTCCATGCTCCTCAACGTTTCAATGACCTGGGTGTTCCTGCAGCCAACTATGGCTCGAGCCGCTGAAACCGAAACCCCAGCCGTCACGACCGAGACCCCGATCGACAGCGCCAAAACAACAGTCACGCCCGAATCAGCCCTGACGCCCACCCCGGTCTGTAATTTGTGGATAGAAAAGACCATTTCCCCAACTATCACCAACCCGATAGCGCCAACAGACGTCATTACCTACAAAATCGAGTACCGAAACATTGGCACTGCTTTTTGCACCGGCGGTGGCGTGCTCCTCTTTGACGAGCTGGCCGGTAACAACCTCACCTACGTCCCCCAGAGTGCGGCCATCACCCTGATCGAAAATGATCAGGATCTGCAGAATAACGACCCGGCCCCCGAGCTGATCAGTGGTTTTACCGGCGCCGGATCACACAAACAACTGGCCAATCTTCACGAGATCGGGCCAAACGAGCACGGCATCCTGACCCTGCAAGCCAAACCGGTGACAAAGACCATCTGCTCATGGACCGTCAAGAACACCGGCTGGACCGACGGCGATCAAGCCGCGAGTGATCGACAGTTCCAATCATCCAACGTTACGGTGCAAAACAGCGCCTATTGCCCGAACGGAAAAATCAGCGGTCACAAGTACGATACGAACCAGGACGGCCTCGCCAACTGGAAAATATGTCTCAAGCCGAGCGCACATACGGACGCACTCGCCGCTGAAACCACCACACCTACCTGTGTCTTCACCAACCAGTCTGGGTATTATGAATTTACCGGATTAACCAGCGGCGACTACGACGTTTGGGAAACATTGCAAGCCGGATGGGAATACGTCACCCCGGCCAATGGTTCCTACACCCATGTCGCCGTGCAATCACCAAATACGGTCGTTAAAGATTTCGTCAATCGCCAAATGACGGGCGCTTTGACCGTCAACAAAATGGTTGATGAAAACGGCACCGGTCAGTACATCGGCGTCACCGGAACCGCGACCCCATTCCGCTGGGGGCTCGCTGGCGATGCGATTGCCAATGACCGTTACATGGGCAGTTCCGAAGGGAACCTCCTACCAGACGACTACACCGTTACGGAAAAACCAGTGGCCGACTACGATTTCGTCGGTTGGTTCTACAATGCCTCCCCCACGAACAATGTTCGGTATACCTGTACCAACCCGCAGTTTACGACGCAACCGATCATCGCGCACGTCACGGCCGATGCCACCACCGAAATTACCCTCTGTAACCAACGTCGCACCGGCACCATCACCTTCGAGAAAAAAGTACTGGGCGGTAACGAATCCCCAAGCGCCTGGACGTTTACAATTGATGGCGTTCAAGGGACATATCACCACGGCGATTCTGTCACTTTGCCGCTTGGCAATTACACCGTGACCGAAAGCGGTCCAAGCGGATATGCCTCTGACTCAGTCAGCGGCGTCTGTAGCGATCTCAAGGGCACGAGCGCCTCTCTGAGCGTCACAGCCCAAGGCGGTACCTGTACGTTCGTCAACGCCCGTGAAACCGGAACCATCAAGGTGAATAAGATGGTCGACACGACCGGCACCGGTCAGTACATTGCCGACAACGGGCTGGCAAACACGCTCGGATTCCGCTGGCAGGCGAACGGTGGGGCGGACACCCTGATGGGTGCTAGCGTCAGCGTCCCAACCGGCTGGACCAACATCACTGAATCCGATGTGACCGGATACCACATGACCGGATGGTTCTACGGCACTGATGGCTCATGCTCGAACCGCGATGAATCAAAAACATTCTCGACGACCGGCATCTCTGGTATTTCGGCTTGGGTCAACGTCAATGCGGAAACGGAAATTACCCTCTGTAATCAGCGCGACACCGGTGCGATCGAAGGATACAAATGGAATGACCTGAACGGAAACGGCGTCTGGGACGCGAATGAACCGGTCATCTCCGGCATTACCATGCAGACTAGCCATGGTCAGTCAGCAATCACGAACACCCTTGGGTACTATCGGATCGACAATATTCCGACCGGTACCGAAAGCATCACCGAAGTCTTGCCAGTCGGCTGGATCAACACCAACCATACTCTGACTGTAACCGGCATCTCGATCACCTTCAACGGCGTTGCCCGCGTTGATTTCGGAAACTTCCAGCGCACGAGCATTGGCGGCCAAAAATTCAACGACCTAAACAATGACGGCCTCAAAACCGCTGGTGAGCCAGGTCTGGCGAATTGGACTATCCAGCTCTATACGTTTGATGCCTTCCGCTTCGCACATCCAGAAATCTACGGGCTCAACGACGGATTTATCGCCACAGTGACCACCACGACCGACGTAAGCGGAAACTTCACCTTCAGCGATCTCGGGCCAGGTACGTACCGTATCCGTGAAATCAACCAAGCGGGCTGGACCCAAACGTCAACCAACCCGGCTGATGTCAGCCTCGTCTCGGGCACACCGGTCGCTGTGCAATTCGGCAACCACCAAGACCCGCCAACGATCGTCAAATCTCCGAGCTTGTCGATTACCAAGTCCAACACTATCGTTGGGTTCACCAACCCGGGGAAGACCGTCACCTACACGGTCGTCGTCACCAATGCCGCTGCAGCCACCGACATCGCCAAGAATGTTATTCTGACCGACACCTTGCCAAACGGCTTCACCTTTGTCGATACAGGGTTGGCGACAAAAACCACGAGTCTTGGCGACCTCGCAATTGGCCAATCCAAGACGCTGACCTACGTGGTTCAGATCAACGGGTTCCAACCGGCTGGAACCTACATCAACACGGCCAGCGCCAAGGGTGACAACACCACTACCGTCATCGCGACATCCACCGTTGAAGTCCGGGTGCCACAAGTTCTCGGCGCAACCAGTGAGCCAACCCTGACCATCATCAAGACCGTCTCACCAACCACAACCACACCAGGCGGTATCATCACCTACACCATCACGATCAAGAATATCGGCGATGCTGATGCCACCAACGTGAGTATTGCTGACTCGTTACCGGGCGGATTCACCTTCGTCGACACCGGCACTCGGACGCACACCTTCAACCTCGGCACCATTGAACCGAGTCACACTCGTGTCATCCACTACGATGTGAAGGTTGGGAGCTCGGTCAAAGCTGGCGTGTACAAGAACGTTGCTGTCTTAACCGCCGACGATCTCGAACAGCAAATCGTGAAAGCAGCGGTCACCATCAAAGCGCCGGCCGTACTTGGTCTCGCGACCACCGGTCCAAGCGTCCGCGACTACCTCATCTTCCTTGCGGGCATGGTGCTCTGTGCTGCTGGGCTGACCCTGACCCGAACTGCCCGGCATGGACGCGTCCTCGCCTAAACCACTGGCGGCGGGTTCGGCAACACGCCGAATCCGCCGCATCATCGGCGGTGTCGCCGTCATCCTCGGCCTCGCTATCATCGGCTACCCGTTTCTTCCTCGGCTCCTGTACGCCATCAAAAAACCACACCCAACCGTCCCCTACACCACACGACTTTCGGCCACTGATGCCGCGTTCGCAACGCTCCCAAGTCTCCCAGATATTGCGGATCGTCCGGTTCCAAAAGAGAATCGACTCATCATCCCTCGAATCGGCGTTAATATGCCGATCCTTGAAGGCCCTGACGAACGCGTCCTCGACCGCGGCGGTATTTGGCACATTCCAAACACCTCGACCCCAATCGAACGAAGTAACGTCGTTCTCTCTGGGCATCGTTGGCAATATCTCCCACCCAGTAGTACCACGCTGTACCTCCTTGATAAGGTGCAAGATGGTGACCCGGTTATTCTCTATTGGGATGGTGTAGAATATGATTATCGAATCTCCGGCCGTGAGACGGTCCGCCCGGATCAGACCGAGATTCTCGCTCCAACCGATGGACCACGCTTAACCATCTTCACCTGTACACCACTTTTTTCTACAAAGTATCGACTCGTCCTCTATGGACAACTTATCCCTTAAACTTCTTCGCATGTCATTCCGTACTATCGTCCTGACGGTTGCCGCACTATTTCTTCCGTGGCAAGCCGCGCACGCACTTGGGCCAGTGACTAAACTTACGGTCACCCCGTCAACGCTACAATTAACCGCCGACCAAACCGTAGCGCTGAATGCCGTCGCATCCGACGCAGCCGGCGAGTCGCAAGATGTGACTGGAAATGTCACGTTTACCACGACCGATCCACGTGGGGCCTTTACTGGCAACACCTATCTGCCCGGGAAAGCCGGATCGTGGATGATCACGGTCGCCTACCAAGGCGGGACAGTGACCGTCCCGGTTACCATCACCGCCGGAGCGCTCGCCGAGCTCTCCATCATCCCGGATAGCGCGCCGGAAGTTGTAGCGCTCAATAAAACCCAAACTTTCACGACCGAGGGGTTTGATGCCGATAACAATCGACTTTCAAAGTTCGAGGTCGCCTGGACGCTGATCGGAGACATTGGCAGCATGTCCACCAAAGGCGTCTTCACGCCGTCAGCCATCGGCACGGGAAGTGTTGTCGCCACCGTCGGTAATATCAGTACCACGGCCCAACTAAAAGTTGTCGCGGCTCGCGTCACAACCACCGCGAATACCAACACAACCTCGAACACCAACACCGCCGTCAACGAAAACACGAACGCACCCGCAACGGTCAATCTCAACACCGCTCAACCGAATACGACGACCGATGACGAGGCCAAAGAAATCTGTACGAATCGCCAAAACTGGGTCTGGGGCATTATTCTCCTCGCTCTCCTCGGCGGTATCGCCATTCTCTTTGCCTTCGTTCCGATTTCCAAAGGCTGGCCGGCTATTACTGCAATCGGTCTCGCCGTTGTACTCTCGGTCATCGAACGCAATTACGGTTGTGCAGAGAATGTCTGGTGGCCATGGATCGCCATTCTTGGCACCGGCGGACTCACCGTCTTCGCCTTCCAACAAGCGCCAAAGAGCCAATCATAAGATCGGCTCCAGCACACGCACGCCCCGCCCCACGGTGGGGCGTTGCTATTTTAGCCAAACGGTCAACAGAATAACAAGGCCGAGCGCCAAGCGGTAGATGGCAAAAATAGCATACGATTGGCGGGAAACGAATCGTAAGAGCCCGCGGATCGCCAAATACCCAACTCCGGCTGCCACCACGACACCAACAACCATATCCACGGTCTGCGCGGTCGTCATCTGCGCGCTTACCAGCTCCCCGCTCTTCTTCAGCGCCGCTCCGGCGACAATTGGAATGGCCATCAGGAAAGAGAATCGGGCCGCCGCTTCACGCGTTAAGCCAAGGAGACGACCGACGGTAATTGTCGCCCCGGATCGGGAGACGCCGGGGATCAGCGCCAGGGCCTGCCCGAGACCAATTACCACCGCCTGCCAGAATGATAAGTCGGCCATACTGCGCCGCTGGCCCACCCAACGATCAGCCGCCCACAGCGCCACCCCAGCGCTCATCAGTGTCGCTGCAACCACCAGCGGTGACCTGACCGCCGTCTCAAACCACGACTCAAACAACGCCCCGAGGATCGCTCCCGGCACTGCCGAGATAACGAGATATGCGGCCATCCGCTGGTCAACAGTCGCCACCGCCGGTCGCGTCCGCACCCAGGCCATCACCGCTCGAATATAGAGCCAAACATCACCCCAGAAATACCAGAGGAGCGCGATAAATGTCCCAACATGTAAGGCAACGTCAAAGGTCTGTTCGTTGACGGTATGAATATTAATGATAGAATGGAGCAAGAATAAATGGCCCGAGCTGGAAATCGGTAAAAACTCGGTCAGCCCTTGAACGGCTCCGAAAAATCCAGCTTCGATAATATGATTGGAGAAAACCATAGATGTCTTACCCGTATTTAGTCATCATACCGCTCATTGCGGTCGCGGTCACGCAGTTCATCAAGTTTATCATAGCCGCGCTCCGAGGGGAATTTGACCTTAAAAATCTCCTCGCCTACGGTGGCATGCCGTCGGCCCACACCGCCTTCGTCGTTTCGGTGACCACGGTGGTCGGCCTGTCCGAAGGCGTCAGTTCCGCCGCTTTTGCGGTCTCGATGGTTTTCGGGGTGTTAATCGTGCGCGACGCTATCGGTCTCCGTCAGTTCTTAAGCCAACACGGCCGCGTCCTGAATATGCTGATCAAAGACCTCCCGGACGATATCGAAGCAAAATACCCGCACGCCCTAGCCGAACGTCTTGGGCATACACCCCTCCAAGCCCTCGTTGGCGGGACCATCGGCATCATTATCGCCTTCGGACTGTTTGGGCTGTTCGTCGGGTTCTAACGCTGACACGTCGGACAGAAATGCGTCCCTCGCCCCGCGAGTACGATCTTTTTAATCGTGGTACCACATCGTCGACAGGGCATCCCATCTCGTCCATAGACTTTCAAGAACGGCATCATCCCGCCTTTATCGCCATTCGCCGTGCGGTAATTATCCGCCGTAGTCCCTCGCTTCCGCAAAGACAACTCCATCACCCCGCGTACGCCGCGCCAGAGCGCCCTCACCTCCGTTACGTTTAGGGAGGAAATCCGTCGGGACGGATGAACCCGAGAAATGTAACACGCTTCATCCGCGTAGATATTTCCGACGCCGGCAATCACCGTCTGATCCATCAACGTCGGCTTGATTCGCTTTTTTGCATGACGCTGGAGAATGCCGGAAAAGACCTCAACGGTGAAAGCCGATTCTAATGGTTCGGGGCCATACCCCTGCTCTTCAAGCCACCGCTCGAGCTGGTCGGTCGGTACGAGTTTCAAATACCCAAATTGTCGTTGATCGTTAAAGTAGAGCGACCCGCCGACACAGCGAAAAATCACATGGCTATAGCGGTTTGGCAGATCGATCGTTCCGCCCGGTATCGGATGACCACCAACTCGCATCCGCCCATGCATCGGTTGCCAGATCAATTGACCCGACATCTTCAGATGGATGATAATCGTCTGACCGCTACTAAGGGAGATCATCGCCAGCTTGGCCCGCCGCTGGACCGCCGTTATTCGCGCGCCAACAACCGCGCGGCGAAACACCCGGGCTGAGACGTTTACCATTTTCGGTAGCCGAATTTCAACCTCCCGCACGATCCGATCGACCATGACCGGGCGCAGTTCGCGGACGATGGTCTCGACTTCCGGCAATTCCGGCATTACAGGAACGCCTCCGCGTCCATCGCTTGCCAGGTTGTTCCATCCCAACGATACGCATCGAGCCGGGTAATCTGCTCGTCATGGCTATACGTATGCGTTACGTGACCAGCCGTACCAACTCGCTTCCCACCACTCGTCGCAATCCCGGTCGCCCGGGCGGCCTCGACAAATTCTAAACGGAATTTTCCCGCCGGTGTCGTAAATTCTAGAATATCAGCGGTGCCCGGACGATCGATGAGCGCCTCCCGCTCATTTCGTGTCACTTCAAATTTTTCCACGATTGATGCTTTGACATCAAGCCAACGGTCTTTTGTCATACGCTTGTCCCTCCATTCGCGGTTCGATCAAGTAAGCGATGCATGATTTTTACCCAGTCAAGTCGGAGCATGATGTAGGCCACGACGGCTAAGCTGGCGATAGTTGCAAACTGGCTCAGCAGGCCGGTCGCGCTCGCGGCGGCATTTGATTCTAGCGACTGGTACACGAAACGACTCGAGTAGGTCACAATCCATCCGGCCACACACTTACCTATGGTTGACGGTAACCACGCCTTCCACCATGGATACCGTAACATCCCGAGCGGAATGAGAATGAGGTCGTCTGGTAGTGGCGTCGATCCGAAGATAATGATAAAGAGAAAAATGAGCCCGGGTCGTTCCCGAAGAATGCGCTCCATCGCATCGTACGTTTCCGGTTTACGGCGATGGAACCATCCCGACCCCCACCGTCCAACGATATATCCGAACATCTGGCCAATCCCGGCTCCCAGCCCCATCAACAGTCCGAGCCAAAATGGGCTCAGTCCTTGCGTCGCCAAAAAAATAACGATGATGGTGTACGGGAAAAAAACCGTCGCACTCGTACTCCCGATTAACGCCGCTCCAAACGCCCCGGCATATCCATACTGCGAGGCCGCATGGGTCCACGTCTCTGTTAAACGCGCATGGAGGGAGGCAATGTACGGTACGGTTGAGATACCAATACTGATCAACAGCATCAAGACGAAGAGGCCTAAAATTGCCATCTCCGCGCGGCCGAATTTAAATGGTTTGAAGTGGATCATCCCGTTAGCGTGAGGAATTATTTGCCGACATGATGGTCATGCGGTTCCGCTTTTCTTTGGTACATAATACTGATTCCCATCGACTTTCTTCGGTCGATACTGCTGATCGGCTTCGACACCTTCGTAATTATGCGAATATTTATAGTCACGATGGTACCCGAGCTCCTTCATCAACTTGGTCGGCGCATTTCGCAGATTGAGTGGCACTGGCTCATTCAACGTTGCTTGGACGTCCGCGACCGCTTTCCCGTAGGCCACATAGGTAGCATTCGACTTCGGACAGGTCGCCAGATAGGTAACCACATGCGACAAGGTGATACTACATTCCGGCATCCCAATCATATCACAAGCCTGCATAGCGGCGACAGCCAGCGGCAAGGCCCGATCGTCGGCCAACGACACATCTTCCGAGGCAAAAATGACCATCCGCCGAGCAATAAAGAGCGGATCCTCCCCCGCCTCGAGCATTCGCGCCAACCAATACAACGCGGCGTCGGGTTGCGAGCCGCGCATCGACTTGATAAACGCCGAGATAATATTGTAATGCTCGTCCCCCTTCTTATCGTACATGAGGTTCGGCCGCTGAAACGCCGCCGCGACGGTCTCAAGGGTGATGCGCCGCGCGTTGTTCTCCGCCGGCGTCGCTTTCACCGCCAGTTCTAGGGTATTCAAGAGTGTCCGCGCATCGCCATTTGAAGCCGCTGTCAATAATTCGCGGGCTTTCGGATCGATGGTGACACCCCAGTTGGCATAGCCACGCGCATCGGTCACGGCGTGGTCGAGAATGGACGACAGGTGCTCCTCGCGGAGTCGTTCCAAGACAAAAACTTTACACCGTGACAGCAACGGCGCTATCACTTCGAAACTCGGATTCTCGGTCGTCGCCCCGATCAAGGTCACAATCCCCGATTCAACATACGGCAACAAGGCATCCTGTTGCGCTTTATTCCAGCGGTGAATCTCATCGACAAATAAAATTGTTCGTTGATGGTGGAGTGCCCGGCGGTCACGCGCCGCTTGCACGGCCTGGACCAAATCATCTTTCGCGCTGAATACTCCGGACAGGCCAACAAAACTCGCCTTGGTCTGTGCGGCGATGATCCGAGCGAGCGTTGTTTTTCCCGAACCCGGCGGCCCCCAGAGAATCATCGAAAACAATTCGTCATTCGTAATCGCTTGGCGCAAAATGGATGTTGGGCCAATGACGGTTTCCTGGCCGACAAACGCCTCGAGCGACGACGGACGTAAGCGGTCCGCCAACGGTCCGGCTAACGATTCATCAGCATCCGCGCTATGCGAAAAAAGATCCGTCGTCGGATCGGGTGAGACTGATCGTCGGGTGGCCATGGTCGTTAGGCCCCGAACCGCCGCTGTCGAGCGACGTATTCATCAAGCACAGCATCAAGATCGGGCTCAGAGAAATCTGGCCAGTTCTTTTTGACGAAAATCAGTTCGCTGTAAACGCTCTGCCACGGCAAGAAACCGGACAATCGTTGCTCGCCCGAGGTACGGAGGATGATATCGGGATCGGGCTGTCCGGCGGTATACAGAGCATCGTTCACGGTTTTTTCCGTAATCGCCGAAGCTGATTTCGCCGTTCGATAAATTGTTTTCATCGCATCGACAATTTCCGCCCGTCCACCGTAATTAACTGCAATCTGTAAGGTCCCGCGGGTGTTGTTCTTCGTCTTCTCCATCGCCACCCGAATATGACCCTGAATCTTCTTTGGCAGTTCATGAATTCGTCCGATCACGCGCAGGCGAATATTTTTGCGATGCAACTCATCAAGGTCATGGGTCAGCGCGTACGTCAGGAGGTTCATCAAAAAACCGACCTCGCGTTTCGATCGGTTCCAGTTTTCGGAGGAAAACGCATAGACCGTCATGATCTCGATTCCACGATCAAGACACCAATCCCCGACTTTTTTGAACATGGTGTGGCCATGGCGATGACCCTCAAACGGCGGCAAGCCACGTCGCTTCGCCCAGCGACGGTTACCGTCCATAATAATCCCGAGGTGTCGAACGCCGTGATTCTTGGTCATAAAAACGCGGTGGCCGCGCTAGGGATAATACTGCCATATTGGGCGATAAAAATCAAGAACGGCCCAAAACAGCCATGACCACGCCAGTGGTGTTTCTTGTGGGCTCAACCCAACGGTGCCAAACAGAATCATCCTCACTTGGTCGGGGTGACAGGACTCGAACCTGCGGCCTCATCGTCCCGAACGATGCGCGCTACCAACTGCGCCACACCCCGCCCAAGTGAGGGCGAATTCTACTTGATTCAGACGGGGCTCGAACGCCCATCCGACCGTAAAGCCGCATTACCGTATCATGAACCGCGCCGGGAATCAAGGCATCCGGGCCAACCATCTATCATAACAACATAAACTGAATTTTTACTGAATTATCCCGTTTTTCCGCTAAGGTTGGGGTTTTTGTTTGGCCAGGGTAAGTGCGCCGTAGATCCCACTCAGATCACCAAGTCGCCCGAACCGAATTTTGGGAACTGGGACATGATGATGCCAGAGTCGCTTCACCTCACGTTGTATCGCCACGACCGAGAGTGACTTCGTAATCGAACCACCAACGATAAAGACATCAGGGGCCCACGTCAACGACAAATTCACTATCGCCTGGGCCAGTATTCGTTCGACGTCGCGCCAAATACGCGGTGTACGGAGCTGAGCCGCGGGCCGACCGTATCGATCCTGAAGCGCCTGGCCGGAGACGGCCCGACCGAGTGTAGTCATACTTTTTCCGTCGTGCACCAACAAATAACCTAATTCGATTGGAAATGCATGACGGTCAGGTTGACCATTAATAATCCTCATGCCATTCACGCCCGTACTCATTGTTAAAAAGCCGACAATGTCGTGCCCAACACCAGCGCCGTCGGTCGCCTCACCGAGAGCATTCAAGACCGCGTCATTCTCGATGTGAAGATTTTTCCCAAAAAGTTTCTTGAGGTCACGAGTGACGATTGTCGCTGGCCATTCGGGCAGATTCGATACACTCAAAATACAATTTTTCGCATCGACCATGCCTGGGACACCAATAATAACTCGCCCAGGCCGTACACCGTTTACACGCTGTCGAATCTCCTGGTACGCATCTAACCACCTCGTCGGCGTGGCCACCACGGCACGACGCACAATGCGATGGCCATTTGACCAACCGAACCGCATCTTTGTTGCCCCGATATCAATCAAGAGAAACGTCATATTTTTCTCATCACTTCCCGCACAATCCCCGCCGCATCAATCCCTTCATACGCCAGCAGTTCTTCCGGCGTCCCGCTCCGCGGCGTTTTGCGCACCGCTAAGGACACCACGCATCCCGCATCTGTTCCCAGCGCCGTGCGTACCGCTTCGGCCATACCTCCTTCTGGGTAATGATCTTCGACGACGATAATCCGCTTCGTCTCGCGGACGGCGCGTTTGAGTGTCGCCGCGTCAATGGGCTTGAGACTATACAGATCGATGACGCGAACGGAGATCTTTTTCTTGGCCAGAATATCCGCCGCTTTCAATGCCTCGTACAGTGTCACGCCCGCCGCCACGACCGTCGCCGTATCATGATCGCTCTGTCGCAGAACATGACTACCACCGACCGTGAATCGCGTTGGTGATGGATATATGACTGGAAATTTCGCCCGCGTCAGACGCAGATATGTCACTGCGTCATGGCGGACAGCGACCTCCAAACATTTTTCCGCCGCGACCGCGTCGGCCGGATAGAAAATGGTCGAGTGTTCAAGGGTCCGGAACATAGCAATATCTTGTAGTGCCATCTGCGACATCCCGTCCTGACCGATATGGACACCGGCATGTGTGCCGATGATGACCATTGGGACGCTCGCGTAACTTGCCATCCGAAGCTGATCAAACGCCCGCGTCCAAAACGCACCGAACGTCGCCGCCACTGGGACATACCCGCGTTTCCCAACACCGAGGGCCATTCCGACGATGTTTTGCTCGGCAATATACCCTTGGATAAATCGACGTGGCCATTTTTTTGCAAAACGGTCGGTGTCCGTCGAATTCATCACCTCGCCATCAAAGACGACTACTTCGGGCCGAGCCGTTCCGATCCGAACGAGCGCATGACCAGCCGCCTCACGCGGCGAAATGACATCGCCGAGTTTGTAGGAAAACACCGGGAGTGATCTTTTTGCTCCCCGTTTTGGTTGACGACGATCTGGAACCGACATCCGACCGCGGAGCTTTTCATCAACGCGCCCAAGATGCTGCAAGGCGTCATGCGCTTGAGGTTTTGTCAGAACCCGACCATGCCACCCGTCTTTTCCCTCCATCACCGCCACGCCACGACCCTTCTGCGTCTTGGCAAGAATCATGACCGGATGGTCTGTAATGGTTTCGGCATGGGCCAGCGCGTGAAGAATGTCTCGGAAGTTGTGACCATCAATGACGATCGTCCGCCATCCGAAGGCTTGGGCTCGACGGGCCAGCACCAGCGGATTATGACCGGCCATGGTCGGCCCGGCCTGTCCCAAACCATTCACATCAACGATCGCGACAAGGCCCGCCTGGTGGCGATACCCAGCCAGCTGGATGGCCTCCCAAACGCTCCCCTCGGCCATTTCCGAGTCTCCCAGCAGGCAGTAGGTGCGATACGTCAGTTTACCCATCCCGGCGGCTATCGCCTCACCTAGAGCCACAGAGAGCCCCTGACCGAGACTACCGGTCGGCACCTCGGTGTACGGGAAGCGAATCGTGGGATGACCCTCAAGTTTCGAAGCCATCGTCCGTAATCCCAGGAGATCGCGTGGGCGAACCATTCCGGCTAGGGCGTAGAGTGAATACAGGAGCGGCGCGGCATGGCCCTTCGAAAAAAGCAGTCGATCATTATTCGCATACCCTGGCCGTTTCACATCCGCCCGGAATGCCCCACCAAACAGCAAACCAACCATCACCTCAACCGCAGAGAGTGATGACGAGAGATGATCTGAGCCCGCTGTCGTTGTCATCCGAATCAACCATGACCGTAACAATCGGGCCAGCTCAGGAAGTTCTGGATGTGGATGTGTTTGTTTTGCGACCATACGGGCATTCTACGCTTTTCTGCGTCCGACCTCAACTGATGAACATTCCATCGCCAAACGAGAAGAGTTTGAAGCCGTGCCCAATCGCCCGTTCATATGCAGCCAAAATATTCTTCCGTCCAACCAATGCGGCCACAAGCATGAGCAGGCTCGACTCCGGTACATGAAAATTCGTAATCAACCCGTCGACAAATTTCCAGCGGTACCCAGGTCGAATAAACAGATCGGTCGACGATGACCCTGGACGCACCACACCCGACGCCGTCGCTGATTCGAGCGCTCGCGCCACAGTCGTCCCGACCGCAATAATCGGACGTCCAGATTTTTTCAGACGATTCAGTCGGGCCGCCGTCCGGGTGGAAATCATGTAGGGCTCGTGATGCAACCGCCCGTGGTGAAGGTGCTCGACCGTCAGTGGCGCGAACGTCCCCAAGCCGACGTGCAACGTGAGATATTCTACGTCGACGCCGCGCTTCGTCAGCCGGCGTATCAGCCGGGGCGTAAAGTGGAGCGACGCCGTCGGAGCGGCGACTGAACCTTCATCTGTGGCAAAGACCGCCTGGTACCAGCGTCGTCGCTCAGATTCCGTCAGCGGCGAATGCCGCAGATATGGCGGCAGCGGCGTCGTCCCATTTTTCTGAACGAGACGCCGTACGGTCGCCATGGTCATCGAGGGTCGTAGTGTATACACCCGGCCCGTTCGCGCTATCACCGTTATGACCCGTTTTGGTGCCAGCGTAAGCACGGTACCGACATCCAGTCGTCGATCGGCTAACGCCGTAAAGGTTTTTGCGCCAAACGTCAGACACAGGAGTTCCACCCGACCGCCGGTTGGCTTCAGCACCCGAAACCGGGCCGGAATAACTTTCGTCTGATTAAAGACAATGACCGCTCGAGGCGGCAAAACCTTGTCCAAATGTTGAAACGTCGTTTCACCCGCGATGTTCCCGTCGCGTCGGAGCACCAACAACTTCGCTCGATCGCGTGGACGCGTCGGCGTGAGCGCCACGGCCGACGGCGGAAACGAATAGCGATAGCCGGCCGGCTGATGATCGATGCGAATCGACGGCATTATTCCGCAAACATCGCGCCCACCGCCACAATGGCGAGCATCCCCAAAACTAAGAGCGTCAGCTGACCGATAGTCGAGCTCAGTTTTCGTTCCCGATGAATCTGCGGCACCAAGTCCGCCGAGGCGATGTATAGGAACGACCCGGCCGCCAAGCCCAACAACGGTGTAATCAATGTTTGACTGTGATTGACATAGGTAAAGGCAATCACCGTCGCCACCGGACTGACCAACGCTCCTAAAATATTCCACAGCGCCACGCGCGATCGTTTCATGCCCGAGTGAATCATGATCGAGAAGTCACCGAGTTCTTGCGGGATTTCGTGAAAGAACACAGCCGTTGCCGTCGCAATCCCCAATGCTGGGCTCGTGACAAATGCAGCGGCGATGACCATCCCGTCAATCGCGTTGTGCACCGCATCACCAATAATAATAAGTTTGGCGAGTTGCGGTGTGTCTTCGCCATCGGCGTGCGTGTGGGTATGGTGGTGCCAGAGCAAAAACTTTTCAATTAAGAAGAACACCATAAACCCGGCCAGGGTCCAGGCAAAAATGGTACCGATTGAAGCTGGGGATCGGTCAATCGCGTCCGTCAGGAGATCGAAAAAGGCGGCCGAGAGCATCGCACCAGCCGCAAAGCTCACGAAGTATTTTGAGTATTTCTGTACCCACGACGATCCGGCTAATAAACCAAATCCGCCGAGCAACCCTAACAGGCTCGAGAGAGTACTAGCAATAACCGCAAAGACGATGGTTGGCATAAAAATCAGGAATGAGTAAACGTAATCTTAGGGTACGATCGGAACGGTTGTCAATCGGCGAGCACGAGCAATCCGCAGACTGTTGGCCACGACACTGATGCTCGATAAGGCCATGGCCGCCGCGGCGATGGCCGGATTCAGTAGACCGAACGCCGCGACCGGCACCGCCACCATATTGTAGACAAACGCCCAAAAAAGATTTTGACGAATAATCTGAAATGTTCGGCGCGCTAACCCCAACGCTTCCACAACCTTGAGCGGGCTCCCTTGCACGAGGACGATATTGCCGGCTTCGATTGCCACATCCGTCCCAGTTCCCATGGCAATCCCCAAATCCGCTTGCGTCAGCGCCGGCGCATCATTTATTCCGTCCCCGACGAAGACCACGCGCTTCCCAGCTTGCTGAAATTTCATAATCTCCGCCGCCTTCGCCTCCGGCAACACTTGGGCGATAACCGTTGAGATTCCGACCGCCTGAGCAATCGCGGTCGCCGTGGCTTGATTGTCTCCGGTCAACATCACCACCTCGACACCCGATCGCATCAACTGCGTCACGGCCTGGCGCGCATCTGGTTTAATCGTATCGGCGATGGCACATATACCCATGACCAACGACTCACGCGCCACCACCACCGTCGTTTTTGCCTGAGCATGGAGGCGATCAAGATCGCCCTGAACGGCGGATAATTGAACGCCCTGCTGGGCGATAAAGGCCGGGCTCCCTAGTACCACCAGCTTCCCCGCAATACGTCCGCGGACGCCTTGACCCGAGATTGAGGAGAAGCCATCAACCGCCTCCGGCGCAATCTGGTGATCAGCCGCCGCCTGCAGAATCGCCATGGCTAATGGATGCATTGAGAGTGCTTCCAAACTGGCTGCGAGACGGAGAAGCTCCGTCAACGACACTCCATCCGCCGGCACGATATCGGTCACCCGCGGCCGACCAACTGTCAGCGTCCCCGTTTTATCAAAGACTACGACATCTATATCTTTTGCGCGCTCAAGCGATTCGCCGTTCTTAATCAAAATCCCTCGTTTCGCCCCCAGCCCGGTTCCCACCATCATCGCCGTTGGTGTCGCCAGCCCCAACGCGCACGGACAGGCAATCACTAAGACTGCCACCGCTGCACCGACACTACTCGCTAGATCATGACCGCTCACGACCCACCCCACCAAACTGACTGCACTTATACCGAGCACGATCGGGACAAAAAAACCGGATACTCGGTCAGCGAGTTTCTGAATCGGGGCTTTGTGCAATTGCGCCTCCGCAACCATTTTCACAATCTGGGCCAGCATCGTATCCGCCCCCACACTCGTCGCTTCGATTTGAATCGCGCTATTGGTCACAGCCGTAGCCGCAAAAACCGAGTCTCCGACCCGCTTGGTCACCGGTAAACTTTCTCCGGTTAACATCGACTCATCAATCCCCGCTTCGCCGTGGTAAATACGTCCGTCGACCGGAATCTTCTCGCCGGGCTTAACGAGGAGCCTCATCCCCACGACGACTTGTTCAACCGGAATATCATGTCCAGCACCATGATCCAGATGATGCGCAACCTTTGCGCCCAGTTGCATGAGTTTTTCGATGGCCGCGCCAGCCTGGCCGCGGCTTTTCGCTTCGAGCCACCGTCCCAGCAAAATGAAAGCGGTAATAATCGCCCCGGTTTCAAAATACATCGCCGCGCCCGAAAACAGCGCCCACCAACTCCACCCCAGCGCCACGAGCGTCCCAAAGGACACGAGTGTATCCATGCCCGGCGCGAGATTCTGAATCTCTCGAACCATGCCCCGGTGGAATCCGCGACCGATTATCAAAATGACGATCGAAGCTACCGTTCCCTGCACCCAGTTGCCAATAGCCTGCCATCCAACGGTTACACCCGGCACCATGGCCAAGACCAGCACCGGCAAGGCCAAACACAACGCCATCAAAGCCCTTTTTTTAACGATCGTCATCGGCTCGACACCATGATCATGCCCTAGATGCGCATCCCCCGACGAGGCGGAACGGATATGATAGCCGTTTTTCTGAACAGTGCGATGAAAGTGGTCTGGCGCGGCCTGGCGATCATCAAACGTCACCGCCACCTGCCCGGTCGCGTAGTTCACCGTCGCCGCAGTCACGCCCGCTATCTTCTTGAGACTGCGTTCGTTAAGAGCCGCACACGACGCACACCGCAAATCGACAATCCGAAATTCAGCTGTCCGCTCAGACATACCGTCGAGGTGCTTTGATGAATTGTCGATGGCAACCCGACGCACAAAAATAATATGTTCCGCCTTTGTAGATGACCTGGGCCGCGGCGCTCGTCGGCTCGACCCACATTCCACAAACAATATCTTGAACATCCGCCCGATGCCGTTCTCCACGATGGGGTCGGTGCGGCAGCATCGTTTCCGCAACCAAACGCACCAGGTGGGCAATATTCGGGTGTGAGAGATGATACTGTATCGACGTGCCAACCCGAACGGCCACAATCACCCGCGCCTCCTTGAGAATCCGTAGATGCTGACTAACATTTGCCTGTGGGAGCTCAACCATCGACTGCAGCTCAGTCGCGGTCAACGGGCGTTTCGCCAATAATCGCACGAACTCGACCCGTTTCGGGTTCCCGAGGGCTTGAAACATCGCGGCGGCTGTCTGGGTGCGGTTGGATTTCATATATTCGATATATCGAATATATCACATTCACCGCCGTCGTCAAATTGACGCCCTATCGGTCCGTCCGACTCGTTTTTGACGCCACCCAGAGCCAGATACCGATCGTGCCCACCCAAAACGGAAAAATCCCGTAGAGCGTATCGCTATTCGAGTGTGATGACCGATCAATGGCCAAAAAGACATTCAGGCAAAACAACGCCGCCAAGACCGTCACGACCACCCCGGCCACCGAGACCGGACGGTACATCCATCCCCACGGGGTAAACCATCGCATGGGTGCAGTCTAGGCTATACGCTGTTTATTGTCGAGGATGCCGGCCGTCGTCGGACGCCGTCGAGACATGACTCCCCGCCACCCAGCCCGTTGTCCAGCAGAGCTGGAGGGAGTATCCGCCGGAGGGACGCCGAATGTGTATGACGTCGCCGGTCACATACAGATTTGAAAACAGTCTCGACTGCATGGTTTTTCCATCCACCTCACGCGTGACGATGCCGCCATCCGTCACCACCGCCCGATCTTCGCCCATCAAGCCCAGAATAGTCATGGGTAATTCTTTGAGGAGTCGCCCCAATGCTTTGCGCTGATCTTTGGTGATGCTGTGCACTTTGGTCGCCGCCGGTATGTCGGGACAGAGCGTCAGCACCGCCGCCGCAGTTCCAGTCGGCGCCAGAACTTTCATCACGTTTTTTAGATCGCGATTCTTATTGTCCTCGAACGTGCGGACAATATGTGCATCAAGCGTACCGAGATCCATGGATGGATAGGTATCGATCGTCGCCGTCACGGTCCCATCATGGAGAAAGTCCGAAACCTGGGCCGCACTATTCAAGATCAGGGGCCCGGACAGGCCGAAATGGGTACAGAGAATTCGTCCGGACTTGGCGAGGCGCTTTTTTTGATCAACGTAAAACGTAATTTTGACGTCGGCCATCGTCACCCCGGCCAGCGATTTTACCCACGCATCTGCCACCGCCAGCGGGACCACCGTTGGTGATGGTGGTGTGACGGTATGACCTAGTTCTGACAACCAGCGAAAACCATCGCCCGTTGATCCAGTCTCCGGATGCGACGTACCGCCAGTCGCCAGAATATACGCCTCAGCCGTCAACACCTCGTCACCAATCCGGACGCCGGTTATTTTCTGTTGATCATGCGCCCAGCCATTGACCGCCGTGCCCGTCCGCACCGTCACGCCGCCGTCAGCGAGATATTGCTCAAGGAGCTTAACCACGTCCTCGGCATTTTCCGTCTCCGGAAATGCACGCTGATGTGCTTCAACTTTTATTGGCATCCCACGCGAGGTGAAAAAACGCATTGTATCTGTCATACCGAACTGAGAAAACGACGAGTAAAGAAACTTCGATTCCTCACCGTAGTGCGACAAGAGTCGATGAACATCTTCCTCGGCATTGCAAATATTACATCGTCCCCCACCGGTGATCGACAGTTTCATGCCCAGGTGGTGATTTTTTTCGAGTAGCAAAACACGACGTCCTCGCTCTGCCGCTCGCCCGGCCGCCATCATCCCCGCCGGACCACCGCCAATAACAATGACGTCATACATACCTACACAATATCCGACTTCTGTACTTCCCGCCATCCACCGGGTGGCAGATTCCCCAGCCCCAAGGAGTTAATCCGCACCCGGGTCAGTCGCTCGATGTGGGCGTGAACCGCCGCCGTCATCCGTCGAATCTGTCGTTTCCAGCCTTGGTGCATAGTGACCCGGTACTGATTCGCCGCAACGGAAATCAAGGTATCAAATCGTGCCTTGCCTTCATCGAGCATCACGCCTGACATCAACTGACGTATATCTTCAACCGAAAACGGACGCGTCGTGACGATTTCATATTCTTTTTGATGCCCATATCGCGGATGCGTCAGCAGATTGACGAGCTCCCCGTCATTGGTCAGCAACACTAACCCATCAGAATCTTTATCCAGGCGTCCAGCAATCACTAAGTCGCGTGATGCCGGCACCAAATCATAGACGGTTTTTTCTTTGGCGTGCGTGGCCCGCGTCGAAATGTAGCCCACCGGCTTATGCACCGCAATATACCGGAGCGTCGTGACCGCCTGGACTGTCTTTCCGTCGACCATAACGACATCAGTGCTCGGGTCGATCATCGATCCAAGGGTGGTGACAGGTTTGCCGTTCACGAGGACATACCCGCTCGCAATCAAGGTGTCCGCTCGCCGACGCGACGCGACACCAGAATTGGCAATGAATTTATTCAGACGCAGAGTGGACATAGTATTATTTCGCTAAGTCCAGCACTTCATCAATCCGAATTTGTGCCACAAACTCCGGAATGTGGGAAACCATTATCATCGCTCCGGGGTACGCATTGAGCGCCTCCGCGAGCACCGGTAAATGACGAAAGTTAATATGATTGGTCGGCTCATCCAGAATCAGTAAGCCGGGCCGCAGTAAGACCAGCCGACAAAACGAGAGCAGGCCTTTTTGGCCCTCGGACAAAGCCGAAACCTGTTTCGATAACAGGGCCCCGTCGAGGAGGAAGCTCGCCGCCGTCGAGCGCAAGGCGTGGTCGTCATTTTCGACCATCGCCGTTCGTAACACTTCGTAGGCTGTCTGTTCACCGTCGAGGTTACCAAAGTCTTGTTGGTAATACCCAACAATGACTTCGGGCGGGATATGAATGTGTGATGATTCATTCTTGACCAGGGCGTGCAAAAGCGTGCTCTTTCCAATCCCATTCGGACCGGCCACAAGCAGATGCGTCTGTTTCCGCACAACGACGTTAACCGCCTTTTGCGTCGCCACATGATTTTTCACGATGGTCACTTCGGAAATTTGCGCTACTTTCCCATTGAAGTGCGGATCAAACTCCTGCGCCGGAATGCGAAAGCTCCGGATGGTCTTATCTTCACGCCGAACATCGACCAGTCCCTCTTCGGCTTCTTCGGCGGCCGTCCGCATCCGTTTCGCCACGCCACGGAGTTTCCCGCCCTTATGAGCGAAGACTTCCGCCTGCGCCCGTTTATCACGAATTTGACGTTGCATGCGGGCGTTCTGGAGATTCTCACGTTCGATCCGGGCTTTAATTTCTTCTACCACGTCATGGTAGTTGCCGTTGTACTGTTCAACTTTTTGCGTGTGCACATCGAGGTACAATACGCCGTCCGAAAAGGCATTTAAAAACTCCGCATCGTGAGAAATAACCAAGACGGTTTTCTCGTAGGTCATGAGAAAGCCCGTTAAATGATCAATGCCGTACTGATCAAGATTATTTGTCGGCTCATCAAGTAAGAGAATATCAGGGTTTTGAATCAAGGCATGGGCGAGCAGGAGCCGAGCCTGTTGACCGCCAGACAGATGACGAACCGTGCGGTCCAATGGCAACGAGAGATGCACAATATCAAAAACGTCCCCGATAAGCTTGTCGAGCGAGTATTTGATATCCTCGAAGGCCGTCGCAAAATACTCTCGGATCGTCAAATCGAGCGCCTCCTTCGGCATCACTTGGCGGGCGATGGCGACGGTCGCGTCCGATGGGTAACGATGGATCGCACCCGAGGTCGGTTCGAGTTCACCGGTCACCATTTTGAAAATAGTGCTTTTACCGGCGCCATTTTGCCCCATCAACGTGATTCGACTCCCCGTGCGGACGGAAAAATTCGCTTCCTCAAGCAGGAGCTTACGCTCTTCGTATTCGAAGCTGACATCCGAGAATCTGAGAACGACGTTTTCGCTGGCCATACAGAAGAATAAAGACGAGCCATTCTAGCACAAAACGGCCAGCCTCGCAAGCCCACATGTATCTTCATGGACTACACTCAGCTCCTCTATTTTGAGGGTTTCCGAAGATTGCGCAGGTCGTTGGCGAGATCGCTCATTGAGTGCTCAAGCACTCGCGTCCGCTCGGTCAGCTTCCCAACCAATTCGGCTAATCGGTTTTCATGATCGGCGAGCGTTTCCGCTACCATCATCATTTCCGTTACATCTTCCATGGCCAGTAAGATAATAGGCGGCGCGATATGCGTTCGTGCTTTTTCGGTAAAATGGATTTGCCTCGCGTTTAAGAGAATTACTTTATGACCAATATTTGGGAATTCATGCACCACTTCAAAGCCCTTAAAGAAGGTGTTCTTGGCCAGGATATCATCGAGTAACTTTCGCAGGGCCGGAATATTCCATTGCCCATTTCCTAAATCATAAACGATACTTCCTTCGGTATCCTTTGGCGCCACCTGAAACGTTCGATAAAAAGGCTCATTCGCCGCCATGACCCGAAGATCCTTATCAAGAATCACCACTGGCTCACGTAATACGTCCACCACGGTCTTAATATAGATCCAACTCTCTTGCCACATTTCCCCAAAAAAGGCCGCCCCGACGGGTTTGGCGCTTTGTGGGGTGGGGTTTGGTGTGGTAGGCATAGTCCTCTTGACGAGGCTTATCACCAACCGTGACAACTTGCTAAGCACGACGAGACGTGGTACG
This sequence comes from uncultured Gammaproteobacteria bacterium, assembly GCA_964397195.1. GTDB lineage: Bacteria > Patescibacteriota > Patescibacteriia > SBBC01 > CAIJZX01 > CAYNGY01. The sequence goes on along the minus strand of CAYNGY010000003.1, from coordinate 4,853 downwards.
CCTAGCGTCAGAGACTACGAAGACCGCGGAATCTGTCATAGTTGCGTCATTCGTTCTCGACCGCCCAGCAACGCGAGAGCCCATGAATCAGGCACATGCCGAGATGTCTCGTGGTTTTTGTAACCGTCGTGTAATAAGGGCCGACGGCCAACGTCTTCAATTATATGATAGAAAAAAGCGAAGAAATCCGCCTCCAGTCAGTTTTATCAAGCGCCCACGGCGAATTTGTAAAAGGCCTGAACCGGCATGCCTTTTTCAAGGTACCCGACCGAACGATGAGCGAGGACCTCGTGCAGGATGTCTTCATCAAGACATGGCGCTATCTTCTGCGCGGCGGGAAAATCGACGTCATGCGTGCATTTTTATATCACGTACTCAATCATCTGATTGTTGACGAATATCGTCGGAAGCGCGTCTTGTCGCTCGACGCACTACTCGAACAGGGTTTTGAACCAAGCGTTGATCCAACCGACCGCTTGCTAAATGTTCTCGATGGTAAATCTGCGCTGTCGCTTGTTGCCAAGTTGCCGGTCAAATATCAAAAAATAATCCGCATGCGATACGTCCAAGATCTGACGTTACAAGAAATGTCCCTTGTCACCGGCCAATCGAAAAATACCATCGCCGTTCAAGCCCACCGCGGCATACAAAAACTCCGGGCCTTGTATAGCCCAACCTAGGATCTAAACGCTCTCTTTACTAATTTGCGGCGTCCAACCGACGTCGTCCGGTCAATATATAGGAAATTTATGGCTCTCCAACGCGACACAACCCACAGCGAAGAAGAAACAACTAAGCTGGCTGACGGCAACACTGCCCAAACAATCAGCAGGAACACGACCTCCAGTCCAACTCAAACGGCACAAACAATTGCCACGTCCACGGTCGGCCCGACTGGCAGTACAGAAAAAATCGAACGCACTTCGGGTGCGAGCCACGGCGCCGCACGCGAATACGGCCAGAAAAAAACCCTCTTTCACGCCTACCAAATCATTTGGTACATATTCGGATTTGTTGAGATTGTACTCGCGTTCCGATTCGTCCTCAAGCTACTCGGCGCCAGTCCGACGGCCGGGTTCACGAAGTTCGTGTACGGGCTGAGCACGCCATTCGCCGGGCCGTTCTCCGGTATCTTCCAATCCTCAACCAATACCGGCGTCGAAACGACCTCGTTCATCGAATGGTCAACGGTCATCGCCGCGATCGTCTACATCGTGGTGGCATGGGGCTTGATCAAGATCTTCCAACTCGGCAAACCGACTGATCCGGGCGACGTCAGCGCCGCTGTTGATACGCGATAACCATGTCTGAAGAATCCTCACAACCAACGACTAAAAAGTCAAACCACGCTCTACGAAAGCTTGTCGGCTCCGTGGTCATTGCTGGCGCTGTCTACGCCGCTGAAAAGCTCATCTCCGCTCGACAGAAAAAGTCAAAAAAGAAGAAGCTCAACAGTAAATAATTTCTCCCCAAATATGTTATTTATTATCGGTATCGTTCTACTCGTACTCTGGCTCCTCGGCTTTCTGACCCATGTCCTCGGCAACTTCATTCACATTCTCCTCGTGGTCGCGATTATTTTCTTCCTGATCCGCGTTATCCAGGGCCGGAATCCACTCAAGTAGAACCCTCGTCCGTCTTAGTTCGTAATGAACTTCGGGATATAGGACAAAAGACCGACAAACTCGCGCACATAATACGTCGCCAACTCCATCGGCCGGTAGTAGCTTGGCGCCGGCGCGTCCCAATAGACCTTCGAAAAGCCTGCGCGCCGAGCGACAAAGACCGCTCGGGCCAAATGAAATGTGTCGCTGATAACGACAACGGAATCAGCGTCCGGAATTAGCGCCCGCGCATTGCGGATGTTTTCAAACGTTGTACGCGATGTATCATCAAGAAGAACGAGAGGCGCCCGATCGCTCGATGGGGTCTCCATAACTTTCGCATCAACGATATCCCGCATCGCTACCGCCTCGGAAGAACGTTCGTACTCCCCTTGGCCGCCAGCCAAAACGACGACTTCCGTTTTTCCGGTCCGATAATACTCATACCCGGTCAGGGTCCGATTCTTCAGAGCCGGTGTCCCCACTGCCGCCCCGAGCACAATCACCGCGTCGGCGTTCGTCACTCGTGGCCGGACAACGCTAAACGCGAGGACAAGCATCACGTCCAGGGTGATAACCATCCCAACTCCGAGGAGCCCAATTTTTAGCGCGGACCAAAAACGCTTCATGGGCATAGAATACCACACCGTCACCCCAATCGCCTACAGGCGATGTCCTCGGATCACGTCAAATCGTGCAGACGAAAATCTTCGGTCGCAGATATGAGTTCCCGGCGGTCATAAACGTCAGTTCGAATGTTTTTTCGACGGTCAGCGTAGATTCGGGAATACATTTTTCAAATAGCTCGTGCTCACTGGTATACACGATTACTCTGCCTCCGGGATTGAGTGACGCCTGACAGTACCGCAGAAACGCTCGGTACAGCGCTTTGATATCTTCGTTTTTTGAAATCAGCATACCGAATGGTAGGTCAGCCGTGATGACGTCAAACGTGCCGAGATCCGGATGGTCGAAAATATCTTTCTCTTTTAATCGCACGCGGCGTATCACCCCCGCTTTTCGGATATTCTGGATGGCGTGCGAGATGACGTCCTTACGGTTATCAAAACCAACAATGTTTTTTAACTGCGGATAACTCAGGGCCGCTTCAATGAGTAAGGTCGCACTGCCAGAAAAGACATTGAGATAGGAGTCCGCATGAGTCAGATCACCCAACGTGTTCATCGCGTAGGCGATCGTCGGATCCAAAGCCCCACCCATATTCCACACCTTGTACGACCGCGACGACAGCGGTCGCGGCGTCATCTGCACTCCCATCTCCCACATCCCTTCGGTTTTGATAATCTGGACTTTTAGATCCGCATCCTCCGATTCATCTAAGCGGTACGTGTCTTGGATGTATGACGCAATACTCCGTGCACTTTGGGAACCGGCTCCGGCACAGGTCAATTTAAATGATGTGAACACATACTCGGTATTCTCAAGCACGCGCTCGACCATCTCACCCAAGAGAGACTTATGTTTCGAAACGTAGTGCGGATTTAACGCGAGGTCGCGACGCACAATTGCGACCCGAGTAATACTCCGGAACTGTAGAATATCCGTGATGGTATTCGGAAAATCGAGATACAGCGACTCCGCTCCTGCACGACGTATATTCAGATGCGGATGTTGCCCAATTTCATTAACCACAAAAGGTCGCAAGCCCGAGATAAACGATACTTTCAGTTCTAGGTCGGGGGTATTCATGTCTATGCTATACGACTTTCACCACCAGATCGGCAATCTTTTTTGGTCGATACTGCTTCACGTATCGAGTGTAGGCGAACGTGAATAAACGGAAAAAAGAGTCGGGTCGATCTTCGGGAACATACGCCCGTCCCCAGCGCCTCTTTTCACGCTGCATCCGCCGTGCCTTGGCCACCTTAAGATCGATATCCAAATACACCGTCGCATCAAACGTATGTGGGTAGAGTTTGGGGTGTAGCAAGAATATCCCTTCAAGGACGAGAACTTTTTTTGATAGATCAAACACTCGTTTCTTGTCGTATCGGTCAGTTTTGGAATTATACACCCCGACAGAGTATGAACCGCTTTGTATACGGTAGGCCCGCAGAAGTCGCTGAACTTTCTCAACATTATTCCAGTGCAGCTCAAAAACCACGGATGGATCTCGAGCCGTTTTTAATAACGCCCGACGCTTTTTCCCGGTATTCAAAAAATCATCAAGGTGTACAGCTAAAATGTTCCTATTCAGTCGCGCAAGGGCCCGCAATAAACGTGTTTTCCCGGACCCGCTATACCCATCAATAGCAACCACCGACCTGGGCGGCAGACCGCGGATAAACGTCTCCACTTTTTTTATCCGATCCATACTGGCACTATACCACAGTTCGAACCGAATCAAGCCTATCTAAGTTATCTGCCTAAGTATTTCCGCCGCAATGCGGCAATCTTCCAGAGCGTTGTGCAGTCCTCGTGGCTGTGCGCCAAAGGCTTGAAATATTTCTTCTGACCGAATACTTCCTTGATACCCCTGTTGTAAAAGATGAATATAGGCCGCTGGCCAAATATCGACAATATGGTAATCGTATTCTTGAATATCAATTCCCGCGGCGGTAATAATCTTCTCAAAGTTTTTCATATCACCATTTGCCACCCACGACCCTAGAAGAATATCCGTACCGAAACGGTCATAAATACTTTTCCCTACCTCGGATTGAGACGGGGCACCAATCAGGGTTTCTTGGGTTATGCCGGCCTTATTCAGACTCCCTTTGGCGTCGGCCCAAATATAACTCAAAAAGGTATCCTTTTCTGTCAGCGTTTCTTTATCCAAAAGCACAGCGCCAACTTGTACCGGTCTAACAATTCCCTCGAAATCAACAATCAGAACATCCTTCGGAAACTTCATTGGGGAATATAGTTAATTCTCTGGCAGGGGCGCAAGGATTCGAACCTTGAATAAAGGTTTTGGAGACCTTTGTGATAGCCATTTCACTACACCCCCACGATTGCCCCAATCGGATTTCTGGAGCAAACTGATTTGTTACTTCGCTTCTTTATGTAGCGTGTGCTTCTTACAGTGACGACAATACTTCTTCATCTCAAGTTTCGTCTTGAGCGTCTTCTTATTGCGCGTCGAGTGATAATTAATCTCTTTGCACTCGGTGCAGATTTGCTTAATCAGGTTATCTTGTGACATACAAATGGAGTTATTGACAATTGACCGGTGGAGCCAGTGGTCGGGATCGAACCGACGACCTTCGCTTTACAAAAGCGCTGCTC
>CAYNGY010000002.1:0-246504 GCA_964397195.1 uncultured Gammaproteobacteria bacterium | reverse complement strand
TGATTGACCAACATCGTAGCCATCGGCCGCAACTCTGGACTTTCGCGGCCCTCATTTTAATACTCACTGGCAGCCGGGATGGACATACCTCCTGCCGTAGTAATTGACGTTGCAATTCCATCGGTCTACACTGTACACACAGTATCAATACATAATAGTGTCGTTTTTTATGTCCGAGCGGCCATACCCAAACCTTGAAGACGGGACCATGTTACCCGAACAAGAAGATGGTTCAGAACTGCGAGAACAACGCCTCAAATATCTCGGCCCTGATGGACACATACACCTCGAATCAACAACTGAAGGCCGAGATGGCGACAAGGGTCGCACCACTATCTCAGGACAGGCCCGCGGGCACCAGATAGAACTCTACAAATCGATACTCAGCCAAGCTGGCGATGTAGGGTATTGGGGAAAAATCGACGGCCAAGTCAAGCACGGTGAAAAAATTCAGCAAATGTATGAACTGTTGGAAAAGTTGAGCGATGACTCCTACGAAGAAGCCAAACAGAAAGGCGCAGCCGCCCTAGAGGCGTATCATACGCAAGCTCAGCAGAAAACGACCGACAAACAATTGGGCGACGTTATCGAGGACCTTCTTCGGGGAGAGGAATAATTCGTTTATCGTCATCTCGGTTCCGTGACGATCTATTCACACTCGGACGAAGTATTACCTATGAAAAAACACTGGGCAATGATCGCCTTCGCCGCTCTTCTCCTCGGCTCGCTTTCTCTCCAACTCCTTGGCGCCTGGCAAGACTCCCCGACCCGCGATGAACCGTCCCACATGGTCGACGGGCTTGCGTACTGGCAGCTCGGGACATTCGAGTTCAACTATCCGCATCCACCTCTCGCAAAAATCGGCAGCGGCCTCGTCCTCTATGCCGCGGGCGTGCGCATCGACACCCAAAGCGACGCCTGGAAAAATCTCGACACCGAAAAAGTAAACGCCCAAGTCCTCTACAATGACCCGGACTGGCGACACGTGCGCTGGCTAACATTTATCGCCCGTCTGCCGATGCTCATCTTCTGGGCGCTCCTGATCGCCCTGCTGTGGTTCGCGAGTAAAAAGTGGTTCGGGACAATTCCGGCGCTCGTTGTCACGACCATCATCGCGTTCGATCCGTCGCTCCTCGGCCACGGCCACCTCGTCAACACCGACGTCCCGATGATGGCCATGACCCTCGCCACTATTCTCACGGCCGATTGGTATTTCCAGACGCCAACCCTGCGTCGCCTGCTCGGCCTCGCGGTCGTCATCGCCCTGACCCTCCTGACAAAGTTTTCGGCCATCTACCTGCTCCCCATTCTCGGTCTGCTCATGGTTTGGCACATCATTCGTCATCGCGCCCGATACCCGCGCGGGGTATATTGGAAATGGCCGCTGGCGAGTTTAGGCATCGTCGTCGTCGCCTTTGTCCTCTGCTACCAAGCCGAAGGACTAAAACCGAACCGGACCACGTTTCCGTCTTGGTCAATTTCTTTCGGTGACACGACGTTCACGCCGCCGATCCCGTCATACTGGAAAGGCTTGTACTACAACGTCCGACATAACGCCCTCGGTCACCGCACAATTTACAAAGGCCGGGTTATTCAAGATGGAACCTGGTCCTATTTCCCAACCGCACTCCTAACCAAATCACCGCTTCCTTCATTGGCCCTGACGCTTGCCACGGTCATCGTTACGTTTTGGGTCCTGATCCGTCAACGTTGGCGACCCTCATTCCGTAACGCCCTCTTCGTCCTGCCACCAGCACTCTATCTCGCCTCAGCCATGATGAGTCATTTGAACATCGGCGTCCGCCATGTTTTTCCCATCATTCCCTTCGTGGCGCTCTGGGTGGCCTGGGCGGCGTCACACGTACCCCGTTGGGCACGGCTGGGCATGCTGGCTATTGCCCTGACCGTTATTCCGATCACCGCCATCGCCTACCCACACACCATCGCCTACTTTAACGCCGCCGCCGGTGGCACGAAAAACGGTGCGCGCTGGTTCGTCGATTCCAACCTCGATTGGGGCCAGGACGGTTGGCGCGTCCGACAATACATTGATGCACACCCCGAAACCGACACGTCCGTCTCATTGTTTGGGAGCACCCCAAATGCCCTCGTCGCCAACGACGCCCTAGCCGTCGTCAACGACCGCGGAATACGCAAAGGAGTTCAGCCAAGTCATCGTGTCATCATTTCGAGTGGTCTCCTCGACGCACCGGACCGCGGCTACGTCTGGATCCAAAGCCTGAGCTCAAACCACATCATCGACTCCATCGGCAGCACCGTCACCGTTCTGCGGTTTTAAGGATGCGGGACCGACTCGTTACCGCCTTGACATACCGCCTCGATTGTTTTACACTCATGCCGACTTGAAAGGTTTTTTGGACCTTCACCTGTACTAACTCAATCCTGTTCGGATCGGGGCCTCCCCCACACCCGAACAGCAGTGAGTGGTGCGGGGGGATGTTCAATCGTCGATCGATCGTTGATAGTCCGTTTGTATCATGCCGACACGCTCGCACCGTCGTTAATGTGCGGGAAGCGATAAGTGCCAACACACTTACGCGGCTGAAAACAGCGCTCGCGAAAGCGTTTGCTGTTCAACAGCTTGCTTTCGCCACGGTCTAAACCCCGTGACGCATCCGCCCGGTCAACTCCGGCTAGGCCGACCGCGGGTGTCATTTCGCCGGGCCAGTGATCGCTCGTTCAGGACGAGCACTGTGTAGCTTCTGAACACCGCCAGCAGGGCTTTTGCCCGCTGTCTACCTGATGGCGGCCAACGAACAGTGGGCTGAGCATGGGAAACAGTATGAACGGATCGTCCGTCGAGACGCGGGTGAAAGACCCGCCATCTCCACCATTTATTTCATAACCCTACCTGACATTTCAGACCGTCGTTATCGCCTCAACCATCAAATCCGAATTCCCCTCGTCATGGTTATCGACGAGAACGGGAAACCACTCGGACAGATGGACACCGCCCAAGCCCTGACCCTGGCCCAGAGCCGCGGCCTCGACCTCGTCGAAGTCGCCCCCCAAGCTCGCCCACCGGTCTGCCGCATCTTGAATTTTAATGCCTTCCTGTTCCAACAGGAAAAGCAACTCCGGAAAGCGAAGGCCAACCAGAAAAAAGTTGACCTGAAAGGCATCCGCCTCACCTTCCGCATCGGCCAGCACGATTTAGACACCCGCAAGCGAACCGCCCTCGAGTTTCTCGATGAAGGACACAAGGTCCTGATCGAAATGCGACTACGCGGTCGTGAAAATGCCCTCGCCGATCACGGTCGTAAGGTTATCGACGAATTCGTCAAATCGCTCGGCGACGATATCTCCACCGAACAGCCGCTCGGTCGCCTCGGCAATCGATTCACCATGATCGTCGGCCGGAAAAAATAATCTCGTTAACAACCAGATCGTGCTGAACAACACTTCAGCATCTCCCATCTCTCAATTCATTACCACCAACCGACCACGATATGTCAAAGCAGAAGATCAAGACGCATAAGGCGATTGCCAAGCGATTTAAAAAGACCGGCCGCGGCAAGCTCCTGAAGCGCAAAGCCGGCCAAAATCATTTTAACGCTCGCGACACTGGTGTCCGCACCATGGGGAAGCGAAGCGATCTCCAACTTCACTCAACACTGGATAAATCCGTTCGACGGCTGACGCCGGCGAACGCCTCTAAGAAGGACTGATGTATGCGCGTAAAACGCGGTGTCGCTCACGTTAAACGCCGAAAAAATCTCCTCAAGACCACTAAAGGATTCCGCTGGAAGCGTAAGTCCTCAATCCGCCTTGGGCGCCAAGCCTCAACCCGCGCCGGGCAACATGCCTACCGTGGCCGGAAGCTGAAGAAGCGCGAAGCCCGCTCCCTCTGGCAAATTCGGATGAATGCCGGCGCTCGTGAAAACGGCACCACCTACAGCAAGTTGATCAACAAGCTGAAGATCGCCAAGGTCGAACTCGACCGCAAGATTCTCGCCGACCTGGCGATGAACCAGCCCGAGGTGTTCGCGGCTATCGTTAAACTAGCCACCAAGTAATCAACGAAAATCAAAAGACCCCGCCGCGGCGGGGTGTTTTGATAGTTTGTTATATTCCGGAGACCGCTATTCCTTGACTCCTCGGTTAGGCCGTGGATCAGCTGCGGTTCTCCCCTTTAGCATCTCCGTCTTAAGTCGGATATTTACCGCTTCTAAAGATTTAAGGGTTTGAGAAAATGTCGGTGAAAATTTTATGACGCCCCTGCCGATATTGGCTCCAAAAAATAAATCCAGTAGCCCCAAAGCAATATTCGACATGAACCATAAATCGTTTTTTACTTGGAATCTATCTTCGAAGTCAAAATAAGGCGTCTCAAACTTCCCCGCTTTGGCGTCCAATCGGAAGTTATTTAAGGCGTACACAATACTGGCATGCGCTACGCTATTGTTGATAAGGCCTTTAAATCGCTTGATGGCATCTGACTGCGTTTTGAAGTTATCATTCAACCAATCGTTCCTAGCATCGGACAACCTGTCCGGGGTTTCAAGAATTCCGTTGATTTTTTCCGTAAATTTTTCCTGTTCGGGATTCCCTATGGCATATGCCGCCCAAGCACCAGACTCAAGCATTTGGCGTAAGTCCATGCCCGCCTGTACGTGGTGGCGCCGTAAGGATGAGAATAGAGATAGAAAATAATTCTTCCTTACTTGTGAAAGAAAGGCAGCGAAGATATATCTATCCGGATCAATTGATGACAGGAAGGTCCCCCAAAATTCCCCAAACCCAAGGGCATGCGAAAAATATTCGCCGTATTGTTTAGGGGCTTCGGACAACAGAAACCCTTCGCCGTCGATCAAATCTTGGACTGTATCTTGCTTTAGCGTCATATACGTAAGGTAATATCGGTTTAAATCCGCTACCTACATTCAAAGAGTGCCACCTGGTGGGATACAGTGCAAGCGCCGGGGTCCCCAAAACGACTTGCTCGTTTTGGGGAAGAGCGGCACGCACCTGAAGCGGCGACGGTGGGATGCAAAGCACCCGCCGTTGTAGCGGCGGGCGCGATGACGCGTGGCGGGCCCAGGGGGATTCGAACCCCCGACCCCGTACATCCCTTCGTAGACTCGGGATTACGGGGCAAGTCTTCTCCATTTCGTTTCGCTCCTGGCGGGCCCAGGGGGATTCGAACCCCCGATCTTCTCCGTGACAGGGAGACGTGTTAACCGCTACACTATGAGCCCCCAGGAGCGAAACGAAACGAACGTAAAACTTGACGTGCCTGTCCCGTAAACTCGCGTAGCGGGTTATACGGGATTAACCGCTACACTATGAGCCCACGGTGTTTCTAGCGGGCGCTATCGTAACACGCCGATAACGATATGTCTAGGTTTGTGGAAACCACGTCCCTTTCCGTAGCAGAATCCAGCCACACGGACCAACCCTATAGTATACAAAATGAAACTGAAGAAATGCTGAAGGTATATTTCCGCTAGAGTTAGCAAAAAGAAAAGCCTCGGGACGAGAGAGTCGAACTCTCGCCCCGAGGCTGAAGGTGCTCGCGCTGTTAAACGTCAGCGCGGACGTTTGACCGTGACGGTCATGGGGATCTTCTGGTCCGGAAGCAGAACCCCCTGCATTTCATCGATGACCGGCTGGTTGAGGTAGCCGATCATCTCGTTCTTCCCGCCCGTCGTGACCGTGAAGGTCTTCCGGGTTCCGACATCGACGAAGTCGTCGCCGATTCGGATCAGGAGCGACCCAGTACGCATCCAGGTCGCCGGGTAGAACTTGCCGAACTCTGCCATCAGGTCGGGATGGTCCGTCGGACGGTCGGGATGACCGTTCACCATTCCCCCGTCGAGACGACAGGCGGCCACGTTCCCCTGCGTGTCGTAGGCGTTGTAGGTGGCCACGTCGGTCGTGATCGTGACCACGTCGCCGCGTTCGACGACCACGCCCGATTTCATCGGCCCGAGCTGGACGTTGAGCGACCGCGTGAAGGCGAGAACCTGCACGCTGTCTTCGAGCGTCACGGTCCCGGTCGTGCCATCAGCTTCGGTGGCGTCCGTGATCGCGTCGGCCCCAACCGCCGGCATCGGGTATGCCGAGGCGAGACCGAATTTCTTGGCCGTCTTGCTCTGCATGGCCGGCGCGATTCCGGTCACCGTGTTGAAGTGACCCCACGCGGCGTAGACCTTCTGGAACCCGAAGAACGCGATCACGAGAACGAGCACGACTCCTGAACCGATCAGGATTGCCCACCCCGTACCCTTCCGCGTGTTCGAGCGCGACCCGTTGGAACCCGGGGTCGCCACGCCCTTGCCGTCCTTACCCTTCGCCGCCATGTTGATCTTGTGCTGGCGATCCTGATCCGAAGACCAGATCACGCCGAAGCGCACGAGACCACCAACAATGAGGCAAAGCGCAACCGCCAAGAGCGATCCGCCGGCGATGATCCAGTCCGCGACATCCGGAAAGATGGTCAGCGCCAGACAGACGCTCAGGAGCAGTGTGGTCATGAATATCCAGAAGAACCACAGCTGCCCCTTCGCGGCGTCCGTGTAGGCCACCGCCAGGATGACGTAGGAGAACAGCAGGATCGGCCCGCTCGCAACGAGCCAGGGCAGATGCCAGAACGGGAACATGTAGTAGCAGAAGAGCAGCATGCCGTAGAAGCCGATCTTCTGCATGATCTGGACGTAGATCCAGTACAGTCCCAGCCCACCACTCACGGCCGGCGGAGCGGCCGCGAAGATCAGGTCGAACGGATTGAACCGGAACAGACTCTGAATATGTTCCGGCTTGATCGCGCTGAACCCGTTCTTGGCCGCGCCGACCGTGACGAACCAGCGAATCTCCTGAACCGAGAAGAGCGCTGCCAGCACCACCGTGATGATGGCCAAGATCGCCTCGACCGGGATGCGCTGATCCTTGTCGTGGAAGATGAGCGTTGCCGCCATGCCCAGGAGCATCATCCCGAACAGCAACAGGATCCGGGTCCGCATCCGCGCGCCCATCTCCGAGTTGAAGTCCATGATCTGCTCGAGCCAGAGCATGAAGTACTCTCTGGCCACGTTGAAGCCGCTGCTGACCAACCCGCGGCCTTCCGGGGTCACGATCGCGGCGGTCAAGGCACCGATGCGCACTCCTTCGAGCGCCACCCCAGGCACCTTGTCGATATGCTCAGCGACGACGTCCGCCCAACCCTTCGGGCCAGACGGAGCCGGAGCCGGCGACGGCTTGGGGTCACCTTCCGGCTTCCCCTTCTTCTTGTCTTCACCAGCCATTGGACACTCTCCTATCGTAGTGGACGCAAGCGTCCATGAGGTTGTGGCTACCGACGCCGAGCTGCGCGCTTGGCGCGAACTTTAGCCGCGTGATCGTTGAGATCCGTCGCGGCTTTCTTCAGGAACGGCACCGCATGCGCGTCCCAACCCTTCGTCTTCAGGCCCTTGAGGAAGGCGATCGCCTGATCCGACGTGATCGGCAGGCGCAGCCGCTTCATCTCGACGTAGAAGTCGAGTACCGTCTTCCTCGCCGCCTTGTTCGGGGCCGACAAGAACACCTCGACTTCCGTCGGCGTGTTCATGGCGTAGAACGTCGCGGCGTACTTCGTGCGGTCGGCCTCGTTGAACTCCTCCATCCAGATGTGGGACATCGCCAGCACCGCGATCGGGCCGCAGGCGTTGACCGCCTGTTGCATCTGCTCACCCATTCGGGTCAGCAGTCGCGTCGGATTCTGGCCGCCCGTGAACGTCACGAGCGTGAACGGTAGGTTCTTGAAGAACAGGGCCGTGTAGAGGTTGAACGCCTCGACGGCCTGATCATTCGTCGGCGCCGTGACACCGGGCCGCGGCGTATACGCCTCAGCGATCGGGTCGAACACGCGCGGAAGAACCTGCGGCAGCTCGCTGACGACACGTTCGACAACTTCGTCGACCGTGCCGCCGAGCGGCCCGAGGTGGTTCGTCAGGCTCTGCGCAACCGTGTTGAGCACCGTGCTCCCCACGATCGTCTTCTTGTCGACGTTGCCACGGAACGGAAGCTTGAGCTTCCAACCGTGACGCAGCCGATGCCACGCCTCAGGGTTGTCCGTCGCCAGCATTTCGGCAGCGCGACGGAATCCGCCTTCAAGCTGCGGAGCAACCCACCGGGCCGCTCCGAGACCGAGCGTCGTCCCGACTGCGTCGAGTAGAGCATTCGAAGCCATGCGAAATCTCCTCTGAGAATGCTGGGATGAACCTCAGCATTGGCCTATTGGCCGGTGAATGTCTGCGCGTGATGCGCGTTGTTTCTCTAATTCTCTATTCAGTTGTCGAAGGACCTCTCGACAATATTTCTAGCACCAGAATAACGCATGAATCTAGCACAAAACATTAGATTTGTCAAGCCCAGCTACGCCCTCACCGGACCGTCGACAACGATGTCAATATTTTTTACAAAACCGAAATGGCCGAACTATTTCCAGCCACCTTGGCCATCAGTATGAAAAAGTATAGTTCCCTCGGTATCGGTTCGACGAACCGGAATGCCCAGCAGGCGTAACCGCTCAATAACTGAAGGTGATGGATGCCCATATCGGTTATCTTTTCCGGCCGAAACTATCGCCAACGCCGGTTTCACTGCGGCTAAAAATTCAGACGACGATGAATACTTCGACCCGTGATGTCCAAGCTTTACCATGGTGGCTCGCACATCAACATGGGCAGCGAGGAGTTGCTCCTCTACGTCAGTCGACGCATCGCCCGTCAGTAACACCGTACTCCCCGCACAGGTCGCCTGAATGACGATGCTCGTCGCATTTCGATCGGCGTCGACACGTTTTGTATCCGCCATCCACGCCTCGGTCGGCCATAATACACGGAGCGTTAAGTCGGCGCCAAGTTGGTACTGTTGCCCACCTCGCACAATTTTACGCGCCGCGTGTTCGGTGTCGATGGCCGCTCGCCATCGACGGTCAGTGGCGGTATCCGCCGTCACCCCGGTCACGAAAATCGTCTGGACATCGTATCGGTCTAAGACGCTCGGCAAACCAGCGATGTGATCACTATCCGGGTGCGTCGCTACCACTAGTTCGAGGTCATGGTCACCGAGCGGCATGACTGTCTCGAGGGCACCAACCACTCGATCTCCCGGGCCACCGTCAATTAAAACGTCTTGGCCATCCGATGTCCGAATGTACAAGGCATCCCCCTGTCCAACATCAAGCGCCGCAAAGAGACAGGTATGACTATTCACCGCCGGCGCTGTAGGTGCTGGCCAGCGAACCATCGTCACGGCGATGGTCAACACCAAGATAAGACTAAGAATGACGCGTCGCATACCCAAATCGTACCACGATCATCGCCACGATGGCGATCACCGCCGGCCCAATCCACCCCGAGAGCGTTACGAATGCGAACGGCAGTTTCGCCCCACTGCGAATCACGATCAAAATGGTTATCAGCCACAGCTCCGTTATCGGCTGTACCAGTTGATGCACGACTGGCCATGTGCTCGTCAACGCCATAATTCCCGCTAACGCCATAGCGAATGGTACCAACGGCAAAACGATAGTATTCACCAGCACGCTCACCAACGACAAGCGCTGAAAGGTACCAAGTATGATCGGCAGTGTCGCGGCGCTCGCCGCCAGCGTCGTGGCCATATTTGTGCGGATGCTAAAAAAATCCGGCAACCAGTTCAGTCGCAACGCAAGCCCGGCGCTAAGTTGCATCAGACCGATGGTTGAGGCGACGGACAGTTGGAACCCGAGGTCACTGATTAGAAACGGATTGAGTGCCAACATGGACAGTATCGCGTAGAGGAGCGGCCGCACCGGTTGTACGGGACGTCCTAGCGCTCGCGCCGCCAGCACGACCACCGCCATGACCGCCGCTCGCACCACTGAGGCCGGCGCACCGGAAATAACGACCAGCGCTAGCACCGCGGCTAAGCCAACCAGCGACCCTAGGCGTCGCCCCAACCACGGCACCGTGAGCTCAACAAGGCTGACCAGAATGATGGAAACATTAAATCCTGATAACGCGACCAAATGGGTCGTACCCGTCGCCTGGAAAGCTTGGCGTAATTCGTCAGAAAAGTACTGATCGTCCCCAACCAGAAATCCAACGGCGAGTGCGGCGGCGTCTGACCGCAGTCGACGTTGTAAACCAAGCACTGTTTGCGTGCGCCATGCCGATAGCCACCCATGCCAATGCTCCGCCCGATCGGAAATGTGTGTGATGGTTACTGTTTCACATCGTGCTCGCCACCGCTTCGCCAAATACATCCAGGGTCGAGTCTCAAACCGTGTCGGCGTACAGGTCCATGTCACGGTTCGTCCGACCGGGATCGCCACCGGTAAAACGATCATGCCCGGAAGGTGCGGATTCCGAATATACCCAACGATTGTCCGGCCCGTTTGCACATCAACGACGACTCCAGTCAAGGTGACCGGACGTCCATACTGTGGTCGCCACGCCTGCACATCGGTCCGAACCGCATATACAAGTATGATCACAGCACAGAGCGCTGAGGCGCAGATCAAAAGTCCGTACGTTCGCCCCCGATTCCAAAACGAAGAAACTGCCGCCACGCCAACCAGCCAAAATATCCCCGACCCACCTCGTTCAGCCAAAAAAATGCCGAGGCTGAACCCAATGGTAACGGCGATGAGAAAAGAGAGACGCATAGCGCGCCACCAACCTACCCGTAGTGTAGCCGACGCGTTTTTCGCGTCAAGATCTACAGGACCGTCACCGACTTCGCGAGATTCATCGGCTGGTCAACATTCATTCCCCGCGCCGCTGCTGTATGGAGGGCGATGGCCTGCAATGGCACCACGCCGGTAATAGCCGTCAAAATGCCGTACTGCACCGCCGGCACCTGAATCACATGTCGCGGGTGGTTCCCGGATGGGCCAAGCGTTGGGACGCGCTCATCACCAACTTCGGTAATGGCAATCACTCTGCCGCCTCGTGCCAGCACCTGCTCAACATTACTTAATGTCAGGTCGTAGAGCTCGGGGACTCGCGGATCGCGGAAACAGAGTGCCACCACGGTTGTCTCTGTATCAACCAAGGCGATCGGACCGTGCTTCATGGTCGCCGCGGACATCCCTAAACTTGGGATTCGAGCGATTTCCATCATCTTCAAAGCCCCTTCTTTCGCCACCGACAATCCGTACCCGCGACCAATGTACAGCATCCGCGGGGTAGTCGCTAATTCGTGCCCGATCATCCGAAATGTATCATTTGCCTCGAGGATTGTAGCCACCGCCCGTGAGAGACCCTCGGCCCGATCGAGAAACGCCCGGACGTGGGGCGCATTCAGTCGATCACGTTGCGCCAGAGCCGTGACGAGTAGCGCACCGCTCAACACCTGCGCCACGAACGCCTTAGTTGAAGCCACCCCAGTCTCCGGTCCGGCCTGGAGATGCATTCCCGTTCCGTAGGTCGTCAATTTCGAACCCGGCACATTGACCAAAGCAAAACTGACAGCGCCGGCAGCCCGCACTTTATCCATCGCCACCAACAGATCGGCGGTCGTGCCAGATTGTGAAATTGGGATCACCAACGTGG
Source organism: uncultured Gammaproteobacteria bacterium (assembly GCA_964397195.1). Taxonomy (GTDB): domain Bacteria; phylum Patescibacteriota; class Patescibacteriia; order SBBC01; family CAIJZX01; genus CAYNGY01. The sequence continues at coordinate 234,964 of CAYNGY010000002.1, read as the reverse complement.
CTGGCGTCACCTTCATATGTGAGGTGGCAAATTCCGCCGCATCCATCGCTTCCACGGTGAATCCTTGTTCTTGAAAAAAACGTGCGATCGCCTCCCCCGCAAACAGAGATGTCCCACAACCAAGGATAAGTACCTGACGCATTTCTTCGGCGACAAACCGAGCAAACTCCGGATGCGATTCAATACCACCCAGACGAACATGGCCATCATCAGTCGCGCGTCCCTCAAGCACCCGTCGAATAACGTCCGGTTGTTCATGGATTTCCTTTTCCATAAACGTCCCATACCCTTCCTTCTCGAGATCCTCCAGCCGGTATTTCAACTCCTGAACAGCCGGGGCGATGGTCGTCTGATCAAAGGTCATAATCTTGTATGCCCCATGGCGTCCTAAGATGGCCATCTGCCCGTCTTGCAGCTGAATGGAACGCGATGTCGAGGCCCGAAAGGCCCGATGATCCGAGGCGACAAAAAGTTCGTGGTCATTCACTCCAACATACATCGGGCTCCCGAGACACGCGGCGACCATTTGATCGGGCTCCCGACGATCAATCACTACTAACGCAAATGTCCCGCCTTCCAGAAGGCTAATCGTATGACGTACCGCTGTAACGAAATCATCGCCTTTCGACCGAAACTCTTCCAGGAGATGCGCGATCACTTCCGTGTCGGTGTCCGAACGAAGCGTATGACCGTCCGCCGCCAAGCGACTTCGCAAGGCCTGATAATTCGGGAGTTGTCCATTATGGACGACGGCGATCGTGTCCAAGCAGTCAGCGTGCGGATGTGCGTTCCGGTCACTCGGCTCACCATGCGTGGCCCAGCGAGTATGGGCAATCCCCATCGTCCCCCGCGGCTGATGTTCACGAACAGCGGCGGCCGTCACCGCCACCTTTCCTTGCCGCTTGTGGATGACTAAGCTCTGCTGGTCATCAATAATCGCCACTCCGGCTGAATCATACCCACGATATTCAAGCTTCTCTAGGCCAGCCACTAAGAGCCCCGCCGCCGATTGTTGTCCGATATATCCAACGATTCCACACATAGATTGAAATAATTATACGTCTTCCGATTCTTTCACCAAGCGCGGCCGTCCGGCCTTGACCCAACGTAAATACGCATCCATAAACGGCATCAAGTCTCCGTTCAGCACCGCATCAACTTGCGACGTCTCATGCTTCGTCCGATGATCCTTAACGAGCCGATACGGCTGCATGACGTATGATCGAATCTGATTTCCCCACGCGGCTTCGTGATACTCGCCGCGCAACTTAGCTTTTTCAGCCGCTTTTTTTTCAATCTCCAATTGAAGGAGTTTCGCGTAAAGAATCTTCATGGCCGTTTCTTTGTTCTGTGTTTGTGACCGCTCATTTTGCACCGCCACGGTAATTTTCGTCGGCAAGTGGACGACCCGCACCGCGGAGTAGGTCGTTTGCACGCCCTGGCCACCATGACCTGACGCTAAGTACGTATCAACGCGAATATCTTTTGGATCAATCGTAATTGCCTGGACATCTTCCAGTTCCGGGAGAACCTCGACCAAGGCAAAAGATGTGTGTCGCATTTTCTCCGCATCGAACGGCGAAATTCGAACCAGTCGGTGGACACCATGCTCGCTCTTTAAATACCCATAGGCCATTCGTCCGCGAACTTCGATCGTTGTACTTTTAATCCCCGCTTCTTGTCCCATCGATCGATCAATCACTCGCGTACTCCAGCCCCGTTGCTCACAGAAACGCAGGAGCATTCGTTCAAGAATCTCTGCCCAGTCCATGGCGTCGGTCCCGCCGGTCCCGGCATGAACCGCCACAATCGCGTTCGTCACATCATGTTCGTCATCAAGTAAGAGCGAAAACTCAAGTTGACGGTATCGCTCCTCAATCTCGGCGACCGCTTTTTCCACTTCCGCACGCTGACTCTCCTCAGCCATAGCCGCTAACTCCAGCCACGAAGCCACATCGCGTTCAATCGCCTCCCAGGCCGCGACCTCATCTTTCATCGCTTTCAGGTCGCGCGTCCGGGTTTCCGCAGTGTTTCTGTCAGCCCAAAAGCCGGGGTGACTCATCGCCTCCTCTGATTCTAAAATCTGCTGACGGCGCTGATCGAGGTCAAAGTAACCCCCGGGCCGAATCGAGCTTCGTCCGGAGGTGTTCCAATTTACGCACCTGATCATTCATAGTCCCCTCAGAATACGGCCAATCACGCAAAAACACAAGCACCGCCAACCGCGGCGGTGCGTGTGCGTCCCCGATCGAACCACGACCAGGGAAAACAGAAAAAATTTACTCTGTTTCGGCGGCGTTGGTGTTCGCTCCGTTCGTGTTCATTAAACGCGTCGCCGCCGTATTCGTCGTATTCGTATTCGACGTGTTCTTAACGGTCCCGTTGCTGAAATAATCCATCGACCAGTCGATGAAGAAGATCAGCGCCATAATGGCGAAGGCCATAACGGCGATCGGCATCATCACGTGCCAGGCTCCGCTCTTTTTAACCGGCTTTTTCTGCACCGGCATCATCGGGGTTTGTGGTGTTTGCATGTCCGCCATAGATGTTTGGTATTATCTTGTTAGGAGTAAATATATTGTTATTTTTGTGTTGCTGGGTTCGCGCCAGGCACGACGATTTGGCCCTCGCCCAGTTTCGTTTTTTGCATTTTTGATTGCTTATTTCCAGAGTTCTGGTCGTAGAACGTGTACTTGACCGTGTCGTCCGTTTTGAAGCTAAAAAGAAATGTGTTCGTCGATCCGCCCCAACCGGAACTGAAGGTTCGATTGTCCACGAGGGTCACCAACGACGCCAGCGAGTTCTGAACAAGATCGAGATAGTACAAGACTTTCACATCACCACTGTCATCACGAACAGTACTCGACGTGTACACGGCCCGCGTTCGAACTTTATTCACCGCCACTTTCCCCCAGCCTATTTCCGGATACGTCGACTGTTTCGTTAAACGTTTCGATGTCACGTCGTAGGTCCATAACGCCCCACCCACAGTACCCGTTTTTAATTCCTGGTCTTGCAAATAGAGCGTTGTGCCAAAAGCCGGAAACACGACCATCGTTAACGCATGACCGGAAGCCAGCCCCGCTCGGGTTCTGGTACTTTCGATTTCGACCGTTCGTTTCCCACCGTCAAGGTTAATCAGTCGCGTATCGGCTAACTCACCCGGCGCTGGTCGGTAGGATTCGATTTTGAATTGGCCGAGCGGCACCGCCGAAACTGGTGGCTGTGTTACCGGCGTACTAATGTCCGTGAACGCCAGCGAGCTGAGGATAGTGTTCGCGACCTGCGTTTCATTACTCTTCAGTAAATCGGTCACCGGCTTGGCCACTCCCGGCACTGCCGTAATCGCCAGCTCAGCCTGGACTTCGCGACCCTCGAGATATGTGTAGCCAAATGGCTTGAGCGGGTAGTAGAAAATTGCCGGCACCGCACTGTCAACCACAAGGTTTGAACTATTGACGTCAATCGCGGCGATCCGGAATGTGATACCGGTCGACAGCGTCCCGGTCGGCGCCGCCGTGCGCTCATTGATACCATAGGTATCACCCACACGTCGAACACCAAGGCTCAAGGTGACTTGCCCATTCGGGTTTAAAAACTTCACATACCGAACGGCAATCTTTTGCACCGGATGATCTGCGATCGAAACTTCCTGCAATGTCCACGTGTCGGGATATCGAATGGAGTAGTTCGCTAAGCCGTTGGTATAGGTTTTCCATGTCTCGGGGATCGATTCGCTTGGCGCAATATCAACACCAACGCTCGCATTGGTGTTTTGGTTGGCCGCCGTATTCGTAGTATTACCTGTATTCGCGTTCTTGTTTTTATTGTTGTTCTTAGTAACAACCGTCGTGTTTTTATTAGTCTTTGAGCTCCCTTTTTGGAACTGATACACAAAAAACGTCACCGTACCGATAAACATGACGGCAAATATCGAGACAACGATGATGGCGGCCGTCGGAACTTGGCCCGAGCGTCTCCGCATATTGATTCTTTCCATTCGGGCACTACTATACCACATTCTGAGATCATGCGCATCTTTTTTCCACAGATCCCAAGAAACCCGCCACTGCCAGGCGGTCATGGGCCGGATGGAATTGGAGAGTCTACTTTCGCTCCTCGAGCGCCACTTTGACCTCTTTTTTCTGATTGCCGTGGTAAATAACGATGGTCACCACATCCCCGGGCATGAATTTCGTCAAAATGCCGGTCAGCGGATGATCCTCACTAATCTCCGCACCATTGAGCGAGACAATGATGTCGCCCTCGGCTAAGCCCGCCTTGGAAGCCGGACTATCGGCCAAGACCGCGACCTCATCCGCCCCGGTCCCCTTTTGAATCCAGGCCCCAGCATCAACCGGCAACGAATTCTTATCGGCAATGGCTTTTGTGAGAAGCGTATAGCGAACACCTAAGTACGGCTGGACGATCTTACCGTTCTTTTCAACGCTCTCGAGGTCTTTTTTGACCGCATTAATGGGAATCGCAAAACCGATCAACGTCCCCTGTTGATCAATAGCCGTATTCATCGCCACCACGCTCCCGGTCAGGTCCAACAACGGGCCGCCTGAGTTCCCCGGATTGATGCTGGCATCCGTCTGGAACACGTCTGTCAGGCTCTCCGACGAACCCGAGCCGTCACCAGCCGTAATATTCCGTGATTGTCCAGAAATCACCCCTTGCGTCACGGTGTTCCGGTACTGACCGAGGGCATTGCCGATAGCCACCACACTCTGACCAATCTGCACCGCGTCCGAGTCGCCCAACGTTAAGGTTGGCAACCCGGTAGCCTCAATCTTCACAAAGGCCACGTCATTTGAGGGATCGGTCGCCAAAATCTTGGCATCGTATTTCTTCCCGTCATTCATGACCACCGTGTATTGGGCATCGGTATCGCTCACCACATGCTTATTGGTCACAATCAATCCATCGGCCCGAACAATGAACCCCGATCCGCTTGAGACTTCGGTTTTCCCTTGCGGTGTTGATGGCGTGTTGTTCCCGATACCGAAGAATTGGTCGTATGGGGAGACCGGGCGGTTCCCGTAAATTTGCGAGTAGTCTTTACTAGCAATGACGCTAACCACGGCCGGGTTCGCCTTCTTCACGACATCAATCGTGGCCGAGCTCTCCACGACACTCACTGTTTGTCGCGTGGTCCCGGTTCCCGGCGTCGCATCGTTACCGATCAGGACGTAGGCCATGGTCGCCCCACTTGCCCCGCCAAAAACGAGACTCAGCACGATCAGCAACCCGATGGTATTTGTGGAAAGCGTCGACGGACGCGATGTGATAGGTGTATCCATAAAACGTAACTCCTAATGCTACGACAGAACGTAGTATATACGACTCTCCGCTACCTGTCAGCTGTGAAGAGTTCAGCGAGCGTGGATAACGTATATCCCCGTTTCGGGATCTCGGTGGCGAGCGTTTCCACGGCCGTTGGCGTAATCTCGTACCCAGCGCCAAACAGCACAATCGCCCCGTTTGTCAGTCGGTCCAGCACGCGCGTTGACGCACCATCCGCGGTTTGCGTATCGTCCCAATCATTCCCGTCTACCGTCCAAGTGATAGTACAAAAACCCGCCTGCCGCGCCGCCGTCACCGCCGCCGCACTTGTCTCACCACGGGCCGGGCGGAAAAACGGTTTTGCGCTCTGGCCGCTGGCCGCCGAAATTTTCGCCTCAGCGGTCGTCAGATCGCTCGTCACAGTCGCCGCCTCGGCCGTCCCAAATTTGACACTCGTCGACGTGCCTCGACTGTAGACCGGGAACCCGGCGGCCACAATCTCCTGCAACAGCGAACCGTGGTCAACCGCATAGGTACCAGTAATGAAAAAGGCGGCCGGAATACTTTTGGCTTTGAGGACGTCTATCAGGCGTGTCACCGCTTCACCATCATCAACAATATCAAAGGTCAGCGCCACTCGCTTCGAGGTTCCAACTTGCGATACCGCGTTCGGGCAAGACTGGAGAATCGTCGCCATCGTCGCTGACGACAAACTACTCGTGGTCGCCACCGCGGTATTGGTCACACTGGTATTCGTCACCGCCGCATTGGTCACGACCTGATTTGTGTTGGCCTGGTCATTGACGAGCGTAATATCCGGCCCATTCCCAGTGTCAGTTGGCGTGGCGCGACCACGGAAGAGCCAGGTCGAAACCGCAATCACCAGTACCCCAGCCACAACCCAAATAGCCACCGTTCGTCCGGAAATAGACGACGTGGTCCGACGCGGTTGATACCGTCGATAATCAGCCATGGGATGTCATCTCGGCCTGAGCCTGATGACGCCGCCAATATAGCACACATCCCTCCACGATGCCAAAGCCGATGCCGACGTAAGCGAGATCACCGATCAGCATATTTCGGAAGAACGGCAGTCCGGCCTGGTACGCCCGGCCGAGTTCGCCCAACGTTCGAGCGTATGTCCCGCTCCAGAGCCAATCAGCGGCATTGGTCAAGAGGAAGAAGCTGGTCGCACCAGCCAGCGTCACCGCGCTCAACCGCATCACACTGCGCCGATGGCGCAAGATCGTGCCCAGCAGGTAGGAAATACCGAACGAAACGTAGACCACGGCCATAATCCGCCAGTTATACCCGCCAATGGCGATATCACTCGCCGCCATCAACCCAAGTGGCGCGAAAACGCCCCACCGCCGCGGCAGATACGCCGCCGCCAAGAAGGCAATCACGCTGACCGGCGCCACATTTGGCGGAAGATCAATCCACCCGTAATGTCGTAACACGCGGAGCAACGCGCCGATGATAATCAGGCCAAAAACCGGAAGCAAAAGAGTTCGCGTTTTATTCATGAGTGTGGGATAAATTCGAGTCGCACATCATCACCTTGCTGGAGTCTGGCGTGGAACAGATCATCGATGATACGATCGTTGACCCGGATCAGCCAGCGACCGTCAGCCGCTGAATACCCGAGACATTGTTGCAGTGTCGCGCCGCTCCCGACGGTCATGTACTCGGTGGCCTGCCCAGTCCCGGCCGACCAGCGCGCGACCGCTTCGAGCAGACGCGGCGTTCGCAGTCGGATCACACCCGAACGCTGAGCCTGCGGCGTGACTGAGGTAACCGTGACCGTCGATCGGGCATCGGCCGGGCTATCGGGGGTGACAAGGACAATCGCCAAGAGCACGAAGACGATGAATCCGAGGAGCACGATCGTTCCGCCGGCCACTGTTGTCCAGGTGACGGTCCAATGGTGATGGAGTGAAACGTGCGGTTGATTAGTAAGCTTCGAGGCGCCATTCAATCTGGTCGCCGGTTTTCGTCGTGTAGTCTTTCGCGCCGACGCTCGCTTGCGCGCCGTTAACGTAGAACGCCCAGAACTGCCGGCCTTCCGGTTTCTGTCCGTCGATCGCGTTGATGAAGCCTTCGGTTGTGGCATCGATAGTGTGGGTTTGCGCGAGCAATTCTAGCGCAGTTTTGCCGTCCTGACCAGCATAGCTGACGGCACTCGAGGTATTCGTCACGGTTGAGACCGTGTTTGTATTAGTCGTCGATGACGAGCTACAACTCGCCCCGAACAGAGCTACGGCGAATATCGCCGCAAGAATAAGGGGTTTTTTCATACGCGTGGTGGGTTATCCCGAAAACGGGGACGAATAAGGACCCGCCAACGTGTTGAGCAGGCAATTCACCAAACGTGAATATGCGTGCCTTTCCACGAAGGTCTTATCTTTACCTGAACAGCGTTCAGGATGGCGTCCGACTTTCCCGGACGTGATCCGGGATTACGGTTGCGGGACAGTGCCGGATTTACACCGGCTTGCCGTAGCGAAATGTTACGCTTTCTGTTTGGGCTGGTCAATAACCAAGAGGGCTGTGGATGACCGTTCCAGCCAACGCGCCACGCCCATCCCCACCCCGGCTAAAACGATCGCCACCAAGCTGAGCCAGCCGAGTTCGCTCAGGATCATCTGCCACCACCATCCCTCATTCTGAAAATTCAACCGATTCGGTGCCTCCGATAATCGGACGAGGATATACTGACCTACCTCGAGCCAAGCGACGATGGTAATCACCGACAATACAAACCGAGTGAGTCGCTTTTTCAGCGGCGCACCACGCAGACCATGATCGAGCGTCGAACCGAGAAGAATGGCCACCATAAACGACATGACCGTGGCCAACCACCCCGGCAGAAGGATCGGCAAGGTCGCAAAAAGGTAGTACAGCAGTAGGGCAACCGATAGCGAGATAGCCGAGATGGCAGCTGAGTGAGCGGGTTTCCAGTGAATCATAAATGGCGTGTTATTGTTTTTTCCGGTACAGCCAGACAATGAGCGGCGTCACGAGGACGACCGAGGCAAACGCCATATTCAGCCCATCCAGAGCCGCGAAACGCCACCACATGTAGGCGTCATAATTGGCGATCACTCTCGGACCAAGAAATTGCAGCTCCTGGAGGAGCGTCAGGTTGTAGGCCACGCCTAAGGCGAACGTATACCACAGCCAGGAAAAAATGAAGGCCCAAATTGCCGGGAATAACCACGCCACTTTTCCGCTCCGCGGATGGTGAAGGGTCAGCAGGGACACGATGCAGAGTCCAACGCCCAAAATGGCCACCATACTAAACGAGTAGTACATATACCGCAGCCACCCGGTATCCATCCAGAGCGGATGATCTTGTGTCGTCGTCCAAATCAGCGACAGCGCATAGAGCAAGACTAGGGCGATCATCACTCCGCCGATACGTGTTTGATTTGTTTGTTTCATATAGTTAGTAATCTAATCCCTTCGTGGCAATAATACCACGATAGTACGGATGTTTCACCATCCGCATATCCGTCACCAAATCAGCGTATTTCAACATCCACGGGATTCGTTTGTGTCCCGTCCAGATCAGATGGACATGCTTCGCCCGCGCATCCCGCGCTCGCGCCCGCAGCATTGCTTCCACCGGCGCCCGCGGCAGGAGCCCCTCTTCGACCGCCGAGCCTACCTCATCAAGTACCACCAGCTGAAATGTTCCGGAGCGAACGAGTGCCTGCGCGAACTGTAGCGCTTTTTTGGCCGCCGTTTTATGCGCCGCGGCCGGTTTCCGATCATTGATAATTTTATAGAACCCCTGCCCAAGAACATGGACCTCAATTCCGAGTTTCCGTAACATCCCCCGCTCCCCACTCGGCCATTTCTCTTCTTTGATGAATTGAATGAACGCCACGTTCCAGCCATAGCCGCGGGCGCGAACGGCCGTCCCAATCGCCGCCGTCGTCTTGCCTTTTCCGTCGCCAATATACGCGTGGGTCAGTCCACGTTCGGCAAGGCGAAGATTTTTTGGTGCTTTTTTCTGCATTGGCTAAAACACAAACGCCGTCCGCCAACGTGCTGTCGGTCGTCCGGCGCTCATGAGCAAAACGTTAGATCTTGATGAATCGATCTGCTAAGTCCGCCACGAACGGCAAGCGGTATTCCTTTCCTTGCCAGGCATTGATAAAGCCGAGGATCATGCCGATTAAGGCCAAGAGACCAACAATCCAGCCAAGCACCGGAATCCACGAGAAAATCGAGAGAATGAAGAGTACGAGGGCTTGCTTCGCATGGAATTTAATGAACGGCTCCTTGCCGCGCACGGCGAGCATCACGATCGAGAGAATCCAAACATACGATAGCGCGGCCATCATATTCCGATCGGTCGTCGGCGGAATCTTATTCAGCTCGTTCTTAATCTGTTCGGTCGCGTTTGATTGTGGTTGGTCAGTCATAGTGGATATCTCCTTAAGAACCTAAGTATACCACCTTCTGAAAGCGCATTTTCGAATTTGCCTAACCTTAGCCTAAATCTCGAAAAATTCAGCGAATTTTCAGTTTATGGTGCAATAATGGAAGGTTGCTCGTACAGCTCCAATGAGGTTACGCGTCGAATTGGATCAGTCAATAACCGCGACCAGCACTGTTCGAACCCGCACCTAACGGTCAATTACCGGGCGGGAGTTTGCTGGTCGCGGCGGCTCTTCTTGGTTCTTCTTCTGGCCGCGCAGAAGAAGAACGACCACTCACATTGCCTGCGTCAACTACAGCCGGTTGTCGTCCCACACTCAATGCAGACGAGACATGATCCATTGCGCTTCATTTTCATCGACCCGCAATTTGTACAGGTGTCACCGGTAAAACCTTGGGCCCGGGCGGTTTGGCGTCCATCCGGTTCCGTTGCGCTCATAGTCACCTGACGCTCCTCCGGCTTTTTGACCACCGCGGTCGCGGCCGCCATCGGCAATTCGGTTTGGATCGGTTGATCATGATTCGGTTTGACCTGCACTAAGTCTTCACGATTAAGATATTCGTACCCGAGCAAGCGGAAGATGTAGTCGAGGACGCTCGTCGACATCTTGATGTTCGGATGGCCCTGTACCGGTCCGGCCGGTTCAAAGCGAGTAAAGGTGAAGGTGTCGACCAATTCTTCCAGCGGCATGCCGTACTGGAGGCTCTTCGAAACCAGAATCGCAAAGCAGTTAATGAGCGAGCGATACGCCGCGCCGTCTTTGTACATGTCGATAAAGACCTCACCCAGCCGACCGTCGTTATATTCACCGGTGCGGATAAATATCTTATGTCCGCCGACAACTGCTTCCTGCGTCCAGCCGACCCGCTTCGGCGGAAGTTTCTGTTTCACCGCGCGCACCGCCGCCACGTCCTGGATCTGCTGTGGTGTGACCACTGGGTCGGTATCTTGATCCTCCAAGCCGACCAGTAACGATTCATCATCGGCTGAGGTACTATTCAGCGGTTGTGAAAGTTTCGACCCGTCGCGATAGAGCGCGATCGCCTTGATCATCATTTTCCAAGCATCCCAGTGGACCTGTTTCACCTCTTCAATCGTCGCCTCGGCCGGCATGTTAATGGTCTTCGAAATCGCGCCCGAGATGAACGGCTGGACCGCCGCCATCATTTTGATATGGGCGTTGTAGGCGATGTACCGCTTGCCTTTGACACCACAGCGGTTCGCACAGTCAAAGATCGGGTAGTGCTCAAGTTTTAAGTGCGGTGCGCCCTCAATCGTCATCGTCCCGGCCACATATTCATTCGCCGCCGCAATCTCTTCTTTTGTAAATCCAAGTCCTTCGAGCAGGGCGATCCCGAGATTCGCGCTACTGGCCCCAAATCCGAGTCGCTCGAGGGTCGCGGCGCCGAGGAGCGTCGGTGTGATGACGAACCGAATGTCAAAGGCACCATCGAGTGCTTTTTCAATTCGCGCCAGCTCGTCACCCTGAAGGCCTTTCGCTTTGAGTGTCTCATGATTCACGTACGGCGCCCCAACCAGCGTATTATGACCCCGACTATATAATTCGATATCGGCAATCTGCTGCTCAGAATATCCGAGTCGCTTCAGCGCTTTGTTCACCGATTGATTGACGATCTTGAAGTATCCGCCGCCGGCCAACTTTTTGAATTTGACGATGGCGAAATCCGGCTCGACGCCCGTCGTGTCACAATCCATCACCAGGCCGATCGTCCCGGTCGGCGCGATGACCGTCACCTGGGCATTGCGGAACCCATGTTCCTTCCCCCATTGCAAGGCGCGATCCCATGCATCACGGGCGGCCTTCAGGAGGTATTCCGGCGTCACCTCCGGCGCAATCCCCATCGGTTTAATCGTCAGTCCTTCGTACTCACCGTCCGGTGCGTTATACGCCGCGCGGCGATGATTACGAATCACGCGTAGCATATGCTCGGCATTCCGCTCGTAGTTCGGGAAGGCCCCGAGATGGGCGGCCATTTCCGCGCTCGTCGCGTAGGCCTCGCCGGTCATAATTGCCGACAACGATCCGGCCACCGCTAAGGCCTGCGGCGAGTCGTACGGTATCCCCATCATCATCAAGACCGTTCCGAGGTTGGCGTACCCGAGTCCGAGTGTTCGGTAGAGATACGACAGCTCGGCAATCTCCTTCCCCGGAAACTGCGCCATCAACACGGAAATTTCCAAGGTAATCGTCCAAATGCGTGACGCATGTTTAAACGCGTCAACATCGAAAATGCCGGTTTCCGGATTGTAGAAGTGGGCGAGATTGATGGACGCCAAGTTACAGGCCGTGTCATCGAGGAACATATATTCCGAACACGGATTTGACCCGTTGATTCGCCCATCTTCCGGGCAGGTGTGCCACTCATTAATCGTCGTATCAAATTGCAATCCCGGATCAGCGCACGACCACGAGGCAAAAGCGATTTCGTCCCACAGGTGACGCGCCTGAATCGTTCGCGCGACCTCATTGTTTGTTCGCCAGCGCAAGTGCCAGGCCTCATCGCGCTCAACGGCGGTCATGTAGTCGTTGGTGACGCGGACGGTGTTGTTCGAGTTCTGTCCGGATACCGTGTTGTACGCTTCATCTTCAAAATGCGTTGAGTAGGTCGCCATGTCGAATTCCGTTTGCCCCTGATCGGCTAACGCCAAGACGCGGTGAATATAACTAAGCGGGACGCGACGTCGAACCGCATGTTGCACGGCCTGTTTCAAGCGCGTATTCCGAGTAAAGTCGGTAGATTTCTCGGCCACGGCGACTCGCATCACTTCATTCAACTCCCGCGCATTCATTTGACTCCCGGTCACCAGATCGGCAACCTTTTTTTCTTCGACAACTTTCCATTGCACAAATTCTTGGACGTCCGGATGATCGGCGTTTACGATCACCATTTTCGCCGCGCGTCGGGTCGTGCCCCCGGATTGAATGGCCCCGGCCGAGCGATCAAAAATTTTCAGAAATGACATCATCCCCGAGCTCTGGCCGCCGCCGGAGAGCCGTTCCCCGCGACCACGGAGCGCCGAAAAATTACTCCCCGTCCCCGAGCCGAATTTAAACAGTCGCGCTTCGCGGGTCACCAAATCAAATATCCCGCCATCATTCACTAAATCATCTTTGATTCGTTGAATAAAACAGGCGTGCGGTTGTGGGTGGGTATAGGCATCGGCCGAGACGGTCAATACACCGGTCTGCGGGTCGACATAGTAGTGTCCTTGCGGCTCGCCCGTAATTCCATACGCCCAATGTAATCCGGTATTAAACCACTGCGGTGAATTCGGCGCGCCCATCTGCCGAATCAGCATGTACTCCATCTCGTCCTGAAAAGCCTGCGCATCATCACTCGACGCGAAGTAGCCGTGCGTTTCACCCCAGTGTTGCCACGTCCCGGCTAAGCGGCGCACTACCTGCTTCGCGCTCGTCTCCGAACCAAGCTTCCGCCGCCCTTCGGCGTCCACGATTGGCTGACCCTGATCGTCGGTCAGCGGCACACCGGCTTTCCGGAAATACTTTTGCGCCAAAATATCACTCGCCACCTGACTCCACGTCACCGGTACCTCCACCACCGGGATTTCTTTAATCACTTTCCCGTCCGGGTTCTTAATAATCGACGAACGCTTCTCATACTGCACCTGATCGAGCGGGTCCTGTCCCGCCATGGTGTACCGCCGCTCAATTTTTAATCCCCGACCTTTGCGGGCTGGCACCGGCAATGGCCGACGGTCCTCAGCGCGCGAAGAAGTTGTGGTCGAGGTGAGCGTGGAAGACAGTGTCGACATACGATGACGAGGAGTGAGTGATTGAAGAGTAAAATTATGACGTTCGTTTTGGTCGCTTCGGTAAAAGCCGGTTGAGTTCCTGCTGAAAGGACTCGGCGTCTTTGAATTGACGGTAGACCGAAGCGAATCGGATGTAGGCGATCATGTCGAACTTCTGTAATCGCTTCATCGTCACCTCACCAATCTGCGCCGAGGTGATTTCCGTCCGCCCGCGCAACTGGATATCCCGCTCGATGAGACCAACCAGCTTTTTAAAGCGATCCGCGGTAATGGGGCGCTTTTCCAAGGACTTGCGTAGGCCCATTTCCAGCTTATCCCGGCTATATGGCTCCCGTCGACCATCACGTTTCACCACCATTAAGTTCAGGATTTCCACCTCCTCGATCGTGGAAAACCGATGTCCGCATCGATCACACTCCCGCCGGCGTCGAATGGAGAATCCCTCTTCCGTCAGGCGTGAATCGAGGACGCTGGTATCGTCGTGGTGGCAAGATGGGCATTTCATACGGATATTGGGGTCTAACCGGTCGGGTCAGTTCGGGCAGAACGAAGAACGCCGGCCATACTGGCGGAGACAAGTCGAGAAAAACTATTCTTTGGTGTTATGTTCGCCGCGCGGATTGCTGACCATTCTGGTACAACACTACATCTCGTACTGGATGTGGGTAAGATACCACTACATGTAGTGGTCGGTCAAAGGGGCGGTTTTTTGGGTTTTTTTACGTCCGACAATATTTTCCGACGTTCCGACCGAGCGGCGTTGTGGAAAAACCTACCGACCTAATAAATTATCTGGCCATGTTGGCTCTGGGAGCGTCGGCGTGCCGATTCGCTCGATCAACCAGACCCGATCGACGTGATATCGCACAGTAAACGACGCTGGCTGTGCCTCAACCCAAGCCAACAGCTGTTCGAGCATCGTCCGTTCGGCATAGCGCTTATCATTCGACCGCACCGCCGGGTCAAAAGAACGCTGGAGTATCAATAGGAAGCGCTCCGTCCCCGCTCCCGTTGGCAGCAGGGTCACTCGCGGCCGCTCGCTCGCCTGTGGCCCCAGATTTTGCGTGACGGCCACGGACGCATCTTTTGGCAACAATGCCAGCGCCGCCTGCACGTCGGGGCTCTGACGCTCTTTCCAGGCCACTAACGGCCAGCGAGTCATCGGGCTCCACGGCAATGGACTCGCCACCCGGAGCATCCAGACCGACCCGGCTACAATCAAGAATATTGACGCCCAAGATGCCCATGGCCACCACCAGCGCCCAAAACGACGCCGGATCCAGTGCAAACCAAACAACAGCCCAAGGAACAGGCATGGAATGAACAGGGCCTGATAGTGCAGATAGAGCGTCTGCTGGTTCGGGCTATCCGATAGCCAGTAGACCAGCGCCTCCGGCATCATAAAATAGGTCACCGGGCTCAAGAGCGGGATAACCCCGCCGAGCGGTACAAAGAGCTGGGTCAGGTCGGAACGATGCTGGGCGGTCACCAGGCGGTTCCACGCGGCCTGAGGCGGCCATAAACGCTTGACCATGGCCAAACTCCCCTCCTCGGCCGAGTAGAACTTCCCTGACACGAAACTGGCCGGTAGATTCGGACGCGACGCCGGAATAATTACGACCAACTGGACGATGGCGTAGATCCAACAGACCGCGGCCATCAGGATAGCTTGTCGCCGTTGATGCTGACGCCACCATAACCACCCGGTCATGAGCCCCAGCGTAACGCCAACCTGCTCTTTCATGATCAGGGCGAGCGCCACCCACACCCACGCCAAACGTGGGCGCTTGCCGACAATCGCATCGGCCGCCGCAAGAATGCACAAAATAGCCAGCGTCACCGCATGAAACTCAAAAATGACCGCGAATTGCAATGGCGCATAGAGCAAATACACCAATCCGAGGCCGCAGCCCCACCAGGCGGAATCAAGGAATCGTCGACCGAGGCGAAAGATGAACCAAGCCCCAAGGGCCACCACCACGGCCTGAAGCGCCAACAGGTTCTTCCACGTCGTCCCGACCCACGAAAGGGGGCCAAGGAGCCAGAGGATGTAGTCGGTATGAATAGCGGTTCGGACCGTTTCCAAGCCATGCTGACCATTGGCGCCCATTTCCGGGTTCGTGAAGCTAAAACCATACCCATGCCCAGCTCGCCACACCGTTTGGCTCATAATTCCCAGATCGTACCACCCGGCCGTGTAATTAGCCGCCCGGCCAATCGTAAACCATGACCAAAACACAGCGTAAACAATCATCGCTCCCACGACAATCCATATCGGCGCCTGGCGGAAGAACGTTGAGCGTTTCATAGTTACGGATGAGACCAATATCGATTGAGGGTCGGGTCATGAAAACCGGCTGGGAGCGGCTCCGGGGTCACACCGGGCACGCGCCGGTACAAGACTACATCAGCATAGCGAATGACCGGCATAAACGCCACTGAATGGTCAAAATAGTCGCGAAGGTCGGACGCATAGGCCGGAGCGTAGGTCCGGAGCGTCTCCAGCGCACTGACGCCCACCACAACATACTCCGCCTGGGCCACGCCAGCCGGGAGTACGTACACCGTCGGGTGATCCCGGAATGTCGGGGGCAAGCCCCATGACACCGCCACCACGGCTGACGCCGGAATCAGGCGATCCATCGTCTGAAAAATCTCTACCCGATCATCGCCGGCGCGAAAAACGGGCCGATAGACCGCGCTCCATGGATTCGGGCTAAATATGCCGCTACCAATCGTCAGCAGTACCAGTCCGCCAAGAAGAGCCGGCAGCTGAAAACGCGGCCAGCGCGCCCAACGAGAAAGACGACGAACGGTATCGATGGCGGCCAGCGTCAAAATCGGAATGGCCAAAGCCTGATTCTGATAATAGAGAGAACGGACGGCTTCCGAATCACCAAGCGCATGTGGTACCCAGGCGGCGGCGGCCAGAAGGATCAATGGTGAGCCGAGAGATAGACCGGCGAACGGCACGAGGAGAGCGACTCCGCGTCCGACTTGCGACCAAGACACCAGTCGTGACCACAGCTCCATCGGTTGCATCAGGCGCGGGAGTATCGCTCGCGGTGTATCACCAAGTGAACCATAATAAAACTCCCAGAATAAATGCGGGCCACCCGTTGTACGCATCGCCGGAATTATCCAGACAAAATGGACGGTACTCCATAGTACCGCCACCGCCCCGAAAAGATACCCCAGGGACTTTTTTCCTTCAGTTGCCGCTAGCCACCAAATGAGTGGCCCGACAATCAACCCGACCTGCTCTTTTGTGCAGAGTGCCAACAACAACCACAATCCTATCACCCACCACCGTCGCCGATAGACCACCGCCTCAGCCATCCAGAGGATAAAGCCGACCGCCAAGGTGATGGCGTGAAACTGGAATGTGACCGCAAACTGCAACGGGCCATTCAGGAGATAGGCCAGGCTGAGACCGAAACTCCAGCCATCCGCATTAACCCAGCGTCGGCTAATCCGCCACACCGCCAAAGCGCCTGAAGCAACGACGGCAGCCTGAACCCAAACGAGGATCATATAGTCTGACCAGACCCGCGCCAAGGGCGCCAATCCTAATAAGATGTAATCAGCGTGCGCCGACAACCGCGGCAGATCGAGCTGCCGTAACAGATCGGTGTACCGAAAACCATGGCCATGGGCGACATTCCAAACCGTTTGCCAGGCATGCGGTAAATCCTGAGAAGCAACATCGGCCACACTGGCATTCAATCCACATTGCCAGCCATACCAGCCGGTAAACCCAATCATCGCTACAAACAAAAAAACCGTCAACCATCGACGGGCATGCCCCTGGATAATGGACGCCATATGCGTCCAGTTACATCATCTTCTTCCGAATGAACGCCGGGATCTCCAGATCATTCTCCGGTGCCGGTTTTGGGGTTGGCTTGACCATTGGCGTCGGTGACTGCATCGGAGCCGCCATGGTCGGCGTCGGTTTTGGTCGCTCCATTTGCGTTTCAAATGGCGTCGACGCTGGCATGACTTTCTTTGTTGGACGAGGCACGCCTTTGCCAAAACCTGTCGCGATGACCGTGACCTTCACTTCATCCTTCAGATCTTCGTCAATCACCGCACCAAAAATAATTTTGGCATTCGGATCAGCCGATTGAGTAATGACTCGTGCCGCCTCGTTCACCTCGTACATGCTGATGCTTGTGCCGGCCGTAACGGTAAAGAGAATACCTTTTGCACCATCGATCGGAATTTCCAACAGTGGCGAATCAATCGCTGCTTTCGCCGCATCAACTGCTCGGTTCTCACCGGTGCCGCGACCAATTCCCATCAGGGCCGTACCCTGATCTTTCATAATCGCTTTGACGTCAGCGAAATCGACGTTGATCAATCCGGGAACCGTAATCAACTCGGCGATTCCTTGGATACCCTGACGCAACACATCGTCAACCACTTGGAAGGACTCAAGTAACGATGTCTTCTTATCAATGATCTGCAGTAACCGATCGTTTGGAATCGTAATAATGGTATCGACATTATCAACCAGCTCACCGTAGCCTTGGTCGGCGAACTGTTTTCGTTGCGCGCCTTCAAAAGAAAATGGGCGGGTGACAACCGCTACGGTCAGCGCCCCAAGATCACGCGCCACCTCGGCCACCAACGGCATCGCGCCTGTGCCCGTGCCGCCGCCAAGACCGCCGGTAATGAAAACCATGTCCGAGTCTTTCAGCATTTCCCGAATTTCATCTTGGTCTTCTTCGGCCGCTTTGCGTCCCAGTTCCGGGTCCATCCCCGCTCCGAGCCCACGGGTCGTCGTTTTGCCGATATGAACTTTGACCGGCGCACTATTGTGATGAAGCGCCTGGGCATCAGTATTGATTGCCATAAATTCGATGCCGCGAATTTTATGCTGCATCATCCGATTGAGTGCGGAACCGCCCGCGCCACCAACGCCAACCACCTTAATCTTGGCAAATGTCTCGATGTCTGGTTTTACTTCTAACGGTTGTCGTGGTGACATGGTAGCAATAGTATACCACAGCCCCTTCCAGCAAAGAAATCCACAGGAACGAGGCTGAACACTTTAGGTGTTCAGATGAGTTTACGGGAGAAAACCCTTAAACCATCCGCGGATCGAGCCAACGGTATCGCGGACGGCTCCGAGTCGATTGCCGACGCCGCCGAGGAGACCCTGGGTTCGATGCGCACTAAGACCCCACGCCGCCAAACCGAGTGCGGTGGTGAACGACGGGTCATTTATTTTTTCTATCGCACTGGTGAAACCGACTGGCATACCGACAGCCGCCGGCAAACGAAATTCTTTTTTCGCCATCTCCACCAGTCCTGGGAGTTTCGCACCACCACCGGTCAAAATAATACCGGCCGGCAATAACCCCGAACGATCAATCTGTTGCAGTTCACGATCGAGAAGCTTAAACACTTCCTCAATCCGGGCCTCAATAATCTCGGCCACCTGCCGTCGTGACACCGCAATATCGTCACCACCGAGTGTGGAGAGATTAATATCATCGCGCTTCTGCACATCATCTGGCATGGCCGTTCCATGTTCAATCTTCACTTTCTCCGCCAGGTCAATCGACACCCGCAGGCCGATGGCAATGTCATTGGTCACATGGCTCGCGCCGATCGGCAATACTTTTGTATGGAGAACATCGCCCTCTTCAAACACCAAAAGGCTGGTCGTCGACGAACCGATGTTGACGAGAGCCACCCCTAACTCTTTTTGACGTTTGGTTACCGCGGCTTCCGCGGAGGCTAAAACACCGAGGACGATATCATCGATACTCACGCCGGTCCGGTAAATTGTTTTTTCTAGGTTCTTCATCTGCGCCGTCGGACACTGCATGATTTGCGCATCAACTTCGAGACGCATGGCCGACATGCCGATCGGGTCTTTTACGCCATGCTGGTTATCGACGGTAAAGGCGCGTGGGATGCGGTGTAGAATCTCGTAGTTCGGGGGCGTTGCCACGGCCTGGGCAGCCTCCAGAACTCGATCGACATCGTTCTGTTTAATCTCACCATCCGCCTTGGCCACCGCTACAATCCCATGGCTATCCTGGGACGCAATCTGCGGGCCATTGATACTAACCACCGCAT
Source organism: uncultured Gammaproteobacteria bacterium (assembly GCA_964397195.1). Taxonomy (GTDB): domain Bacteria; phylum Patescibacteriota; class Patescibacteriia; order SBBC01; family CAIJZX01; genus CAYNGY01. The sequence goes on along the minus strand of CAYNGY010000002.1, from coordinate 215,337 downwards.
GCTCAACTGGCGCGCCGGTCATTCGTTCAGCTTTTTCGAGGGTAGCCGAAATCGCCGAGACCGCCTCTTCGATGCTGGTGATTGTGCCCTTGGCAATCCCATCCGCTGGGCCTTCGGCAGCCCCGATGATTTGAATCCCCTCTCCCGCCGGGTGCGGCTGGCCAACAACAACCCGGATCGCTGAAGATCCGATATCGAGGCCGGTCATGAGTTCAGTTCGAGACATGGGTCAAATTGGGTTTGTGACGAGAATAGTATACACCATTATTGTCAAGGAGGAAAACCCCTTGAACACCGGAAGTGTTCAGGGCGTTAGAGCCGGTATAAAGACTAAACACCCTATTAACAGAGCGGTTACAGCCACCGTTAGGACAGCCGCGGCCATCAAATCCTTAATCGCGGCCACCGCCGGATGCACCCGCGGTTCCATCATCCCCACTAACCGCTCAATGGCCGAATTGACGAGCTCCAACATGAGGACGAGACCAATGACTAACACCACCACCCCAATGGCCAGCGGGTCGAGGTCGAGCAGAAACAACAACACCGTCACCAATAACGCCACAACCACATGGATCCGGAATGAGTGCTCACCTTGAAAGGCTCGGGAAAAGCCTCGTGCCGCATGGCCCAAGCTTCTGGAGAATCGGTATGGACTTAACATCATAATCGTAACAACCGTTTTTCGTAGCGATCCCAGCGACGCTGCTCTGGCCGTGTGTGGTGATCGAATCCGCACAGATGGATCAAACCATGTTGTAAGAGGAAGCGGAATCGCTGCGGATACTCAGGGCCGCGCGCCTCGCGACGAATGACCGTCGGACAGAGGAGAATTTCACCGATCACTCCATCCACCGCTGGCGAAAAAACAAAGGAGAGAACATTCGTCGGGTATGGTTTTTCTCGATAGGCCCCATTAGCCCGACGTGAGGCGGTCGCACCAACAACAGCAATCGAGATTCGTCCAACCGGCAGCGGGAGTTTTTTCACCGCTTGCTCTGCCCACCGGCGTATCGACGTCGGTGGGACTCCGGCGTTGACGGCACATGTGACGTCAACGTGTGGATGAGACTTAGCTACTGGCAACGAGCTTGAAACTGCGGACAATCAGATCGAAGGTCGCGCGGTAGCTCACCTTCGTCACCGAACCAACCCCATACTGAATGGCGTACACTTTTGTCCCTTTAAAGAGATAGACTGTCGTTCCGTCTTCGCTCACCAAGCCCTCAAGGCCGTTGACCGCCACGGTCGACATCGTATCGATCGCCGCCGACGGGTTTGCTTGCAGATACCACTGCTTTGGTGTCTGCCCCGACGCATTGTCCGCCACACTCAATTTGAAGAACTCGCCGGTATTGATCGAGGGTTGGATGAGAATGCCGCCCTGCGCGTCAGGAGTCGACGTCCAGGCTTTTGGCGCGAGCACGCTGTAGGTATTGGCCGTATCCGATACTCGCTGCGCAATGGTGCTGCTTTCAAGAGTGCCGCCATTCGCTTTCGTCGGGTCATACAAGTTGTAGAGCTCTCCAACGACTGTGCCATCCGTTCGGGTTTGTTTCCCATCAATGAACCCGTCACCATCCGTGTCTGGGTTCGAGACCACCGTCCCGTAGACGCCCTCTTCGGTATCCGTCAACCCATCAGCATCCGTATCCGTTGACGACGGCAAGTTGAGATAGGAAGAGGTGGAGGTGGATGTATTTGTGTTAGTCGAGGTATTCGTGTTCGTCGTTGTATTCGTGTTCGAATCGACCGTGCTATTCGTGTTCGTACTCGTATTGGTGTTGGTTGCCTGTCCGCATGACAAGGCGCCAACCTGCCCCAGCGTCGTCACATCACTCGCCGCCCACGCCTCGCCGGTCTCAAGTGTCGCCGTAACCACAAAATGGGTCGCGCTATCACAGGTTTGGTACGTATACGCGACACCGGTTCCCGGATCCGTAATATTAAGCGTGGTTGTTGTGGTCGCTGCCTTCAGGGCATCCAATGTGGTCGGATACGCGCTGGTCGTGGCAAATACATCCTGCGCGGCGGTCACAATTGCCGAAATATCGGTTTTCCGTTGGGTATCGCGGACCTCACCACCATCGGCGTTGGTATTCTCATCAGCGTTCGTATTAAGCTCGGTATTCGTGTTGGCGGTATTTGCATTCCCGTTTAACAAGAAACGGTTCATGGCGTACAAACCACCCAACACGATCACTCCAACTCCAATCACCACGGCGAGAATAATAATCAACCGCTTCGAACCACCGCCCCCCTTCGCTGACCCACCAGTAGATCGGAATCGTTCCGGCATTGTATGAATCTGTGGCTGTGGTGGCAAACTTGGGCCAGGCGCTGGCGGAGGCGGAACCGCTCCCGGCATCGGCGTCTGCATTCCTGGTGCCGGCATCACTGGGTTGAGTGGGTTCGGCGCTTGTGGTGGACGTGGTGAGTCAAACATAGGCATGTTGATTAACGTGGGTTGGTGTTAGTGAGTGAACGAATGGCTTCCGCCGTATCTTCTTTGGTCGGACGATTCAGGTTAGTCGGCGTATTCGTTGTCGGCCGATTGACGACCGCCTGAAAACGTTCGAATGTTCGGTTTGTTGAGCTTGAACCCGGTGTGTTCGTATTCTCCGTACTGGTGTTGATATCGGGATCGCTTGGTCCAAGTGGATTTCGCGTGAAAAAGGCAACCGCCCCAAGAATCAAGAGTATCACGAGAAGCCCGCCTAGTATAACGATTTTTCGCTTCGACGCCAAACGACCACGCCAACCGAATGGGGCTGGTGACGGCATTTCGAGGTGGTCGGTCATACGCGAAAGCTTACTGGATGTAATGGTAATTATAGCACTGATAGTCGTTCAGCGCCCCTGATTCACACTCGGCTGATCGCGGCGAGAAGTTCCGGAAACTGCCGACCCCCGCATACTCCATCTGCGCACTGAGCTGGTACGTTCCGGCCGAGAACTGATATCCATAAACGGTCGAGCCCGCTGGGAACATAAATCTATGGGTTGACTCCGCCCAACAGGTCGACGACTCGAAGGGCGTCGCACACACGGTTTGGGCCTTACAGGTCCCGCCACCACACTGATCATCATGGGTACACCGTTGGGCCGCATTGTCGGAACAGGTGCGGGCAAATGAATTGAGTGGATCAACCGGCAACGTCTTCCCCAAGGCCGCCCCAAGTGTCGCCTGCCACGACGGCCACTTTGATGTTGAGATCCCGGTCACGTAGCTCCCCGAGCCGAGGGATGGGAATGTGCCTTTACTCTTTTTGTATGCCTCGAGCAAACGAGCCATGGCACTCAGATCTTGCCGGCGCTGCGTATCGCGCTGGAGCTGGCCTCGCTCAATATCGTCATTCAAATTATTGTTGAACATCAAGCCATCAAGCATCGCTGTGTAGACAACTTTTGTCTGACTATCCGCTTGATTGGAGTTGTAGTCGAAGACGAAGATGCGTCCACGCATCGCCGTTCCAACCAAATCGGTCACCCCAACGTAGACGGTTGAACCAACCTGATAGGCACCGTAACCACCAACAGTCGTGAAGACGCCCGAGCCGGCACGTGATGGAAAGTGATCCGCAAACCAGTCGGCTGGCGTTAAAAAGTTTGTATTATCGTAAATGAGAATCCCGATTGCATCAGTTGCATTTGCATCGACCTTAAAGAAAATAGATTTCTTGCGACCGAGGGACGTATTCTCCCCTTCAATGGCACCAATGCCCGTGCTCGCATCCTGACCGACATATGAGAAGTCCGGTAAGAGTGTCGCCCCGACCGCTCCGCGGCAGTAATCAATCTGGAAATTAAAGTCTGCACAGGCGGCTGGTGACGACGCCGTGTCACAATTATCTGCCGAATCAACAAACTGCCAAGGATTCGCACAAACTGAGGAAACAATTCTTGCCGAGCCAGACTTCTTCGGTTTCTCGGTTGGCTGGGCACTATTCGTGGTCACCGCCGCTGTGGCCGTTACCCGCGTTGACCCAATTTTCCCGCCCGAGAGAGCCTGCCGCAGACTGAATGAAATTTGATCTGAACCAGTCCCGAGCTTTGCAATCCCCGCGTCACCAGTTTTCCATGTCCACGTATAACTATATGCCGGCGTATTCGCGATAACCTGCCCATTCGTTGATCGAGCCTCAGCGACGAATGTTTGCTGGTCATTCGTTGTTTCCCAATGATCATACGACGGGGTGACCGACACGTGGTCCAGCGTACATATTTCCGTGCTCGTGGTGAAGCTCCTTGTCCCCGTTGTCGTGTCAACTAAAACACCATTCTGCCCACGAAGCGTCGTCGCCTGATCAGTCATTCGCTCGACCACGATGCTATCGCACCAGGTCTTGGCCCCAGCCCGAGCGAAACAGTTCAGATGCAATCCGGCCGGAACCGTTGTTCGCGCATACCATGTCACTTTCCGCCACCCACTCGAGGTACCGGTGAATAATCCTGGTGCCGCCTCAACCAGATCAAACGTACAATCAATCAGTCGGTCCGCCGCGTCCGTACACTGTGTGATCAAACCAGATTTTACGTTGGCCGGCTGTTCAACTTTCACCCACCCGGTTATTCGGAACATGCTATTCGCCGGCCACGGATCACCGTTCGATTGGAAGATAGTTTGCGCTAAATACGCTTGCTCACCGGCTGCGCAGTTGGAACAATCGGCCAATCCCGACTTCCCTGTCACACCCGAGGGATGATCGGTTGTCTGCTTCGACCGCACGTTTACCCACGAAGCCACCTGGCCATTTTGCATTGTTTCAAATGACGCGTTTTTGAGATCCGCAACGTTCGCTACGGCCACTCCTTGCAAGGAGACACGCTGGGTAGCGTTCGACTCGAGCAGTCCCGGCTGAATGGTGAGAATACCCTCGGTACCATCGGTATGGACGCTCACCTCAGTCGCCCGGACAAATGCGCCGTCGGTGTATCGCACAGACTCCGGTGTTGCGGTATTGGCATCAAGCGGCAACGAGAAACGTAGTTGCGTCACAGTATTGCGACACATATTCGTCTCTCCGTCATTTGGATTTGAGGAAATAACCCGCGGCCTCGGCGCGCAGCATTTTGTCACGTTTGAACAGCCCTGCACCGACCCATCAGCAGCATTTGGACAGGATGTCGTCTCGGTACAAGAAACACAGGCCGCTGCGTTCGGGTCCTTAACGGTAAATAGGACATCATTTGACTCAATCGCATTGGCGCGAATATAAACGCGGCTCAGTCCGAAGCCGATGCTTGGTATTGGCGCGGCAATCTCTTTGTCGTTCCAGCGCAGGTATCCGGTCATGGACCGCAGACTCGCCGCGGCATCAACATTTTGAATCAGGGCTGAGCTTTGGGCGGTCGTATTTGAAGAGTCAACCGGCAATGAGGCATCCGGAAGTGTTTTATCAGTGAACCCCGTTCCAACCATTGTCACATTTGTTCCCGGTGCGGCCGATGGCGGAAGGACCTTACACAATATCGGATGGAGCACCGTATTGACGGTGAACGGCGTGCCGCTGCTAGCCTCTCGCGTATCGCTCCGAATCACTTTGACCGACCCGGTAACGCTACTCGCCGGCACCGCCCGGATTATATAATCATTTTGCCAACTGCTACGATTATCACAGATCTGCGGGTCAAACGCCGGTGCCTCTCTTGCGAGTTCGCCTTGGTCAGCGCCGAAAATAACCTTACTCCGTCCGTCAACATACGAGCCAAACCAACAGCCATGAATCGAAACACCTGAACCGGCCCGACCACTGTCCGGCATTAGTTTCGTCACCACCGGCGTACAACTAGAGTTCACGCAGTGCGAAGCCGTGGTGCATGATTCACCAAATCGATTCGTGCCCTGACACTGCGCGTCGCTCGTACAAGATGTCGCGTCGTACGTGATCGTCACTTTCGGCGAGACTTTCTCCTGACACTGCACCTGCACCGACGCCACCCCCTCCTCTATCGTGCCATCGTCAACGCTACTGGCAATCGTATCCTGACTCGTCGTTGACGAGAGTGTGATGACATTCGGCGACGACGTTTTTGTCCAGTCGTATGCCGCACATGCGCCGGTAATACTTCGACAGGCCGCATCATAGAGTCGCGAATGCAGCGCGTATGAGAACGGCAAAGTCGAAAATGAGGTATTCCGTTCGGCAATACCGATCGCCTTAATTGGGCAGTCCCCATTCCCCGATTGAGCGGTAAATCGCCATGTATAATCCGCCCCCATCACGGCATGAGTCGTACTTTGCACATCACCACTGATGGTGACACTGTACTTATGGCTCGGCGTCAAACGGGGCATTTGAATTTGTAGCCCTTTTGCATCCGCATCAACATGTACCGACGTATCGGGCACGACATCACACGTTCCCGACGTGCAATCGGAAACTACGACCGCCCCATTCGCCGTGAGACTCGTATCCAACATCGGCATCGTAAATCGCACTTCAGGTTGGACGGTTAAGCAAACGTTCTGGTCACCATCTTTCGGATTCGGACTTGGAATGGCACGTCGGGCCGGATCCAGCTCGCAGAGCGTTGATTCCTCAACCCGCGGCGCCCCGGGCCCAGCCACGACCGGCGCGGTTGTCGTAAATTGAATCTCGTTGCTGATCTGACCGGCGGCATCGACAATACTCACCGGCGCTTCACCAACCGGCGTCCCCGTCACAATATTTGCACCCGTAACCTGTGTCGCTGACCACGACGCGTACGGCAACTCTTGGGCGGCCGGTGACAGCGGATAAGCCACCGCGCTCTGACCAGTCCCATTTCCAAATCGTTTCCCTAGCGCATTAAAGAGGGTGCCCGGCGGACCGCTCGTCTTTGTCAGTTTCAATAAACACGGGCCACTCGACCCATCGCCGGACTGTAACGTAAATCGATCAGCCACCTCATCAGATAAATCAACGTTCAGCGGTGCGCCGTAATGAACGGTAACCTTATAGGGCTGCTTTCGATCGCGCTCAAGCGATCCGGCATCGACCACCGTCACGATACTATTATTCGTCCAGGTCGCATCCGCATCGGTAAGTTGATCGCGCCCACCCAAGGTTAATCCATCTCCCGGATCGGCCTTATCCGGGTTTGTATCAGCCTGATTCACTTTTTCAAAATAATCACCCTGGACCGTAATACACTGGCCGTTTTTCCCAGCCGCCGGACTAATCCGTGTAATCAACGGCGGTTGCACACAGGTAGCGGCATCGGCACCAACGGTAAAGCTCCATGGATGCCCGGAGTTCTCCGTCCCGACCTCCAGCTTTTTGCCATCGGAGTCGATGGACCGATTGGTCAGCACTACGCCGTTATATGTTTGGCCGAGCCGCAACGCGGTAGTCGTCGGTGCAAATTCAAAGACGCGACAGTTTTGGTTGGGTTGATCCGGATCAAATTGATCCACCACTTGGAAGGCCCGACCGGCATCAACACCACCCGTCGTCAGACGACCGCTTGTGACGTAGCTTCCGACACCAACCGTACAGTTACTTGCCTCTCGATTCCACATCGACGTCCGGAACACGACTTTCACTTTTGTCGCTGGGCACATATTCGTCGCCCCGTCGGCTGGGTATACTTTCTCGACACCCGGCAACCGATCATTCGACTCAAACACCCATTCGAATGGGGTCGGCGACATTTCCGTCCCACACAAGTTTCGAATCCCGTCCACATGCACCCGATACCAGGAGAACGCGTCGTATTCATGTTGCGCTTTCGGACCGATACATACCCCGCGTCCGCCGCTCACGAAATACGGCTCGGTAAAGTCGCCCGTCGGCAGGGTCGATGTCTCGAGTGTCCCGTTGACCCAGTTCCCGGCCGCTGTCGGCGGCGCGGTCGCCTGATACTTTGTGACCGTGAAGCTCGAGGCATCAACCGACATTGGATCGACCGCACCGCTGAAATAAATACACAGTGCGCCATCCCGATCGACATCGCGATCCGGAACCGGCGCGGGTGATGGCACCGGCGTCGGATACTTGTAGGTTGAAACCGGCACTGTTTTTGTCACCCCAAAGGCCGGACCGGCCACATCTTCACCCGTCGTGAAGGTCCAGTGAATAATATGCTGGTCGGTATCAACCTGACAGTTTGGGATGATACTGCCGTCATCATTTCGACAATCAACCAGTGGCCGTTCTTGAGTGGTCGCATCGGTCAGCGCCGTCGCCGATCCCTGACGCGGCACCTGAATTCGGTAGCTTCGCTCGGCTTCAAATAATTGATTTTTCGCGTCGGTCGCGTTTGTATCAAACGAGCGATGGACAAACGTAATGGCATTACTGCGCTGCTTCGCCACCCATTCGGCCCCCGGATTCGATTCGGTGGCGGCCGACTTGTTGGCGGTAAATCGCTGACTGCTGACTGGTCGCGTCGCCACGTCTTGAGTCGCACAGGCCGGATCGTTCGCCGCATCAGTCCCACAGCGCAAGGTCATCAGTTTTGGTGCCGACCCTTCAACCGCGCCCTGGACGGAGTCTTGGGCCACCGGCGCATTAAAGAACACCGCCACATTACTTGAGCGCGGCACGTTCGTCGTGTAATCCGACGGATCCGCACAGGTAGCCACGGTCGTCACATTGAACGTGCTGGTCGGGTCAGGACAATCCGGACTTCCGGGCAAACACGACACACCGGAGTTCGTATTGTTCGTGTTCCCGGTGTCGGTCGCATCACGGAAGAACCGGGCGACGAACAAGACAATCGCCCAAGCGATCAGCACAATGACCATGCCGATTAAAGCCTGGAGAATGACCCGTTTCGCCTTTTCAATCTGCTTTTCATTCCCCGCCGCCGTCAACCACAAGAAACCGCCGTACATGACAAAGCCGAGCGCAGTGAAGGTCAAGATACCCAGCGCCCATCGAATGACGTTATAGACCACCTGCAACAGGTCGGTATTCTTCAGTCCAACCTTGGTCCCAATCGACTCGATACTAAAGGCGGTCGCGGTCTGGGCCGAGGCCGGAAGAGCGGTCGAAGCCAGCCACAACCCACCGCTGACTGCCGCCACCAGAAGACCAATGCTGAGAATTGTTCGAATGTTTTTTTGCCGCATGTGCGGTCTTTGTTTGAAAATTGATCGAAACTATTTTAAAAGGGTTTTGACGATCGCCGATATTCGTCCGCCGTCGGCGCGGCCTTTCGTCGCGGCGACGACGGCGCCCATCACTTTGCCGAAATCTCGGGCGGTCGCCGATTGGGCCGCAATGACGGCTTCAACCGCGGCTTTCAGTTCGTCGTCGGACAGCTGACTCGGGAGAAACGTTTCAATAATCGTCAGCTGGTCTTGTTCATGTGCGGCCAGATCATCTCGATTCGCGGCCGTGAACATGCCCATCGACTCGCGGCGGCGCTTCGCCTCACGGGCGAGCACCGCCACAGTCTCGTCGTCGCTTAATTCATGACGCGCTTCGATTTCCGCGTTTTTAACGGCTGATTTCATCATCCGATACGTCTCAACCGCCATGGCTTCATGGCTTTTTAAGGCGTTTTTGTAGGCGGAATCAATACGAGCCTGAAGTGACATACGTGTTACGTCGTCGCGCTTGGAATAGATGGTAAGCGGCGCGGCCGTTTCCCGCGCTTCTTGAGGTCATATTCTTCAAGTTTGCCGAGTTTACGGAGAATATCGCGTTGTTCGCGAATAGCCAGGCGGCGAAGCGCATCAGTGCGCTGGGCACGCTTATTCTTCCCCTTTTCGTAGAACCGGCGTTTCTTGGCTCGTAGCAAGACACCACTCTGCTGGACACGCTTCGAAAAACGGCGCAACAAACTCTCGCTGGACTCATTATCTCGTCGTCGTACTTCAATCATCTGGGGTCAACACCTCCTTTAGGAATTCCGAATTGAATCGGATATATACAAATCTAAGCGGAAATACTTTACCATCTTCTGGCAGTGCCGTCAAATCCGAACAAAAAACAAAAAATGAGGCAATCTCCCATTCCAAACCAGGAATGAAAATCCCGCCAGAGGTCCGAAGACATGGCGGGAAGCAGCTGGCCTGCTCAGTCCGTACAAAGGGTTCGCTTAGCCGACGTTGACGGCTTCGGGTTTCGGTGTCGCGTGTTCTGCGACGAACCGTTCGAGGCGTTCCAGGCGCTCGTGGTGGTCGGGGCGCGGCTGCAGCGGGCCCATCGAGATACCGAGATCGTCGGTCAGTGCGGCCTCGAGCAGCTCTCGGGCGTGCTTGCCGACCGGCGAACTACGCCGGTCACGCGTCGACGTGAGGTAGACGCAGACCGCCTGGACGCTCAGCCGGAGCCGAATGTAGTACTCGCTCTCGCTGAACAGGTCGCCCAGCAGTCCGTAGGGCTCCCCGAATCGCAGGAAGCGAGTCGCCAGATCGTACGCACGATCGAGATCGACGCAGAGCTGATGAGGCTTGCCGCGATACTCACCGCACAGTCGAACGTCGTAGATGCTCGAGGCGTCAGCGAGACGCATCGGGCCCACGATCTTTCCGGTGACGCCATGGACCGGCCAGAAGATCTGGTTCGGATCCTGGCGCTGGAAGAACCGGTAGAGTGCCTTGAACATGATGCCGCCGTTCCGGAAGCGGAAGATCGGCCCCTCGATCGTGTTCACGATGCTGGTGTAGTCGACGTGCGTGCCGCATGCGACCCATCGCCGCGTGGTGGTTCCGAGTTGCCTGCGCGGATCGTCGTTGTGGATGTGCCACTCGCCCTTCATCTTGTAGGCGAAATGCCACGTCCCGAACATCTCCGGGCCCAGCCCTAGGAAAAAGATGAGGCTGCCTAGCCAGAGAAACACACCAGCAGCGTTTGCCATATCCGCAGGCGCGGAGTTGGCACCATACTTCATCCGCAGTGTCATCGCGAGCAGGTCGAAGCCAGCGGAGACGATGAAGAGCGTGATCATCCAGAAGATCTTCCTTCCGGTCGCCCACGATCGCTGATCGAACCAGCCTTCCGGAGAGACACAGTCGCACCGGTAATGCCGATCCTTGAACAGCTCCTTGAGGTTCATGCCGTCCTCCAAACCCAACGACCTACGTCGTCGAGCGGACGTGTCCCAGCGGCCATTCCCGAGAGTTTCTCAGGACATTCCATCCGAGACAATTGTGAAATAGCGTCGTTCACCTAAAACAGGCGAACATAGACGTCCTATCAAACCTAGTACAAAACGTCAACAGCGAAGCTGAGAAGAAGAAATCCCGACAAACTACCTTTCTACGCAACCGGACCGAGCATCGCCCCACCCAGCAAATGCAGATGGATATGATCAACCTCTTGTCCGGAATGATGGCGTGCATTAAAAACCAGGCGGTACCCGGTTTTGTCCACGCCGCTCTCCTCAGCCATCTTTTTGGCGAGGACAATCATCCGGGTCACTATCCCCTGCTGATCAGGCTCCATCTCGGCCACAGAGCGCATGCAGTGATCTTTGGGGATGATTAAGAGATGGGTCGGCGCCAGCGGATGGATATCCGGGAAAACCATATATTCGTCATCTTGGTACGTGAACGCCTTCGGGATAGTTCCGACGGCAATCTGACAGAAAATACAGTCCGGATTATTCATCGCTTTCGCTAGCCGCATCAAACGGAAGCTCCGGCTGTTCTTGTTCTTCCAGCGACGGCATCGATTCGAGTTTTTCCGGTGTGACCGCCCCGGTCACCGGCACGATGCCGGCTGCGCGGTTCTTCTCGATCCGCTTTACGATCTCCGGAACAATCCGATCGTACGGTACAACCTCTTGGATGCCATTCTCCATATCGCGAATCAGCACCGTATCGTCCATGATCTCTTTTTGGCCGATAATCAGCGTGTATTGGGCGCCGACGCGGTTCGCCACTTCCAGTTGCTGTTTCAAGCCATCCTTGGTCATTGCCTCCGAAAGACGCACCCCACGCACTTGAAGGGCCTCAAAGATCTTGAGCGTCTTTTTTCGGGCTGGTTCGCCGAGTTGGGCCATAAACACCTCTGGTCGAACGATCGGCAATGGATTTGGCGACAACTCCTTGGCTTTCATGATCAGGCGCTCAACCCCGACGGCAAAGCCCGCCGATGGGGTAGGTTGCCCACCAAGCTGCTCCACTAGGGTGTCATACCGACCGCCACCACCCAAGGCCGATTGTCCGCTCTCGTCATTTTGCGCCCAGAATTCGAACACGGTCTTCGTATAGTAATCAAGTCCACGCACCAAGCGCGGATTCAAGTTATAGGCCACTTCCGCCTCGTCGAGATATTCCAAAACCTGGACGAAATGCTGACGCGACGCCTCATCAAGATGGTCAACAATCTGCGGCGCGTCGGCTAACAATTCAACCAGCTTCGGATCCTTACTATCAAGGAGTCGGAGCGGATTCTTTTGGAGCGTCAGGCGCTGGTCTTCGGTCAACTCGGATTTCTTCGTTCGGAAATACGCCTGGAGCGCTTTCCCATATTGCTGACGGACGGCCTTATCGCCCAAACAGTTAATCTGAACCACCGTTTCGATCCCGAGCGAACGGAAGACGGAGCGGCCGGCTAAGATGAGCTGGGCATCAGAAATTGGGTGAGCGGCCCCGAAAATCTCGAAGCCAAATTGCCAGAATTGACGATACCGCCCCGCTTGCGGGCGATCATGGCGGAAACATGGTCCAAAGTACCACAGCTTCACCGGCTGGGGCATGTTCAACATCCCGTGCTCGATGTAGGTCCGAGCGACGCTAGCCGTGTATTCCGGGCGCAAACAGACATTGTCACCACCCTTATCGACAAAACTGTACATTTCCTTCCCGACAATATCGGTCCCCTCGCCAACCGACCGAACAAATAATGATGTCGCTTCGAGCACCGGCGTTTCAATCCGATCGAAGCCGTAGTTTGTCGCGATCCGACGGACCGCATCAAAGGTCGCCCACCAGTGTGGCTGGTCGGTCGGGAGAATATCTTTCATACCGCGCAGGAGCTGCGGTGGATTTTGGCTGGCCATAGCTATGGAGTAGTAGTAGTCGTCGTTGAAGTTGAGATAGGAACCTGGACTCGGCCGAAAACATCGACTACGGTCAGCGGCCAAGCACGAAGTGCCGTGCGACCGATGATTTCGCGGCGCGCCACCGGCCCGAAGCTCCGTGAATCAAGGCTGAATTGGCGATTGTCGCCCAAGACGTAATATTCATCGCTCCCTAGGACAAGATCGATACTGCCGAACGTGCTTCGCCCTTTCGGGAGGTAGGCGCTCTCATCAATTTTTCCGCCCGCACCGTTATCCGGCTGATAGACCGAGACTTTGCCGTTGGCGATCACGATGTGTTCACCCGGGAGTCCGATCACGCGCTTAATCAGGAATTCGCTCGGTAAGCTCGGGTTGTGCAGGACAATCACATCCCCGCGATGCGGGTGGTGAAAACGATACGAAAGTTCGTCAATAATCAAATACTGATTATCCTCAAAATTCGGTTCCATCGACGCCCCACGAACATAGAACGGCTGCAGGACGTAGAGACGAATTGGGATGATGATGACGAACGCCAAAACGATGATCTTCAGGAGCTCAACAACAAACGATCCAATCGAACGCTCAATTGGGGGCAAAAAATCGCTCCGCTTCTCGCTCTCCGCTAGCTTCTTGAGTCGCGTGCTATAGCCGCGAAATGCTTTGGGGTCACCGAGTGGGTGTGATGGTGGCGAGCTTTTTGGTGGCATGTGATAAAAAATCTGTCTGGTGGGTGATTCAGGATTTGAACCTGAGACCTCGCCGATGTGAACGGCGCGCTCTAACCAACTGAGCTAATCACCCGCGACCGTGAAAATCGCGGAATGCGCGACGAATGGGCACAGTATACCATGTCTGAGGTCATTCCGCAAGGGTCCGACCCCGCGCGAGACGCCAGGCCACTTGAAGGTCTTCCTTGGCAATAGTCAGGGAAAATTTCGACTCGCCGCGTTGGCGGGACTGAAAAACCAACGGTATTTCGGTCACCCGCGCCCCGGCTCGCACCGCTAACCAACTCGTCTCCATCAACCAGGCATACCCATGGGCCCGCGGGGGCACGGCTAGGACCCCTTCAAGCGACGCCCGACGCCAGGCCTTAAACCCAGTGCTCCAATCATGAATCGCTCGGCCTAAGAGCGACCGGATATATATGTTTCCTAGGTTGCTCACCTGCCGACGGAAAATATCTATATGCATCGACCCGCCCTGAACGTAACGCGACCCGATCGCCAAATCGGCGGTCTCAAGCGCTGCGAGCAGTGACGGGATCAGATCAATCGGGTGTGAGCCGTCTGCATCTAAATGGACGATCTGCGTCGCCCCCGCCGCTAGCGCCATCCGTAATCCTTCCATATAGGCCAGACCGAGCCCGGCCTTCTGTTGGCGATGAAGAACGCGCACTTGCGCGTCACCAGTCGCCAGCTCGTCAACCACCGCCCCCGTTCCATCAGGCGAAGAATCATCCACTACCAATAGCGTCGCCTGCGGCACTGTCGCCCGTAGCCCGGATATATGTGTCCGAATATTCTCCCGCTCGTTATACGTCGGCGTTACGATCCAAACCGAATTCATACGCTCTGTCCGCGACGACTCCCCGTACGTCGTCGTGCTTTCCGCACGCGTCCGGCAAGATCGGCTTCAATAAATTGGATTTTTTCATCCAGTTCCGTGGTGGTCAGTCGATCGTGACGAATCCGCTGGCGCAGACCCTCGAGCTCATCCTCTACCCGATCATCGCGTTGAACCACTTTTCGCACACTCCACCAGAGTTTTGCGAAGACGGCCGCGTTCAAAAAGAGAACCAGGATAATACCAATCCCAATGGCCGGAGCCAGCGCGATCGTCGCCACGGGTCGACCCCGAAACATCATTGTTCCTCCAACCACGTGGAGCGATCGCGGATCAGTGGCCACGCTCCGCTGGCCATCCGACCCAACGGCCGTGACGGTCACCGTGTGGGTGCCCGGTCGCAACAACATGGTCGATGTGTAGGTCCAGGGCACACGGACGAGTACCTGATCTTCATCAGTCGTGTCGGCGCGCTTCGCCACCGTTTGACCAACGGTTTGTCCGTCCACGGCAATAATCACAATATCACCGGCTAACGCCAGCCCATTCATGGAGAAACTCTCCATCAACATGATTGGGGTTGTCAGCGAGTCAATGCTCGGCACCGGGTAGCCGGTCAGTAATACATCCGCCGACGCGGTTTGCGCTAACCCAGCCTGGTCGACTGCAACCACCAGCACCCGATGTGCTCCGGGGAGAAGTGACGAGAGCTGATATGGACTCACCGCCGCAACTGGGGCGCCGCCATCCACCGAAACCGTATACCCCGCGATACCACTTGAAACATCGTGCGCCGAAAAGACAATGGTTGGCGTCGGATCGGTCACCCCACGGTCTTGTTCGACGGTCACGGTAAACGGCTGCGGGGCCGCCGTATCTCGTCGGAAGATGTACGATGTGGTATTGCTCCACCCAGTAGCGTACTTGGCCCGAACATGGACGTACCACACCCCATCGCTGGCTAATGGCACATCAATACTACCAGCCGTTGTATCAACACTCTCATCAGGCGCGGTCGATGCTTTCTGGTCAATGACAAAACTGAACCCGGTCGAACCACTTGGCTTAGAAATTTGCAACGTCCCGGCTGTCTTTGATAGCCACTCCGTCTGTTTCGGGTGCGTCGTCGAGGAAAGACCCGGAATTGGACGTGGTGTCGACGGCGGCTCGGCGGGTGTCGACGGTGTCGCTGATCCTGGCTCCGTGATATGCACCGTGGCTGATCCCTGACTCGATAAAATATTTGTCCCATTCCCATCATCAGCGAGCACTTTTCCGCCACCATACGAAATTGTGGCCGTGCCGGTCGCCGAAGCAGTGAAGGTCATACGGACAATCGTCCCGGCACTGCCCGTATACCCCGGATGCGGCAGACCGCCAATGAAGCTGACCTGCCCCGACGAACTCGCTCGTGGTTCAAGCGCCCAGAAGGTAAAAATAGACCCGGACTTCGAGACGCTGGTTAATTTCAGGAGCTGGGTCGGATACATGATCGTCCCCTCAGCGGCGTTAATGGCTTCACCGCCAGCATTCACTCGCGCGGTCACACTAAACGATTTCCCGACCGTGACCGAGGTCGACGATGGCGACAGCCCGAGCGACGCGGCCTGCGCAAACAGTGGCAGACTGAACAAGCCGACCGCGAGGAACCCGATAAAACTAAGGCGTTGGGTGTTGGTCATGTGGTTGGTTTTGGGGCGGCGCCGGGAACATCTGCTGCGCGCGACGAAGCTCATCTAATTCCCGCTGAAGCACTGCCGCTTTCTTCTGCGCATCGTGTTCGAGCATCTCCAAGTCGTGATGGAAGGTTGCACGTAACCGCACTCGACGGAGCAAGAGACTCGAGAGGAGCGTCGTGGTAATAACACCGAGGACGATCAGGACGGCGTTAGCAACCGCCGGATCCCGAAGGAATGGAACCCGCGAATAGAATGGTACACCACCGCTCACAACCTGCACAGAGCGAGTCCCATCGTAGGCATTTCCGGCCCGGTCAATGGCCCGGACAATCACCGTATACGTTCCGGCCGACAGTTTCGGTAGTGAAAATGGACTACTCGCTTCAACGAACAGCGTATTCTGCGCCGTTGATCCGCCTGACTGCGCTACCGTTTTCACTTCGTAGTGATCAATCCCGGAGGCCGCATCAGTCGTGGCAAATCGTACTATCCCGGAGTCTTCGGTGGTTAAGGGATCTTGGTCGATGACCGGACCGAAGGTGGCCGGAGCCGTCGTGTCGATCTGAACCGGAAATGTTGTCACTCCGCCCCATGAATCAGTTTTCGAGCGGATGTGAAAAAACCAAATCCCATCATTGGCCGCTTTGACGCTCACCGCGTGAAGAGCCGAGTTGATCGTCTCATTCGGAATTGTTTTTGGCGACTGATCAAACACATAGCTGTACCCTACCGCGCCATCAATCGCCTCCCAAGTAAACTGAACTTGCCCATTATTGTACCAAGCATTTTGATCGCTGTGCGTCGGACTACTGACAACTGGTCCCGCCGGCGGCGGCACCTTGAGTGTCAGGTCAGCCGAGCTTGTAGAGGTCAGAATATTTGTCCCCTGTCCGTCGTTGCGTAAAATGCTTGCGTTCGGATCGAACTTAAGGGTCGCCGTGCCCGGCACCTTGACGCGGAAGGAAATCGTACTAATGACGCCGGCGCTCGTTTTGATACCCGGATTCGGCAAACCGCCTTGGAACGAAACGGTTCCGTCGGTATTTGAATAGGTAGGCGCATTGACCCAAATAGAAATGAACGACGTGCTCGCCGCCGGATTTACAACCTGAAGTTTATCGGCCGGAAAACGCAACGTGGCCGCGACTGCATTTATTGACTCGCCGCCAGTATCAACCATCATCGAAATATCCACCAACGACCCGACCTCATAGGTCCCGCTACTCGGCGACAATTTTAACGACGCCCCAGCTGCCGCGGCGGCCGTCGGACGCGACAAAAAAACGACTGTCAAAAAGGCCGCAGCAAGCCCCGATGTTAATCCACGCACTACTCGAGAAAAACGGTGCATATTTGAACAGAGTATATCATGTTCGACGTCGTTGTCGGAATATGATGACCAGCACGAACAGGAGAAGTAATAGGCCACCACCGCCAGCCCCAAGCGTTACCCAGCTCGGTTGGCGCATACCCGGCATGACCCAAGACGCTGCTTGGCTATTCCCCGCCGCGTCGTACGCCCGGATGGTCAGCGTCTGACCGGCCCAACGAGATTGTAATCGAACGGGACTCTCAACATCGCCCTGTTTTTTTCCACCGACGTACAGTTCGGATCGGACAATGCCCGACATTCGATCAACAGCTGACCAGGCCAGAAGATTCGCCCCGTTCACGGTCGTCGGATCGGGGTGGACCAGGATTGGTACCTCCGGGGCAGTGCCGTCAATCAGAAACCAACGCTGGGTAACTGGAGACCATAGACCGTCAGCGCCACGCGAAATAATAGCGAATGAATATCGACCGTCGGCAAGATCCGTAAAGAGCAACGGTTTGATTTCATCCAGGTGGGTATCGGGAGCGATGGTTCCGTCCGCATCAAAAATGTAACTGTATTGTCGTCCGGCCTCGGCGACCCATGAAATATCGACGGTCCGTTCCGCACTCCATGCGCCATCATTCGGATGATGCGACGACGTCAGCTGAATATGATCGAGAAATTCACTCTGTACCGTAACCGCTGTCTGTTCGGCGACAATAGGCACTGCCGTACCAAGTCCATCATTGAGGTAGACCTTACCGGCCACGATGCGAAAGGCGCCTTGGCCAGCATGACGCGTTGTAAATCGGAGCGTCACCACCCGGGCGTCATGCGCATAGAGACCGTTCGGCAGACCGCCTACAACATGCGCCACGCCCGACGCTGACTGAATTTGCGGTTCCTCCGGCCATAGGGTGAACGCTGACCGTTCACGATCGATCCGATCAAGTCGCAATACATCGGTTGGATAACCGATTGACAGGTCAACGGCGTTAATTGGCTGATCTAGGTTCGTCAGTCGGACATCAACCGTCAGCGTCTCGCCCGGTCGCGTAAAGCCAACTTGCGGGACGAATTGTATGGATGGCTCCACGGCCCGCGCCGGCGCGGCTAAAAAACTCAACGCCAACACCGGAGCGACTACGAGCATGTTTCTTAATTTGTCCATTGGTAGAGCATGATACTAAAATCAATCACATCAACCCGGCCATCGGCGTTAATATCGACCCGACTATTCCGTGGATTTGTCTGTTGCCAGAAATACAGCAAGATACTAAAGTCAGTTAAATCGACATGTCCATCACAATTCACATCGGCCGTCTTTTTTCCATCACACTGTTCGAGCGGATTAACCGCGAACGACACTACTGCGCTCACCGCTGAAATTTGACTCCCACCGAGCACGGCCCGTGCTTGGGCGGTATGCGTTCCAACACCCACATCATCCGTGTTCACCAACTTCGACCACCGCCCGGATCCGTCGGCCGTGACCGTAAAACTCTTAGCCTGGGTCGAATGGATGGTAACGCTCACATCACTGCTCGGAGCGGTCATACCAGCTACGGTGACATATTGGCCGAGTTTGACGGCTGATTTATCAATCCGAATTGACGGACCCAAGAAAACGCCGGTGATGATGGTATTCGTATTGACCACCAGCGTTAGCGAAAACGAGATCGGCGCTAAGGCCGCGCCGCTCGTATCAACCGCAGAGATGAGATAGTTTTGCGGTCCAGCCGGCTGGTCGAGCAACACGGCGACAAAATCAGCTGTGCTGGAAGCAAGCTGTGACGACACGACCGTCCCGTCCCGAGAAATGGTGACCGTCGCGTTGGGCGAAACAACACCATGAAACTCGACGCTCGGGTTTGTTGGCACGACGTTCTGGTCGATTACGACTGCACTCACTCCAACCGACGCCGAGCCGGTCACGGTTTGCGCCGCCACCGAATACGGCCACATCCCTAAAACCAAAGCGACGCTCCCGAGGAGCGCCCGATGAACAAACTGCGCCCAAGAGCCGAACATGGGCTACATGCGCTTAACCGGCGGGATGTTCTTCCTTGATTGCGCGCTCCGGATGATCGCGCGATTATAACGACGAATGCCAAACAGGAACACCACGACTAGCAACACCAAGGCCAGAAACTCAACTAACAAGAGTCGCCACGGAATGATCATGAAGGAAACGCTGTCACTCAGCGCCTTCGATGTTTTCCCATAGGTCAGATCAAACGAGGCAGTGTATGTGCCAAATCCGAAGTTCCGCCACTCCGCGCCAACTTGCTGAAAAAAACCGCACGGCTTTGAGGTCCCATCGGGTTCTTGATCACAGACATCCGCACCTTTCGACCAGCTCATCTCAAAACGACGAATACTCTTCGGTAACACCGCGCCGCGCACATCGTTCACCGGAATCACGGCCGAAACTCGCCCGAACATATTCTTAATCGTCACCGATCCCTCGGGGCGAACATGGACATTTCCGGTATTCCGAATTCTCGCGAAAAATGATACCGGCAAGCGACTAAGTGTTTTTTGTGCATTATTGACACCGGTTTCGACAAT
Source organism: uncultured Gammaproteobacteria bacterium (assembly GCA_964397195.1). GTDB lineage: Bacteria > Patescibacteriota > Patescibacteriia > SBBC01 > CAIJZX01 > CAYNGY01. The sequence goes on along the minus strand of CAYNGY010000002.1, from coordinate 195,258 downwards.
CGACGCTAATTCTTTCTCATTCCCTGCCACACTGAGAATAATCAACGTCCCAATTTTTGATTGAACCGCGACCTGTCCCTCTTTTGGCGCACCGGTGGCAAAGAAAATTCCGGCATAGTGCCCGCCCGGTTCGGCATTCTTTGGCACCGTGATGGTGAAGGCAATTGTGGCACGATCGCTCGGTTTAATCGTCAGAGGCGATGTATCAAGCGTAATCCACGACGCCAAATCGGCCGATGGCGCATCAAAGGTAAAGTCCGGCTGGCCGGTTTCGTCTTTTGCACCAAAATTCGCCGACGACGGTGTGACCGTCATGGACTGATCCTGTTCGTTATAGAGCTTTACCTGATCGGCAACAACATCTCCCGGCTTAACGCTATACTCCAAACTCGGTGGCACTAAGGATAGCGCCTGCGCTGAATGGTGAACCGACAGTCCAGCGAGGACAACCGCGGCAATCAGGAGGGAACGTGCTATTTGTTTTGACATGGACGTAAATCCAGTACCGCTGCTGCCGACCTAGTAAGTAGCCGTAGCGATGTAGGTGATGTTGGTCGAGTAGTTACCGGCTTCGGTATTGGCGGCAATGTTCGCCAGATAATGAACATCAACGTTGGTCGAGGACAGCGGCCCCGCCGACGAAAATAATGCCGTCGTCGTGCCCGTACCGACGTACGAATAGATCGGTGTCGCCTGATCGTAGCCCGCGGCAATCGTAAAGGCCGTTCCATTATCGTCAACTGCAATAGCAAACTGCTCGGCCGCGGTGTTCCCCGGCGGGGTGACGCTCGTTGCCGCACTGATCGTATTACCACCGCTCGTGAGCAGGCCGCCAGAGTAAGTGACCGCTAACCCCGACACGGCGTTTGTCCCGGCCGACATCGTGTGCGCAGCGGTCGTTTCGGTCGTCCCACCGAGCGTATCACCGGTGGCGTAGCGGACAGCACCCGAAGCCAACGTTCCGAACCCAACGGTCACATCAGAAATGCTGAACGTAATGGATGGGTCGACAGTCGCCGACACATTGACCACATCATTGGTAATGACCGGAATGGCGATCGTCGCCGAGTCTGATGTGGTAGTAATGGCGATCTTATACGCGGCTGGTGTTGCTGGATTCGTCACTTTCGCGGTGGCGATCGTAAATGCCTTGGCTCCGGCACCAACGGTATCACCCGAACAAACCGTCAACGTATAGCTCTCATCAGGCGCCGACGTATCCGACGTCACCGTTACTTCATCAGACCCGCCACCACAAGCATTAACAATCGTCATTCCAGAGACGGCTGAAAAATCCGTATCGGCTACGGATGCCAGTGTAAAGAGATCTCCCGTTGGATCAAACTGTAATTTAATGGTATTGGTCGCCGATAACGAGGTGATGGTGGTAAAGGCAAAAGCCAAGGTACCAGTACCACTCGCGTTAAGGTTGGACATGGTCACCTTCGCCGGAGTAATCTGGGCCGCTGTGGCCTCCTGAATTGACCCGATATTCATCCCTACCATCAAGCCAAAAATGGCTAATAGCGCGGCGCTACGACGGGAAAGGGAACGAACGGAATGTCTTTTAATCATATATTTGGCCAACCTTAGCCAAGAGGCTACTATTTGATATTTACTCACCTTATTGTAGCACATTTTTACAACTCGGTCAAAATAGGGACACCGCCACCCACCTAATCTGACTACGGATCGCTATCGGGAAGGCTGGCGCCGCAACTTCTGGTCGTCCACGGACAGTCCAGGCGGTAGAGCGTCCGCCCCAGCCGGACAGGACTGATCTTGGTAACACTCAGAATCGCATTGCACCTCCCCTTCCTGTACCGCGTAGCAGATCCCTGCACAAACCCCATTCAGACAGAGCTGTTTCCCAGATCGATAACACGTATAATAACACGCTCCCCACTGACGATCATTCTCACAATACGAATCGACCTGGCAAATGAGCGGCTCAGAAAGCTGAGTCGTAGCTAGTTCAAAACACGACGTGTAAGTACCAGCGAGGCAGGTACGGTTCCCTGTTATCCCTTGCGGACATTGACCCATACCGGAATACAACGGACTACACGATGGCGACGAAATAGTACACGTCGGCGTGCCGCCAGACCGGCACGGGCGATCGAATTGATCAATCATCGACAGATACCAAAATATCATCGACGTCCGAACAACTGAGGGGCTCCCTGTTTCCCAAATAGTCGTCGTGTTCGATAGATTGTATTTATCCGGGTATCCGCCACGATTTTTCCCTGTCATTTCATAGGAAAAGAGTGTTCGCAAAACCTTGTTCGCGGCATCGCGACGACCACCAGCCGACAAATCGAGGGCAATATTGGCTAGTTCTCCGGTCCAGAAACGTGATTCCAAGCCGCCCGGATCAAGGTAGTAGTCACCGGCGGCATCACTATAATTCAAACTCCCGTCGGTGTTTACACGTTGCGCCAAAAAGTTGATGGATTTTGCCAGCAATAAATCACCAAGCTCGTACCCGGGATCATCCTCATGCATCAATAATAGCTCGGTCACCATCCACGCCGTATAGCTCGTATTTCCGCCATCCGGATGGGGCTGATGTGGCCAAGCGCCATTTGGGTACTGCCAAACTGACGTTCGCTCGACAATCTTACGAGCCTCCGTTTGATACCGAACGTCCCCGGTCAGTCGATACATGCCCGCTAAGTGAAACCCACACATCAATCCCCCATTCATCCATCGATCCCCGAGCGGCTGTGTCAGACACTCTTCAGCGATACGCTGGGCCGCTTTTTTGTAAGCCGCGTTTCCGGTATACCGATACCCCATGAGAAATGCGTACCCAGTCATCCCGGAGCGCACGCCCCGACCGTAGACATCTGGTCCAATGTGTAGAAGATACTGCAAACGATCGACAGCTTCCTGACGGTATCGCCACACATGAGTTGTCTGGTACAAATTCAGATATCCGAGTGCCTGCGGGACGATATTTAATCGCACCACTTCCGCCGCCGGCTCTAATGGACGGGCATCAGGTGTATACAGACCAACTTTGTGTCGGCGCAGGAAGAGATCGATGTTCGAAAGCCGATCCGGAAGTTCACAAGTGATCGGGTCGCGACAGAATCGGTACTGACGAAGATCGAAGGTGATGCCGCCACTGACCAAGACGCCGTCGTCAGCCTCGTCGATCAAGGTCATTTGGGCCTGCACTACCTGTGCCCCAGAAAAAAACATCACCATCAACAGCCCACAAAAAAGGCCACGGGATGCCCAAGAGATGACTCGTCGACGCGACCACAAATGCTTCATACGCATGGTTCTTACCCCCTTTTCCTATAGCTGTCAACGATATTAGAACTGGCCGGTCAGCACGTAGGTCAAATTTGACGAGTAATTTCCCGCCTCAGTCAACGCGTTGATATTACAAATGTACCGAATACCATAGACGGTCGAGGCAACACCGGCGGTATGACTGGCAATGGTTGAAGCCGCGGACACCCCATTATACCCCCAGTTAGCCGAATTATACGGACTCTGTATGGTGCCGGTGCCGCTATTTTTTATGGCCCGAAGACCAAACTGTTCGCTGCCCGGGTTGGACGCGGCCGGCGATCCACCAATCGCCGAAATCGTATTGCCGCCCGAGGTCAGCGTCGCCCCTTGTACACTCAGGGTATATCCATTCCGCGCATTCGTGGTTACGCTGACGGTATGGGCATCCGTTGAATCACTCGAGGCGCCAAGTGTATCGCCAGTGGCGTAGCGTGCGGAACCGGCCTGACAACTCCCGAAGCCGACACTCGTATCAGAAATACTGAGCGAGATGGTATTGATGAGCCAACACGTATTATTCGCATAATCAACGTTTGAGCCGTTCGGCGCATCGGACGCATCAATTTCCCCACCACTTGAACCACAGGCGTACGAATCGCGAATATTCGTGTAGGTAATAGTCGGCGTTCCGCCGGATGTTTTATTGAAATTCCACGACGAGCCCGGCGACGATGAACGGAGATAGATCATATTCCCGACCGTACCGTTCAAGGCGAGAGCCGCCGCGGACGATGTCGTCCCGGCGAGGAATTGAAGCTTGGTGTTCGCGTTCGCGGTCAACGTCCCAGCCGCGGCCACAGCGGCACTAAAGACCACGCCGGGTGCCGATTCGCTACCACTGGTGTTCGTGATGGTCAGGTTATTAAAGTCGGAACTACCACTCAGCGTACCACCGAGTGTTTGGGGGCTCCCGCCGCCAATGGCGACCGTGCCGGCATCATCGGTGAACGTGCCACTGTTTGTATAATTCCCATTCAACGTCAGAGTAGTCGAGCTTGGAGCTTCGAGCGTCGTATTCGATCCAATCGACGTGGCGCCGGTGATAGTGACGGTTGGATCGGTCGTGTTATCGAGATCCCAGGTGAGCGCGCCAGTATTCGCGCTCGTAGTCGTGACGCTCGATGCAAAGGAATACGTCCCGGAGGTCGGCGCCGTAATCGATCGGGCCGAGCCGCTGTTCGAGTACAATTCAACCGCACCGTTGTACGTTCGGGCATCGAATGTCGTGGTCGCAATATTCCCCGCGGTCGCATCAAACTGTACGGGGGCATTCAGGGTGCCCGTCGAGCCGGGACCCGAGGAGCTATTGGTGATAGTTAGCAATCCCGGACCAGCAATGGTGCCGTTGAGGATGAATGTGCCCGCCGAGTGAGTCAGTGTCTGACCTGACGCTAGGGTCAGCGTCGCGCCCGAATAGACCACCAACGCACTCGACAACGTCAAACTACTATCCATGGTCACATTGCCATTATCAGTGATGCTCATGTTACCGATGGTATTGCCATGGCCAGATAACGTTGCGCCGCTGGCCACACCGGTCATGACCAGTGCGGCGGTGTTATTCGTAACCGTTCCCGACAAATCGAAGTTGTGGAAGACGTACACCGTCGTGGTCAAGTTGACCGTCACCGTCCCGGAGAGCGTCAAATTATAGAAGTTCGCCGGCTGGGCACCGTTCGCCGTCAACGTCACCCCTGTCCCGTTCATGATTAAGGTTGGTGATGTCGACGGCGTATAATATCCAATGCGCAAGACCGGCTTATTCGTCGCGGCGTCGGTTGAATTAATTATGCTCTGCGTACCGCTATATGTGACCAACGAGAACGCAGTGGTACCAAGTGCGGCTTGAGCACCCGAGGTTGGCAGAGAAACGACCCTCGATCCAGTCCCCCAGTCGGTGAAGGAATTATACGGCGTCGCCACACTAACATTGTATAAGTCCTCACAAGCGGCCGTGTTTGGAGTATCGCTCGTCGCCCGCCCGATGGTCGGTCCCGACCCAGCCGACGTAACGTAGACTTGTTGCTGTAAGGCCGTCACCGTATAGGTGTTACTGATCGACGACAAATCGTACTTCAAATACGCCCGGTTGAGTGTGTCGAAATTCGATCCTAGATTCGGACAAGTTTGACCTCCATTCGTGGTCAAATCATCGCCCGTATCCATCGTCGTGCTACTCGATGTACCGCAAGAATAGATTGTATTGACGTAATTACATCCTCCAAAGCCATCATCAAAAAATTCATCTTGTGAATAGCCATAATTATCCCAAACCGGGTTGAGCTGAGCGACGTGCGGTGCGGTGAATCCTTGTGCCAGGTCCACATCGCCCGTCACCGTCCACGTTCCGTCACCCATCGCCAACACTTCATTCCCGCCCCCGGTCCCGTTCAGTTTCAAAGCCCCACCGACGGTCATGGTCGGATTGTTCGTTCCGGCTTCAGCGGTCAGGTCCCCAGTCCCATTTGCTTGCACATAAAAATGTGAGCTTCCACCGGATACGGTGAATGCAGTGCTCGGTAGGGTGATGGTGCGATTACTTGATGACGTCGATACAAGTTCGACGCGCCCACTATAGGTCCGACCATCAATCGTCGTACTCGCCACATCGCCATTTGTCGCATCATAGCGCACGATCGAACTATACGTGCCCGTTGAATTTGCGTCCGAGTCAGGACCGCCCGCACCACTTGGGAACTTCAACACCCCAGCCCCGGTGATAGTCCCATCGTTGTTTACATTGGTACTACTGGAAGCGGTCAGTGTCCGACTTGTATCAATCGTCAACGAATCGCCTGTATTGACCGTTAACGCACCATCGACGGTCAGATCGCTCCCAGTAATGGTCCATGAACCATTACCACCACTATCACCGCTGAACGTGACTGCGTTCATGTCGCCCGTGCCCGGTGTCACCGTAAATCCAGAGCCCGTGGCCGCAAAGGTTGTCGTCTGTGTGTTCGTTTTATTAAATGTACCGGCATTTGTATAGTCGCCACCGACATTGAGCGCGTTCGTACCCATCGTTAACGTCCCGGCGATATGCACATCGCCGGCCGCTCCCGCCGCTGTTCCAGTCGCCGTTGTGGTTACTGCGCCGCCCGGTGTGAATGTTTTTCCGCTCAGGACATGGAGCTCCATCCCCGCGTCAACGGTTAACGCACCGCCGGACACGGCATATCGAATACCGGCATTTCCGTTATCGGCCGTGTTTAAGTGAGAATTCGTCGTGGCCGTCCCGCTCTGTTGACTCACGACCAGTCGATCGAGCATCAACGAAAGCCCTGAAATGTCGGCTCCGCTGGCGCTCGACAGCGTGACGGTCGTCCCCTTCACCGATTCCCCAGTATCGATGTAGACCGCAATGGGAATATTCGCCGCGCCCGGGTCGGTCACACCGGTGATGGTGAATGTCCCGCCTGCGGAATTGCATAATCCAGAATCCGGAGTGACATCACCATTAACCGCAACATACATGGTCAGGTTGTCGCTGTTACATCCATATCCTGACCCTTCATTCGACGACTGATAGACTGTCCCCGACACCGTAATACCACAGCTCGCCCCAGCACCGATTGACCAACCGGTATTACTACTTCCCGTTGAGAACGTGGCGCAGAACGAAACGCCTTGGTTATCGGAGTCGGTCACAGCCGCGTAACTGACGCTCGCCGCCGTCGGGTTAATATTCCACTTGGTGGGTGACGAGCTCGATTGCAAGGTCACAATCTGCCCTGATGCGCCGGTCACCGTCCACGTCCCCGTCACCGTTTGGGTCGAGCTGGCCGTGAAGGTGATAGTTTTAGCCGCCCCAATCCCGGTCACCGAGAGATTCTTAAATGTAGTACTCCCCGATACCGCCGCCGCCGTACTCGTCGTTAAAGCGACAGTCCCGTTATTGTGTGTAAATGTTCCGCCCGAATGGGCAAAATTACGACCGACGGAAAGCGTTCCCGTCGGAGCGGTCAGCACCCCGCTACTCACCGTCAAATCATGAGACACCGTCGCATTTGTGCCAGCCACGGAAACACTCCCACCCGAGACACTAAAATCATACAAACTATTCCCGTTCGTGGTCAGCGTTTTGGTGGCACCATTCATGACCAACGAGCTCGTCCCGGCGCTAAAACTCGACAGGCTCGACATGTCGAAGTCGCCACTGACCGTCCACGTCCCAGCCATGGTCAATCCATTCCCGCCACCATTATTGATCCCTGAGAAATTCCCGCCGATCGTAACTGATGTCGGCGTACCATCAAACGACGCCCCCAAGCTGACATCGTACAACGAAAGATTGCCGGTAATAATCGGCGTCCCCGTCAATGTGCAAGTGGTGGCAGACAATCCATCTTCACATACTACGCTACCACCATACGTTCGACTTGGGATGGTTACGGCCCCCGTTGTCGGCGCAAACATCGTCGTCGCGATATTTAACGTCCCATCGGTCGGGAACCCCGTCCCGCCTTTTTGGTATATAAGGGTACCGGCGCCATCAAGCGTCGCCCCGGTCATAACGATCGTGCTCGCATTGGAGCAGTTCAAGGTCCCCGAAACAGTCAGACTCTTACCGGATTGAAGCGTCAGAATATTTGCCACACTAACATTCCCGGTAGATGTAATTGTGCCGTTGCTCGTAAATTTATAAAAACTGACCGTACTGGCTACAGTCTTCCCTGATCCATCCATCACGAACGTATTGTTCGTTGATGGCGTATATGTGCCATTGGTAAAGGTCGCGTCGCCGCTTACCGTCCACGTCCCGGACCCACTGGTCACAGCCGGCGTGGCCGAAGCGCCCTTCGTATAACTCAGGTTGCCAGCAATCGTGAACGTCGGATTGTTTGTATTTGCCGCGACGGTAAACGAGGACGTCTGACTGGCACCGGTTATGATCTTCAAATTCCCGCTCACCGTGTGAGTCGTACTTGCCGGGGTGATCGTACGCACCGCGGCCACATTCGAATAGTATTCGAGGTCACCACCATATGTCCGCGCATCGACGACCGCCGTCGGGATACTAGCGCCGCTCGCATCAAATCGAACAATCGAGTTGATAGCCCCGCCGGTTCCAGGCCCACCGGTCGAAGAGCTCGTAAAGCGTAATGTCCCGGCACCCTGTATCGTTCCAGAATTTGCCACGTCGGTCGTACCTGTGTGAGTGACCACTCGGCCGGTATTAATTGTCAAAATTTTTGACGAATCGACCGTCAACGTCCCAGCCACGGTCGCATCACTCCCAGCCGCATCAATGCCAGTCGTCCCGGAAATCTGCAGGTTGTTGAAGGTTGTGGCCGAGCCGCCGGTAATATTTTTGCTCGTCCCGGTCATGATGACCGTCCCCGAGTTATGGGTGAAGGTTCCCGCATTATTGAAGTCGCCGCCAACACTCAGGTTTGCCGCGCTCGGCGCCGTCAACGTCCCGCTGGTAATGGTAAAGTTGTTATTGACGGTAGTCGCACCAGACATCGTCACCGTCCCACCGGTCTGATTGAAATTATTGAGCGCGTTTCCGGCCGAGGTCAACGTTTTTGATGTACCGTTCATCGTCAACGTACTCGAACCAGCGGTAAATATCCCGTTGGTAAACGTCACGTTTCCGCTCGCAGTCCACGTGCCGGAACCAGCCAGAATAGTTTCCGTTCCGCCCCCGCTCCCCGGTGTTTGAAGATCGGTTCCTATCGTGACGTTCCAATTATTCCGAGTGTTATCAAGCGTGATATTTCCGGTACTTTGTGCGTATAGTAACAAACGCTTGCTACCCCCAATCGTGAGCGATCCGGCCTCAGATACCGCCCCAAAATAGAGCGTCCGATTTGAACCAGTAAACGAAATGGCCAGGACGTCTCCGCCATATGTCCGCGGACTCAACGTTACGTCATTATAATAAAGGTTCATGTAGATAGTCGCCACCGAAACCGTGCCCGAGCTTGGGAACTCCGTCGTTGAGAAATAGGTGAAGGTACCAGTTCCGTCCATCGTCCCATCCAACACAAGGGTACCGCCCGCCGAAAGGGACAAGTTGACACCGGTGATCGTCAGCGTATCACCCGTCGTAATCGCCAATGTCCCGCCACATGCCTGAGTATACGTCCCAGTCGACCCGGTCGCACAGGTATTTGAAACAGCAGTAGTATCGAGAGTATAGGTGACCGTATTCCCATCATTCACCCCAGTCGTCAGACTATAATATTGCGTGGCCGCAATAGTGGTAGCCGACGTCCCACTATACAGGACAGTCGAGGTACCGAGCGCGAAGGCCCCTTTTGAGGTCAAGACAAACGGCGTCCCGGACCCGGAAAGCGTTAAGGTTCTTGACGAGCCGTCGAGGGTATCGATGTTCGTGGATCCAGTATTTCCGACGGTCAGAACTCCACTCACCGTCGTGTTCGCGGCGAGTTGATATATAACGCCCGTCGTAATATCAACCGTCGTCCCAACCCCAAGATTATTATATGTCGCGCCGACGACCGTGACAGTCGATGGTCCGCCGGTATAATTCACGGTTGATGACGAAGCTGTAAAGGTCCCTTGGCTAGTCAGCACAAAAGGCGTACCGCCGCCTGGCAATGTCAGCGTCCGCGACGAAGCATCAAACGCATCGGCGGCTCCTGAGGACGCATTCCCAACCGTCAAGACAGTGCTGACCGTCGTATTCCCAGACAAGACGTAGGTTTCGGCCGTCGAATCGGCGGTCGTCCCGAGACCTAAGGCATAGTACGTCGTGGTAGGAATGTTCACGCTTCCCCCGCTATTCGTCGCGGTTAACGCCACAGTTGAACTGCCGGAAGCCGTCAACGTGCCGGTCACCGTTAAAGGATCAGCCGAGGATCCGACGTTTGCCACCGTCAGCGTATACCCGCCAGACGCCAGATCAAGTGTATTACTCGCGCTGACGGTGACCGTATCCGCGAGCATTGAAGAGGCTAAGGTGACTTTATTATTACTCGGCGTACCATGCGTTTTTGTGATAAACACATCGCCAATATTTTGCTTACTGGCCGTGCTGTCGGTAAAGGTGGTCGCGCTCGTCCCAATAAAGGTCACCGTCCCGGACCCCGAAGCTTTGGTAAACGTCGTACCTGAAGCCATCGCCCAGGCTCCATCAACCGTGATATTCACATTTGGCCCTTGAATGACCGAACCGCCAATAATGTTAAAACTACTAAATGCCGTATCGTTTTGAATGGTCCAGCCTCCGCCGACACCATCAAACACAACCGCCGTCAACGCCCCGGTCGAGTTGAGGGTACTACCAGAAATCGTGTGCCCGAGGGTGGCCGCGGTAAACCCAAGAACGTCATTAATCGTTAATGTGCCGTTCATGACGAGACTGCCCGACATGCTCTGACCATTAACGGCATTCGTATTCCATGTTGCGGCATTAGCTATAACGACGTCGTTGAGGTACTGCTGATCGTCAAAGTTCGTATCAAGGGTGACCGCATGCGTCGCGTCGCCAACGGTCAATGTCCCCGTCACCGTGAAACCCGAAACGCCGTCCGGCCCCATGTTAAACGTCGGCGACCCGGAAGCCGGGGCGAGCGTCAAATGGTAGTAGGTCTCGTCGAACAGATCCGTCGTCGCCGTACCGGTATATTTGACTGTCGAGTCCGTCCCCTCGTTGAGCGTGCCATTATTCTGGAATGGGCGCGAGCCAGCCGTCCCAGATCCGGTGATGGTTAACGTATACCCCGATGAGGCGAGTCCCAGTGTTTGACTCCCCGCAATGGTTACGGTTGTCGCTTTCGCGTCTGATCCAAGGTTAACGGTTTTACTACTCCCATTAATGGCGACCGCACCGAGGTTTTGACCGCCACCCGATGTCCCATCTGTCCACGTTTTTGTCCCCGAGCCATCGAAGGTCCACGAGTCCGGTGCAACGACCGTTGCCCCGACCACAATAGTCACATTCCCGGCCGTCGTCACCGTTACTGGCGGGTTCGCACCGAAATCAACGTACCCATCCGTTATGGTAAAATCGCCATTGACATCAACATCACCAGACGGTTCGATGGTGCTTAAAGATGTCCCAGCATTCTTTAATTCGACATGGTTGTACGTCTTCCCGCCGGTAATCCATGTTCGATTCGAATTTGCGGCGGCCGTGCTATTCATGAACAAGATACTCGTCGCCGCCGTAAACGTCGCGGTATCCGACATCGAGAAATCCCCGCCGACATCAAGCACCGTCCCGTCGCCTTCATTACTCGGGCCGGTATCGGTTAAGTTCAAGATACAAGTACCTTGGCAATCGAAGAAGTCCGTCGTCGTCACGTCATACCCCTTTGTGTTAAAGGTATCGCCGTTCGGAATGGTGACCGAGGTCGCACTCATATCTGTCGTCAACGTTGTCGTTCCGGGGCTGGCGCCGATTTGAACCGCTCCGAGATTTTGTTTCGGCGACGTATTATCCGTAAACGAGAGGTTCGATCCGTTTTCAAGGATCAGATTGCCGCCCGATGTCGCCTTCGTCCATGTTGAACCACTCGCTAAGGTAAAACCAGTTCCGTTGACAGTTATCGTCGTGCTATTCGCCTGAATAAATTCACCGGCCGTTAAATTGAAATTGCCGTTGATCGTGATATTCCCCGAGTTTGTCCAGTGCCCGCTCGCATTGTTCAGTGTTAGATCATAAATCGTCGCACCGCCGCCGGTAATCGTCATCGTTCCCGATGCGGTACTGGTGAAAACAATCGCCGACCCAGCCGAACTATTTAATGTCCCGGCGTTCACCAGATGCCCACCGACAGACAATGTATTGGTGCCGAGGTTCAATGTCGACGTAGCCGGAATATTCACATCACCGTCCACCGTGGCCGCGTTGGTAGAAGGTCCGGTCGTCACATTCCCACCCGGCGTATAGGTTTTCCCGGAATTGACCATGAGCTTATAGCCGGCGTCGACGACGAGGTTATTCGAGTTGGCCGTAAAGAACAGGTTCGTCGCATCATCGTCTTTGTCGTACCGCCCAATCCCGGTCGTGGCATGGTTCGTGATTGGCCCGGCACTCTCATGCGTCACCACCAACCGACTAACTCGGAGCGGGATATTTGTGATATCTGACGTATTGTCGGCCGCGATAGTGACAGTCGCCGCTTTCTCGGTCGCGCCCGATATGAACACGGTCAACACATCGCCAGCCGCCGTGATTGGCACCGCACTCACTGTGAAATCTCCTGAGCTACTTGAACAGGCCCCAGTAAACGATCCGGATCCATTCACTTTCACCGCCACAGTGCGTGTTCCACCGACCGTACAATTTAATGCGCTCGACGCGTCGTTCGTATAAATGAAGCCGGAGACGGTCACCCCACAAGCCGTCCCACTGGTCACACCAATGTTTGCGTTACCGCCGTTCGCCGTAACTGAATGCGTCGCACAGAAGTACGATCCTTGGTTTGTCACGTACGAAATATCGACATAATCAAGAGCGGCCGTCGCGGGGTTCACATTCCAGTTCGACGTGTTGTCACGCGTCAGGACAATCCGTGTCCCAACCGCACCGCCATTGACCGTCCAGGTCCCGCTCACTGTCGTCGTTGAACCGTGGACGAAGCTGATCGTTTTCGCCGCGCCAATACCGGTCACGGAGAAATTGTTGAACGTGGTGTTGCCGGTAATCGTAGCCGAGGTGGTTGAAGTCAGACTAACAGTCGAGCTATTGGCCGTAAAGGTCCCACTATTTGACCAACTCCCGCCAACACTGATAACGCTCGAGCCCGAAGCGACGAGCGTCCCGGCTGAGATGGTCAGGTCCCCGCCGAGCGTCGTCGTCGAAACCGTCAGTGAACCCGATCCCACTTTCGTTAATCCGTTCGACCCAGAACCGATAATAGTTCCAGTAATGGAAGCCGGCGAATCGTTGACACCGATCGAAGCATTACTTGCTAATGTAACGGCACCCTGCCAGGTCACGGCTTCAACGTAGCTTTGCAGCGCACCAACATTACTCACCCCCGTACCGTTTAAGGTCAAGGCTTCGACGCCGACAGTCACGAAAACAGACGATCGTAACGTGGCCCCACTGTTGACCACGGTCCCGTTTGCGGTTGTACCGAGTGATGTCGCGTTTTGAATATCAATAATACCAGCATTTATTGTCGTCAGACCCGTATATGTGTTTGCGTTCGGTAGGTATAGTATCCCCGTTCCATCTTTCGTCAGTGTCCCAGAGGTCGTGCCAATGGTGCCATTCTGGGCAATATTTCCCGCTCCACCATAGACGACATTAAGAGCATTGCCGGCGATATTACCGCTGATGGTCAGCGTGCCAAGATTTGAATTAATTCGGGTATTCGATGCACCAAGAGTAATTGTCCCCTGCAACGTATTCGAATCAGCCACATTCTCGATTGCCCCACCCAGGTTAACACCCGTCCCGCTGATATTAAATGTTTTGTTGCTCGGAATCGTGACCGTGTTCTGGACTTCAACAACCGCTCCGGAAGTCTCCGTGACGAGCAGTGCCGTCGTCGAGATACCGAGCGCATTACTGTGTTGTAGGTTTAACGCGCCGGCGCTCAACGTCACTGCCGTGCTGGTGTGCGTATTATTGCCGGAAAGAATGACGCGATCGGAAGTCGACTTGGTAAAAGCCGAGGCCGAAGAACCGGTGATTCTAGCGCTGATCGTGCCGCTTTGGTACACCCCGGCCGCCGACGTGGTCAGAATTGCCGTTGTTCCGACAGAATCAATAATTTGACCATCCTTAGAAATCGTAATCGCCCCTAAGCTATCAGAAAAATTATTCAGATCAAACGTTCCGTTCGTAACTGTTAACCCCCCGGTCACTAGTACGTTTGCAGCGCCGAGTTTCAGTGTCCCAGCCAGCACGGTGTTTAATCCAGTGTGAAGATTGGATCCGGAGAGAATAAGCGTACCGGGACCGATTTTCGTGTACGGTGCAGTCGTCGCCGTCGTTGCCCCGGACCACGTCAAGACCGCCGCCGGGTTCGTCACGTCGATTTGCATCGTGATCCCTGTCGTGGTGGTGATGTTGCGGTCGGTTGAAGCGCTACCACCGGTGTAGGCTAACGTTCCCGTCCCCGTATTGAAGACGATGTTCGCGGCAGCATTTGAGGCCGCGCCTAAGTTTCCAGCCGATAAGCCGTTTCCGATTGACCCGACGCTGAGTGTGCCACCGCTAATGGTTGTAATCCCAGAGAAGGTGTTTGTCCCAGACAGGGTAACGGTCCCGCCTGTTGTCTTCGTCAGATTAACCGCACCGGCTAGGATCGCGCTGATACTACCACTCATCACGTTATACGCAGATCCGGTTAATGTTCCGCCGCCGATAATATACCCGTTCGTTAACGTCACCGTCGCGAGCGTGTCAGCATATGACTGAACATCGAGCGTCCCTCCATTTACCGTGATCGCAGCCGCATCAGCAATGATGTTGCTTGCACCATATTGCAACGTTCCCGCTAGGACAGTCGTTAAGTTTGTATAGGACTGTGATTTTGTGACCGTGACTGTCCCGCCCGTACGTTTGTTCAGCGGAACACCACCACCAGTCAGCACTCCACTTATCGTCCCCGAATAGAGCTCATACGCCGTCGCGCCGGTCAAAGCGCCCGGCGTGCCATTCGAGTCGGTAATCGTCCCACTCCGCATCGTGACTGTCCCAATCGTGTCAGTATTCCCATTGAAATCAAATGTTCCACCATTTACGATCAGGTTTGGCGCCGCGAGTGTCGTGGTGGCGGCGTACTTGAGCGTGCCGGCGTTCACTTGAACTAATCCGGTGTTGAGGTTGGTTCCGGTGATGGTCATAGTTCCAGCACCCCATTTCGTAATCGTCGCCGCAGCATTTGGAAAGGCGGTTGAAAACGTCGTGTTCCCACTGCCACCAACCACGAAGTTGAATGCGCCGGATGGGGCGCCGGAAAACGTGAGCGTACCACCGCCGGAATTGATAATTCTCGCTGCTGATCCGAGCGCGATGGTACTAAAGGTGATCGTCGAGCCAGAGTTGGTAATCAAGGCACCAGCATTCTTAAGACCTGAACCGTTCAGGGTCAAACCCTCATTCGAGCCCGCACCCGCATTATTAATTTGGAATGTACTGGTATCAAATACCGCGCCGGCTGATACCGAGACCCCACCCGCATTTGTCCCAACCGGAGAGTTCGTTCCACCACCGCTCGCCCCGAGCTGGAGAGTCCCGGTACTGACCGTCATCGCCCCGGTCATCGTGTTCTGACCGGATATAATCGTCGTGCCCCAACCTTCTTTCACGAGTGACCCCGAACCGGACCACACGCCAGTTCCAATTGTGATCGTCCCCGGTGCGCTGACGACAGTTAACGCATTGTTCCCAGAAATTGCACCGCTAATCGTAAATGTGCCGCTCCCGTAATTTGTTACCCGCGGCGTCGCGCCAAGTGTCACTGCTCCGGAATAACTCGTCGAGCCCGAGGCACTCGTGGTCAACGCGCCGGCGTTCGCTAATCCGGTTCCGGCGATAGTTAACGCTTCGGCCGTACCGAGCGTCAGCCCGTTCAGATCAAGCATGGCGGTGGCCGCGACCGTGACGCCACCGGCACTCGTGCCGAACGGCGTATTGGTTACATTCCCCGCCGCCCCGAGTTTTAGGACGCCGAGCGTGATCGTCGTCACGCCGGTAAATGTTCCATTTCCGGAAACGGTCCAGGTCCCCATATCATTTTTTACCTGCGTTCCGGACCCAGTGCCGAGAATACTTGATAACGTGCCGTTCCCGGCGCCACGCAAGGTCAAGTTAGTATTTGTACCAGTAATGGTTCCGGTATTCGAGATATTGATGTCGCCGTAATCGGACTGGATCGTCGCGGCGGCACCCATGGACAATAATGCGCTATAAGTGACTGCCGTCGAGGACGTGTTCAAGAGTGCGCCTTTCGTATTGAGACCAGCGCCACTGATGGTCAGCGCATCTACCGGGTTTGGGGAATATCCATTCAGATCAAGCGCCGCCCCATTCGCCACCGTCGTTGCGCCAGCTGACGTCCCGAGGGGACCGTTCGTTGCATTCCCGGTTGTTCCATATTTAATGGTCCCAGCGTTAATGGTGGTCGGCCCGGTATACGTATTGTTTCCGCTGAACACGACGACACCGGTACCGGTGCTTTTCGATAATGACGTGTTGGCGCTCGTGAGCACCGCCGAAATCACGGCATCATCCTCAACCAACCCGTCGGCAATGTTCAACGTCGAAGAGGCGGGCAACGCCACGGTTCCGGTCACCTTGGCGGAAAGATTGGCGTTGGCAATGGTCGCGAAGGTTCCCGTCGTCGTTAAGGTGGATGAATCTGATTTAACAACTCCAGCCGTCATGGTGATACCACCTATCGAGTCAGTATTTCCGTTGGTATCAAAGGTCCCACCCACAAGAGTCACCGGACCAGTGTACATCGCGTCCGTCGTACCTTCAGTTAAGGTCGCGGAATTAATAAAGGTAGTACCGGTATAGGTGTTTGCCGCGCTTATAGTAATGTTGCCGCTGCCACTGAAAGTTACATTACTTGACGTCGTATTTCCTAGGCTAGCTGATATTGTGGTAGGCGCATTCGCCAGCAGACAGGCTTCGACACCATTCGAGAAAGCAAATGTCGTATTCGCACCGGCGATAGTATTCGCCGATGCAATTAAGACGTTCCCCGCTAAGCTCCCACCAGCCGTGGTAATTGTTTGGGCACTACCCGGGTTCGTCACGTCACCGCCGTTGACAATCAACGAATTTACATTTTGTGTGGCGGCCGCAGTGTTACCGGTTATTTTTACATTTGCGTTATTTGTGCCGAAGTTTGTCGCATACTCTCCGGTGTGACCGGCACCGTTGAGTAACCGCAGGCCGGTGGTATCACCTTGGTTATACGTCACCATATCTGTGCCAGTACCGGTGACGGAGTTATCACCAAAGGCACCTTTCAAGATGCTAATCGCGCTATTGTTCGAACCACCGTTGGCTCCGGTTAATGTCGGCGCGCCCCCAGAACACAGCAACGACGACACTCCAGCGGCCGGGGTTGAGCCGAAGCTCGTCCCACGGAATAACACCGTTGCCCCAACCGTCCGATTAAAACAGGTGGCATTCGTGACCGTCAGGGTTGTTCCCGAACCGCCACTGCCGGCTTTCGGATCGACCGTCACGACATTATGTCCGGCGGCGAAGGCGAGCTGGCCGATAGACTCCGTGACCGTCGTTGAATCCTTGCCGATCAAATTGAAATTCCCGCCATTCATCGTCACCACAATGTTATTCCCACTTCCGCTCAGCCGATCGCCAACGTTCGTCCCCGAGTTATCAAGCGTCAATGTCCCACCAAGGTTGATGGTAGCCCCTGTGACAGTGGTCGCCGCTCCGTTCCCACTAAACGTCAGTGTCCCCGCATTAATCGTCAGCGTGCTGGAAGTAGTAATCGCTGCCGTAATTGCCGCCGTACCAGCAGTGTTCTTGGTCATCGCGACGGCGCCAGTAATCACGCCGCTGATGGTTCCACTTTCGATGGTGTATGCTGTCCCGGTTAAAATCGCACTCGCTCCACCGGTCGTCGAAATGGTCCCATCAACGAGGACTACTGCGCCAACCGAATCAGCATTGTTTGATGAAAGATCAAACGTCCCACCAGCCACAACCACGTTTCCGGACGATAGCCCGTTTAAGGCGCCGTCCCGGAATGTTCCGGCAATGACCGTCGTATTTCCTGTCCACCCTTGCGCCGCGTTGACCGTCGCTATTCCGGCGCCATCCTTCCACACCGTCGCCGCGGCCGCAGCCCAAACGCCTTGCAACGTGTGATCCCCGGAGCCACCGACCCGGGTTTCGAAGACGCCTGTGCTCGTGCCGGACCAAATAAGTGCGCTGCCGCTCGTATTCGTGACCCGAATATCGGAGCCCAGTGTCCGGTTGCCGGAAAAATTCGGGTTACCAGAGCTGTTGACCACGCAACCGCCGTCGGCAATACCAAATCCGTTTAATGTAAACGCCTCAAGCGTCCCGAGTGTAAAACCATTTAAATCAAGTACGCCACCGCTATACACGGTTGTCCCCGTACCGGTCGTCCCAAGGGGAGTATTGGCTGCCCCACCGGTCGCGCCGAGCTGGATTGTGCCCTGGTAAATGAATGTCGCGCCGGTATAGGTGCTCGACCCGGCCAGATTCCATGTGCCACTATCGAGTTTTGAGAGCGTCCCAGTACCAGTCCCGATCACACCGCCCACCGTTCCGCCGCCGTTTCCGGCGAGGATCAGTGCGGCGTTCGTACCCGAAATAGCGCTCAACGTCATCGCCCCAGAATCGGCCCGAATCATCGTCCCCGCCGCAATCGTAATCGTCCCGGTAAAGGTGACCGGCGTACCTGAGCTATTAATCAGTGCGCCGGGGGCGAAATCACCACTCCCGCCACCAACACCATTCAGGTTCGTAATCGCTTCAGCTATTCCCAGCGTGTAGCCGTTCAGATCAAGGGTTGCACCGGCGGTGACGGCGGTTGCACCGCCCGCTGTACCCAAGGGAGAGTTTGTACCGCCAACCGAAGCCGCTCCCAACTTCAACTTGCCAGCGCTGATGGTTGTTGCGCCGGTATAGGTCGAGTTCCCGTTCGACGGTGTGTAGGTTCCAAAACCATCTTTCGTAACGGAACCTGAGGTACCAGTACTGATAGCGCCAGAAATATCAATATCCCCAAAGCCTCCGACCGTCAGCGGTAAGCCAGTCCCAGAAATACTGCCCGTGATGGTAATTTTGCCGTAATCGGCGCCAATACGTCCCGAGGTGCTGATCGTTAAAGCACCGCTGTAGGTCACCGCCGAAGCGTTGCTGTTGATGATCGCGCCTTGACCGGCAATACCCGTTCCTCGGAAGTTTAGGGCCTCGGCAATCCCGAGAGTATGGCCATTCAAATCAAGCATCGCACCATTCGAAACCGTCGTGCCAGCGGCGGTTGTCCCCAGCGGTGTGTTCGTGCCACCACCGTCAGCACCGAGTTTCAGGACGCCGGAAGCGACCGAAATTGCCCCCGTATATGGATTGTCTCTCGTGAAGGTCGAGGTGGCGTCAACCCGCTCATTCGTATTGCTGACAGTCAGCGTACCAGACCCGTCTAAATACGCGCTGGCGGTCGACGCGCGAAAATCATACGACGTCGCCGTTAAAACACCGGTATCACCGGTAATCGTCCCCCCTTGGACGATCACGGCCCCGACGGTATCACTATAAATATCGATATTGAGTGTTGCATCGTTGATGGTCACGGCGCCATTACTAAGGGCGTTATGGGCTCCATAGAGCAACGTCCCGGCGTTAATACTCGTCAACCCAGTGTAGGTTTTAGAGCTCGAAAAGGTCAGCGTGCCGGATCCACTCTTACTCAACCCGCCGGTTGTGGTAATCAGTGCCGAAATGTCGAGATCTTGGGGGGTCCTGATAATGAATTCAAGCGTACCACCAGCTAGGGTCGTATTTGCTCCAGCAATCGAGCCGCTCGATTGGAGGTTCAAAATGTTCCCGGACATAAACGTCATCGTCTGCGCAGATCCGGGGTTGGTGATACTCGCGCCTGAACCAAGGATGAGCGAATTGATTTGCGTCGTTACCGCTGCCGTACCGGCTGTGAGTTTGATATTCGCATTCGTCATGGTCAGGTCGGTCGTGTACTCACCACTAAACCCAGCGCCGTTCAATAACCGGACGCCGTTGTTATTCCCGCGGCCATAGGTCACCATGTCCGTCCCGGTCCCGGCCGTTGAGTTGTCGCCGAAAATGCCTGGGATGATGCTGAGGGTGGGTGTATTGGATGCTCCATCGTCCCCAAGCAAGGTTGGCGCCGTCGTAAATAACAGTGTCGCCACGTTCGCAGCTGGCGTCGCGCCGAGACTTGTACCGCGGAACAACCCCGTAGCTCCAGGAGTCGTCCGGACTAACGAACCAAAGCGGAGGATGGTCGGACCGCCCGTGGCCGCGAAAACAGAAATGGTATTCTGCCCACTATTCAACGTGAGCGTTCCCGCGGTAGCCATGGTGCTCGTGCTGGTGTTGCCATAAAATTCCATATCTCCGCCGTTCATGGTGACACCAATGGCGTCACCGATGCGGTCGGCCACGGTCGACGAATTATCAAGTATCAGCTTGGATCCAGATCTGATGTCGATTGATGCGGACGTGGTGATCGTACCGTTACCGTTCAGCCTCAAATTTCCATAGTTAATGACCGTCGCACCCGTATACGGATTGTAGGCGCTCAATGTTAAGTTGCCAGAACCATCCTTGGTCAGAGTCCCGCCACTAGTATTGATTGGCGCCGAAATGACAGTGTCACCATCACCATCAACAGTTAACCCAAAGGCGCCGGTTACGCCGCTATTGGAAATAGTCAGGGTCGTACTGGCCGCCGATTCAATCGTCGTAGCCGCCGTCATGGTTATCAAGCCGGTGATGGTGTTATCTCCGCCCGAATTGACGAGCGCACCGACATTATTGAGACCTAAACCAGCTACGGAGATGAGTTCCGGTACGGAAAGTCCGTTGCCGTCAATTTGCAACGTCGCGCCCGATGTGAGCGTCGTAACACCGTCAGTAGTCCCCAGGCTAAGATTATCCTGAATTTTAAGAATCCCGACGGAGAGCGTGACTGCACCCGTAAATTGGTTAGCGCGAGTCAACGTGACAGTGCCCGGAGTTTGCTTCGTCAGCGTCGTCCCATCACCAGCGATAATTGCGCTGATTGTTCCGGCATAGACGACGAACGTACCGCTCAATACGCCCGTACTTCCGGTAATCGTGGCACTGCCACCAGCTAATGTCCCAAGCGTCACCGCGCCGACCATATCCGAGAACGTTGCGACATCAAGCGTCCCGCCATTAACTACAATGTTACCGGACAGAATCGCATTATCGCACCCGTAGAGCAACGTCCCGGCATTGACGGTCGTGACGCCGGTATACGTATTCGGAAAGTTGAAGGTCGTCGTCCCGCCGCCGTTTTTTGTTAGCAGCCCGGTCGAAATGGCAATCGGCGCCTTGGCAAAGGAAATATTCCCACTACCATCGAGGTTGAGGTTGAACGTTCCGGTCACACCGCCATTAAGGGTCAGCGTGCCAGAATCAGAGGCAATCTCGGTTGTCCCGGCAATCGTGATGAGTCCGTCAAAACTATTGTTGTTCTGGACGTTTCGAAGCGCGCCACCATTCGATTGACCGTATGATCGCAAGGTCAACGCCTCACGTCCGATCGCAATCGTCCCCTCTAGTTCAAGCGCGGCCTCGCCAACAACTTCGGTTCCGAGCGCAATCGTTCCCAGAGCGGTATTGTTTCGTGCGCTCAAGACGCCGCCATTCACCTTCGTCACACCACCATACGTATTTCCCCCGGACAGAACGAGATCACCTAATCCCTCTTTTGAGAGACCGCCAACGCCGGTAATTGCACCACTGATCGTTAACGTTTCGCTACTATTCGTTACGGTAATGAGACGCGTCGCATCGAGACGGATGGGCAGAGAAATGGTATTTCCGCCACTTGAGACGGCATCGGTTATACCAGGCAGAATAACCGCGTTTGTGGTTTGCCCCTGGCCCATGATGATCGTATTCCCGCTCAGTGTGTACCCAGAATCGTAAAACGTAATGGAGTTAAACCAATAGTTTTCACCCAGATCGTTTTGATTCGAATAGTTAGCCGCGCCCGCCGGAAAAACAAGATTATCACCTGCTTGCGGAATCACGTTGGTCGACCAGTTAGCCGGATTTGACCACAAGTTGCTCGCACTTCCGTCCCAAGAAATAGAACTGATCGAGTCGGAAGCGATTTGCCATTGTCGTGGCTCAATAAAATCAGCGCCGAGTAAATCATTCCCGCCGATCGAAAGCGGTCCGGTCATGAAGAGCGCCGGCGAAATCGGAGGCGCAACAAACCGATACGACAGGTAGTAGGTCGTGTTTCGTTTCCATTCGACCTGCCAATAGATGCGCTTCATCCCCGGGTGTGCCGGATCATCCTGAATCTTCGCCTCCGGCTGGAGATTCAAAATCTTAAAGTCGGCCGGGACGCGTTCGTAGACCGGTCCGGCGTAGTCACGACTCGGTGTCACGGCGATCCGCACCGGGTACGCCGCATACGGGTTAATCCGCGTCGGGTAATCGCTCCGTTCAACATCAAACGGCAACGCTTTCGTCACAAAAAGATTGTCTTCATAGACCCGCTCACCAACGTCCGTCTTCGCCCGGAGTGTCACATGGTATGTTCCGGCCAGGCGAACGGTGAAATCAAAGTGGTAGTCCGGTTCATTGGTAATCCCTTTATCAATACAATTCGGGTTCTTGGTGATAGACCGTTTGCTGGTCCGATAGGTCGTCGTATGGCCGCGCGGATCGCGAACCTGAACCGTCACCTCGGCATCACAAATTGTTCGCCCAGTATCATCAAGAATACCCATCCCGACTCGCTCCCGATCGTTTTGCTGAGGTGCCGCCCGATCAAAGTTTAAGGCCACCACTCCCCAGAAAAAGTCCTTCTCCACCATCGACGATCCGCCATCCGAACTGCGCATCGTCACCTTGATTTTATACTTCCCCGGGTGCAGGTCTTTCGGGTTGATCAACAGGTCAGTATCGACCGTCGTTCCGTCTTGAATGTCCCGCTCATGATAGTCAACCGGATATGTCCGCTGACTACTATCAGCCAATTGGACATCAACTAAACCCCATGTCGTTTGGCCGGTAGTGATAAACATGAATTTCCGCGGGTGTGATTTCGGAATTCGGACCACCGGATGTTCATCAGTCTTGTAGATTTCCTTGGAAAAAGACACTAATTTATTGAGCTCCTGACGCGCTTTTGCGTCCTGCCGCGGCGTTGAGCTCGCCAGTGGTGTCGCCGTCACCTGGAGCTGGACAGCATCCAGCCAAGTGGTAAACGCGGCCGCCCCTAGCTCAATATCGGGGACAATGCGCACGGCCATGTTGGCCACCGTCTTCCCGTCAACCTTCGGCAACGCTACGATCTGCCGACGGTCACCCTCAGCTGAAACCGGTAAGACCTGAACGGTCGTCCAATGGGCACCATCCTCACTCGTTTGGAGAGAAAAACTAGCGCTCGTATTCCCATCAAGACGACTCGCCATCGATACGAGAACGGACGCCGAGGTAATCGTTGCGCCGGCCGGTAGATCGGCCGATGAGAAGTGGGTACAAGTGATGTCACCACCCGCACCATCAAGCGAGCCGGTCGCGACTGCCCCATCGTTGGAACGTACTTGATATCGCTGCGCATCATAGATCGCCGAATTTCGGCTCGTGAAGCTCTCGAGCGCGCTACCTTCTCCAACGTCAATTCCGATTGCACCACGCGCATTTGACCATCCCTGGCAGGTCTGCGGCGCCATCAGGACGGTCACCGGCTGCGGCTGATCAGCCAGCGCAGACTGCAAGCTTGCTCCGCCCCAAGCAAAAAGAAGAATCGCTGCCGTGACGTACGCCGCACGTTGCACCAGGAGACGATGATGTAAAACACGCTCCGCCCACCGCCGCCGAACGAGACTGAGGTGAGATTCCGGTCGGCTCGCCAACATCGTCGCCACCGCCGCCTGTTCATATCGCCGATCTCGCCGTGTTCCCAACCGAACCGCTCGTAAACGACCCTGGTCATCCCAAAGTCGGAGCGTATTTGGGTGCACATTCAGAATCCTAGCTGTCTGGCTAATCGTCAACAACTTCGGATACTTCGAAAGGTCACGCTTTTTTGTTCCGAAATACCCCAAAAACGAAAAATTCCTGACCAATTCGTGACCAGGGAATCGAAAGTCGTATTTCAACAGTATTCTTTTTGCTTTTAGCATCGGATTAGATAAAAATATTGTACTGAAAATGATACGAAAAGTCAAAATTGGTCAGTCACGGGTTTTTCGCTAAGGTTCGGCCTGTTTTTGGCCCCACTTACCAACCCCAACACCGAGAAAAAGTTGCTCCCGGCCATGACGGACACAAAATGGCCTTCCTGAATTGCGACGAACGCATTCGTCGGATATACTGCCTAGGAAGAAATGGCCAAGCAACTCCCTCATACGCCGGTTTCACCGACTCCGGTTGAATCAACTACCCCCATCCGTCCTGAAATTGTCCGACCGGCGCGGCCTGTTCGTCGTTGGCGACGGCCACTCCTGATCTCCCTGACCGTCCTGCTGGTCATTGCCGGTGTGGCTGGGTATGTTTTCATTCGCGCCATCGCCGCGGTCAATACCCAAAAACTCGATAATTCGAACAGCCGCGTTGGACTGATCCAACAAATTACCCGCTTGGTCACGGCGGGAGACAAGAAACTTCAGGGTGAGGCCGATGGCCGCGTCAATGTCCTTTTGATGGGCATCGGCGGACCCGGACACGACGGCCCGTACCTCACCGACACCATGATTGTCCTGAGTTATGAGACCGCCACCAAAAAAGTCGCAATGCTTTCTATCCCACGAGATTTGGTAGTAAATATTCCCGGCTACGATTACCGCAAAATCAACAGCGTCCTCTCCATCGGACGCGACCAGAAGTTTCCGGGTGGTGGCGAAGCCCTTGCCGTCAAAGTTGTGAGCGACACGTTGAATATTCCGATCCAGTATTACGCCCGCGTTGATTTCAATGGCTTTGTTGACATCATCGATCGCCTTGGCGGCATCACCGTCACCGTCGATCGTGCCTTCACCGATATCTCCTACCCGACAGAAAACTACGGCTATCAAACCCTCCGCTTCAAGACCGGAACGCAGACAATGAACGGCGATATGGCCCTCAAGTTCGCTCGCTCCCGGCATGGGAATAACGGCGAGGGGTCCGATTTTGCCCGTGCCGCCAGACAACAGAAGATTCTCCTCGCCATCCGTGAGAAGGCACTATCCATCGGCACGCTCATTAATCCCGTGAAGATTACCGACCTCATTCAGGCCCTCGGGACGCACAGCCAAACCAATATGGAGGTCTGGGAAATGGTTCGCCTCGCCAACATCGTCAAGGATGCCGACGCGCCGGGCATGATTAATTGGGTCCTCGATGACTCAACCGGTAATCTCTTGCGATCCGCCACGGGCAGCGGCGGCGCCTACATTCTTATTCCTCGTTCCGGAACGTACGAGGATGTTAAATTCCTCGCCAACCACATTTTCGAAGCGGCGGGGACCAAGAAAGAAGCCGCTCCGGTTTTAATTCTCAATCGCTCGAAACGCAGTGCCGTTGCGACCGCTTTTGATCAGGGGCTTACCGGCTTCGGCGTCGACACACTCCCGATTAAAACCGGGACCACCACGATTGGAAAATCCATCATTATCGATACGACCGCCGGCGCAAATCCGAACACCATCGCCATTCTCAAAGCCTATGCACACACCGATCGTGTTGTTTCACCGAGCGTTTTTGCCGAAGCCACTGGTGATACCTCAATCATGCAGTTCCTCGAACCCGCAACGACCAACTCGAAAACCGTTCTCCCGAAAATCATCCTCATTCTCGGACTTGACCAACCAAATCCAGCAAAATCGATCTTTACGGTCACCCCACGCAGTACAAATACGAATACATCCAAAAACACGAACACCAGTAAAAATACAAATTCGAAGACTACCAACAAAAACACGAACACTACATCCAACAGTAATGTGAATGCACCGGCCAACGTGAACGCGCCGGTTAATACCAACACGACCACAACCAACACTGCGACCGACTCCACCATCAATACCAATACGACGCCATGATCATTATTGGCCTCGGGAATCCTGGTAAATCATACGAGGGCACACGACATAATATTGGGTTTATGGTCTTGAATCGTCTGGCCCACGATCTGAGTTGCGAGAAGTGGAAAAAAGAAAAAAACGTTTCGGTCGCGACATATAAAGGTCATCTGCTGGTTGAGCCGTGGTTATTTATGAACGAGTCTGGTCCGGCAGTACGAGCGTGGCTCGCCTACCGACACCTGCTTGATACTGACGGTCACCAAATAATCGTTGTCCACGACGACCTTGATTTTCCTCTCGGCGAAGTCCGTGAGCAATTCGACCGGTCAGCCGGTGGTCATCAAGGTATCCAATCAATCATCGACGCCCTAGGGACTCAGGCGTTCCGCCGGATCCGAATCGGGATCGGGAACAACCACGACGTCCAGCTCCCGGCCGAAACGTACGTCCTCCAACCGTTCTCGGCATCGGAAATACCAATCATACAGGACGCGATTCAAAAGACCGCTTCCCTCCTCGAACTGACGCTGAAAAAGGAATAAATCGTCGGACCGTCCATCACCGAAAAAATACGGGGCCCCGAACGTCCGGGGCCCTTGGTGGAGGCAATGGCCGACCTTTATCGAGCCACGCGCTCCGTCGTCGTCGCACGAGTCTTAACTCTTTTCAGCTGGAGACAGCCGCGCTCGCCGACGACAGAAAAAGAAAGCCGGTCGGTGGTCGACGTCACGTGACCCACTGGGGGCCGCACCCAGATGGGCTGTGAGTATCGAGCGCACCGACCGGTACGAAGGGGTGTGCGCGGAACGCGATCCGCGGCGTTTCGTGTCGAGGAAAACGACGACACGAGCGCTATTCCGGGTTTGCATCCCTCAACGCCCATGAGAGTCGAACTGGGTCCGATGAGGCTCGCCATGCGCCCCGTATTTCACCCCGAGCTGGATATTGCCGTGTCTCCTACTTACAAGGATCAATAGACACGAGGCCCGTTGATCAACGCCAATCGGTAATAGGAGGGGTAACCGAGTAGCCGTTGTAAGTAGAAGACACAGCACCAGCACGGAAAGAGCACTCGACGGAGACTAGCACGGGAAATCGGCCATGTCAATAGACCTTGCGCTCTTTTCCAAGATGCGCTATACTACCCTCAGTTTCCGCAACGGATTTCTTGTGTCCGCATCCCGTGACCATCAGGTCAACGGCCCATTTCGGCAGTTGACCAATCGTTTAACAGAGACCGGCACTGGCCGGCTTGTCGGCGTGCCCCATCCCACCGCCGAAGCTTTTGCGATGTCACGACTCCTCCCGGAACTCCCGCGGGCTTGGCAGATCGTCTATGTGGTTGGATCGGAGCGCGAACAGGAGCTCGTCGCTGCCTGCCTGAACACATGGCAAAGCAACGAAGACCATCGACGAATTGAAATGGTTCCGGGCATGGGCGCCGGATTGCTCGAGCGGCTCTTGCAACACGACCCAATTATTTTAGTGGCACAACAGACAGCGTTTGCCGAATCGCTCCCCCATCCGAACGAACTTGCACAACAATTCTTCCAACTCGAAGTCGGCGGCCCAATGACGCCGCAAAAGATTGCTGAACAACTTGTTCTCCGTGGGTACAGCGCACAACCCGCCGCCGATGCGCCGGGGTACTTTCACCAGCGCGGTGAAGTAGTCGACGTCTGGATTCCAGATACTGATGGCCCCACCCGGCTGAGTGTTGATGGGGTAACCCTTCGTGCGATCGAACAGCTTCCAGCGAAGGTGAAATCGGGGGCTATAAACATTCCGCCGGTAGTCATGAGCCACCTTGACCCGCGCATTAGCCTCCTCGCCTATCTCCAGCCGATGCGAACGCTGATCGTAGCCCCACGTTCGTCACTCCTCGACTCGCTACCGCGCGGCCGAGACGCAATCAAGCAGTACAAGCAACTCATTTACGAGCCATTTGCTTCCGAAACCCAGAGTGTGAAAATAGACTGGCGCGCGGCCGCCTTCTACCATGCCCAGTGGCCGCTCATTGCCAAGGACTTTTCCAAACTGGCCGCTGACCACTACACCATCGCCATCCACACCACCCGTCGGGAAGAACTCGAAGGGCAGCTCCAACGACAAAAGTTCTCATTGAAGCACCTCACCTTCCTCGAATCGGCCGGCCCAACGAATGGCTTCATCGCGCCCACCGAAAAATATGCGTTCTTTGGTGATGACGAACTCTTCGGGAAGAACGAACGCGGGAAAGCAAATCGCCGTCGCGTTGAAGACGTCTTCATCGGTGATCTTGAAGAAGGCGACTTTGTTGTTCACCTTGACCATGGCATCGGAAAATTCATGGGCATGCGACTCCAGCATGTCAATGGACACACGAAAGAATACTTCGTGGTCGAATATTCTGGCGGTGATAAATTGTACGTCCCGGTTGAAACGGCCGATAAGATTACGCGCTACGTCGGAAGTCCGCATCCAAAACTCCACCGCCTCTCTGGGTCAAACTGGGCGGCGGTCACCAAGAAGATTCGTGAAGATGCTAGTCAGGCGGCCAAGGAGCTCCTCGAGCTCTACGCTCGCCGCGAATTAGCTCAGGCGCCAGTGCTCCTGCCAGCCCCGGAACAAGAAGAAGCGCTCGCTCAGTCCTTCCCCTACGAACTCACCTCCGATCAGGAACGAACGCTCCAAGAAACGATGGCCGATTTAGAGCGCGATATTCCCGCCGATCGCTTGATTTGCGGCGACGTGGGTTTCGGAAAAACAGAAGTCGCTATTCGCGCCGCTTTCCGCGCTGCCGTCAACGGCGTCCAAGTGGCCGTCTTATCACCAACGACCATCCTCACCCAACAACACTACGACACATTCAAAAATCGCCTGAAGCACCTGAAAATGCGCATCGGCGTGCTCTCCCGATTTGAAGATGACGAGGAACAGGCCGCCACGCTCGCCCAGGTCGCCGCTGGTACGATTGATATCGTCATCGGCACGCACCGATTGCTCTCCACTGACATCCGATTCAAGAAACTCGGGCTCATTATTATCGATGA
The DNA here is from genome assembly GCA_964397195.1 of uncultured Gammaproteobacteria bacterium. Classification (GTDB taxonomy): domain Bacteria; phylum Patescibacteriota; class Patescibacteriia; order SBBC01; family CAIJZX01; genus CAYNGY01. The sequence continues at coordinate 166,216 of CAYNGY010000002.1, read as the reverse complement.
AGAACAACGCTTCGGCGTCCGCCACAAAGAAAAACTGAAAGAATTGCGAACGGAAGCGCATGTCCTGACCTTAACCGCCACGCCGATCCCGCGCACGCTGAATATCGCGCTCTCCGGCATGCGGGATATTAGCGTCATCGAGACCGCCCCCGAGGGACGACGTCCGATCGAAACAAATATCATGCCCTATAGTGATGAGCTGATCGTTGAAGTTATCGAACGCGAGCTCGCCCGAAAAGGGCAAATCTACTATGTCTACAACGATGTCGAATCAATGGAGATTGAGCGCAATTACCTCCAGAAACTCCTGCCGAAGGTATCCATCGGCATCGCCCACGGACAAATGGACGAACGGCGCCTCGTTGATGTCATGGAAAAGTTCGACAATCAACATCTCGATATCCTGTTAACTTCAACCATTATCGAAAATGGTCTCGACTTACCGAACGTCAACACCATGATTGTGGACTACGCCACCAAGTTCGGTCTCGCCCAGCTGTATCAATTACGTGGTCGGGTTGGTCGCGGTGATCGACAGGCCTACGCCTATTTCCTCTACCGATCGGAAAAGGTTGCCGGCAAGCCAGAGAAGCGCATGCAGGCCCTGCTCGAGGCCAAAGAGCTCGGCAGCGGGTTCCAACTCGCCATGCGTGACCTAGAAATTCGCGGCACCGGCAGTATTCTAGGAAAAAAACAGCATGGACATGTCACGGCCATCGGCTTGAACCTCTACGCCCGGCTGTTGGCCCAAGCAGTCGAAGAATTACGCACCGGCCGACCGGCCCGGCAAACGCGAGATATCTTGATCGACTTGCCGATGGAGATTGCCATCCCGAAAGAATTTATGCCGAGCGAACCGAAACGGTTACGCTTATACCAGCGCATTGCGGCGGTGGAAACCGAAGAGGATCTCCAACACTTCCGCACTGATGAATTTGGAACGCGCGAGCTCCCCGCCCCGTTGAAAAACCTGTTCGAGGCCGTAGCGTTAAAGATTCTCGCCCAACAAACTGCCGTCACCTCAATCCAACAATCGAACATGACCATCGACGGCGTCCGAAAAGAAAAGATCGTTATCTCATTCGCGCGGATGATTACCCCCGAGCAAATCGGGACACTCCTCGCCCGAAATCAGGCTTGGGACTTCACTCCCGAATTCATCAAGATTGACCGCGACGCGCTCGGTCAGGGCTGGCTGCAGGAACTAAAACATGTCTTGAAGATATTCGTCGAACCGGAAATCACGCTCACCCCGCCGGTCACGCCGCTTGCCAAATAAGTCAGCGGTCGCTAGTCTTCATCCGTGGCTTGGTCGAAGGAACCACCAATGCCATACTCCGCTGAGTCCCTTGCGGCACTCCACCAACTTCCAGCCGTCACCGACGGCGTGCTTCGGGCGATTGTAACGCACTCCATCACGAGCGACATCACCGCCTGGTCAAGCACAATGCTCATCGATTGGGGTATTGATCCTGCGCGGGCATCAAAAGTTGTCGCCGCGCTATCCGAACTCGACCAAGAATCCGCCAAGCGCGAGATTGATCGTTATCGCATACACGTTATTCCCCTCACTGACGAGCGGTACCCGGCCTTGTTACGGGAAATACCGTCGCCACCACCACTCCTCTACGTGCGGGGAGAGATCATGGCCCTCCATCGTCCGAGTATCGCCATTGTCGGAACGCGCACCCCCTCCACCTATGCCCTTCACTGTACAGAACGCGTGGCGCGCGGGTTAGCTGAAAGCGGCATTGGCATCATCTCCGGCTTAGCCTTTGGGATCGATGCGGTCGCACACCAAGCCGCGGTCAAAAGCTCCTCGCCTAGCATCGCGGTCATGGGCACGGGAATAACTGAGATATATCCGCCAGAACACGACATATTGGCAAATGATATCCTCGACACCGGCGGCGCACTGGTTACCGAACAGCCGCTCGGCGCATCCGCCGAGCGACATCACTTCCCGCAACGGAATCGCATCATCTCCGGGCTCAGTCGCGCCACCTGGCTCGTCGAGGCGCCGGACCGCTCCGGGGCGCTCATTACCATGAAGTTTGCTGTCGACCAGAATCGTGACGGCTACGTATTACCCGGCGATACCACCCGCACCACGAATCGTGGATCACTCAGCTGGCTTCGCCTTGGTGCTACACCCGCTTGGGAGGTTCAGCACTTTTCGGATACCTTCCCAACGCTCCAAAACGCGACACCTAATGCGAGTCACATCACACCAAACACCCCGGTAGAAAGGGAAATTCTCGCTAACCTCACACCATCTGAGCCGCGGCATATTGACGAGATTGCACAAGCCTGTAGACTGGAGTCCAGTGTCATCAGCGCCACCTTAGCGTTCCTCGAACTCCAAGGCTACGTGCGCCATCATGGTGACATGCGCTATACTTCTGCCACATGAGTTCACTCGTCATCGTCGAATCCCCGACCAAAGCAAAAAAGATCCGTGAATTTTTAGGACGGGATTTTGATGTCCAGTCGTCATACGGACATGTCCGCGACTTGCCGCGAAGCACCATGGGTATCGACATTGAACACGGCTTCACCCCGGAATACGAAGTTCCGAGCGGGAGTAAAACCGTCGTCGCCGATCTACGAAAACGGGCCAGCAAAGCCGACCGCGTCCTCTTCGCGACTGATGAAGACCGCGAAGGCGAAGCCATCTCCTGGCACCTCGCCGAGCTGTTAAAGATTCCCGCCAAGAAGGTTGAACGAATTGTCTTTCACGAAATCACCAAAGGCGCCCTCCAACAAGCTGTTGATCACCCGCGCCCGCTCGACGAACGACTCGTTCGTGCGCAAGAGGCGCGCCGCCTCCTCGATCGGCTGTACGGATACGAGGTCTCCCCGATTCTCTGGCGAAAAATTCGACCGGGGCTTTCGGCCGGACGGGTACAAAGTGTCGCTATCCGCCTGATTGTCGAACGTGAACGTCTCCGCCTGACATTTACCAGCGCCACTTTCGCCGATATTGTTGGGACATTCACCGCCGATCAGACCGCCTTCGAAGCCGAACTGAACGCCATTAACGGCCAACCGCTCGCCTCCGGAAAAGATTTTGATCCGAACACTGGTCAGCTCACCACCAAGGCCATGGCCATCACTATGGCCGAAGCCGAGGCGTATTGCCAATCGTGGAAAACAGAAACACCAACCATCCTCTCCGTCGACCGCAAGCCGTTCACCGAGCGGCCATTAGCCCCATTCACGACCAGCACCCTCCAGCAGGACGCCAACCGAAAACTTCGATATTCTGCGCGTCGCACCATGCAGTTGGCGCAAGAACTGTACGAGAACGGGTACATCACCTACATGCGTACAGATTCAACGACCTTGTCATCGCAGGCCATGACCGCCGCCCAAAAGTATATTCGCGAACAATACGGTCCGGAGTACCTCGCCAGCGGCGGACGTCAATATCAAACGAAGGTCAAAAACGCCCAAGAGGCCCATGAAGCCATTCGACCGGCGGGCGAAGAATTCCAAGCCCTCGACACCGTCAAGAAAGAGGTGGCTGATGATGTCTATAAACTCTACGAGCTGATCTGGAAACGAACGGTCGCCTCACAGATGTCGGATTGCCACGGACAGCGCACCACCGCCGTCATCGCCCTCGGCCCCGCCCATTTTCACGCCAAAGGGAAGACCATCGAATTCCCTGGGTATCGCCGCGCCTACGTTGAAGGGAGCGACGACCCGGACGCCGATCTGGCCGAGCGTGAAATCGTCTTGCCGCCGCTGGCCGCCAATCAGGAACTTGGCCTATCAACGCTCACGCCACGCGACCACACCACCCAACCACCCGCCCGACTCACCGAAGCCAGCCTCGTCAAAGAATTAGAAACCCGCGGCATCGGTCGTCCGAGTACCTATGCCTCAATTATTGAAACCATCCTGCGTCGGGAATATGTCCTAAAGCGCGGGACCGCCCTCATTCCGTCGTTCACCGCCTTCGCCGTCGTTAACCTACTCGAGACGTATCTCGGGAGCCTCGTCGATTATGGATTTACCGCCTCGATGGAGGACGCCCTCGATAATATCGCCAACGGCGAGGCAAATGTCCAAGAGTATTTACACACCTTTTACTTCGGCGACGGCACCCCCGGGCTCAAGCCCACCATCGATACGGTCAAAGACACGATCGACCCGCGCCTGACCAGCGGCGTCCCGATTGGGGAAAAAGACGGCGTCCCAGTTGAAGTCCGCATTGGTCGATACGGTCCGTTTATCCGTTGGCAGGACAAAACCTCATCCATCCCTGATGATGTCGCTCCGGATGAATTAACCGTCGAGCGAGCCATGCAAATTCTCGAGTCGGCAAAAACGTCCGACCGCGTCATCGGCCAGGATCCGGCCACCGGCAAAAACGTCTACGCGAAAGTTGGACGTTTCGGCCCGTATGTCCAGCTCGGCGAAATGCCAGTCGCGGAAAAAGATGAGAACGGAAAACCAATCAAGCCGAAACGAAAAAAGAAGGGCGAACCGAGTGACACGCAAAAGCCAAAAATGGCTTCGCTTTTGACGGGGATGGATCCAGTGACTATTTCTATCGACGAAGCGCTCGCCCTGCTCGCGCTCCCCCGCACCGTCGGCGAACACCCCGACTCACATGAACCAATCTTGGCGGCGAATGGGCGCTTCGGTCCGTACATTAAATGTGCCACCGACACCCGCAGTATCCCCGAGGGCATGGACCCAATCCACATTACCCTCGAACAGTGTCTGGCCCTCTTGGCCGAAGAAAAGAAAGGCCGCGGTCGCCGCACCGCCACCACCCTGCGTGAGCTCGGCGAACATCCGACCTCAAAACTCGCGCTCAAGATTTTGAGTGGTCGCTACGGACCGTATGTAACCGATGGCTCCACCAACGCTTCACTCCCCCGCGGTACCAAGCCGGAAGCGCTCACCATCGACGAAGCGGTTGAGCTCATCGCCGCCCGCGAACACGCGCCAAAACGACCGAAAGGGCGCCGGCGGAAGTCGAGTTAGCCGCGATTACAGAATACGTCAGCTCTGCCGTCAAGCGACTTTTTTCTGTTGGCCAACAAATAGGCATTTTTTCCCGTGACCTGACCCCATGCGAGTTTTAACGTCTGACCGAGTAAAAACGTAACGGGTGCCACCTGCCAACAAAAAGAGCCCGTTCATCGCGGGCCCTTTCGGGTGAAGTCGATTTACTTCTTGTCGAGCGTTTTCAGTTTATCGGCGATATCCGTGTCGTTCGGGTAGACCTTCTGTCCAAGGGTCAGCACCTCTTTCGCCGCCGCGGTCTCTTTCGCTTCGAGGTAGTAATCGGCCGCTGCGATATAGACAGAGGCACTGCTCGGGTAGGCTTGAATCGCCGCGACCACGGCCTCCCCGGCCTCGTGTGGCTTCTTGAGGCCCGCATAAGCCTTGGCCGCCCCCATATAGACGTAGGCTTGTTCATAGGCCTGGAGACGCGGCGTATCGGTAAAGACCGCCAGCGCCTCGGTGTATTTTTCCGCTTGGATATACGCCTGCATCAGGGAATACCGCGCTTGGAAATACCCCGGCTTTTTCTGGAGTGCACGGTGATAGACCGCCACCGCTTTTTTCAACGCCGTATCGATCTCCGTCACGGTTGGTGTATAGGAATCGGTTTTCGTAACGAGCGCCATCACCGTTTGGCCGTACCCGACGTCATGAATCGGACTCATCGGTTCAAGCGCCTGCAAAGCGACAAAGTTCGTCTGGGCCTGCGTAATCGCATCGGGAATCGCGTAGGCCAGCGCGTTCAAGGCCTGGTTCGCGGCTTCAATAATTTGTGGATTCTCCGGATCGCGTTGCATCGCCACGGACACCACCGATGTTAATTTCGCTACCAAGGCCGAGGCTTGATCATTCTTCTTCGCATCAACCAAGTCATTAATCCGATCGGCGTACGTCGTAATCAGGAGTTTTGCCGCATCGGCATTTCGTCCGTTCCAATCAAGCGCCAACCGGAATTCAGCGATGGCCTGTTCTCGTGTCGCCGCACTCTGAACCCGCTGGGCCGCATGATACGTCACCGCGTCCGAAACGTAGGCGCCAACAAATGGAATTAAAACCACAATCGACACGACCGCACCAAGAGCGATGACTGTGTATGACCAGGCCGGTAGAGCGGAGCGCTTAATGACCGACCAATCGGCCACCGTTGTCCGGGCTAACCCTAAGCCGACCCAGGCCATGACCAAGAAGGTAAATGACCAGATCGTGACAAAGCCACTTAGAATCGCGACGGCACCAACAAACGTCGTCAGCAACAAGAACGGATCACCGGTACGACGCCACCCGAACCAGGCCATCACCGCGCCGAGGGCAAGAATACCGAAAAGGATGATTGTTCCCCCAATGCCCAGCGTCGCAAATGACTGGAGCCAGGCACTCCCGCCTTGTGTGAAACGCAGGTCCCAGGCCGCACTCTGGTTAAACGACTCGGGACGATGGGAAACAAAATCGTAGTACCATGTCGCCGGTCCGGAACCGAACGCCGGGCGATCCGCCACCGTCGAAAACGCGATGGCCGCCGTCGTTGACTGGTCGAGGGTTAATTCCCGAAAGGCCGGTAGTCCGCTTCGTTCGGCCACGTGCGCCAACTGGGCGATTAACCCGATCGCGGCAATACCGACGACAACCATAATCAGGCGGACATTGACCTTCTTCTCTTCGCGGGACTGATGGAAGACGACGATGACCATCCCGAGCGCAAACACCGCCCAGGCCACCGCCCGACCGGAAAAGAGTAGCACTAACCAGCTCAGCAACACGCCAACCGCCAGCATCAGTTTGACCCATTTTTCCTGTTCGGCCGACCAAAAGAGCAGCATGGCCGTCGCAAATACCGCGGCAATAATTGAAACATGGAGATTTAAATTCCCGAGCGTGCTAATCCAGCGGTTACTGTCGAGCGGCGCCCAGAGGAACGATAGGTTCGCGAACTGGAACATCTGTAAGGCAAAGCTTGTGGCTAAGCTTCCGAGTAAGACAAACCAGACCAAGCGTCGATCTGCCGGCGTCACAAAAAGCTTGGCCACTAAGAAATACAAACCGACGAATGACCAAATCGCAATCAGCGACTGGCTTGTCCAGCCCGGCACGCCGACAAAACTCACCCACCAGTTGACCGATGTTGCCATACTGACCGTCGCTACCAGCCCGAAGATCAGGACCAGAATATCGAGCGGGTGCCACGCCCAGCGGTCACTCTTCCGTTTCAGCATCGCCACCACATAACAGACCCACCCGCCGAGCACCGTCAGGACTAACACACCGAGCTTATGCAGTTCCCAGGCGTCACTGCTCCACGGCACAACGACCAGCGGCAGCAAAAAGAGCCCGACCGCGGTCCAGGCACGGGCGGCCGTTTCCCAATTCGCCCCACGGTCAGTCGGCACAAAGGCCGAGACGATGCGGCTGACGATGTTTGGTTTCTTTTTTGATGATGTTCGTGTTGGCATACAACGATTAGAGCGAGCGCAGTCGATTCAGGAGTGCGAGATACTCTTCTTCCGAGTAAAACTCGATACTGACCGATCCGCGTTCATCGCGTTTAGAAATAGTGACTTTTGTTCCAAAATGATTTCGAAGTTCATCCTCGGCCGCAATAATAAGCGGGTCCGTTTTTCGGCGTACATGGCGACGCACGGTCGTGGCCCGTCCAATCGATCCGGCGGCCCGCACGGGTAACTGATCATCAATAATCTGCCGATACAATTTTTCACGCTCATGGGGCGTAACCGCCGAGAGTAAGACCTTGCCGTGACTCGCCGTAATTTTTCCATCGCGCAGGGCACTCAGCATTTCCGGCGGCAAGGTCAGGAGTCGTAAGGCATTCGCCACCGTCGTTCGGGATTTACCAACTTTTTGCGCGACCTCTTCTTGGGTCATCCCAAATTCATCGAGCAGCTGCTGATAAGCGAGCGACTCTTCGACTGGGTTCAAATCTTGTCGTTGGACATTCTCGACAATCGCCAATTCCAATTGCTCGAGTTCATGGGTTTCACGAACAATGGCCGGCACCGTCGTCAGACCGAGAAGTTTTGAGGCCCGTAGTCGTCGCTCACCGGCGATAAGTTCGAATCGCTCTCCATTCCGCGTCACCACCAGCGGCTGAATAATTCCGTGCTGACGAATGGAGCGGACCAGGTCTTCAAGCGCCTCCGGCTCAAACGAGCGGCGCGGCTGATGAGGATTTGGATCGACCAAGTCGATCGGAATATCAAGCAACCGCGGGGCGGCGCGCCCTTCGCGACGCGAGACCGTCGGCAGCGGAGCTGTCGGTGCCTGTTTGACGATCGGCATAGCCACCGGTGCCACCGGGTTCGGTGAAACCGAAATAGGTTCCGTGACAATCCGCGGCGCCGGCGGTGGCGTCAGGGGCGCCGATGGAGGAGGTGAAATCGGACGAGCTCGGGGTGGAATCAACGACCCGAGACCCCGGCCGAGCGGATGGTCAGTCATGCGATGTTGGTTTTAAGTGAACTTCTTTGGCTAGTTTTTTATATGCTTTCGCACCAGCAGAGTACGGATCGTATTCGGCAATGGTTTGTCCATACGATGGGGCTTCGGCCAGCCGGATATTCCGTGGAATGACCGAGCGAAAAATTTGATGGCTCGGCACGTATTTATACAACTCGGTTAACACCGCGTCAGACAATCGAAATTGCGGATCAAACATCGTTAGTACCACCCCGAGCATCTGGAGATCACTATGTAAATTCTCTTTGACGAGATCGACGGTCTCCAAGAGTTGTCCGAGGCCCTCGAGTGAGTAGTATTCTGATTGAACCGGAATCAAGACTTCATCGGCGGCCACTAAGCTGTTAATTGTCAGGAGACCGAGCGTCGGCGGCGCATCAATCAGCACATAGTCATACCGATCCAGCAAGTCACGCAGGTTATCGCGGAGCAACCATTCACGACGTTCGAGCGGTACGAGCTCAACAGATGCTCCCGCGAGCGCCACCGTCGCCGGTGCCAGATGCAGTCGGTCAATCGGTGTCCCGACAATGACATCCTGCAAGCGCGTCGGACTCACCAGCACCTCGTAAATCCCCTTTTCGAGCTTCCGATGATCAACGCCTAGCCCGCTGGTGGCATTCGCTTGGGGGTCGAGATCGATCAGCAGTACCCGCTGTCCCATCCGCGCTAAATAGGCGCCGAGATTGATGGCCGTGGTCGTCTTCCCAACACCACCTTTTTGATTGACGATAGCAATGACGCGCGCCATAAAAAGCCCGCTGAGTATACCATTTTTTACCCTCGGTCGCAAAATAGCCGTTGACCAGTTTTTCTGTCCATGCTTTACTCAGTGGCGCGACGCCGGAGTGGCGGAATGGCATACGCGCGCGACTCAAAATCGCGTTCCCGTAAGGGATTAAGGGTTCGACTCCCTTCTCCGGCACCAAACACCTATTATCATCACATGTCTTCTTCCGGTCGCGCGCTTCTCTTCGACCTCGATGGTGTCCTCTCCGACACCCAGTCTTTACACGCGGAAGTCGAATCAACCGTTTTGGCCCGACATGGGATTACGATTGAGCCCCAAGAAATTTCGCGCCGCTTTTCGGGGGTCAAAAACGAAGAATGGTTCTCGACGCTCGCCGATGAACATGGCCAACCGCTCGACATTCAACATGCCATTACTGAAAAATGGGAGGAGTTTTTGCGCCAACTCCCCCGTCGCGCTGATGCCATCCCCGGCGGTCGGGAGCTCTTGTTGAGTGGCGCTCGGCACGGCTGGTCAATCGCCGTGGTTTCAGCCTCGCGTCACACCGCCGTCGAAACGATTTTGAAACTGCTCGGCATCGACCATTATGTCCAAATCATCATCGGCGCGGATGACGTTCGGCGCGGGAAACCAGACCCCGAAGGATATCTCGCCGCCGCCGAACATCTCGGGGTCAGGCCGAATCGATGTATCGTCATCGAAGATGGTTTAGCCGGCGTGTGCGCAGCGAAGGCAGCCGGAATGCATACGCTCGGACTTGGCCCACACGCCCGACAAGACCTTCAACAACAGCCGGATATCATCACGGAATCGTTGACGACCATAGTCATCAACGACCTAGAGCACTTGGTCGACGCGGCCAGCGCGGAAACAGCGGACTTGCCAAAATAGCCCGAATAGGGTAAACATATCCCGCGGGGAAGTGTAACGGCTGCATGGCGGGCTCATAATCCGCAGGTAGTGGGTTCAATTCCCACCCCCGCAACCAAAAGGATCTCACTAAACCGTGGGGTGTTTTTGTTTTCAGGGCGTGTCCATTTAATTCCCAGCCAGAATATGGTATAGTCGCTGGCGATAACATCCTGTTTTTGGTATGAAAATAAACTTGTTTTATGCCCTCGTGGCCGTCTCGCTCTTTACCGGCGTCGCGGCATTGTGGCCACAACGGACGCGAACGCCCGTTGTCGTTAGCGAAGTTGGCCTCAATACGCCGACACCGCCGCCGGCTGAAGTATTGACCGCCGCTACAAGCCCACTTCCGGCCCCAACACATCTTTCCGGAACGACCACGCTCCCCCACACCGTCTTTCTCACCTGGGATGCCTCCAGTAACCCCGAAGTGAAACGTTATCGAGTCGTCCGCAACAACCTCCTGATCGCTGAAGTCACCGAACCTCGTTTTGCCGATGGCTTCGTTCTTGCGAGTCGGCAATATGGGTATTACATCCAAGCCATTGATGGTTTAGGTCGGTTTTCGCAACCGTCCAACTTTATTCTCATCACGATCAAAAACCCGGTCGCCGTCGTCACTCCCAAACCCGCGTCGGTGCCCACGAAAACGACCAACAAGAACGCCGCTCCCAAGAATTCCAATACGCAGACAAATACGAATACCGCGGCCCCAACAAACACTACCCCAACCACAAATGAGAACACAAACTCGGCTCCCGCTCCAAGCGTCCCGACCAATACGAACACCACGACGAATACCAATACCACCCCATATACACCACAGAACTATGTGGTCACCGTCACCGAACATGGAGTCTTCACGCCATTGTCTCTAACGATTCACCCCACCGATACCGTCACCTTTACCTACACCAGTGGCGAGGGCGACGAGGTTATTCTCCGCTTCACTCCGAGCATCAGCACGTCGGTTAAGCTCGATCATGATCACACCAGTAAAACCGTGACCTTCTCATCCGTTGGAACGTACACCTACAAAAAAAGCGATGGCTCGACCCAGACCGGCACAATCACCGTCACCGCCCCATGAGAATTATTATTGTTTTCATTATCTGCTCCTCGCTGGTGGTTTTTGGTTGGTGGCTCAAGCATGAAGGTCCGGGACGATGGCCGAATGCGCACTCGCTCTCGATCGAAACGATCGCCCCAACTAACACGACTACCAACGAGACCACGGTCACCAACGCCAGTGTAAACACCAATAGCACTCCGTCGGTTCTCCTGTCCTCACCAGCAAACGTCACCACGTCTGTCACTGGTACCGACGTGACGGTGAGCTGGGACGCCGTCGTCGGGGCCCACGGATATGCGATCACCCGCAATGACACATTTATTGGCGTGGTCTACGGAACCCAGTTTATCGACTTCGTATTGCTCCCCAGCACCACCTACGTCTACACCGTCACCACCGTCAATTCATTGAACGTTGCCGCATCTGATCCAATATCTGTTTCCGCGACCACCCCGACACAAGTCGCCACCACGCCAACTCCGACTCCTACCAAACCGACAACGCCAACCAAAAACACCAACACAAAAACAAGCACCCCAAATAAAAATACCGCCAAACCAACCGCCAACACCCCAACGAATTCCAATCCTTCCTCACCAACCACACATACGCCCAGCACACCAACGAATACCAGTACGCCGCCAGCCAACACCAATACCGCCCCACCACCAACCCCAACACCCACGCCAACCCCAACACCACCCGCGTGTGGTCAAGGCGGATCATGCACAACGGCAGACGTGGCGGCGCATAGCACCCGGAGCAATTGCTGGGTCTACCTCAGCCCGCTCAATAAGGTCTACAACGTCACCGCCTACGTCAGTAAGCCAAGCCAACACCCCGGAGGCGACGTCATCGTTCCATACTGTGGCAAGAATATGTACAGCGCGTTTATTGGGTCAGCCGGTGGCCATTCCCACTCCAGCAAAGCACTCAATACAACGCTCCAAGCCTACTACATTGGCCCATTCGCACCATAAGTCATGACGACGCGCCACGCCACCTTTATCACCGTCCTGATCACCGCCGTCGTAACCGCGGGCATGACGTTGGCAGCAATATATTTCTGGCCGGGTCAACCGACATTCCATTTTCAATCGGCCACGGCCACACTCGGAGATACGGTCATGATTGACCGTGTGGCCTTGCGCGCTCTCGATGCAAAACGAACACCCGGCGCCAGCCCCATCGTCGCCCCAGCCGACCACGTATACCTCGTGACCACAGTGTTTTTAGGAAATAATACAGGCCACACGATCCAGGTCATTCCGCTCCTCCATTTTCATGCCAAAGATGATCGCGGACGGGTCTACGATGTAACCACCAACCCATCTGGCTCGACTCAGCTCTCCGGTCCATTACTCGATGGCGATAGTCTTCAAGAAGAACTTTCCTTCTTGATTCCATCCGACGCCCGCGGGCTTCATTTGATTTTTGAGCCCGGCATCGAAACGCCATCCGTCGCCCGTATCGCGCTCGAACGACCATGACCATCTATTTCCGCTGGCCAAATCGCCACTCACTCGCTCAGTATGCGGTCGTCAGTATATTGGCGGCGAATGTTTTAGCAATCATCTGGATTTGGCAGACTGGATCGGCGTATTATCTCGACAACCCGGGCGACGGAAATATCTGGTTTGCCTTTGGCCGACTCACCGGACTGCTCGGACAATTTGCCTTACTCCTGCAACTGCTCTTCATCGGCCGAGCGCCGTTCATCGAGCGACCATTTGGGTTCGATAAGCTGAATGCTGTTCACCGCTGGATCGGGTACACCATCGCCTCACTGATGATTGCTCATCCTTTTTTACTGACCTACGGCACAGCGAGGTCTAACGGATCATCGCTCATCGGCCAGTTCGTCGATTACCTCACCAACCGCGAGCACGTTTTTAACTCCTACCTCGGATCGGTTCTCCTGATCGTCGTCATTTTGAGTTCCATAGTTATTGTCCGAAAAAAAGTTCCGTACGAGACCTGGTATTTCGTCCATCTCCTGACGTATGTCGCAGTTGGACTCATCTTCCTCCATCAATTGCACACCGGCGATGTGCGGAGTGGCGGGCCGTGGATCTACTGGCTAACCCTCAACTGCGTTGTTGGCGGGAGTTTCGTCATCTACCGCTGGATTCGACCACTCTGGCTCATCTGGTTCCACCAATTTCGGGTCGATCATGTCCAGACGGAAGTCCTCGGCGTCACATCGGTCTATATTATTGGCAAGCATCTCGATCGTTTTGGCTTCAAGCCCGGCCAGTACGCGAATCTTCGTTTCCTGAGCCGCACCCACGGCTGGCAGTCACACCCGTTTTCTTTTTCCGCCGGACCGAATGGCCATTTCCTCCGTTTCTCCATGAAGGCCAGCGGTGACTACACAAAAACGCTCGAACAACTCCGCCCGGGTACACCAGTGCTGATTGACGGCCCATTGGGGCAATTTATTCTCTCCCGGGCGAATCGGAAAAAAATATTAATGATTGCCGGCGGAATTGGCATTACCCCGCTCCGGGCGCTGCTCGACGACGAGCACATTACAGATCGGGATACGGTCCTGCTCTATGCCAACCGAACGGTACAAGATATTGCCCTCCGCGCCGAGCTCGACACCTACACGCAACATGGCGCCTTCCGCATTGTGTATTTCTTGAATGCTCCACTCCCTGGGTATGAGTCGGGATATATTGACCGAGAAAAGATTGTTCGCCTCGTCCCAGACTTCTATGACCGGGAAGTATTCTTGTGTGGGCCGCCGATGATGATGAAGGCCGTGGTGACTCAACTCCGAGGCCTCGGATACGAAGACCGGCACATCCACTATGAACGTTTTTCGTTCTAGGCTTGACCCACAACGAAAAAAATTGTAGATTGGCCAAGCCCTGCGTGGGCATAGTCAAACCATTTCTTGCCGGGGTAGCTCAGTTGGGTCGAGCCCACAAGAAAACAGAACTGCTTCTGTTTTCGCGGGGCGAGACGGGCGGGTCCATGTTCCGCAGGAACAGACACGCCCCGGAACCTAGGTAGAAACAATAAAAAAGGCCCACTAAAACAAACACAATACAACATCTTGCCGGGGTAGCTCAGTTGGTTAGAGCGCGGGACTCATAAGCCCGAGGTCGGCGGTTCGATCCCGCCCCCCGGTACCAAGAAAAATTCATCCGCCCACAAAACCCATCGAAGGGCTGGGCTTGTCGTACGAAGCGGGATCGAGGAGCGCGGCCCTTACCCGAAAATGACCAGGTCATTTTGCCCCCCCCTGAATCTCTACGAAACACGTCTACCAGAAGACTGGCAAAACTTGATTAATGGTGAGATACTTGGCGTATCCAATCCCCAGAGTTCGCATAATAACGAGTTAGGAGCAATCGAATATTTTTCCTAGATGTATATGAAATTCAATAGAACACAGACAATCTGGTTGTTTGTTATCGTAGGAATTGTAGCCGCCCTTGGTATTCCCTTGCTCACTGGCGATAACGCAAAGTCATACACAGGTGATCAGAGAGAATTCGCTCGTTATGCGCTCATTGAATCAAGTTACCACGGGAATCCTATCCAGCACGGTCTCGAAATTCGTCGACGCGTAGCCTGGATTAAAGAACTAACACCAAACGACACGGGATATGACGATGTAAAAGATACAGCGCAGCGTTGTGCTGGCATCATGATTGGTGGTGATGAAAAGATCACGCCAATGAGCAAGCCGTATCAGGCACGGGTTACCGGATATACATTCTTTGGAATACCATTTTCACAACAACAGATTTTATGTAATGGGTCTGGCTGGTATGTTTATTAACCCCAACATTGAAAAATATTCGACAGCTCCTAACAGCGACTATTCGAAATAACGAGTACTTCGTATAGTCGCAAACGTTAGGCGCCATAATATGAAAAAAACAACTACTGTCACTATCATAGTTCTTACCCTGACGATGTTGTTTTTTACAATCCCAAAACCCTACTCTCTATCAACAAATGTAAAGTCTTGTGATAGAAATGACGCTGTCGCGCGAAACATAAATTCCCCAGCATTGAATACAAATCAATTTTTTATTGAGGATCTGGGTATTCCATCAATCATCTATGTTAATGAGACCTCTGGATGGTGTGCTGGGATCATCTATCCGACAAATAAGGAAAGGGAGTCGGACTTTCCCACCACAAGTTGTAAAATGGTAACAAAGGGTTGGGATTGCTTAGGTGCCAAATTCTCAAAAAAAGAATCTATAGCCTTATAGCACCTATTATTACGGCGCCTAACGGCGTCTATCCGCCACTCCGCTACGCTTCGCCGCGGATGAGACGCAAACGTTAAGTGAAATAAACTTTTATCTTAGTACATATATAAAACATCAGTGATATTAAAAGCCACGGAAAATATTACTTTAATAATCGATGTAGGGTGAGCAAGGAATAACTAGGTATATATTATGACAAGCAACCATCTAAAAAAACACGAGTGGACTGAAAAACAAGCCAAGAGTGCTTACACTCCAAACTTTGGTAAAAAATACATTGGTGAGCCAGAACTACTTCGAATGTTCGGCAATGTAAAAAATAAAAAAGTACTCGAGCTTGGCAGTGGCAATGGTTATTGGCTTGATTTACTTTCAAAACGTGGCGCCATCGGCACGGGCGTGGAGATAGAAAAAAAACAACTTGAACTCGCCAACAAAAGCAATCCGAAAACTACATACGTTCAAGGCGATATCACAAAATTAGAACAACTAGGTCTACAAAATAATTCATTTGATTTTGTTCTACTTGAACACGTACTTTTGGAGATTACATCAATAAAGAAAATAAATAAAATCATGACAGATGCTTTTGCCCTGCTCAAAAAATCTGGCATTATCATCATAAGCGAAATACATCCCTTCGCCCCATCTTCAAAACCTGATAATATCAGAACACCAGTTGAGTACAACTATTTTTCAAGCGGAAGCGTTATACAAATAGTTTCAAGACGACTTGATGGCAAAGAAACTCTGTATCAAGACTACCATTGGACATTATCCGATTTAGCAAACTCTTTAACGCAAGCTGGTTTTTACATTTCAGAAATAACAGAACCAAAACCATCGGTAAAACTAGCAAGGAAATATTCTGATTTAGCATATAGACAAACTACTCCGATGGCATTATGGATTAAAGCAGTAAAGCCCAAATAAGGAATAATGACAAAAACGATTTACTCCCAGCCACTCTCACTTTTCCTGAAACAGAAATAATACTTTCCTAAACAATAAACATAATTTGTACAGAAAAACGAAGATAGAAGTTTACATCACTTAACAGCGTCTATCCGCCACTGCCTCTTCGACTTCGCTCAGGGTCCGCCGCGGATGAGACGCAAACGTTAGTCGAAACTCCGCTGCGCACCGCATCGTCTAACAGCGGATAGGAGACGGAGGAAATCGGGGTTGGTTTTTCGTTACCCCTAGTCACACCGCCGTTCATGCAAAGGGACTTGACTTTTTTAAAAAAAAGTGTAGAGTAGCACGGCACGCTGTATACGTACCCACGAAAGAGGTCGACATGCGAAAGCTCTTTGCCGTTTTGCTGACGGAGATCAAGCTACTCGTCCCTGAAAATAGGTCTCGGCTGAAGACCGTTGTTTCCGGTTTCATCAAGGCATGGGATGAGTACCCGCGAGAACGAAAGTTCGTAGCGATGGTCGGGTATTCCAAGTCAGGCAAGAACTACTGGCTGGAACACGATTCGGTGAGGGCACGATTCTTCCAACTCAGCACTGATCAGATTCACGTTCGACTAAACGCTGCTTTTCCCTGGCTCAACGACGACAGGACGGTCACTGGACCAGCCTACTGGCCACGGCAGTGGCTGACGCAAAAGGTACGGCAAGTTGTTCTAGCCGCCGCCTTCCAACAAGGCGTGAATGTCGTCAATGATTCCTGCAACCTCGTGCGCAAGGAACGAGTCGAGCGGCTCAAGCTAGCCAAGCAATATGGATACCAGACGGAAATCGTCTGGATCCAATGCCAAGAAGTCAGGTTGCTCGAGCGGCTACAACGAGCCGATGATCAGCTCCGTCAGCGTGGGCGTCCGGCCGCCTGGGTGGATCTCTATCGGCAGATCCAGCAGCCACGGTTCGAAGAGCCGAGGCCGGAAGAGGCGGATTCCCTGCTCATTCAGACCAGCGCATAAACAAGAATGCTCCAAAGCACCCGGCAGGAAACTGTCGGGTGTTGTCTAAACATCAAGATGTCACAAGAAGAAACCCAACCCAATTTCCTACGTGCAAATTGCTGCTTCGCCCCGGCGGTGGTAGAATTGTACCGCCGAAACGAAGCAGCAACTTCTCATATCCGCGGACGTTGTGTGAAATCGACCGGCCACCAATATTATTCAAGTCTATGAGAAACACGATACTAATTCCCGGACGACCTGATCGAGAAGAATACTACGATCCGGTACGTCCAACAAATAGCAATGATCATTGGTTTCCTTGGCTTTCGAAGCAACTGATGCTCAAGGATATTTTTACTGTCGCACTGGAAATTCCAACACCATGGCAACCGCGCTATGCTCTATGGAAGAAAGAATTGGAGCGCTTTGAATTGACCCCCGAAACAATGCTAGTCGGTCATAGCTGTGGTGGTGGTTTTTTACTCCGATACCTCAGCGAACATAAAGATCTTCGCGTCGGTAAGGTGGTTCTCGTTGCACCCTGGACCAACCCTTCCAATAACCCTCACTCTGACACAGCGGATTTCTTTAACTTTTCAATAGATCGAGATCTCGTTTCACGAACCGGCGGTGTTTCTGTGTTTTACTCAAAAAATGATGATGAAAGTGTTCTAAAAACAATTGATCTCATTCGAGAAAACATTGATCAGGCGACCTATCAAGAGTTTGCCAATAAAGGACATTTTTGTCTTAGTGACTTAGGCACTGTCGAATTTCCCGAACTGCTAGAGGAATGTCTGAAGTCATAGACGGACAACGCTACCTAACAGCGTCTATCCGCCACTCCCTCTTCGACTTCGCTCAGGGTCCGCCGCGCATGAGCCGCAAACGTTAGCCGAAATTCCCATCACCATGACCCCCAACCAAACACACCATCAACGAATGGCGCAGATGACCTTCGCCACGGTCTACCCGTTATATCTCGCAAAAGTAGAACGGAAAGGCCGAACGAAAAAAGAACTCCACCAAGTCATCACTTGGCTAACGGGTTTTGATACAAAAAAGCTACGGGAACTGATCAAGAGAAACGTCACATTCGAAACGTTCTTCCACGAGGCGACGCTCAACACAAAAGCAAACCGCATCACCGGCGTGATTTGTGGATATCGGATTGAAGATCTTAAGAACCCGCTCACGAAAAAAGTCCGGTATTTGGATAAGCTGGTAGACGAATTAGCGACCGGGCGGAAGATGGAAAAAATCTTGCGCGATTCGTAAAACTTCCTCCCGCCCTAGCCTTCAGCGTTTTTTCAGTTTCGTTTGTCATACTATAAAGTTTGGCTAACATAAGATAAAAAGAGACTCCCGACCTCCGAAAAAATATGGTACAATGCCCCTATGAAGCCGTTTTTGCAGTATCTGCGTTCACGTCGACCATCCGTCTACCTGATGATCATCATAGGCGTGTTTGTGGCGTGGTTTGGGACAAGCAACTGGCTCCGCCAAACAAACCTGGTCACCGCCCAGTTCGACATGGGCAACATGGACCAGGTGCTCTGGAACTCACTACACGGCAATTTCTTTCAACTGACCGACCCCGGCGCCCCAACGCACATCCTGCGCACCGCCATCCATGCCGACTATCTCCTCCTGAGCTACCTACCATTCTACGCGCTCTGGCCGGATCCACGGACGATGTTAGTCCTTCAGGTCCTCGCCGTTGTCAGCGGCGCGATTCCCCTCTTTTGGATTGGACGAAAACTCCTCGATGATCGCGTGGCCGTGTTCATTGCCGCCCTCTATCTCCTCTTCCCGACACTGCATTGGGCGACCATGTTTGATGTCCACGCCGTGGTCCTGGCCACACCGCTCATCCTCTGGGCCTGGTGGGCGATGAGCGAAAAGCGCTGGTGGCTATATGGGGTACTCGCGTTTGCGACCATGCTATCCAAGGAAGAAGTCGGGATTGCCATCGCCGCGATTGGTCTCTACTGGGTCTGGCGCCGCAGTCACCGCTGGGTAGCCATCGGCAGTATCGTCATCGGTTTAGCTTGGACCGCGCTGATGCTCGGCTGGGCCATCCCGAGCGCCCGGGGATCATCGGAGCACTTCGCGCTTGAGTACTACCAAGCCTACGGAAACTCATACGAAGAGGTGATCAAAACGGTTATCACCCATCCGTGGCGCGTCATCAGTGATCTCTTCAGCGAACAACGTCATTGGGCCTTTAAATTTCTACTCATTCCCGTCGGCGGGATCGCAGTCTTCGGACTCCCGATCCTGATCCTCGCCCTGCCGGAACTACTGATTAACCTGCTCAGTAATAACGTCAACCAGTACGCTATCTTTTTTCAATACTACAGCGTTATTACACCGTTTGTGCTCCTCGCCACCATCGACGGTTGGCGTCGCGCCCGCATTTGGATTCGCCGGTACCGCCCAACATGGCCTCATGAGCGACTCGAACGATATGCTATCGGCGGTGTGATCGCGGCCGTACTCATTTCGCTCTATGCGTGGAGTCCGATTCCCGGTTCCCGATTCCACGGCGATGCGATTCGTCCGTTCATCACCTCGCCCTATCGAGCCGACGTGGCAAAAACGAAACCGCTCCTGAAAGTATCTGATCGAATTGTGGCTACCAACAATGTCGTACCGCAATTTTCCCAACGCGAATATATTTGGGGATTCCCGAATGCCGTGAACGACGCCGACGTGGCGATCATCTTAACCGGCGGACTCTATGAGTTTGTAGCGAATGAGCAGATAGCCGCCCGCGTTGAAGAACTGCGACAGGACCCAAACTGGACCTTGCTCTATCATCGCGAGCAATACTGGGTTTTTCGACATACGCCACGAGACCAATAAGCCAGCCGGGCACTTGCCGTTTTCCGGGGAATATCGTAGGCTACGCCCGCTATGTTTTTAACCGTCCACGCGGCCGCCGGCATCTATATCGCCAGCACCATATCAAATCCATGGGCCGTATTCACCGCGTCATTTGCTTCGCATTTTGTGCTCGATTTCATCCCGCATGGCGATGATAAGATCTACCATGATGACGAGTGGCGGGTCCAGAAAAAATACCGACGGGTACTCTACTACGGCCTGATTGATTTGGGCGTCCTAACCGGCCTGACGCTCTTCACCTACCAACAAACACCCGTGCCGCAAACTGGCCTCGTGCTGCTGGCCATACTCGGTTCTATTCTCCCAGATTTTCTCAGCTTGCTCTTCCCGGTCATCCACGAGCGCATGTCCTGGCTCTGGCTGGTACGCTGGATCTATCGCCTGACCAAGCCAACCGGACTCCGCTATATCTACCGCATCCAATATTGGATACACGAAGTTGTCCGACCATCAGTCGTCCGCCGCGATATACCGTTCCGATACGGTCTCGCCCTGCAAGTGGTCACGACGCTGATCTTCCTCTACTTCACCAAGCGTTAGGTACCAAGGAGTCCCGGGTTCGCCCAGGTAAAGACCCGCTGTTCCTGACCACCGATATTCGCAACCGTCAGCTGGAGGTCACGAACGAGCTCCCAGGCGGTCGACGCGGTCGGGTGCCATGTCACCAGCCACATCCGACGCGTGGTCGGTGCCGTATTGGTGTTGGTCGTCACTTGCGGCGGCGTTAACGGCGAGAATGATCCGAGTGTATATCCACCGGCAACGGCGTGCATCGTAATCGCCGCCTGAACCATTGCATCCGACACCCGAGCCGCCGACGAGCTTTGCAGTGCGTCGAGCGTCAGGACCGTGGCCACGTCCGCGGTGGGAATGTCAATCAACTTGCTTAAAATCTGTCCGTCCGTGGTCGATGGCTGATCATCCGCCGCCAGCCACGTTCGCATCTGTGGTGTTAACAACGTTGCCGTCATCGTCGCCTCCCCAACCGCGTCATCCGAGCGCCACGTCGCCAGATAGGCATCGGCGTACTGCTGATGAGCCGGGTTCACGGGTGTCGTGGTTGTGTCTTGCGCCCACTGCCAGACGAAAAAAACCATTGTCACGGTCCCAACCACGACGACCGCTACTCCGCCGAGGAGCCACCACTGCCACTTACCGCGAGCCATAGGTTGAGCGCAAAGTTGTCATCGGCGGACGTACTGGCGACGGCGCGCAAAGCCGCCGACGATCGACACACTGGGCTGAATCTGGCGTTGCCGGTGCGGAAGCTGAGACAGCGGCCGCCCCAACACCAATCGCGACCATCACCATTGCCACCACCCCGCCCCACGCCCAACGCATCGACCGTGGCCAAAAAAGCGGTTGGTGCGGGTCAAGCAGACGGTCGACTCGCGCTTCCATCATCGACCAAGCCGATCCGGCCGAGACTTCAACGGTTGCTAACTTTAACATCACCCGCGCCGCCACATCGGTCTGTTGATACCCATTTGTTGCCTGGTGATCAGCTTCGAGCTCTTGTCGGGCTCGAATATACTCCAAGAGACTTCGACTCCCCGGCCAAAGCGCAATGGCCGCATGCGCCGCACGAGCCAACATCCACCAGGCCGGATGATACGCCCGGGCGTGCGCGAGTTCATGACCGACAACCATCAATGACTCTTCCGGATCCAAGCGCTCGGCAAAACCACGACTGAGGTAGACGTGCGGATGAAACACACCGGCGGTAACGGCAAACACCTCGGAACTTTCGACGATGGTATATGCCTGACCACCACGTGACGTTTCCTGCGCCGTTCTCAACTCAGAAAAGCGGCGTTGCATCCGCCGATCCATCCGTACACTTCGCCCGAGCGACCAGAGAAATCGTCCGATCATAATCGCCGCCACGGCCAGAAGAAGTGCCGCCGGCCAAAAATCGTGGGTCCCTGGCGTCACCAGCAACGCTCCACATCCACACTCCGCGACTAGTGGGTCATTTGCGGACTGCCACGCCCGCACTCCAGCCACAACCAGCACCACCATGCTGGCGACCACGGTCCCCACAACCGCTACTGTTGGCAGCCACGATCGATTAGTCATGACGAGGTCGATTGGCTAAGCGCTTGAGCTTCTGAATCTTTTCCGGCGGAATTCGTTCCAGCTTGGCCATAAACTGCACCAGCGCCGCATCACCATACCGAGCGACCAGCGCATTAATATTCTCCCGCGTACATCGAGCGGCAAACACCTCCCGGCCTTCAGTCGCAGTATAGCGAAATGCATTCGCCGGGCCGGCCGAGCGTCGGAGGCACCCGTCACCTTGGAGACGATTCATCACGGTCATGATAGTCGTATACGCTAAACGACGCTGTGGTTGCAGCGCCTTCATGACATCTCGAACCGTCGAAGCACCACGGGTCCAGACGACATCCATGATCGCGGATTCAAGTGTGCCTAAAAAGTATTTCATAGTCTATCTACGACACAGTGTAGCAGACCTTGAAATCAGCGACAAGACTAGAGAATCAGCAGTGTTCCGGCCGTATAGAGGACGAGCAGGATCCCCAACAAGGCCGGATGATGGCGTCGGTGCCAATTCATCGACACATTCACGAGCGCGACGACCAAGAAAAACGCGAAGAACATCATCAAGAAAACCCGCGAGAAGAAGATGGTCGTCAAAGCCCGAGTCCCCGGCCCAATATGAGCGCTCACGGCCGCATCCGTAAATCGTTCTGTATTCACAACCGCCGCGTACGTATCGTTTCCGGCCGCATCAGTCAGACGCAGGCGGATAACACCGGCCATGACTCCGCGGTCCCCGACAGTCACGAGCCCGACATGGTGGCCGGCCAACGGCTGGAACGGCGTCACAACCGCACCAGTCACGGCCACCAAGCTCGTGGCATCGGAACGTACGGAGACGAGGTACGTATTCGTTCGACCAATCACCGGGATTGCAAACGACGATTCGTTGATATACTCCGGAGCGACGGTATCAACCGAAAACGATATCGTCCGCGACGTACTCGTCACACCCTGCGCTTGGGCACGGATGCTGAACTGGTGAGCGCCGTCGGATAAGGCCGCGACCGGTTCAATCGAAAATGCACCATTCGTCTCGGCCACGCCGGTCGCGATGGTGGTATCTCCAGACATCATGATGACCGTCGCTTGCGGGGTTGTTGTACCGACAATAATTGGATGCGCCGTCCGCACCAGCGTACCCATTTCCGGCGAAAGCACCGACGGTGCGGTGAGATTAATTTTCGTTTCCGTTCCTAAGACCAGCGGCTTTTTGACGATGGCTTTTTTCGTAACGACAGGGTCGGGGGTTTGCGTCGGTTTCGGCGTCGTCACCTTCGGTTTCGTTGCGACCGGAGCGCCGAACATCTGCACCACCACTTGTGACTCAACACCGTTAATCACGCCCGTGGCCGTGGCCACACCAATTTCTTTATACCGCGTTCCGAGGAGATTCGCCCGATGCGTCGGAGAATCTAGCCACGCGCTAATCACATCCTCACTCGAGGCATAATCAATAGCAAGATTTTCGCCGGCATACGTATACGAATAGCCGGCTTTTTTAAACCAATACCACGGCGTTACTTTTTTTGGGCTAATATGGGCAAAGTAACCGTTCGCCACCATATCATTGGCCTTGGCCTGCGCCGCCTTCGTCAACGCTGTGTTCGTCTTGAGGGCGGCGACACCACGGGCTGATCGAGCCATGTTTGTTTGGGTCACAATGGTCGAAGGTGAAATCGTCGTCAGCCGAGCTTCACCAGCATAAAGCGAAACAAATACGACCGTCAGCACCTTAGCGGCAATCAGCGTCCCACCGACAATATGCAACGACCTGCGGCGCAACGCATGCGGATGGAACTGGTTTCCTTCATGCGGAATGAAGGCATTCCGCGCATGATGGATCACCCGATGACGTGCGTATCGGAGATGATGTCGCAGGCGATGATGGAATGCGGTCATGCGATGTATGTAGAATAACACGCGACTCTAGCAGAAAAAAGGTGTCCTGTCAACGCACGGCCAAACCACCACCTCATCGTGATTCAGCGATAATCACAGCCGTCGGGTGTGATCGTCCAATTCGCAAATACCCGATGAAAGGCGGGCGGATTGGATCGTCGTGAGACCACGGCGGTGGCCAAGCCGAAAATGCCAGTGCGGACTGCCAGCCGTGATGCGGGAGCGGCCACGGCATACTCCCAACATCACCGGAAAGGATGAGCCGCGGATGATCGGCAATCATCGACCACAAGGTTGGACTCAAGATATCCTCAATATTCTTTACAATCACTACCCGTGATTGCCAGTCTGGAAGAGCGCGCAACGACGTTTCCAGAAACGAAGATTTTCCGTGCATCGTCACCAACTGCGCATCTGCAAGTGACTCCTGTTGCGCCGAAACCGTCGGCGCGCGAATCGGCGCCTTGGTCTCAAGGCCGAGCTCATCACGTAATGTCCGGATTGCAGTCGGCTTAGCACACATCCAGACAACCGACTCGCCGCTTCGAATCAGTTCAGCCGCCATCACGACTGTCGCCATACTGGCGCCGGCCCCAGCCCGACCATGGACAATCATCGGCCACTTCAGCCGCGAAACCGAAAATCGGCGGTCATGTTCCGCTTCAAGCAAAATCATACATGTCGACTAACGCAATTCAAACGCCTGGACACCACCGCTATACACCAACTGACAGACATTGGCCCCCGTATGGTCATAGCAATATTTCATATTGGCCCGATCAGTGTAATTCGCCGCGGTGCACTCGGCGCCCGTCGGCCCACACGTCGTGCGAATATATTTACCGTATCCCGAACAGTCGTCGCTATTCACCGGACAGACCCACGTTTCAGTCGCCAACTTGATGCGTCCTGAGGCTCCGAATTGAATTCCCCACGGCGTTGAGCCGCCATATGGACGTACATTGACCTGCCCCAGCACTCCGCCCTGGTTAGTAATCTGTGCATTCCCATGGAGCCAGGCCGCATAGGAGGTCGCCCCACCGGTCGCGGTGCCCATGATACCATACAGACCGTACGTCGGTGATCCCGAAGAAGTATTTTGCGCGTACCCAACCACCGAACTGCTTTCATATGCCGCCGCCACTCGAATCGTCGTCCCACGTCGTTCCGGTCGACTATTGTGCACCACCAACTCAGCTTCCGGTTCAGCCCCCACTGCGCCGGTCCCGGTTAATTTTACGCTCCCCGAAAACGTCGCCGCCTGTCCGCGAACATTCGCATTATATACATCAAGTACATACCCGGTACCCGTCGGCACTGACCCCGCCATCCGCACCAATGAGTCGGCACTAAATGTTGGGCTGCCGGATCCGGGACCGAAGATGCCGGTCACGCCCTTTATATACCCCGCCCAACCAACATTGTCTTCTCCGTACAACGCTGAACCATACGGCGTGCCGGATGGCGCCAGACCCATCGGATGGTTGGCCTTCGCGGAGATACCGTTCAGGCGTGACCAGTCCTCGCCCAAGGACGTCCCGTAGGCAACGTCGACTTCGGCTAAGACTTGGCCGACCATGAACCACGAACTTTGATAATACGGTTGCGCGTAGTACGGCGTATAGTTTTGAGATCCGATCCACATCCACGTATTCGCCATGTTCCCCCCGGCCAGCACCTGATCGAGATTTTGATTTCCCGTCCCACCGAGTTCATCAAAACGAGCGTGGCATCCGGACGAGTTCAGACACAGCTGACCACGCACCTCAAGATCCCCCGCTTCAGTCACATTGAGACGCTCGACACCGTCACTGAAAATTCGCGCTTTACTCACCGGTGTGGTCGGTAGCCCGGCCACATAGTTATCAAGATGCCATGTCGAATAGACCGTCGCGCTGCTCGGCGGCGTAAACACCAGCTCGGCACCCTCGGCCTGATTATTCTGCGGCGTCACACTGACTGTGCCATTGGTTGGGTTAAGAACAATCGCACCGTTTGACTGGATGGTGTTGCCATTCTTTCCAAGTTTTAAGGACGTCGATGCCCCGGGCGTGATGGCAACGATCCCTTGGTACACGGTAAGTTTTGGATACGGTGGGCTTCCCGGTGTCCCGGTGATCGGGCCGGCCGACACCGGTTGCATGCTCGCCAACCAGACGACCGCAAACACCATACCGATGCCGAGGGCTGAGCGCGCGAGATGTTTCATGCGTATCGCCATGCTACCGTAATTCATAACTAAGGGCCCCACCCGCCGTGTACATTGAAACACAAGTGGTGTTATAGGAGATTTCCACTTCATAACACAGCTGAGTCCCCGTCCCCCGCGCCGGTGTCCCCACGGCGGCCACGGTGTAGACATACCGACCGGCGGCGATATCCGAGCCAACCGGATACACCCACAAACCGGTTTGTGTCTTAAGCCGCGCACTTCCATTCAAACGAATCCCTTCCCCACCCGTAGTCGAGTACACCCGTAACACCCCGTCAACCCGCGTATGGCCATGGAAAAAAGCGCCATAAGAATTTCCGGTCCCCGCGTTGCCGCGAATGGCTGAAGAGACTGCGCCGGTTGGTAACGGTCCACCAGTATTCCCGGCAAACCCAGCCGTCCCAAAAACCGCTGGCCCCTCTTCCTCAGCGCCGTAACTTTTGACCGTATTCCCGGTTGTGGCCGTACTGACGACATCCAGCACCGGTTGGAAGGAGACGTTATTACCGCCTAAGCGCACTGATCCGGTAAAACGCGCCGCCGATCCGTTGACCGCATCGACGACTTCCAAGATATACCCACGCGTCGGGTCAACCGCGCCATCAGCAGCAAGTGCATAGAATGAGCCGAGTAAATTTGACCCGCCGTTTGTTGTTTGAATGCCGAGTGAGCCACTAAAATAGCCGGCATACCCCGATGGATTTTCGGCGTACAGTGCCGATCCGCCTTGGGCCATCATCGGTTGTGTATGTGACGTAAAAATACCCGAGGCAAAGACATTCAAATTTGTACCGGCATCAATATACGGGACGCTGGCCGGATCAGTTGAAGCGTCAAGCAGGCCACTGGCGTTTTCATACACCGTTGAAGCACCAGCCAACTGGTGTATGACAATAGGATGATTCGAGCTGTTCCCCTGGGTAAGAACGCCATCTAGTGTTTGCAATGCGCCGGTACCGCCACCCACCTGCGACCAACCGGTAATGCATCGATCCGTCAAGCATAAGCCGCCCATAATATGCGCATCCCCGTCCTTACCAAGTGTAAAACGCTCTGTGCCTGATGGTGTATAAAATTGCAGGTAATTGCCGTTGAGCTTAATCTGCCATTCCTGATACACCGTGCTCGATGGCGGAAGCAGAGTTATTTTCCCACCGGCCGGAGACGTGCCGGCTGGGGTGATGAGCACTCCATTGTTAGTCCCGGGAATAAAATTTAATGTGCCGTTATTTGTAGCGATATCCGTGCCATTATTTCCAAGCTCCATAATTTGGCCGGCTACCGGCGAAATTGCCGCTACTCCTTGATAAACGGTCACTTTTGTCGGCGCCGCAGTCACCGGACCAGCTAAGACGACTGTCCGTGGCCAGAGC
This sequence comes from uncultured Gammaproteobacteria bacterium, assembly GCA_964397195.1. Classification (GTDB taxonomy): domain Bacteria; phylum Patescibacteriota; class Patescibacteriia; order SBBC01; family CAIJZX01; genus CAYNGY01. Next base: position 138,380 of record CAYNGY010000002.1, on the reverse strand, counting down.
ATCCACCCCACACTGCTCAAAACCAACGCCAACAACCACATCAGCTGTCGACGCATCCGGTTCTGAGTTGTGATAAAGACGGGTTTCATGAATTAACGGATTTCAAGCGTTTGTACTAACTCAGTAGTTGGTAGAGTCACCGCGTACGCTTGGAACGCCGGCGGAGAAGTTGAGACGAGGTAACAGCCGCCATGGAGCTGATCTTGGGCATAATTTGGCGCGACGAGCGTCGGCGTCCCCGACACACAAAATTGCTGAGCTGTCGGCGCCGCCCGATACGGGGAATCACCGGCATTCGCCACATACTCTTGGTACGGTGCACCCAACTCCGCACCGCGGCAAGAAGGAGTTTGTGGGACTGGCGTCACGAAATAACTCCGGGCCGCCGACGAGCTACTTCCCAATTTAAGTCCGACCGACCCGGTCCCAACACAACCCGACTGGCTCACATACATCGCTCGGCAGGTCACCGCTCCGCCACTTTCGTAACAGAGTTGTGTTGTCGCCCGGTCCCCACCACGCGTCCCATGACCAATCGTGGCAACGTACTTTCCATAACAGGTATTGCTACTCAGCTCACACACCTGCATCTCAGCCGTTTGTTTAGCACCATTAAAAGCGACATTCGCTCTTCGGGTCATCCCCTGTATTAATAATCCCCATCGGTCAGACGCATCATACGGCTGGATAGAAAGAACGCCTTCAACCACATTTGCACCCGTGAAGAACCCGGCGTATTGCAGGCCGACCTGATCCGAGGCGGGGCTTGGCCAAGCGCCACCCTGGCCATAGAACGCTGAGGTGACCATGCCATTTGTGTAAGGATTCCCCGCTTGGGCCCAAATGGCCGCCCCGTTGAGCGAAGGGCTCGTCGCTCGAAATACTTCCGTCGATGTCGAATTAAATATGTCGAGCGCGGCATCGGCGTCCACACCGGTTGACGCAGCGCCAGGCACCCGACCACCGCTCCCGGTAATTTCGACCGCGCCAACAAAACGCGCCGCGTAGGAACTCGGGCGCAAGTTCGTAACATTCAACACGCCTTGCGATGATTGAAACGTATGATCTCCCGAGAGTCGAACTACCGTCGCGTCGGCAAATCCGGGATCAGAAGCACCCGGCTGAAACACCCCCACCCGGCCGCTAAAGTATCCCGCCCACCCTCCATTTGGGTTCTCCGCCCGGATGGCCGCACCTTTCGGATCGCTAACCACTGAACTGTGTGCCGAAACCGCGTTGAGGGACGGATAGGCATTAAAGGCACTCGACGTGGTACTGATATCAAAACGGGCCGTCGCGGTCACCGGCCCACTACCTTGCCCAAGAACAACTGGGGTCATCGAGGTATTACCGCTATTTATCGGGCTCAAGAGTGACGACAAGGTGTCAACACCTCCACCAACCGACGACCAGTTTGAGATACAGTCCCCAAGCCCGGCCCCAAAGCACAGTTGGCCATTGATACTCGTTTTTCCGTCATTTCCCACCTTCAATGGAACACTTGCGCCGTGATAGAAACGTAGGTATGAGACAACATCGGGAGTGGCGAACAAATCAACGTACGAATCGATCCCCCACGTTGGATACGACGACGAGGCTCCTTGAAGATCAAGCTCGCCGCCCTCATCAATGGCATTTGCCGGCCCGAAGGTCACCGTCCCATTCGACGGTCGAAGCGCAATATTTCCATTCGTCGCAATCGTCGTCCCATTTGCCCCCAACTCCATTACCTGCCCGGCGGCCGGACTGATCGAGATGACGCCCTGGTAAATATAGAGTTTCGGCGAGGTTGTGGATTGCGCCTCTGCAACGCGACCAATACCAAGCACACTAACGGTCACTATAACCGCGAGGGCACCGAAGGCGAGAGATATTTGTTGGGTTTTTGAGGTGATCACAACGTTTGAAAACTCGTTCATACTATACAATATTTATCTCGAATCCACAACGGTCACGGAGAATGGTTTTTTCCTGTACAATGTCTAAACCCTCATCATTCATCTTTTCTATGTCCTACACCCTCCCCGCCCTCGGATACGACTACGACGCGCTCGAACCGTATATTGATACGGAAACGATGCGTATTCACCATACCAAACATCATCAGACATACGTAGACAAGCTGAATGCCGCGCTTGAACCGTACCCGCACTTGCAGTCGCTTGAGCTCGGATCGCTCCTCGGGCAGCTAGCAACGCTCGATATTCCTGACACAGTCCGCCTCGCAATCCGAAATCACGGCGGGGGGCATGCCAACCACTCTTTCTTCTGGAATATCATCGGTCCGGAAAAAAAGATCGATGCGAGCTTGATTGCCGAAATTACAAGTACGTTTGGCTCACTTGATGACTTTAAGAAGAAGTTTAGCGACGGCGCCGCGGCGGTTTTTGGCAGTGGATGGATGTGGCTCGTCCGTGATCAAGCCGGAAAGCTTGCGCTGCGTGCCACACCCAATCAAGATTCCCCGATTCTAGACCAGCACGTACCCCTGATCGGCCTCGACGTCTGGGAACACGCCTACTACGTAAAACATCAAAATCGCCGCGCCGACTATATCTCGGCCTGGTGGTCAGTCCTCCGTCTCCTCCCCTAGAAATCCATCGTCACCCATCGGGGGTTGACAGGAAGACAACCATCGGCTAGTCTCTGCGCTCGGTCACAGGAGTAATTGTTGCGCACGGGGAGGCACCTTTATGTTCAGTTGGCAGATGGCAAAGGGATTTGTCGCGGCACGAATGTTGCTCCGTCAGGCACCAGAGCGCGCCTTCCTTTCGACGCACATCATCGGGCCACGGGTTCAGGCGGCCACCACATCCGCCTTCACCAAGCGCGTGGTCCTGCTCGTCGGATTCAGCTGTGCTGGGAAGTCACACTTCCGGCGAAGTCACCCCGACCTGCAAGATCTCGTCTGTATCGAGACTGATGTGCTCCACGCCGAGCTGAACGCCCTCTACCCGGACCTGCAAGAAAACACCGCCATCCATAGTCATGCGTTCTGGAAGCGCCAGTTCCTGACGCACTGGGTCCGCGGGCAACTTTGTACCGAGCTGATTCGACGCGATATCGCCTTCGTCGTCGACGCCTGCAATCTCGATCGCTGGTCACGTCTGGCCATCACCAAACAGGCGCATCAGCGCGATTTCGACACCTCAATCGTCTGGGTCCAGCCGCACCCGCTCGTCCACTACGATCGGCTCCGGGCGGCTGACGACGACCGTGAATCACGCGGCCTGCCCCGCACCTGGTACGAACTCGTCATGCGTCAGCGGTTCCGATTCGAACCGCCCTTCACCGATGAGGCCAATCGGATCATCACCCACTTCGGTGGCGCACCGATCGAATCGGTCAGCCTCTGAAGCCAAAAAAGCTCCGGCTCGCTCACGCGAGTCGGGGCCCCTTTTTATGCTACTCGGGCACGGTCACGGCGCGTTGTGCCGCCTGGAGTCCTAGTGTCGCACAGGTGATCCGCGCCGGGTTTACATCAACTCCGAGTAGCGCTTTCATTTCATCCGGTCCAAGCGCAGAAATTTCTTCGCGGCTCTTCCCGATCAGGGCATCGGTGAGCATTGACGCCGCCGCTTGCGAAATAGCACAACCGCGACCGGAAAACTTGGCCTGTGTGACGCGTTGATCATCACCAAACTCCAAAAAAAACGTCACCTCATCGCCACACAGCGGATTCACTTTCTCCGCCGTAGCCGTCGCACCCTCGAGGATGCCAAAGTTATGCGGATGACGCGCGTGATCGAGAATTTGCTGTTGATACATATTCGAATTCATGAGAACAGAGTCCGGATGGAATCAAGTTCGCTCGCCAATGCGGTGAGTTCGTCTTCCGTTGTATAGAGATACCCACTCGCCCGTGTCGTCGCTCCGAGCCCGAATCGTGCGTGAAGCGGCTGGGCACAGTGATGGCCAGCACGAACCGCGATCTGTTTTTCATCCAAGAGTGACCCGATATCATGCGGATGAGCGCCGCTCAGATCAAACGAGAATATCGCCCCGCGTGGTGATAGGGCGTCGGCACCGAGCAACCGTAGGCCGGAGATAGCCGTCAACACCTCTCGCCCGTGCGCCGCTAAAGCCAGGTCGTGTTCCCAAATTGTTTGCATGCCAATTTTCTGTAAATACTGTGTGGCCACCCCTAATGCAACAGCTCCAGCGGCATTCGGCGTTCCGGCTTCGAACTTCCACGGCAACTCATTCCATGTCGCCGCCTCTTTCGTGACCGAAAGAATCATATCGCCACCTCGCAGAAACGGCGGCATGGCTTCCAGCACGGACTGCCGTCCATAGAGCACACCGATTCCCATCGGGCCACACATTTTATGCCCGGAGAATACTAACCAATCACAATCGAGATCCTGAACATCCACCGGCATATGTGGAACAGATTGTGCACCATCGACAAGCATGAGCGCACCATGCGCGTGGGCCTTGGCCGCAATTTCCTTAACATCGTTGACCACTCCGAGCACATTTGACATCTGCGTCACCGCCACGAGTTTTGCCCCGACGAGCAGCGCATCTAAGGCACTGAGATCGAGATCTCCAGCGTCGGTCACGGGAATCCATCGCAGTTCAATCCCCCGCTCATCCCGAAGTTGCTGCCACGGTACAATATTGGAATGGTGTTCCATCTCGCTCAGGACAACGACGTCCCCCGCTTGAAGCGTCATCCCGAATGTTCGGGCCACCAGATTGATGGCTTCAGTTGTATTGCGGGTAAAAATAATCTCCGCCGTCGAGCGAGCATGGATAAAGCCACGAATAACTTCGCGTGACGATTCATAGCTTTCGGTCGCCGATTGTGATAACGCGTACACGCCGCGATGCACATTCACTCCATGCTGGCGATAAAAACCAGCCTCAGCTTCAATCACGACCGTCGGCTTCAAGCTGGAAGCGGTGGAGTCAAGATATCGAAGACCAGCATTAGCCGCGAGAATCGGGAAATCCGAACGAACATGTTTCATACTGCTACATCCCCTTCTTAGTTGGCATCAAATCTTTTTCCCACAGCAACGCATCATGACCGTACCAATGATGCTTCACACGGGCAATCTGGTGGTATCCGAGAGCGGCAAACGTCTTCGCTGAGCGAGAATTCTTTGGATCAATATTAAACCAAAGTTTGTGGAATTGATGTTTCCGCAGCTCCGCCTCGAGCGCCTTCATCATTCGCCGCGCCACCCCACGCCGACGGTAAGCGGCATGAACACCAACCCAGTTCATCCAGTAGACGCCGTCTTCTGTGGCCCGCATCGGCATCCCCCAGATAAACCCAACCACGGTTTTTCCATCCACCGCCAGCAAACAGTATGCCGCCCGGTCACGAATCCGTTTAGTGACGATCTCGGACCGATATTTACGAAAAAAGAGCCGCCGTAATTTTGGCGAATAATCGGGAATAGACACCACTGCCTCCTGAAAAAGCGTAACGACATCGGCTGTATCCCCAACGCGAGCTGAACGTACACGAATCTGTGCCATATATTACGATCCTACGATACTTTTCGCGAAACGTACAGGTTGGAGAAATGATTCGATCAGCATCGTTTCGGCGACCGATGCGGGGACTCCGCGACTCTGCACATAATGAATCATTTCTGGATCAAGGGGTTTCGCGGTCGCGCCATGGGACGCTTTGACATCATTGGCCTCAATTTCAAGCCCCGGAATAGAATCCGCCTTTGCTTCATCGCTCAAGATCAACGAGTCTTGCCGCAGAAAGTCATGGCTCCCCTGCGCCCCGGGTGCAATCTTGATCATTCCACGAAACACGAGCACCGCCGCATCGCGCAGTACCGCCCGAAAATCGGTCGCGGCAGTGGTATGCGGCGCTTGGTGGATCGTATCAAGCTGGAGACGTAACGACTCTTTTGCTCGCCCGGAGAAGACGCCACGAATCTCGGCCCGCGCCCCAGGCTCCGCTAAAACGATCTCGCGCACCCGTGGTTCAGATTGTCCGCCCAGCGCGTCGAGCCAGAGCTGGAAACAAACGCCGGCGGCGACGGTATAACGAATATCCGATTCATGGAGATTGTCCTGAATCTGGGTATCCTGCGACACATTAACGGTCTTGAAATGATTAGGAGGCATCTTGTTGAATCCCAATATCTTTGTCCATCCAAACGTACCGATGTCCAGCGGCATACCCCTCCTTCTTCAAGAAGGAAACAATACTACCGTCACTCTCGGTGTTTGCCCACGCGTACACGGAGCGCACGCCGTGCGTGCGAAGGTCGTTAATGCAAGCCGTATATAATTTCCGCGCCACTCCGCGTTTCCGATGGGCTGACTCGACGACTAGGTACACAAGGCACGCCCAGGATGTTCGCGGACCACGCTCGACATCTTGTCGGCTGGCATAGACAAACCCAAGGATAACCTGGCCATCCTCCGCTAAGAGAAACGTTCCATGAGGATTTTCGATGGCCGACAAAAACTCGTCCGGCTCCATAAACGGACCCTCAGCCCCAACCTGAAATTCAGGCGTCGCCAAACCGAGCGCATAGAGCGCGGGATGATCGGCTATAGTGGCGGCTCGGATATTCATACAATCGGCGTCGTCATTCTCTGGGCAATCAATTGAATCCATACCGTCTTGCCTGAAACGGTCCGAATCTCGCGCAGGACGCGACATCCGGACTGCTCGATATGTCCGCGAATTTCTCCGGTCGTAAAATAACTAAAGAAACGTTGGTAGGGATATCCATAATCATGTTCCATTTTTATCTCCTCGGCCGGCTGTCCCACACGCTGCTCTTTTACCGCAACGTAGAATATTCCGCCCGGTTTTAAAACGCTCACAGCCTGATGTACGGCTGTAGGAATTTGGATCTTTGGGATATGAAGGAGTACGGCCTGAATAAACACCCCATCAAACCGTTCTTTCAGTGAACTAGTTTGTAGTATATCCATCTGCATGAACGTACCTCGTGGCTCGTAGCTTTTCGCAATCCGAATCATCTCTTCTGAGAGGTCAGATCCAACCACACGAAAACCATGGTCGATCAAAAACTTGGATTTCACGCCGCCAGCACAACCAAGATCAAGAATGTGGTCGCCCTTTTTGAGGAACGTAAGAAACGCTTCTGTGCCCTCAGCCCACCACGTGTCTTTCAGATGATCGGCATGCCAGTCATCCGCAATCCGATTGTAGGTTTGGCGAAGTTCGTCGTTACTCATGATGCTTGCGTTCTCCCAGGTTCGTCGATGAATACCGGTCGGTGTCCTTCTATGGCTTGCATTAGTTGTGGAACAACCTGTGTGAAGTTTTTATTCGCATACTGGCCGACTTCATCGATGGGTACGAATCGATATTCATCTAATTCACTCGGCTGAATTTTTATCTCATGAATTTGTTGAGATGAAAGCGTGCCACCAAAAAACATAAAATGGAGCACCTCGTCATTTTTCTCCGGTCGAGGCACATGAATAACCGCGATAAATTCCGGCAGTGGGATATTTAGACCCAGTTCCTCGGCCACTTCACGGACACAAGCATTGCGAGGCGATTCCTGCGTATCAACGGCACCGCCAGGGATAGTCCAACCCTCTTTGTACCCCGGTTTAACGAGCAACATCTCCCCAGCCTCGTTCAAAAAAATCGCCCCCGCCGAACATCGCTTGCGCGCTGCCCGACGTAAATATTCATCGTAGGGTAACCAGTCTTTGTCTCCGGGTCTCGTCATCCCACACTCCCTTCCATTTCTAATGAAATCAATTTATTTAACTCAACGGCATATTCAAAGGGAAGCTCTCGAACGATCGGATCCAAAAATCCACCAACAATCAGCCCCGTCGCCGCCGCTTCGTCAAATCCGCGCGAACGCATATAAAACAACTGCTCCTCCCCGACTTTTGAGACCGAGGCTTCATGACCAAGGGTGACTCGCTTGGCCCGAACTTTCATCGTTGGGTACGTATCCGATCGTGATCGATCGTCCATGAGCAGGGCATCACACTTGACGCTCGATTTCGAGTCATGGGCCGTCGGGGCAATGTGGACGAGCCCGCGGTACGACGTTCGGCCGCCATTCCGAGACACCGATTTTGAGGTAATGATCGACGATGTTTCCGGTGCGACATGAATCGCCTTCCCGCCCGCGTCCTGATGCTGATCCGCTCCGGCCATGGCCAACGACAGCACTTCACCATGCGCCTTCCGTCCAACTAGATAAACGCTCGGATATTTCATGGTCACCCGCGAACCCAAATTCCCGTCAATCCATTCCATCACACCCTCTTCCCCCACCTGCGCCCGCTTGGTGACTAAATTGTAGACATCCTTCGACCAATTTTGAATGGTCGTATACCGCACCTTCGCGCCAGGCTTCACAAATATTTCCACCACTGCCGCATGCAACGACGCCGTTGAGTAAATCGGCGCGGTACACCCTTCTACATAGTGGACGGAGCTTCCAGGTTCGGCGACAATCAGTGTCCGTTCAAACTGTCCCATCGAGCGCGCGTTGATCCGAAAATAAGCTTGGAGCGGCAAATCAACATGGACTCCGGCCGGCACATAGACAAACGACCCGCCGGACCAAACCGCGGAGTTCAGTGCAGAAAATTTATTATCCGCTGCCGGGATAAGCGTACCAAAATACTGCTGCACAATCTCCGGATACTCGCGCAGAGCCGTATCCATATCGGTAAATATGACGCCCTGTTTTTTTAAGATGTCCTGGATGGAGTGATAGATCACCTCACTATCATACTGTGCGCCGACGCCCGCCAAATACTTTTTTTCCGCTTCCGGTACACCAATCCGATCGTACGTCGATCGAATATCCGACGGCACCTCATCCCACGAACGCGCCACCGCCTCCGCCGGACGCAAATAATATGTCAGATCCTCAAACGGTAACCCGGACAGATCCGCACCCCACGGCGGCATGGGCTTGGCCAAAAACACCGCGTGGGCTTTCAGTCGCTGTTCAGTCATCCAGGCCGGTTCTTTCTTCCACGCCGAAATATTCTTAATCGTCGCGTCGGTTAACCCTCGTCCCGAGGTCAGAATCGACGAATCCGGCATGGCGAACCCGTACTGATACCGATCGGTTGCCAGCGCCGCTGGGAGAGGCAGGCTCATGCGATCGGCTCCTGCACATCCCCTCCTTTCCCCGCTCGCGCGGGGATGCCAAGGAAGGGTCTTTCGCCAACTGGCGAAAGGAGGTGGTAGTTATTCACGCGCCGACGCATATCCATGTTGTTCCAAATCAGCCACTAATTCCGGACCACCGGTTCGCACAATTTTCCCATCAGTCATAACGGAAACTCGGTCGGGCCGTACCAAATCGAGTAAACGTCGATAATGGGTAATGATCAGCCAGCCTCGATCGGATGACCGCAACGCATTAATACTGCTCGCCACAATCTTGAGAGCATCGATATCTAATCCCGAATCCGTCTCATCAAGAATGCACCAGTCCGGCTCGAGAACCGCCAGTTGTAACATCTCGGCTCGTTTTTTCTCACCACCAGAGAATCCTTCATTCAACGACCGCTCGAGCAACGCGTCATCAAGTCCGAGCAGTTTTAGCCGCTCGGCAATCAGCGCATACGATTGTTGCATCGACCAGTCCGTCCCGCGATGAGCCTGTAGCGCAGCATGCAAGAACTGTCCGTATCGTAATCCCGGAATCTCGAGGGGATACTGAAATGACAAAAAAATTCCGGCCCGCGAACGCGCATCGGGCGTCATCGCCAAGAGGTCGTGTCCATCAATTGCCGCCGACCCGCCGGTCACGGTATAGCCCGGATGGCCCGTCAGCGTCGCCGCTAGCGTCGACTTCCCGGATCCATTCGGCCCCATCAGGGCATGGACTTCCCCCGGGCGAACATCAAGCGTCACTCCACGCAGAATCGGCTTCTCGCCGACCCGTACCGCTAGATCCCGAATCTGAAACTCAGACATGGGCAGGCAACTCACGAATCGCGGCGAGGATTGTTTCGGTCGAGGGCATCCCCCGCCAATACGCGCGAATCATACCGTCCCGGTCGATCAACACCACCGTCCGGTTAACAATCTCCGTTCGAAAAAACTTCTTCATCGCGCCGTAGGCCCGAGTCACGACCGCATCGGTATCAACGAGCAGCGGCGTTTTTAAGCCATGATGACGCCAAAATGTTGTATGCGACTCAGCATTTCCCGGATTAATCCCGTAGACCGCCACATGATACGCCTGAAACGCCGACCAAGAGTCCCGAATTGCACACAGTTGTACGGTACACCCGGGCGTATCATCGCCGGGATAAAAAACCAAGAGGACCGGGTGCTGACCGTGAAAATGTGCCAACGACACAACATTCCCCTCCTGATCGTTGAGAGTAAAGTCCGGCGCCGGTTGGCCGAGCATCGTTTTCATCGTCGCGGCCCTTTCTTCGCACAGGTGCCACAGCGTCCCTGCGCCATCAGTTGCGTGGTAAAAATTTCCTGATGCCCAAACATTTTGCGGTCAACGTACCCCGGCAGCGATCGGTGTTTCAAATGGCGTTTTTTGCCACACTGCACACAGGTAAACTCCGCCTCATGCCAGGTGTGACCGACATATCCGCGTTTGCCAGGGATCCCGTCGATCAAAAATATTTCTCCCCGCTCGACGAGACGTTCTAGATTGCGGAAGAGGGTCGCCTCAGGCACTCGCGGGAGCCGACGGTGAATCTCGCCGGATGTCATCGGTTCCGCCGAAAACTTCACCACGCGGAGTATGGCCTGCCGATGCTGACTCTGTCGGTAGATCATAGCTTAATGAGAGTTACTCTCATTAAGGATATCACGCCTATCCGCGATTGTCGAACCGCCTTGGATTGACAACCGCCTCCGGGCAGGGGTAAGGTCACCCCGGATACGCCCTTCGACAATCAACCGGGAGAACCGCATGGACCGCGAATTTTGGATGATGGTCTGGTACAACCTGATCACCCCAACGATCCCGTTCCCCTTCTTCATCTACCGCGCTGCGGCCACCGCCACCGCGACCGCCACGACCCCGTGGTGGATCGTCCTGATCGTCGCCAATGTCATCGGCGCCGCCGGGATGCTACACCTGGTCAAGGGGTACCAGCATGGCACCGCCGATCTGCTCGAACGAACGGCGAACAGAAGCCGGACGTTCCGCTGGCTGGTGAGCCATCTCAAGCGGTACATGTTCCTACTCCAGGTCGCCCTGAACTTCACGCTCCTCCCCGATCACGTCAGCTGTGCGCTGGCCGGCAGCACGCGGTACTCGCCGCGTCGCTTCTTCCTCGCCCAGTGTATCGGACGAACGGCGCACAACCTGCCGATCGTGCTCGGAGCGAAGTGGATTCTCAGTCACCCCTGGTACGTCGGCCTCAACCGACTGATGTACCATCCGATCGCCATCATCCTGATGCTCCTCATCGTCCTCTTCATCCTCGGGAAGGCACTGATGAGGCGCGTGCTCGATCGGGGCCTGACCATCTTCATGAACGACGATGAGGATGAGGACGATGATGTCCTGGCCGAGATCTAAGCGGCATGGGAGGCGGATATGCCAACGTCACCACCGATACCGCCACTGCGCATCTTCGACGCCACCGCGCTCCGCGCGTACTTGCACCTGCTCCCACCGGTCGAGTCACTGACACACTGGACACCGTACGGACCGAAGACGGACGAAGGCACGTTGGCCTTGCACATAACCGAGTTCTTCCAGGCCATCGACGTCCCGCTCGGCGTCGGGCATATCACCAACTACCACCATACCCGGTGGGTCCACCATCGACACAGCCGCCCGACCGTCGAACAGGCCAAGATCACCGCCAAGGAGATCGAAGAGATCTACCGACAGCTCCGGAAACGTCAGATGCACCCGCTCCTCGTCGGGATCCTCCACCGCATCGGCCAACACCCGAGTCATCTCCCGCTCCCCACGAATCCGGAGACACCCGACGTCTCCGAACGCACCCCGAGTGCTCCACCCGCTCCCCACTAGCGAAGCGAAGCGGAAACTCGAACGCCCGGGCTCGACACTGAGCCCGGTCTTTTTATTATCATTATTTCCCGCCGGTAAAAAGAAAAACGAAAAATCCGATCACCAAGACCGACAGTCCGATGGCAATCGTCAGATACGTCGTCAGCGTCTTTTTCGATTGGGTTTGAATCTCCGTGGTCATGCCCTCAGTATATCATATTCACTCCACGACCACGCCGCTCCGGCCGAAGGCTGAAGAGTTTGTCAGAAACGCCTGCTTCGTCCAGACGAGGCGACCGGCAATCGGATCATTGAGAACAAAATGCGTCGGTGCCTCAACCGGGCCGTAAAACCCGATCACCGTCCGGGCGTGCTCACCCTTCCAAGCCGAGACGACTCTGCCATCAGCCGTCTGCCACGGTGTCCGCCGAGCATTTCCCATCAACCCCCAGACAATCACCGGGTGGCCGGCTTTGATTTCCGCGGCCACTTTGGCCGCGGAAAAGTTCGTAATAGTTCGAGCGGTCCGCCAGGCCGACGCCGCGCGGGCAATTGGTTTCCAGTGCACCCCATACCCGGTCGTGTTCTGTCGGCCGGCAATGTTGCCAACAAATCCGCGATCAGGATCGCCCCAGACACTCCCCTTGTGCGGGGTTGGATCATAGCCGACCTTGGCCATAATCTGCTTCTCGCTGACAAAAACGCCCACGCCGGCTAGCGCCATCTTTAACGCCGCCGCTTCGCATGAAAGCGCCTGATCTTGGTAATCTAATTTGATCGGTAAAATCGTCCGTGACCCGACAGCGGTATACGCGGCCGCCGTGACCGTCGAGACCCCCAGCACCGGCGCCACGGTCACCGGTTGAATCGTAAACAAGACTCGAGTTTCGTAGATAGCCATCCGCTCCGATTCAGCAATTATTTCAGCAGTCACACTATCGCGAATGACGCTCGTGCGGTAAATCGTCAACGTCGTCGCCGCGCCGGTAAAACAACCTTGGGGACGAATGATCAGGCCTTCGTTCGTAACCGATCGTTCAATGGTGTACGGCATGGCCGGTTCAAACTTCGCATCGTACTGCGCTGACGGGTCGTCGATCGACGCAAACGGAATCGTGATCGCCGCACATGGATCGAGCGTTGATGCTCCTGCCGGGTATTGGACCTCTGTTACTTCGGGAGTCGCGCGTGTCGTAAAGGTAATACGCTCATTATTCGTCGCCGTCCCCCAGACGGACTGAATCCCGCTAATAGTCGCGACATAGGTCGTCCCGGGCTCAAGCGTCGTATCAAAGACGTACGTCGCCGCATGGTAGCCATGGAGACGATCTTGCGGGATAGAAAAATGCCATGATCCGGCCACATCAGGGTCGATGGTCATGGTCAGCGAATCGCGATTAATCGGTCGAGAAAACTGTAAACGAATTTTCATCGTGGTCTGAATCGCCGTGGCCGCCGTCGAGGGTTGAACATCTATCACGACCGGGGCTAGTACATATCGCTCCGTCACAGCGCCGAACCACAGTGCTAGCATCACAATTGCGGTTGTGCCGATCGCGATTTTCGCGGTCGTCGCCGATTTCGTCGGACGCTTCTGCCACCAGCGCCACGGCTTCGCCGCCGAAAAAAGCGGACCAACCAAGGCACCCGATAACATGGCAGCCACACCAAACTCAATCGGTCGCGACCACAGGGTTACGCCAAGCGCATCACCACCGAGCGCAAAACGCCCGACATCGCCCGAGGCTTCGGGCGCCAATATAAACCAGAGCAGTCCATACCACGCGCTGACACCAACCGCGCTGATGACCGCATCCCAGAGCAGATGAAACCGTCCGACCCAAACCAAGACGACAGCATTCACAAACAAACCAACCATCGCCGCCGGAATAAAGGCCAGCCCGCCCAGCACCATCCCCAGCGCGACGATCGGTCCCAAGCCGAGCCACCATAACTGCCGACGCGACACGTGCAGGTTCGGTGTTAACCAGCGATTCACGGTTCGCTCATACCCAACCGCCATCAAGGCGCTTAGTGATACGCCGGCGAAAAAAATACCGATCACCGTCACGACGGCATCCCCAGTCGAGACGCCAAACTTCCAAAAACCGCCGGCCATCGCGACACTCAGCGCAAAAAGCGGCAGATACAACGCTCCACCGGCCAGCAATTGTCGACGCCAGGCCGGGCGACGCCAAAACAGGCCGCTCGCCAGAGCTACCCCAAGAAAGGCGATAATACTCATCATATAAAAGAGTATATCACTCGCGAGCAGCGGACACCACGATGACGACCCGACGACCATTCATAACATCTCCGCCGTTCCAGTCATGAATTGATTGCATCAGGACATCCGTCGGGTATGTATAATTCTGCCCTTTTCGTGTCCCCGGGTCATTCGTAATAAAGGTAGTAGCCGTATAGCCCTTCAGGAGTAACGCGTGATACAACGGCCCGGGCTGCTTAAAGTTTGGGTTGTGGAGCTCACGACCAGCGGCCGGCACGACGATAAACTTACCGCTGGCCAAAATAGATTTTAATTGGCTGACCGTCGGATCGACCACGAGCTCAGCCGACAGACCATAAAAATCTGTCACCAACTGAGCGATTTCAACCGCGGTGGTACTTTCAAAGTAACCGAAGGTATCGATCTCCCATTGCTGTAACGTTTGCAGCGCCGCCTCGGCGTCAGCACTATCTTTTATCGCTCGGCCTTGCAGCGCGCGAGCGGCCATCAGTACCGACGCTTCCTCACAAAATTCTTCGTGTTCAGCGTCCCAGTTGGCATCAGGCGCTTGAGTGGTAAACGGTGCGGCAAGATTGAGTTCCGCCGGGGCCACAACCGCATTCGTGTTCAACGACGTGTTGGTCGTCACCGCCACGTTTGTATTTCGCGGAGTCGTATTCCGATTTTCGACCGCTACGTTCTTTTCCGGCGGCAAATTTTTCGGCTGATCAGACTGATGACCACGCCAGGCCCGAAGTCCGACATAACCAATCCCACCCAAAATAACCATCAGCAAGAAGACGAGCGCCGCTCGCTTGAGAGTCTGGAGAAAAACCGACATAGCCTACCGACGAGTAATCAAAATGGCGTTCGGAAGATTCCGACCCGGACCAAGAATGTATCGTCCGGCCGTGTACATCGCTGTCGAGCCACCGCCATCAAGATTGACGGCGTTTTCTAAACCAAGCGCTTGGGCAACTGAGGCCGCATCCGTGACGGTGGCCCCATGGACCACAAAGAACACCATCGTCGTTCCTTTCCAACCAAGTACCCCACGAGCACTTTTCACGGTCGCCTGTTTGGTATCAAGCTGGTTCCCCTTGAGAACATAGACGCCGTTCCGAATGAGCATCGGCCCGTTACTGAACGCCGCCTGTAAAACACCCGTGCCACCAGCAGCAATTGAATCATCAGCAAACGTCGCCGCAAACCCAGCCTGACTCTTAAACTGCCGTGATTCAGCATACAAGAACGGCCGGTTCGAAGTATCAAAGGCCACAATCGGCTGGGACGTATATTTTATCCGCCCTTCATTTCGCCACGATTTAGTAAAACTGTTCCAGACCGGAAAATCGTACGAGTTTCGTTTTGTCGCACAGGCTCCATAATCTTGCGGACAGAAATAGGTGCCATGGATCCCCGCCACTGCTGCCCGACGACTGATATACGACCCGAGCGAAATGACCGGGCAATTTCCTTTGCAATCACTCGTATTCGCCGTGTCGGTCATGATGCGTATCCCCGGATCATTCCAGGCAAACTCGAGTCGCTCAGTCGTAAACGAACCACGACTTGATTTCACCGATCCGGTTACCAAACGAATATTTGGCGGCGCCGGAATCTCCGCTAGGTCCGCGGCCGAAATGGTCAGGGCCTGACTTCGCGCAAAGGTAACCGCCACCTGCCCGTTCCCGATGCGAATACGACGCTTGGTGCGGGGCGTAATGTACCACGCTTCATTCTTCCGATCCGTCACAACAATATATCGACCCGCTAATTGACGACGATAATTCAGATCTCCGACCGTCAGGGTCCCAACTAACGGGAGACGCTTTAAATCGGCTACTTTCACTTTGGCCGCTCGCGTCCGCAAAATAGTACGGATGTCGGTCAGTGTTGTGGCCGGAACTCGTTCTTTCCGCCGCGGGTCAACGTACCACACCGCTTCCGGCGTATCGGCCGAAATAACCATATATCCAAGATAGCGCTGCGTCGGCGTCAGCGCCCATGCGGTCGGAGCCGCACATCCAATCGCCACGACCAGACCGAGGAAACCAAAAAGATACCGCATACCGATACAGTATAGCACGTCGACCTTACGCCGCGTTCACCGCAACCGAACGGGACCGCATCGAACCAGCCGACGCCACCCGAACGGATGTCGGACGATTACAGAGCCTAGTGTAGACCGCTACCATCTGCGTCGCCACATCACGCCATTGGTAATGCTCGGCAACGACTTTTTTGGCCCGCTGGGCCATGTTCCGCATGGCCGCTGGGCGCCGCAGGGCATCCGTCAGGACACGCCGCAGGTCGTCAATGTCACCGGTCACGAACGTCAGACCGATTGGTGAACGATCCGCATGAATCACTTCCCGATTTTCCGGAATATCACTGGCCACAATCCCGACTCCGAAGCTGGCCGCTTCGAGTAGAGCGATCGGTAATCCTTCCGCTTGTGATGGGAGAACGTACAGCGCCGCGTGCGAGAACAAGTCACGAAGATCCTGACCACTCTGAAAACCGGTGAAAACAATGCGCGCATCATCGCCGGCGAGCTCGTGGAGGTACTGAACGTACTCATCCGTATAAAATCCGTCGCCGACAATCACCAGTCGGTGGTTCGTTGAGACCTGACGAAAGGCAGAAATGAGATGATGGATGCCTTTGTGCGGAATCAAGCGCGAGACCGAAATAATATATTCACCCGGCGTTAGATTGAACCGGCGGAGCGTTGGTGAGCGTCGCCGCGCGGATGTTCGCGGAATCTCAACACCATTCGGAATATACGTCGCCTGCTTGCCGAACATATGTTTGACGTACTTCTTCAGGGTTTTTGAAACCACAATCGTTTCATCCGGATGAGTCACCGACGACCATTCGCCATGACGAAGAAACTGTCGGGCGATAAATCCCCACTTCTGATGCTTCCGATCAATACAATGAAACGTTGAAACAACTTTTGCTTTCGATCGAAGGAGTTTTGGCAGGAACGATAAAATCGACGGGCCGACACCGTGGTAGTGAATGATATCCGCTCCAGACCGCACGGCGTGAATCGTCGCCGCAAACGTGTGGCTGATGGCGTCGAGATGCTTTGAACGGATCGACGGTAACGAAATAAGGCGGACGCCGCGATACGATTTCATGCCGGTCGGCGTAAAATACGGCCGAGTGTACACGGTCACCGTATGCCCCATGGACGCTAAACGAACCGACAGTTCTTCAACATGACGTTCGATCCCGCCGTGAATAGCGGGCATGCCCTTTTGGCCGATCATGGCGATAGTGAGCGATGGAGACATAAACAAAATTGACCCGAGACCTTACACCAAACCCTCTATTTTGTCAAGCCTAGCTGAATTTTCGCTGGAAAAACCGCTTTTTTAGCGAATTGTAGCCAAACTTGGTTTTCCGCCATCAACGCTGGCGGTCGTCAGCGCAGCTGCGGTGCTCGATTGTAGGCCGTCGCGATCAGATTGATATGTCAGCTTGGCCGGCCCGGTCATGGTCACGACGCTCCCACGTTGGGTCGTTTTTGGGGTCAACCCGAGGTCAAAACTCGCCATCAGCGGCGCAACATTCGCCGCTAACTCACCAATCTGCCAGGTGATTGTCCGGGCCGAAGAGTTCCAGACCACCCGCGAACCACCGGTTAAACTCGAATGGCCAATCCAACGCGTCCCGGCCGGTAATGACATGGTCACGGTCGCTCCGTGGCCATCGGCCGACCCTGGACGAACGTAGAGGAACGCCCGGTACACCGTTTCCTGACCGACGATCGGCGGCAATGGTCCATAACCAAACTGCACGCCCGAGGCGCCGGTATAGCGAAGTTCCGCCGCGAAGGTGACCGCCGTCGTACTCGGACCATTCACCACCTCTTCACCGCTCGTAGCCGTAATCAGGACATCAGTCGTCCGGGTGACTTGCACCAACCGGGCCTCACCGACACCCCAAGCTAAGGTGGCCGAAAAACGAAGTCGGGTTCCGGCCGGTAACGATGTCGTCACTCGCATGATCAACGTCTTAGCCTCAACCGTGTTTGACTCGATGGTCCACGTTGTCCCGTCAATCGACGGCTCTGTACTGACGCGTGTCACATGCTTTGGCAGGGTCACCGACACGACCTTCATCAACCGAAGGTCGGCCAGACTCGTCGGCGCAGTCAACGTCAACGGAATCATCTGACCGGATCGGACCGAAGCCGGCGCAGTCAACGTCAACGCACCACTCGTCCCCTGCACAGAGATATGTTGAACATGTTCGGTCTCTAAAGACGCCCCGGCGACGGTCCACGCCAGGTGGGTCACCAGATTGACTGCTGCGCTTGGTGCAGCAACTGGGACGAGGTGAAAAGTTATCGTTCGCACCGCTCGTCGTTCCATGGCCCCCAGACTCTGCGCTGTGGCTTCATCCACCAACCATCCGGTCGGCACAATCACGTCGGCTTGAACATCACCAATGCGTCCGGTGCTAGGCGCCGTCACTGTCAGCGTGGCGGTCACGGCCTGGCCACTCGTCACCGTCGAGACATCCCACATGACTTGAGGTGTGGTTGTGGCAACCTTCACGACCGCTAGGACAATAATCCAGGCCACAAGCCCCCACATCGCCACATTCAAAAATGTATCAATCACCAGATGGTGCGGGCGACCGTGGTACCGACGATGATGTGCGTGAGCCAGCAGCGGCGCCACAATTGCCAACAGGCGATGATGCAACGGGCGTTGTGGTTCGGCTGGAGTTGTTGGGTTAATAGACATATGGGGTCGAAATAACGATCCGGTTATCGCCGGTATGGTCAACATCGGTAATAGCAACTTGTAATCCGCCGCGGTAGGACTTAGCGAGGGCGAAGAAGCTTCCGACCGGTTGATAGCGATTGGAGAAAATACGAACATGCGGGCCGCCGCTCCGCGCCGGAACCGTTACAATTTCCGGTACTCCGTCCGCGGTCAGATCTCCGGCCGCCAGATGCACACCGCCCTTAAAGGAACGAGCGTAGGCTAAGAAACTCGCCACCTGTCGACCGCGGAGCGTGAAGACCGAGACACGCGGATCGGCGCCGCGACCGGCCGCCGCCAGTACTTCCAATCGACCGTCGCCATTCATGTCTGCCAGCGTCACCGACGGCCCGCCGGTGTAATCGCGTTTAAACGGCCGCCATGATGCCCAGAGTCGTCGCCCAGTATAGGTAAAGAAAGAAATCTTCTGGTTTTTTCCGCTCAGCGGCGACACGACGATATCGTCGATCCGATCACCATTCACATCACCCACGGCAATCGACAATGCGCCTCGATACGCGCCAAACGGACGGAATGAACCGAGTACTTGGTTATGCGCATTGCGAACGGTAATCGCCCCCGCATCAGCGCGGATGACATCCGTCTCGCCGTCATGGTTCACATCTTGTTTAATCAGGGCCGCGCCGGCTGGCTGAGTCGGATCATAACTAAAGAATCCGCTCCGTGTCGCCGTGCCATCACCCTTGAAGACACTGATCAGTGATCCATTTTCATACGTGCCGGTATCGAGAACAACCTGACGCTTGCGCAGAATTCGTCCATCATGGCCAGCGAGGGTCACACTCGTTACTATTCGTCCACCATTCACATCGGACGGTGTTCCCCGCAATTCTTCATATCCATCGCCGAGCGTAACGGTGCGCGGTGCATCGGTTGAATTCACTAACACGATCCCATTCGCAAAATCACGTCGCCAAACGCCGGTCTCATATGACGCGGCTGCTGTCGGCCAAATTCGTCGCGCGTTCCCGATTGGTGAACCGAGATAGGCGGTAAACTCATCGAATTGCCAGAGGGCTGCATGCCGAACCGCACCTTCGTCAAAGCTGAAGAACCCATTTTCCAGTAGCGTACTCGTTAATCCGTACCGCATCCCTTGATAGTCGGTGGGCAACCCATTAGCGGTCATGCGATTGACCACCACAATCGACGGCGATAAACCGCGCCGTAAAACGTCTGCGTACTTCGCCATCGCCCCGGTCCAGCCGCCATCAAGCGACGATGGGAATTGCTCGATCAGCCGACCGTTCATGTCTGGGTAGTACTGACCGCCGCCATTCCCAATAATAATGGCATCCGATCCGACGAGTTGTCGTGTCGTGCGCAGTAAGGTCGACATGCCGTCGCGCCAGGCAGCATCAGCCGAAGACCCAAGGTCGGCCACATGGTCATTATTTGTATCAATATTGCCGCCGTTGACCCACGACACATCATTAAAGACATTGTCGTAAAAGACGCCATCCCACAGCCCAGTCGAGAGGACAGAGTCTTTCACAAAATGCGCCAAGTAAGTATTCCAACGATACCCGTTCACCATCGACACTTGGTTCGTGACATTCAACATGTTCGCCCCGGCCCAGAAACCAGTCTTCGCCCCGCTCGCATCACGTAACCACCACGAGTCGGCAATGCCGCTCCGGAGTTTGACCAGCGGATAATTTGGATCACTCAGGCCATCGTAGCCGGACGGGAATTCTTCCGACAACACGTACGCTAAAATAATAATGTCGGGATTTTTCTGACGCATGATCGAAAAAACCGCCGGATTGGTATATTGGTTATCAAGTCCGAGAATAACGACATCCCAACGAGCTAATTCCGCGGCTTGGGCTGGTGAAATGGTCCGCGTTAAAAAGTAATTGGCGATGCGTGGATACGTCGGCGTCAGCTCACGCGCCGAAACCCTCGTCCCGAACGGAACGAGTGTGAAAACCGCAATCAAGATGGAGTTACGCCAAAACCGACGCATACAATTTCATAAGTTTTTCAAGATACTCCTGGGGGGTATATGCCTGGGCTACTTGCATACAGGCCGTCGACAGTCGATCGCTGTCTTGGACGTCGCGTCGAACCGCCTGCACCGCCTGTACGAAACCACCAACATCTCCCGGCGTAAAGAGCCGTCCGGTTTCCCCGTCGCGGACGAGTTCAGGAATACCGCCAATCCGCGCGCCAACGACTGGCGTGCCATAGGCAAATGATTCCAAAATAACCAGCGGATTATTTTCATACCACGTTGATGGAACTACCATCGCCGACGCTTTCGACAGGTACTCCGCTAGCGGTGCGCCGGTCAGGAAGCCGTGCCACACAATATTTGAAGCGCCCACTTCGGCCGCCAAGGCCCGCAACCGTGATTCATCCGGACCAGTACCAATAATATGCACCGGCGCCGGGATATCTTTAGCCGCTCGAATCAAGGTCGCCACGCCTTTCTCGCCCGAGAGTCGCCCAACGTAGATAATCGATCCGTCTTTTGGCCAGACGCGACGTGGTATCTCCGACGTAAAGTTAGGAATCACATCAACTCGTCGAATATTCGGCTTCCATGACGTGACTACTGTTTTTAAAAATTGACTCGGGCTGATAAACGCGGCCACGTATCGCTCATACACGCGCGTTCGATCGTGCCACCATTGATCAATCGCTCCGAGCAACGATGCCGCTAGGGAATGTCGGATGCAACGATGCAAAATGTATTCCCAGTATCGCCCGCCTTTGCCGTGTTCACAAATCCCGCCGTGTCCGGCCAAGGTGTAGTTCGCGCTGATTAATGAATAGTCGTGAAGCGTTTGCACCATCGGGATTCCGGCCCGAGCGATGATCGGTAAAATCGACGGCGAGATTTGATGGTAAATATTATGGAGGTGGACGACGTCGGGCTTAAAATCGCGGAGCATCTTTTTCATCTGTCGCGCCGCTTCAAATGAATGAAGGGTCCGACCAACAACGCGCATCCCCTGCCAATTAAATCGCACGCGGCTAAAATCAATAAACGACACAAAATATTTCGCCCACGGCGTCGGAATGTTTTTCGGATGCGTCATCGCAAAAATCGCCACCTCATGGCCAGCGGCTGTCAGGAGGCGCTCGAGTTCTATGACGTGTTTATCCGCCCCACCTTGGGGAAAATAGAATTTGTTGACGAGAAGAATGCGCATAGAAATTGACGTGCTACCGTACCATGTTTGTTGATTTCTGTCAAGTCCCCCAATAAAACAGGGTTGACAAAGTCCTGTTTTTTTGATAAGGTCGGCCGTCCAGCTCAGGCTGTTTCTGCTGATCTGAACGCTCGTTCACTGACGTCAAATACCCTTCCCAGCACGGAGGATCGCGACATGCGGCACGCTTTGGCTTCTGCCGTCCTGATGGCCGTCTGTGCGGCCCTCATGGCTTCCTGTGCCCCTACGGCACCGGAGATCAAGGTCATTGACCTTGGGACCATCCCGACCTACCAGCAGCCGCTTCCGAGTGGCTCTGAGCCGGGTCGGATCGCCAACTACTACCTGACCTCGAGGATCGGCCTCAGCCTGGTCGACTCGTTGTCTCGGTACGACTTGCTGGTCATTGGCCTCGAGAACGCCATCAACAATCGGGCCACGCTCGAGGCGATTCGCACCAAGCATCCGGGCATCAAGCTCCTCTTCTACGTCCAGAGCAACGAACTGTCCTGGACGCACGACGAGCCGCTGAACGGCCCGTGGCACACGCTTGAAGCGCGACTTGATTCGACCTGCTTCCTCCATGACGAACAGGGGCGGCTCGTCAGCTTCGATATCGGCGCTCGGTCCTACGACATGACCAATCCTCGCGTCGCGCAGATCCTCGCTACCTGGATCGGTGAGCAGTTCACCGCCTATGGGTGGGACGGCGTCTTCGTCGACAACATCTGGGGTCACGTGGTCTGGTACAACCAAGGGCACGTCGACACCGATCGCGACGGAGTCGCTGACACCATGTCGGTCTTCAGTCATCGGTGGGTCACGAACCTTACGGCCCTCGGTGACGCCGTCCGCCAACAGGTCGGCGCGAATCGGTTGCTCATCGGCAACGTCTCCAATGACGGTGGTACCACCCATCGCCTCTGGACCGGTGTCGCGAACGGGCGCATGTTCGAAGCCTGGCCGCGAACGCTCCCGATGAACGAGTTGGCCGACGCGTACGTCGGCACGTCGGGTTGGGTTAATGACCCGGCGGTCATCGTCCATGTCGAAGCGAACGACTGGCAGTTCGACCTCCAGCGTTCAGCTTGGGCCTTCACGCTCTTGGGAAACGGCTACTACGCCGTCGACCACGGGCCAACGCCTGGCTCGGGCGACGACACCGGCTGGCACGATGAAACACAGTGGCCCGGCTGGCTACTACAGCAACCGCGCGGTTCGGCCATCACGGCCCCGTTCCGCGATCAGCACTCGGGTCTCTGGCTCCGGGAATTCGAAAAGATCGTCGTGGTCTGGAACCCGAATCTGTACCGGGTCACTACCACGCTCATCACTCGCTCTGGCCAATCGGTCGCCCTGGCCGTTCCGGCCACCACCGCGATCATGGTCGACCAGCCGTGACCGTTCCGTCCTTCACGCGGCGCCGCTCCCCGAGCGGCGCCGCTCTTCTTTTGCGTACAATGGCAATGACCGCTATGATATGGGCACTGTATGCGACTCCTCTACATCACACCCGCGCCGCCAGATCGTCTCGATCGTGACGGCATGACCCAAGTGGCAGCCATGGTTATCCGTCAGCTCGGAAAAACCAATGCGATTGATGTCTGGACGCTTACCGAAACCCCGTCGGAAGTTCCGACGATTGATGGCGCCCGCAACGTCACAGTTTTTTCTGCCACACCAACATCACTGCTCAAGCACTACCTGCAGTTTCGTCAATCTCCGTTCTTTCTTGAACGTACGGAGTCTCCGACACTCCACCAAGCCATAACTAGCCTCGACACGGCGGCGTACGATCTCGTCATTTTTCACACGCCATTTGTCCTGCAGTATACGGCCGATTGTCGCCTACCATTCGTAGCACAAACCATTGATGCTCTCTCCGATTGGTTTATGCGCACTGCCGATCGGACCACAAATCCATTGAAACGCTTTCACCTCCGCACCGAAGGACACCGAGCAACAGACATCGAACACCAGGCCCTGCGTCGCGCCCGCGGGATTATTGTCGTCGGCGAAGCCGATGCACAGACGCTCCACCACGCCGCACCAAACATACCAACCGCCGTTATTCCGATTGGCATTAATACCGACATCTTCGCTCCGTCAACCGCGCCACGTGACCCAGCCACGATCATCATGACCGGCATTATGACCTACCCGCCGAACATTGATGCCGCTACCTGGTTTGTGCAAACTGTCTGGCCGCACATCCACCAGCAACATCCCGGCGCGACGTTCCGAATTGTCGGTCGCCAGCCCACGCCCGCAGTCCTAGCCTTGCAAAAAGTACCCGGCGTCATCGTGACCGGGCAGGTTCCCAGCATGGCCGCCGAGCTGCAACGCGCCACGCTCGCGGTGTCGCCACTCCGTTTCGGCACTGGCTATAAAATAAAAATCAATGAAGCCCTAGCCTGTGGAACACCGTTGATTGCCAGTCGCCCGAGTATCGCTGGCGTTGGCGTCACGGCTGGGGTAGAATGCCTCGTAGCCAATGAACCAGCCGAATGGATTGCGGCAATCCATCGCCTGCTGGACTCACCGACAGAACGCCAAGCGCTTGGTCAACGGGCCACCCAGTTTATGACCACCCGTAGCTGGCCACACGTCGCCGCCGAATACCAAAAAACGTATGTCCGATTTCTCGGGGCCAAACATCACTAAGGGCACACTGTTTGCCGGCGGATTGACGCTGAGCGCCCTGCTCAGTTATTTCTTTTTATTCGCCGAGAGTCCGACATTGCTGTTCGCCTCAATCATTTTGTTTGCGCTCGTCATCGTCATGTTTTTACGACCGACGCTCGGGGTACCCGCCTTGATTATCGTCCGTCCGCTCGTCGATAGTATCGGCGAATATCGATTCTCCGTTGGCAGCGTTGGTATTAACGTGGCCGGTGCACTATCAGTCATCGCTATCGGATGGGGGTGCTGGCGCCTCATTCGCGTCCGGGCACATCTCTGGGACTTTGAATTGTTTCGATCTATTCTCCTCTTCACCCTCATCTCAATCATCTCATTCAGCTACTCATGGGCTCCGGGTGCCACGCTAACGGAGATACTTCGAATCCTGAGTTTCTTTGTGCTCTATCTCGTCACGCGGGCGACAGTGACGGACTGGCCAGCATTCCGACAGGTCGCCATCGCCTTTCTACTCTCCATGGTCATGCCGGTTCTTGTCGGCTATTACCAAGTCCTAACGCATACTGGCCTGACGTTTGCTGAATCGTCGAACCGCGCCTACGGAACGTTTGGTCACCCAAATGTACTCGCCTTCTATCTCGTTCTCGGCCTCTCATTCACCATGAGTGTCTGGCCCTTACTCGCCCTGCGTATTCGTTCACGCTGGCCGATTATTGGACTGCTGGGAATCATGTTGATTTTGACTTTTACCCGTGGCGCGTGGGTCGGGCTTATTGTCTCGCTCGGCATTATCTCTTACATGCGATTTCGTCGATACTTTTTCGCTGGGCTCATGGCCCTCGCGGTTATGATTGCCATCCTACCGACGGTGAACATTGTCACGACGAGTGTCATGAACCTCGATCTACGCACCGTGCCGGGCGCCAAAGAAATTATCGCTCGTCAAGCGGATCAAAGTTCCTATCAATGGCGACTCGACGTCTGGACCGAGATGAGTCAACGTTTCTACGAACGTCCAATCTTTGGATTTGGGCTCGGGGCCTTTCCCGCCGTCCGACAACTCCAGGTGTTTGACTTCTTCCAGGGCGTCGGCGCACACAACGATTACTTGCGCTTACTGATTGAACTGGGAGTGCTCGGCATCGGCGCCTACCTCGCCTTCCTGATCAGTATTTTTGTGCACCTCGGACGGACAGTGCGCCGACTTGGTTCACACCCGATCTCGCTGCCCGTCCTTAGCTTGATCGGCTTTAGCGCCGCCTTTGTGCTCATGAGTGCCTTCGACAACCTCCTCCAGAGCACGCCTGTCATGTGGGCGTATATGATCCTCCTTGGTGCGGTTCTCAACCTTGTACCGAATACAAAAAAAGCCGCTCGGAAGCGGTAGATAAAAAAAGAAACGCCGGGGGTGGAGCTCTCCGAAGAGAGGTCCACCCGCCGACGTACTGAGGTGCTGCTTGTGGTGCGTGCTAGTTGTTGGCGATGCGACCGGTGCCGCACGCCGTGAACGTGTTGCCCGAGCGCCGCAGGGCGTTGCCGCCGTTGCTGCCATCGGGGTCTTCGGTGTAGATCGGGAACGACGCGTCCCAGCCGACGTTGAAGATGAACATCGTCGCCCCGCCCTTGTTCCAGGCGCCCTTCTGCGCAGCCTTGTCCGCCGGCAGCATCGGGTAGTTCAGGCGAACCGCCATCCCTTCGGGGAAGACGACGTCCTTCCACTCGACGTAGTGCCCGCTGGCGTTGTAGGCGCCACGCGGCATGTTGTCGAACGACTGCGAACGCAGCGCCGGCTCGACGGGATCGTCCAGCTTGTTCATGCCGAGGCCGAAGGCCACCGAGCTCGGACTGGCCGGGAGGTTCACGCCGGGCTTCGCCCAGATCGTGCCGCCGTCCCGCTCGAGACCGTAGACCGCGTACACGCGCACGTTGTACTTGCCCGCAGTGGAGCCGTACGTGATGTGCACCGGATCGGTATCGCGATCGAGGGCCGCCTCGTAGCTGTTCGCCGGCGATCCCTTGACGAGGTTCTCGGACGCGAGCGCGGTGCCCACGTTGAACGCGATCGAAGCGATGATCATGAAGAGGAACAGCGGGAGCAGGTACTGCTTCTTGGTGGGCCAGTTCATGGCCTCTCCTTTCGAGCCGAAGCTCTGAGGGGTCATGGAGACCCAGTACGCGGAGGCACTGGGCCTCCGACTTTACCGTAGCGGAGTACGGACACGAGGAATCGTGTTGTTGGCGAGGTGCCATCCGTCCATCCGTTACAGCGTTACGTCTACTACGGACGCGACCTTACTACATTTCACGTCCGGTGTCAACAGCCGGGTTGTGGCTAGTTGAGCGCCGAGTTCCAGGACAGCCCATACGCGGTCCGAGCGGAGGACAGCTTCGCGTCCATCCACTGCTTGACCTGCGCCGGCGGCACATACCGCGCCGCCGAACGGATGACGACGTCGGTGAACCGCTCGTCGCCAGCCCGGGGGTTGACCCAGACACCGGCATCGTTGAGGTTGACCACGAAGACGCCGTAGAAACCGGCGCCCGGATCGAGGTCATCGATGTTCCGACACTGGGTCAGGGAGCCGTCGGCGTTCCGCAGATTCACGCCCGGGAGCAACATTGCCCCTGATGCGTAGTTGACGCGGAAGTAGTACGTACCGCCCCTGAACCCGAGCGCCGGCATACGCCAGCTCGCGCGAGCTCCGTCGGGAACGAAGATCATGTCGTGCGAGTTGAGCCACGAGTCGCTCGAGAAGCGAGTCATGAAGTCGTTACCCGTGACGATCACGTTCTTCGAAGTGGAATCCGGATGCATCAGACCGTCAGCGACGATCTCGCTCCAGAACCACTTCGCCGTGTCATCCCGAATGGGGTTGATCGAGCCCGGCGGCAGCACCTCGAAGGTGTAGAACCCGCCGAACTTGGACCAGTTGTACGCGGTCACGGCGACGGCGGGGTTGGACCCAGCCGACAGCGACAGCGTTCCGAACATCGGGTAGATCACGCCGGCCTTCTTGTAGTAGAGCCGGAGCTCATACCCGCGCTGTTCGTTCGCCACCGCGACCGTGATGGTCCGATCGAACGTTCCATCCGCACGCCTGAAGCCGAGGAACCGCTTGGCGGTCCAGTCGACTCCGCCCGGCGAGAGGAAGGTGCCCCATCCGTAGATGGAGTCTTCCGGAGCCGGCGCGGCGAACGGATCGGCCATGACCGCCATCGGCGAGGCACCACGCAGGGCGAACATCGCCCGCGTGAGCAGTGCCGAGAACGGATTGGTCGGACGCGGCATCGGCTGGAACGAAGCCTTGAGGGTCATCGGTCCGCCGTTGGGGTCCGGATCGGCCGTCGGGCCGGTCAGCGACGAGCCCTTGCCACAGCCCGCCAGCGCGAACGCCAGCAGGATCAGCGGCAGGCAAAACAGCGACAGCTTCTTCATGTGGGACACTCCTTTCGTGCACCGTGATCGTGCTCACCGAAGTGAGCGATGGAGCAGATCAGCGGTGCACGATATGTGCTGCGAGGTGGTTGTGTCGTGCACCGCTGTCTGCGGGTGAGAGTGTTGCTACTACTTGGGATGCTTCAGCCCGATCCACCGCGTCGAAGGCGCGTAGACGATGCTGGCGACTGCTCGCCAGATCTTGTCATGCGTCTCGTGCAGGGTCAGCTGGGTCACATCCTGATGCGTCTCGTACCACAGGGCTCGATCTTCCGCCGTGAAGCGAGAGACCTTCGCGTCGAACCGCCACTTCTTCACCTGGCGGAAGTACCACTCGCACCCGAGACCAGGACCTCGACGGTCGAAGTCATAGAGCTTGGAGCGGTACTGCCAGTCGTCGTAGGCAGCGTAGAGGGTGAACCACGGCGTCAGGTCGTACCCGAGTCGCGCTTCACGCATGGTCATCGAGTCGGCCGGGAAGCCGAGCTGACGACCGTCGACATCCGTGCGGACGTAGCCGCGCAGATCCTGCTGAACACTGATCTTGCCGTACCACGACCCAGGGCGAACGGTCAGCTGGGCCAGTCGCGTGACATAGCGACTGCCGAGCGTGGCCTTGCCCTCGAGGTGGTAGTCCGGGTGCACGAGCTGCACTCGCGCATACGGACCGAACTCGTCGATGGCGGTCTTGTGCTTCCGCCACACGTACGAATCCTCGTTGATCCGTTCCGGCTGGAACGTCAGGCGCTGTTGTGTCTTGTAGTAGCCGCCGCCTTCGAGATCGAGAATCGTCCGGCCAAACTTCGGGGCGTAGACCGCACCGAGATTCGCATCGAACGACCACGTCTCGCTATCGAAGAACGACGGCGCCAGACGGTACCGCAGGCCATACGTCTTCCAGACATCGGCCCAATAGGTGTGTTCATGACCGGCATAGAAGTTGTCCTGATGCCGATCGCCGAACGACTGGCCGTTCGGATCGATGGTCACATCTTCCCACGTCAGCCAGTAGGCGCAGTTCTCCGGGTAGTACCGATTTCCTGTCAGCTTGGGAGCCGGAGTAGGACTCGGGGGTGGAGGTGCCGGCGTCGTGTCGACGACCGTCGTCTCCGGCGGGGCCGGGGGCGACGGTGTCTCGACGATGGGTGCCGGCGGCTCGAACAAACGCGGGACCGGAGCCGAGTTCTGGCAGTGGAGGAACGTCATGAGCGTGTAGCCCACGCCGTCACAAACCACTTCCGGGTAAACCATCGCCAACTGTTGCGAAATGGGCTGACCGTTGCGGTCCGTCCACATGGCGATCGTCGTCCCCGACCAGTACTGCTCCTTCGAGCCCTTCACGTAGCCGCCGAATCCGAGCCCCATCATAACGAGAGGGTCGTCCGGCGACGACGTGACGCTGTCGACGCGACCGACGGTGTGTTGCACCATCGAGTCGAACCACACCCGAACGGTGTCCGGGATGTTCGACATCATCGCGATCTGCGCGCGCTGTCTCGGACGCAGCGCCTCCGCCACAGCCACGGCGCCCTGCTGCGCATAGAGCGCTTCGAGCGACGGGCCGGCCGGATCACCACCAGCGAACACCCACCGATGAAGGGGGCGCGCACCAAGCGGCGTTGCCGGATTGACGTTGAGGGGCTCGTACGGGATGAGACGATTCGGGCGGCGCGCCAGGTCGGGATTGAGCTCGATCAGCTCCGTCACCGACAGCAGGTTGCGCTGCGCGAACATTTGCGGGGTTTCACCAGGCTTGACCTTCTCCCAGCTGGGATCGGTCGAAGCGGTGTGCGCCACGCTGCTGAAAGACAGCAACATGGCCGCCACGAACAGCGTGATGAACTTGGTCATGTCAGCCCTTTCGTGTACGGTCCGGCGGTCGGACCATTTGGAGTGTGTCCGAAACCGGACGTCAACAGACAGCGTGGACGAGCGTATCTATCATCTGCGCTTCAGGAGAAGCGCATTCTTTCTTATCGTCTGATTAACATGTCAGAGATCAGGAGGAACCGAGCACCACGGCTCGGACGCGGCACGAGCATTGCTACTCCTAACGCGTCGTTCGACGTGGTGATAAAAAGATTACGGCATGACCCACTCGTCGATCACCGGCAAGTTCGCCGGGGACGAAGAAGTTGTTTCCGTAGCCTGCGCTGGTTTTGTCGGTGGCATTGGCTCGGACGCCGTCGGAGTGGCCAACGGCTGTTCATGAGAGACGCGTTGGGCGCGATGCGTCTGGACTGGCGCTGACATCGGCTGCGGCTCGGACGGCATCTGTGGCGGAACTTGTTGCATCATCGCCAACATTTGCGGCGACATCGGCGCATAGAGCATCGGCATAGTCGACGGCGCCTGCGGTGCGAACAAGAGGAAGAATGCAATCGATCCGGCAAAACCGAGAATGAGCCCAACAGCAACGTTCGCAAAGACATTCGGTCGAACTGGCGTCTTCGATGTTAATGGCGTATCAACGATCTTCAAAACGACGTTGTTGCCACCACCAAGATACTCGGCTCCATAGGCGGTAATCGCGATTGAGACGGCATTCGCAATAATGCCGACCTGATCCTGATTACTCTGGTACACCGAAACCTTGACTTGACCGACGTCGGGATAGGACTGAGCGGTAATTCGCTTTTTCCATTCATCGCGACGCGTTTGCGCGTCACTCGAGACGAGCGCATTGTCCTTCATATCCGACCGGTCCTTCAATTGCATATAGACCTGATCAGCAAAAGCGGTCGTCGCGACGGTTTTCGCCAACGACTGACTGAGTCGTTCCGCCGACTTGGCCGCAGCGTACCCGTCGAGGTTCTGGTCCTGGTCAATTGCTAAGACGGTAAAAGCAGACCGATATTCCATCGGTTGTGTCACCGTGAGGACCACGCTCGCGATGAACGTCACCAGCGTGGTGACAAGAATCGCGACCCAATGATGTTTGATAGACATAAAATTGATACGTCCCCGTCTGCGCAAAATGGCACAAAGAGAACCGCGGATATTAGCAGAACTGCCCTATTTTGTCAAGAGGGGCCAGAAAAAATGGCTCTGGTAAAAGAAAAAGCCCCCTTACGCGGTCGGGGGCCGACCGTGGCTGAAACCCAGCCAAGAATGCAGGTAGGTATAGGCATATACTACGCCATAAACCTCGTCGACAGGCGCCATCCGTTCGTGCTTGGTCCGCCATGCCCACTGTGAGTACTGGCGCAGAATCTCACACCAGTAACGCATGAATGGCTCATCAGCCGTGCCGTTCATCGCCGCGACCATGGAGGTCGTGGCCACCAGACACGGGTCAGAGACTCGCCCTCGGAGATGGGCCTCATGAGCCACAAACTCCGCCAGGCGCTGACGGTACGATTCCGGCACCGATTCCGAGATTAGGACATAGCCATGGGCGCGATCCCAGGCAATCTGCCACTCGGGAATATACGGCGATCCGGTGCGCATGATTGCCACCACGACACACTGATCGTCGACGCAAATGCCTTCGTACCCGACTACTTCCGACGTCCGCCGATCGTGATCCAGAAATAGCGAAACCAGGGCATTGGTCATGTCCATCGCCTCCTAAGGTGCGTGCCGCGGTTGATAACTGGACTGTACTCCGCCCCAGCGTCGCGGTCAACGCCCGCTTACGATACGTACTTGGCAATATCCGGAAAAAGCTGTGGCGCGCGAACGTACCAAGCGTTGACCGCCTCAACATGGCGATCGGGGCCATACGATCTCAAAAACCGCAATCGCTGAAGATACGCGGCATGATGGCGTCGCAAATTTTTTGGTCCACGCACAGACCACTGATCGAACCGCAACATCTCTCGTTCTCGCTTCGCCAGCGTTTCTGTTAGCCGATACCGGTTCGCCGAGACATCAAAATCAAAACCTAGTACCGTCGCCGCCTGCATTTTCCCGAACACCAAACGGACGGTTTTCTGAATTCGCTTCCGTCGCGTCCATTCACAGCAAATCGTCATCGGCCGATTCCCAACGATCCGTTTCACAAACAGGAGATTCTCGAGTGTTGAAAGCGATTTGTTCTCAGCCACGAATCGCCACTGCGCTCGGTATTCTTTCGGAAGCCTTGCCACCATCCGCTTCAATTCCCGAATCATCTCTTCCGCCTCCGTGCGTCGATACGGTTTCCGCATATCAGTCGGCCCGCCCGAACAAACGATTGTTTGTGTTAGGCCCGTTCGGATCAGATCGTCAAAGGCCCGATTAAAGACCGACCGCAAATAGACCTGATAATTCAAATCGGTGGCCATGGATTTCGGCACACCATATCCAAGGATAACCCATCTGCGCGTCTGCATGGCCACACTGTACCACAGGAGCCTTGGCATTAAAAGAAGACGCAACGACCGGTTGCGCCTTCATGCGATACCTCGATTACGCCTGTGGTGGCATCATCGATTTCGCGGGTTTGTCCATCATGGCCGTGCCTAACCCAAAGACACCGAGTACGATGGTCACAATCGCGTGCCACATAGGTCCGGTCATGGTCTCCCACGACGGAACAAGCGCCGCCGCTCCCATCAGGATGAGCAGGACACTGATAATCATTAAAACGGTTTTCGATTTCATGTTATTCACCCCCTTCCGTCTGTACCAGAATTATACCTCGGACGGGCGGCAAATGCTACTAATACGAACGGGCAAAAACTGCGTGATAGACACCGGGCTTTCCGCAGATCACACACGGACGGTGTGTCATTGGCTGTTCAAACGGAATCGCCCGAACGGTCGCTTTGGCCTCCGTTTTGAGTTTCGTTTCATCATCCGCAGATCCACACCACGACCCCGAGGCGAAA
This sequence comes from uncultured Gammaproteobacteria bacterium, assembly GCA_964397195.1. Classification (GTDB taxonomy): domain Bacteria; phylum Patescibacteriota; class Patescibacteriia; order SBBC01; family CAIJZX01; genus CAYNGY01. Next base: position 105,349 of record CAYNGY010000002.1, on the reverse strand, counting down.
CCGGTGGCAACCGCCGCGCACAGCGCGTCATACGATCGAACGGAGGATGTTCGAGCCTTCAGTTCCTTCTGCCGGACCTTAAGTAGATCTTTCTGAATTGTGCTCAGTAACTTCTTAACGGACGGTACAACTGCATCAATACCAATCGTCATCTTTTCTTGCGTGTCGCGACGCGCGACGACCATTGACTTCGCTTCAGCATCTTTCGGCCCAAACTCAATCCGCACCGGAACACCTTTTAATTCCCACTCATTGAACTTGAATCCTGGCGAGACCGTTTCACGATCATCAAGCTTCACTCGCATGCCTTTCTTTTCGAGATTGGTCACTAATGTACGAAGTGAAACGAGTATCTCGTTGGTAGGCCGAATCGGAATAATAACCACTTGAATCGGCGCGACTGCTGGCGGCAAAACGAGCCCGCGCGCGTCACCGTGAGCCATAATCAACCCGCCAATGAGCCGCGTCGAAACGCCCCACGACGTTTGCCAGACATGCTGGAGCTGATTCTTCTCGTCAACGTATTGCGTCTTAAATACTTTTGCAAAATTTTGTCCAAGATTGTGCGACGTCCCCATCTGCAACGCCTTTCCGTCCTGCATCATCCCCTCAATCGTGTATGTCATCGCCGCCCCAGCGAATCGCTCGCCGGCCGACTTTTCACCGGTCATAACCGGAATGGCGAGCATCGTCCGCGCAAACTCCGCATACATTTCAAGCATCTCGCGCGCTTTTGCGTCCGCCTCTTCTTTTGACGCGTGCGCCGTGTGGCCCTCTTGCCATAAAAACTCAGTCGTTCGTAAAAACAGACGCGATCGTAGTTCCCAACGTACGATGTTCGCCCATTGGTTAATGAGCAACGGTAAATCGCGATATGATTTTACCCATCGCGAGAATGCATCGTTAATGATTGTCTCCGATGTCGGGCGCACAACCAGTGGTTCGGCGAGTTTTTCACCACCAGCATGCGTCACAACCGCTAGTTCAGGTGAAAAGCCTTCAACGTGTGCCTTCTCACGCTCCAAAAAACTCTGCGGGATAAACATCGGAAAATAGGCATTCTGAGCGCCGCTCGCCTTAATCCGCACATCAAGGTCATGTTGCATCAACTCCCAGATCGCATATCCGTATGGCTTGATAATCATCGTTCCGCGTACCGGGCCATTCTCGGCCAAGTCGGCACCTTGGACAACATCCTGGTACCACTGTGGGAAGTCGAGTTTCGGATCAGCTATATTCATACGTGAGTATTCTGCCGAAAAATATGCGTTTCGTCAATTCCACCGACCGGGTTCATGAGAATTTGACCAAAGAGTTACTACATAGCGTAGTAGAATCCAAAAACAGCGTCACCACGCGAAAAAATGACGTTCTCCACAGAAAACGACCCTTGACGAAATGGTGTTTTTGCGGTATCATGTCTGTCCAAACAATTCGTTCGCGCCAAACGCGCCACCAACGTTCCCCAAAACGGTTCGCTGGACTCCGCGTCTGCTTGGTTTTCATCGTCAACACTTCGCATGTTTCTCACGCTTCGCATTCCTTGGATAATGGTCGACCTCGACTCCCCACACTGGCGACCGGTCCTCGTGCCCGCCGGGACGTACCCGGTCGAGCGAATCTCGAACCCGAGGAACGAAGACGGCCGACCATGGCTCCGCCTTGAAGGAACACGCGTTGGGATTAATGAGCGCCTCGCCCTCGACATGGCCAATGTCCATTTTGGTGACTTTCGCCTCGAGATTCGACAAACGACCGACCCGGATCCGTCGTCAGGTATGGCCCCCGAACACGATTGACGGTTCGGGCGGGTGTCTTTATACTGCTTGTGCCCTATTCTTGTCTTGGGTCACCCGACAGGTGAAAAGACCCTCATGATTCCCAGGTAGCTCAGCGGGTTCCGCGATAGCGGAACGGGCAGCAGCGACCCCGCTTCAGCGGGGAGCGATCGGCGAGTTGCTAGTAGCAAGTCGCCGCCGCCCAGGAAGAGCAGTGCGCTGTTAACGCATTGGTCGTCGGTCCACCCTGCGCCAGCTCTGAGATAGCAGCTTAAAGGACACTCATTATTCCCAGGTAGCTCAGCGGTAGAGCAGTGCGCTGTTAACGCATTGGTCGTCGGTTCGAATCCGACCCTGGGAGCCATGAGTGGCTTTTTGGCTCCCAACAGGGCGGCCAAACACCCTCGCGCCCGCCCACTAGCATTCTTTCGCTCACTAGCATATACTGTCCTCGTTGCGGAGCTCTTCCAGGGGAGAAGAACAGCAAAGGTCGTCCAGCACGATAAATAAGAAATTCACTCAATTATAAGCAGTACCATGGCAAAGAAACTCTACGTTGGTGGCCTGTCATATGACACCACCCAAGAATCGCTCAACACCTACTTTAGTCAGGCCGGAACCGTTGAATCGGCGGTCGTGATTATGGATAAGATGAGCGGACGCTCAAAAGGTTTCGGATTCGTCGAAATGTCGACTGAAGAAGAGGCCCAGAAAGCGATCGAGCTTTTCAACGGTAAGGAATTCGAAGGACGGACATTAACCGTCAACGAAGCCCGACCGATGGAAGCGCGGTAAACACCGACTCCGTTTACAAAACTGGGCCATCAGCTGATGGCCCAGTTTTTGCTATCCCCCAAGCCGACTTGACCACCAGCGAGGAATTCGCTAGGCTCGCCGCGTAGCTTGTCGTGCCCCTGCTTACCCCACGCCGGAGGTAGCTTGTGAACAAGCGTCACAGACAGATCCTCGAGGCCCTCCGCCAACTCGGCGGCAAGGCCACGACGCGGCAAATTGCCGCGCACCTTCATCTCAACGTCAACGGAGTCGCCCAATCACTCGGCGCGCTCTACCAGTTCGTCAACGACCTCGGTGGCCAGGGTGGCGACCGACTCTGGGAGCTGAAGTAGTTCGGAGGGATCCATGAAGCGCCTGATGATCAGTATCGAGCAGCACCTTCGTCGCGCCGGCACCTCGACCCTCAGCGAGATCGCTCGGGCCCTCGAGCAGGAGCCTGACATCATCGAACGGGCACTCGAGACGATGCCGAACATCGAGAACCGAGGTGAGTACTACGCCCTGACCGACTAGCGCCCTCAACTCGCACCCGTGGGACCCCGTGTCCCCGGTTTTCTTTTTGGCGTACAACAACCGATCCCTGCGCGCAGCGCCAACATCAAAAACCCCCGGAGATGGTCCGGGGGCTCTGGCGCGCTTAGTAATCCTTTAACTTCCGCATGTTGTGATGCTGTTGGATTTTTTCAAGCGCCTTCGATTCTATCTGGCGAATACGTTCACGCGTGACGCCGAATTCCTGGCCAACTTCTTCCAAGGTGTGAGCCACGCCATCGTGTAAGCCGAATCGCATTTCCAGAATCTTCTGTTCCCGCGGACTCAGGGTCGCGATAATTGCGCGGACGTCATCTTTCAATAACTGTAGCGCGGCGACTTTGTCCGGTGATACCGTCTTCACATCTTCGATAAAATCCCCGAGAGTCGAATCGTCGTCACCGTCATCACCAACCGACGTTTCCAGGGACACGGTGTCCTGAGAAATCTTGATAATCTGACGGATCTTATCGACCGGCTCGCCCATTTCCGCGGCAATCTCTTCCGGCAATGGTTCGCGACCGAGGTCTTGGATCAGCTGACGCTCAATCTGCTGAAACTTGTTGATGGTTTCGACCATGTGGACCGGAATGCGAATGGTCCGTGACTGGTCGGCGAGCGCGCGAGTAATAGCCTGCCGAATCCACCATGTCGCGTAGGTCGAGAATTTATAGCCTTTCTTGTAGTCGAACTTTTCAACCGCTCGGAACAGCCCGATGTTCCCCTCTTGAATCAGGTCAAGAAGTGAAAGTGAGCGTCCGGTAAACTTCTTGGCGATTGAAACCACGAGACGTAAGTTCGCCTCAACCAGCTTTTTTGCCGCCTCAACGTCCCCCGCGTCTTTCCGACGCGCCAACGACACCTCTTCTTCCGCGGTTAAAAGCGGCACCTTCCCGATTTCTCGGAGATACATCTGGATTGAGTCGTTGGAAATATCACCCAAGTCAAAATGTCGCTCTTCTTGGGGCAGATGCTTTTTTGAGTGCGCCGGTTCTAAGAATTCCGGTTTTTGAATATCGAGAATCGAGCCCCCGGTCTCAACAACCGCAATGCCATTCTGCTCGAACTGATCAAGAACCTGTTCGTAATCGTGAACGTACTCTTCGAGGTCCGGAAACGCATACAACAACTCCGTCTCGGTCAGGAATCCGCGTTGACGTCCTTTATGAATGAGTGCCGGGAGCGTGGCGGCTGGAAAAACAGCCTTCGGACCTTTTTCGGTCCGCACCGGCTTGAGACTCTTTCCTGATTTACGTACTGGCGCACGACGAATCGTGCGTTTGGCGGATTTCTTCGCCGCCGTTTTTTTTAAAACCTTCTTCGACATGATGTCAAAAACATGACGTTGATGAGCGATGGAGACAACGAGTGGTCACCAGTTGTTCCGTCGGCCGCGGCGTCACCCGGCACTGCGGAGTCGATCCGTCAGTTCTCGCGCTTGATTGAGCAGATCTGTCATCTCAGCCGAAGCCGATTGACCAGTCCGCTCGAGGCGGGAAATATCCGCCTCTAAAGATTGCAGGCGTCGAGCGAGTGCGTGTCGCGTAAGTGTGCCCGCCAAAGAGAGGAATTCCTCCGCTATTGGAGTCTCGTGGTCAGGGGAAAATTCCTTATCGGCCAGCAACGAAAGGAGGGCATAGAGATTCTGTGCGTCCCCTTTCAACGCAGCCGCCTGAGCATCGAGCTCCTGACGGGTCACAAAGTGGGCCTGAGTATACCACATCAACATGGTCCGATACAAGTCCTCGAGGTCATGACCGGAGAGTAGGCTCGGATCCACCCGGTCCACCGCGACCGCCAACTGCCGAGGGTCGGCTATACACAGCGCCAACAGGCGTTCAGACACTGCTCGGATATGATCAACCTTTGACGGCGTCGGGGCGGTTTGCACGGTCGGCGCGGTCGTTGCTACTGTCGGACGATCCATCGGCTTCCTTCCAATCACGGTTCGAAGCTCATCAACCCGAACATGAACCGCATCAGCCAATTTCTCAAGGTAATGCGACTGTTCAACCGGATCGCCAAGTTTTGAAATAATCGGAAGCAACTCGCGTGTCAACGCCTTTTTCGTCGTCACCGCCCCGAGGTCTTTTCCGTCGGTCGCTGTCGCGAAGAAAAATTCCATCGCCGGTGCTGCGGCCGCAATCGCCACCGGCCAGGCCGCCGGATCGCGGCGAATAAGCTCGTCAGGATCTTTGGCGTCCGGTAAACGAGCGATGGCGATATCCATCGAGGCGGCAAATGCCTGATCGAGCGCTCGCGCGGCGGCTTGGATACCTGCGGCATCCTGATCAAAAGAAAAGACGAGTCGATTGGTCACCCGTTTTAAAATCCGCACCTGATCTTCGGTCAGCGCCGTCCCGGAAACAGCAATGCAGTTCGTCACCCCGCTCTGGTGTGACGCAATCACATCCATATTCCCCTCAACAAGGACCGCGTACCCGAGTTGTTTGATTGACGACTTGGCGAGATCGTAGCCATACAGCACCGCGCTCTTATTATAGACCACTGTCTGTGGTGAATTGACGTACTTCGCCGGCACACGACCTTTCGCGTCGGCCGCTTCGTTCAAGATCCGTCCGGTAAACCCCACTACCGATCCTTGGGCGTCACGAATCGGAAACATAACACGGCCGCGGAATCGATCAATGTATCCGACGCTGCGTTCTTTCTTAACGGTCATCCCCGCCAGAAAAATATCTTCGTCAGAAAATCCCTTTTTGCGTAATGCCGCATAGGTCGTCTCCCAATCATCCGGCGCGTACCCGAGCGCGAACGTTTCCATCGTCTCCTCATCAAGACCGCGCTTCTGCAGGTAGTCCCGCGCCGACTTCGCTTCGGCGCTCTTCCGCAATACTTCCTGATAATATTTCGTCACCCACCGAAGGACATCCATCGCGCGGGTTCGCTGCGTATGGAGCTCGGGGTTCACCGGCTTCAGTTCAATCCCCGCCTTTTTCGCCAAGACGCGTAAGACTTCCGGAAAGTCGAGTCCTTCCATTTCCTGCACAAACGAAAATACATCGCCGCCGCGATGACAACCAAAGCAGTGCCACGATCCGCGATCTCGCGAGACCATAAACGACGGCGTCTTCTCGTTATGGAACGGGCACCGCGCTTTGAAACTCAAGCCGGCCGGCTTCAGCGTAATATATTCGCTAATCACCTCAACAATATCGAGGCGCGCTTTAATGTCTTCAACAGGGGTACCCATGCGTCTATACCCTACCAGAAATGGGAAAAACCGCCACTCTGTCCGCCTTGACACCCACCGCAAGAGAGGCGTACCCTAGCAATTCCATCGCCAGTCCGTGCTGCCGATGGCCATGTCCTCGCCCGGGATTCGCCCCCGGGACACCTTACCCCCTCATCGGATGAGGGTAGGATCAATGCCAACCAAGAACGGCACCAAAGAAAAAGTGGTGCCAAAAAAGCTGCCGCGGAGTGGGAAGTTCTATTCCCTGCTCGTGGAGCTGACCAAGTCACCGTACCTCACCATCATCCTCAACCCCGCTCCGATTCGGAAAGGTTCATCAAAGAACCGGCCTGACCGACTCGGTAAGGTCCTGCCCATCCTGCGGATGGACAAGGAACGCGGACACCACGTCTGGCGACTCGTCGAATGCCAAGCCACGGAACGGTACTTCGCCTTCGCCGCGATGCCGCCGGAGTGGAGACACCAACCTGACGCGGAATGCACGCCCATCTGGGTTATTCGCCACCCGGACCCGACGCGCACCGCTGACCTGCTGTACGAGCACCACCGGATCGCCCCGGTATAGCACCGTCACGTGACGCCCACGGAAACGTCACTCGCCACGTACCACGCCCGGGAGCCATTGGCCCCGGGTGTCTTTTTTTGCACAAGGGTAGCTGAAGTTTTAGTTCACCCCGCACCGTACGGTGCGGGGTTCAGCAAAAATTCAGTTTCGTTGTTTATGATAGTAGGTTGCTTTATCCCACACCTACATGAGGTAGGTGCCCTATCTACCTAAGTGGTATGAGGCTTTTCTGACGATTGTTCTAGAGACTAATTTGGGGGGCGCAGGTCACGCCCAAATTATTCTTTGGAGTCGCTCCTTGCAGTAATTAATAACAGCAATATTCTTTGCGTGCCCAAATGGATTTGCTGGTGATGGGTGAAATAATGGCAGGAGTGAGTATCTTTTATTTCTGTGGCTAACGTTGCTTATTTCACCCATTTGCAGTGTAGCGTGAAGGGCTGACTCCAAAACACCCTTCGTGATTACTCCTAGGGATAGAATGACCTTTGGTTTATAGTAATGTATTTGTTCAAGAAGGTGTCCGGCGCACAATGCCCCGCACACTGCTAATCTCTTACGGTTATTACCAAGATAGCATTTAGCAATCTCTGTAAAAGCACATTCTTCAATGTGCACATTAATGAGCGAGAGCTCCTCATTCAATCGTTTTCCCGTTGGAACCAACGTATCTTGCAAATTATAAAATGCCCGTCCAGACTCGATCCAGCCATTTCTTGCCAAAGATTCACCAAGCACTAAGACCTTCTTACCTGGGACGCTAGACCCCTTTTGAAAAAAGAAGGAGAGCGGTTTTGATTGTATAGTATCGCAGTTATGAACTTCTCGATCCATACGTATTCTGGCACTTCATCTTAGGCACTCGGATCGCCCGACATGTAGTTCTTTTTTCGAAGACGTATGTCGCCATCATCCGAGCATTCTTCCAGTGGGGCCCCCGAAACGGCTTTGCCGTTTTGGGGAAAAGAGGCACACGCCCTATGGACGGCGCGGGAGCGACACAGCGCTCACGCGGAGTCCGCAGGGCGCAATGACCGGTGGCGGAGGCGGAAGGATTCGCCCCTACGGGGCCGGGGCTTGCGCTCTCCTGCCACTGGCAGAAGTGCTCGCCCTTCGAATCCGTTGGACTCATTCGTGTGCCATGCGGCACACGTTTCGCCAACTCGCGTGACTCGTTGGCGGAGGCGGAAGGATTCGAACCCTCGATACCTTTGCAGGTATACGTCCTTTCCAGGGACGCCTATTCAACCACTCTAGCACGCCTCCACGCGTCTTGAGCGCTTCTTGCGAAGCGCGGACAGAATACCGAACTTGGACAAAATCGTCAACGCTACTGAGCGGAAAGATCCTGGATTTTACTCGGCGGCGTTTTATCCATATCAACCAGAAAGAGCGCATCACCAATCCCCGCATTCCCCGATGTTCCGGCCACCGTCACTTGTGACACCATCGACCCGTCATTCAAACTCGGATTGATCGTACCCAAAATCTTATAATACGGTTTATCGAGTTGTACGGTTTGGGTTTGCAAGCCCGGATTAACTAGGACCGTCCCGTGATCAAAGTCCCGGCGGTAGAGACTCGTAAACCCCGGCTGTACCCGAATATCATCGAGCCAGACATCGCCGATCTCGGCGCCCAAGCTAAACCAGATATTACTATCAGCGTGCGAACCGAGTGGCTTAAGCATCACTTGGTATCGCCGCCACGTCGTATCAATCGGCTGATGACGAGCCGCGTAGCCACCGGCCGCCGGTCGATCGAACGCGACGGTAATCGTTCGCTGATGATCCGCCTTCGCCCAGAAGGTCACGCTATATTCCTGGTTTGCGGTTATGGTGAACGCGCTACTATGCGTAAAATTCACCGAGTAATCATATGGCATCACTTGACTCGCCGCGACATGCACCGCTGTGCCGCCATCGGCCGCCGACCCGACCTCGCGGGTGACGGTCGCCGCCGCCGACCCGCTGACCGACAACGACCAATTATCCATCCCGGTTTCAAATCCAGAGACCGGGACCAGATTTGCATTCGTATTTGGGTTTATCACCTGATACGCCGGACCTTTCGGCATTCCCAGCCAACCGGTCTTGGTCGCGTCGGCCTGGCCGGTAATCACATTCACCCCATATTCGTCATACCAAAAATTGTAGTTTGGCGAGATCGTCGCGCCGCCCGAGCTCTCATGAAACGCCGACATGCTATTCGCTAACGACGCGGTCCCCAATCCGAAACGCATCTTCCGTTGGTTGCTCATACTCACCGGTTGCCAGTACGGATCGGCCGGCGTAAAGACAAAGTTTTGTTGCGGGCTACGATACCGATACGCTTCCATAAACATCCCGCCCGGTTCACTGTACATATTCGTAAACCAGTCTCCGCCATCCTGATAGGGAAATCCTTCCCGCATCCACCCATTCAGATACGGATACGTCGCTACCGGCCCCGGGTTGCAGTTTCCGTAAATGGCAAAATCTGGGTAACCGGCGGCGGTCGCCAATTCACGGAGCTTTCGTGCTAGCTCGGTATGACCAGCCTTCCAGCCGCTCAGGAAGTTCTCACGCGCCGTGTGTCCATTCCCGGCGGTGTACCCGGCCCGCGCATAATCGAACGCGAATCCACCGGATTCCATCCAACCGATATTGTCGCACATCACATCGACGAAAACCCCATCGAATTTCTGATTAGCGATGCCGAATGTGAAAATATTCTCCGCCACCGCGTCCGCCACCGGGTAGGTGTAGCCATTGACCTCATCACCAAGACGCTTGGCAATATTCACATTCACCATCGCAGCACTGGGCGCTGTCCCATCTTGCGCCCATAGCAGACGATCGCCCTGGTAGTCACAACTCGGATCGCCGCCAGTCGCCGCCAGCCAGTACCCACGATAATATGATCCAACCGGGTAACTATTCAAATGGCCAGCGTCTGCATACGGACACCAGGTCGTGCTCCCCATAGTATACGCCAGCAAGTACTGATTCGGGTTCGCCTGACGAATTGCGGTGTAGATATCCGGCCGGATATCAATCGTCGGCGTCGGCGGGACCGACATAAATTGATAGCGCGAGGCGGCCGCGATCACCGCCTGATTGATTGGGCTCGCCAGCGGTGACGGATAGCTCGGATTGGCACATGACTGTGTATACCCGGTACAATCTGAGCTAAACGCACAGGCCGCGCCACCACTCGAGCAGACACCGGTCGTACCGAGATTCCCCACGTATGGCCACCCGGAGCTATTTATCCCGCTGTACAAAAAGCTGTGTGGAAACGGAATCGTATCGACGGCGAGCGGCGCCCGCGTCTGGGCCAAGGCCGCTGGTGCCCCACTGAAATCAGCGGTCGCGTCATGACGCCACCACTGATTCAGCAACCCGCCCAAGACCACGGCCACCGTCAGAAGTGCGGCGTACCGTGAAAGTCGCTGGGCGGCCATCGAACTTATTTCTTACGTAATTCTTCACCAAGCATCATCCGGGTCTTCAAGACAGTGTCCGGGTTGAGTGACATCGAGTCAATCCCCAACTTCGCCAAAAAGAGAGCGATATCAGGATAGTCTGATGGCGCCTGGCCACAGATTCCGATCTTTTTTCCCGCTTCTTTCGCACCGTGAATCACTTTAGCGAGCATCATCTTCACCGCCGCATTGTGCTCATCGTAGACATGGCTGACCAGTTCCGAGTCGCGGTCCGCCGCCAAGGTAAATTGCGTCAGATCATTCGATCCAATCGAGAACCCATCAAAGAGCTTGGCAAATTCATCAACGAGAATGACGTTCGCCGGCACTTCAGCCATCACATAGACCTGCAGGCCGTTCTTCCCTTGCACCAAGCCATTATCAGCCATAATTTTCAGCACCTTCTTCCCCTCCTCAATTGTCCGGCACATCGGGATCATCAATTTCAGGTTAGTTAGGCCCATCGTCTCGCGCACCTTATACATCGCTTTCAGCTCTAAGGCGAAAGCCTCACGATACGCCTCCGAATAGTATCGCGCTGCCCCACGCCAACCCATCATCGGGTTGTCCTCAATCGGCTCAAACTCTTTTCCGCCCACGAGGGTCGCATACTCGTTGGTCTTGAAATCGGACAATCGAAGAATGACGTCTTTCGGATAGAATGCGGCCGCAATCATTGCTACGCCCGAGGCTAGCTTATCGACGTAGAAATCAGCCGGCGTCGCATAGCCTTTGGTCAGTGATGCAATCTGACGTTTCGCTTTCGCGTCTTTCAGATTCGGGTATTTAATGAGGGCCATCGGGTGAACGCCGATCCAGCTGGCAGTAATGAACTCTTCCCGCGCTAAGCCGACACCATCATTCGGAATAAAACTCTGACTGAAGGCTTGTTCCGGATTGCCGACATTCATCATGATCTTCAGCGGCAGCGTTGGTAGCTTTTTTAGATCATGGGTTTTGACCGTGAACGGAATTTTCCCGGCATATATCGACCCAACCCCGGTCGAACAGTCAATGGTGATATCTTGACCGGTAGTAATTTTCTCCGTCGCATTTTTTGTGCCGACAATCGCCGGAATGCCAAGTTCCCGAGCAATAATCGCCGCGTGGCAAGTGCGACCGCCCCGATTTGTTACAATCGCTGAGGCAATTTTCATGATCGGCTCCCAGTCCGGATCGGTCATGTCGGTCACGAGGACTTCGCCTTTTTGGAATTGACTAATCCCCTTCACGTCAAGAATGATTCGCGCTTTTCCTGAACCGATTTTACTCCCCACCGCCGAACCGCTCACCAAGACCGGTGTTGACGCAGTGTTAATGACGTATTCTTCTAGCACATCTTTAGCCGCCTGTGAGTGCACCGTTTCTGGCCGCGCCTGAACAATATAGAGTTTATTCGATTGGCCATCTTTCGCCCACTCCATATCCATCGCTTTCCCGTAGTGCTGTTCGATCATCACCGCCCATTTTGCCAGCTGTTCAACTTCCTGATCGGTCAAAATGAATCGTTGCTGGTCAGCTTTACTGACCGGTATATCTTTAATCGTCAATGTCTTCCCGGTGGCGTAAATCTTCTTAATCAACTTATCGCCAAGTTTTCGGTTGAGAATCGCCGATTTCCCCATCGCCAAGGTCGGTTTAAAAACCGTAAATTCATCGGGGTTTACGCGGCCTAAGACGATGTTTTCGCCGAGTCCCCACGAGCCGGTCACCAGAACGGTATCCTTGAACCCAGACTCCGTATCAATCGAGAACATCACCCCCGAGCAGGCTAGGTCTGAACGGACCATTTTCTGTACCGCCGCCGAAAGACCGATGGTAAAATGATCAAAGCCCTTGTCCTGTCGGTAGGAAATAGCTCGATTCGTAAAGAGTGACGCGAAGCATTTCTTGACGGAGAACAGCACGGCTTCCGCTCCACGAATATCGAGATAGGTTTCTTGTTGGCCGGCAAACGATGCGTCTGGCAAGTCTTCGGCGGTGGCCGACGAGCGAATCGCTACATCAACATGTTTTGCAAATTCCTTTTCCAGCTTCCGATAATTCTCAATGATCTCACGCTCTAAGTCGGCCGGAAACTTGGCGTCGAGAATTAGTTGACGAACCTTCGCCCCACGCGCGGCGAGATTCTTCATGTTCGTGGTATCCAAATCGCTCAACACGTCCTTGATGCGATCACGAATATCGTTCGCGTCAAGAAAATGAAAATACGCCGCCGCCGTCACCGCAAAACCGTTCGGAATCCGTACTCCTTTGGGAGTCAACAGCGAATACATCTCCCCGAGTGAGGCGTTTTTCCCACCGACGAGTTTCACATCGGTATTTCGGAGTTCATGAAACCAGAGAACATACTGCTGATCTCGAGGACGTGGTTGGGCCATAGGATTACCTGTTGGTGTTTAGTAAATTGATGATCTATTTATGTTCGGGGTTGTCGGCGGACCGTCAGAAAGAGCGCCGTCGCGATCAAGGCACCAACTCCAGCGGTGATGAGCGTTTCCGCAATCACATTTGCGCCCCACCGTGCATCGCGGTCAATCAGCCATCGTCCAAGCGAGACGCTGAGCCCAGAAAAGAAGCCACTCAAGGCGCCGCTCGCCAAAGCCTCAATCCGTCCGCCGCGTCGTTGTCCGGTCCGAACCCCAACCCAGGCAAACCAAGCGAGCTCGGCAGCAACCAGAATGATATTCGGCCAACGCAACAAGACCAAAACGAGCAGGAGCGGGCTGACGATGATTTGTGGTACAAGGAGCCGCTGGTAACGATCGAGGGTCCAGCCTCCGATCATCGCCCGCGCCGATGGCAAGTGGTAATCGGTCATGACCCTCAGTATACCACGCCACGACCACCGAAGAAAATCAAGTCTCTACCGACCCTGAAAACTGCGTGTCCATTCTATGCCCGCAGCTACCGACTCATTCGCGAGATGGCCACCGGCTCGAAGTGCTTTTGCGAAGGTCCGAACAGATTCAACCACCGCCGCCGTTTTTTCCGGCGCCCCGGTCACGGCTTTCGACACCACGCCTTCAAGCAGGCCCGGCGTCTCGGCTTGCTGTAGGCTCATCTTGGATAACTCAGCCGTCAACGTCGATCGAGCCTCGCTCGCAATCGGGAGAATTTGAATTCGAAGGGTATCAAAGGCCGAGGAAATCTCTGGCCGCATCAGCAGTGTTTTTGCCACTTCCTGAGTTACCGGTGCAGCTACCTCCGCCGCTTGAACGCTCCGTTCGACACTCTGCGCAATCGCCGAATCTATCGCCTCGCCCGGCACGCTCCCCGTAGCTTCAACGGCAATCGACGGCGTACTGGGTTCGGACGCAACAGCAACAATCGCCTTTTTTGTGCCCTTCGCCACCGTTCGTAGTAGATCGCCGGTCACAGCTTCCCCCGGATGTGCTACCGACCATTCCTGGATCGTTTGATTGTTCTCTGCAATGCTCCTCAATGTCTGCGCAGAAGTCCCTTTCACGGAATCTAAGACTTCTTGGAGAGAACGGAAATGATGAGCGTCACCAATCTTGGAAAAATCTACCTTACCCCAATCTATTTTGGAATAATCGATGGTTTGATCAATGTTGATTTTAGATAGATCAGTGATGCCCAGCTCACTTGCTTGTTGGCGAATGGCCTCTTGCGCATATGCCGCAAAACGTGAGGCATGTTCAGGAGTAAGCCCTGGCGCATGCGTGCCGAAGAAACGCTCCGACAATGCCCAAACATTGTCACCTTTTTGGGCCTTCTCAAGCATGCTAGCGATGTTTTGTGCGGCCGCCTCTTGCGCCGCCGTATGGGCCGGCGCTTCAACCGCGGCACTAACAGTATGACTCGTATCCGGCGCCGCCATCACAAATGATCGTCCTGCCCGTCCGGCCCCAGCCACCACCTGACGGTGTGTGTCATCATGGCCGAAGTGAAACAAATTCTTGACCCAATCCGCCGCTTTCGTTTTCGACAGATGCTCCGCCCCGGTATGAGAAGCCATCCCCGCCAGCAAACCGATCCCAGCCGAAGCGGTCACCCGAATCTGCGACGACAACTTGTTCTTATGCAGTCGCTGAACGTAGGCATTATGCAATTCGTGACGGTCAGACACGGTAGACGATAAGAACCAGTCAATAATCTGATCCGGTGTTTTCCCGGCTTCTTTTTGGGCCAGTACCCCTTTCTCCATCTCCGCCCGCAAGAGCTCGCCATATCGCTCTTGGAGCATCGCCCCCGTACGGTCTTCACGTTTCCCTACCTTCCGAACACCAAACTTTTCTTCACCAAATTCAAGAGTGTCAAAGGTATGGGCGGAAATACGCGTCCGCAGCTCACCGAGGTCTGTAATTTTCCCGATGTGCTCAGCGGTCATTTCCTTACTCGCACCCCACTTCCGACCAATGGCTTTTCCACCGGCACGCATCGCCCCTTCACTACCAACCGCCGCAATAGCGCCACGTAATGCGGACGCAGCACCCGTCACAAAGAAGTTACCCGTCAGGGCGCCGGCCATACCGATCCCAAACAACCCAGCTGAAACCACAGCCCGGGCCTTACTATTTACTCGCCACCACGTCCGGAAATGTTCAACTTTTTGCTCGAATCCGCTCTGTTCCTTATCACCACGCATCGCTTCGCGAAAATGCGCTTGGGCTTGGCTCACAAATTGCTTTTCAAATGCCAGCGCCTCAGCGATGCATGTATCTTGGACGACCGGGTTATCGAGACGACCCGATTGTTTAAACTTTTCGACGATCGCTAGAGCGCCTTTTTGCCGCGCTTCACCGACGAGAATATCATACTCGTTCTTTGCTTTCTCGAGTTTTGATTTATTCCCAAAATTCCACCAGTGTCCCTCGCGTCGGAGCGCCTTCGCGTAGGTCTCTTCGGCCTGAATCAATTTTTCATTAAACTCCATGGCGGCGACTTCACGCGCTTCCGGCGTACCCACCGTTTCGGGCGTGCCGCTCACTCGCGTCGCCGCGTCTTCAATCACTACCGGTTCTGTCGGACGAATCGTTTCGCCCGTATACCCCGCCGGATAGAGCGGTTGCTCATCCTGCATCGGCGCTTCCGGATTAAAGTCGCGCACCGTTCGTGATGGTGTCACGGGCCGCGCTGATGGCGCTGGCTGCACCGGTGGCACGATCGGTTCCGGTTCAACCGGCACTTCAGCACCAAGGGCTTTCGCGACACCAGAGAGCTCGGTCCGCAACGGCCCCATCGGTGTATTGACCGCCATCGCCGCCGTGGTCGCCGCTACTTTTTCTTTATCCGCCGGCGAAAGATGGTCCGTTGTCTCTGGAGCAATCGTGCCTCGCGGCTGAATATCCGAGGCCGGTGCTTCGGGTACCGGTCCCACCGTTGGTTCGCTCACCACCGGAATAACCGGCTCTGCTTCGCTCGGCGCCGAGGATGCGCCCGACGGGACAGTCGATTTTGGTTCGGTCGTTTGTGGCGCACGGCGATCGCGACGGACCGGGTGAGCTAACAATTCCTTCGCCCGAACGTATTCCTTCAGAAGCGGCTGCATTTCTGGATCGGATCGGACTGAGTCTTCTCGTTGTTTCTTGTCTAACTGCTGATATTTCCATTCAACATCCGGCCATTTCTGTTCAATTTCAGTCCGTAGTCGCGAATACTCCGCTTCCGCTTTCTCACGCTGGTCGGTCGTCAAACGGCGGAGCGGCTTTCCATCCTTCCCGACTCGTCGGCCCGGCTGTGGCAACGACCAAGCGGCTGGGGCGTCAACAGCCGGCGTCTCTGATTCTGGGAGAGTGGTTTCCACTGGTGGGACGACATTGATTGGCTCGAGTTCTGGTTCAGTCGTCGTGGCTGGCGAAACGGATGGCGATGGTTCTCCTTCCGTCGTCGGAGGGGTGACATCATCGGGACCCAATTCCTCGACGGTATAGTACGGCGCTGGGTCAACCAGCAGGTCTCGGAAAAATTCGCGAACGGTCTGACCACGATGATCAATCACATCCTGCGTTCGGATTTCTTCGGCCAACGCTCGAATTGCCGTCACATCATCCGGGTGCTCGGCGATAATTTTCTTCAGCGCCTCAGTTTTCTCGATGACTTCCTGATCACGAGCCTCACGGGCCCGATCTTCTTGTTCAACACGCGTCGCTCGATCGGTAATCTGCGTATAAAAAGACTCAAAATCCTCGTCCGTACGACCGGTAAGTCCATTAACCACGTTCTGCGTCTGTCGCAACTCTGCATCCGTCACATCTTCATTTTGGGCGATACGTCGCGCCAAATCATCAAGAATACTTTTTACTTCATCCGTCTCTACTGGCCGATGACCAGCAGCTTCTTCAGGTGGAAATTTCTCAGACATGGCTACGAGGTGCTAGCGACGATCTGACGAACCGTTGCTACTTCGTTCACGAGTTCTTTCTTAAACTTCGCGACTTCGTCCATCGCGATATCGATATACTCCGGCAAGTGTTGTTTAAAAAAGGCATCTACCGTATCCGCCGGCGGGTTCGCAT
Source organism: uncultured Gammaproteobacteria bacterium (assembly GCA_964397195.1). Classification (GTDB taxonomy): domain Bacteria; phylum Patescibacteriota; class Patescibacteriia; order SBBC01; family CAIJZX01; genus CAYNGY01. The sequence goes on along the minus strand of CAYNGY010000002.1, from coordinate 88,515 downwards.
TCAGAAGTTGGTCGAAGGCATCGCGTTGATCGGCGGACAGAGATTCGATCAGGCGATCCGTCAAACGATCCTGCAAAACCTGGCTCATTTGTTCCAAGAGAACCTGCTGTCGGTCAGCCGGGAGGTGTTGTAAACCAAGGAGATCGATGATGTTACCCTTGAGTAAATGGAGCGCGTCCATAGGTTTGTGTATGAGTTGAAATGAATGAAAAAGTATTCGGCGAAGCCGCCGTCGCTATTCCGTTACTAAGTAAAAAGGTACTTCAACGTACCGATTCTCGTTTTTATGTCCATTTCGTGAGTACAATATACCATAAAAATCCCCTTTTGGCAAGTACCCGAGCGGCCGATACGGCAGCCTAACAGACCTTGCTTTAGAGGAAACAACAAAGGACCCCGCATGATGGCGAGGTCCTTTGTCCCGCGTCGGGGGGACCCAACGCTGTCGAGTCCTAATAATCCATACCCATACCACCGCCCATGCCGCCCATACCTGGGTTCGGGGCCGCATCTTTCTTCTCGTCTGGCTTTTCGGCGACGACCGCTTCGGTCGTCAGGAACAGCGCCGCGATCGAAGCCGCGTTCTGCAAAGCTGAACGAGTCACCTTCGTCGGATCGACGATACCCTCTTTCACTAGATCACCGTACGTGTCGGTGGCCGCATTGTACCCGTTATTACCGGACTGCTCGAGCACTTTTGCTACCACCACCGATGGTTCCTTTCCGGCGTTGAAAGCAATTTGCCGCACCGGCGCTTCCAGGGCGTTATGCAGAATCTTAACTGCTACCTTTTCATCTTCATTCGTCACCTGGAGTTTTTCCAACGCCACCCGGGCCCGGAGTAACGCTACGCCGCCACCAACCACAATGCCTTCTTCGACCGCTGCCTTCGTGGCCTGAATCGCGTCTTCGATACGAAGCTTCTTCTCTTTCATCTCCGTTTCAGTCGCGGCTCCGACTTTCAGCACCGCTACCCCGCCGCTCAACTTCGCCAAACGCTCTTGCAGTTTTTCTTTATCAAAGTCCGAATCCGACTGCTCAAGTTCTTTTCGAATCGCGGAAATACGATTTTCAATTTCTTCCTTATTCCCCTTCCCATCAACAATGGTCGTGTTTTCCTTGGTCGCAATCACTTTGCGCGCCTGGCCGAGCATATCGATAGTGGTGTTCTCGAGCTTCAAACCAAAGTCATCGGAAATAACCTGGCCATTCGTCACCACCGCAATATCTTTCAGCATATCCTTGCGACGATCACCAAATCCCGGCGCTTTGACGACGAGGACCGAGAAGGTACCACGAATCTTGTTCACCAAGAATGTGGCCAGAGCTTCGCCATCAACATCATCGGCGATAATCACCAGCTCTTTCTTGCCGCTTTGAGCGATCTTTTCCAAAACCGGCAGAATTTCGTTTAAGGCGGAGATTTTTTTGTCGGTAATCAAGATGTGCGGATCGTTGTACACGGCTTCCATGCGATTCGAGTCCGTCACCATGTACGGCGAGACATAGCCCTTATCGAACTGGAGACCTTCGACGACTTCCTTTTCTAAGCCGAACGTCTGCGACTCTTCAACAGTCACTACGCCGTCCTTGCCAACTTTATCCATCACTTCAGCAATCGCCATGCCGATGGTTTCATCTTGGGCGCTAATCGAGGCGACCTGGGCAATCTCTTCATTGCTCTTGACCGGCTTCGACATGCTCTTCAGTTCAGCGACCACTGCCGCAACGCCTTTCTCAACACCGCGTCGCAACGCCATTGGTTCTGCTCCGGCCGTCACAACTTTCAGACCTTCGGCGATGATGGATTGAGCAAGTAACGTCGCCGTAGTTGTCCCGTCACCAGCAACATCATTCGTTTTCGTCGCGACTTCTTTCACGAGTTCCGCGCCAAGATTCTCGAACTTATCTTCGAGTTCAATCTCTTTAGCAATCGTCACCCCATCGTTAGTGATAGTCGGGGCGCCGTAGCCCTTGTCGAGCACGACGTTCCGTCCTTTCGGCCCGAGCGTCACTTTGACCGCATTTGCCAACTTATCGACGCCGTTCTTGATCTTCAAGCGCGCCGCTTCATCAAAAAGTATTTGCTTTGCCATACGATTCAGTCTCCTGTAATTATTTCTTCACGATCCCGACGAGATCGTCTTCATCGGCGACACAAAAATCCTCGCCATCGATCTTCATCTTATCCGGTCCGTACTTCTTTAAAATGACCGTATCACCCACCGTCACCTGCATCGGTACGGGATGACCGTGGTCGAGCTTTGGTTCGCCGATGGCGATAACCTCACCACGTTCGAGCTCTTCTTTTTCGACGCTATCCGGGAGGACAATCCCCGACTTTGTCACCTTTTCTTCTTTCACGACTTTGATCAGGGCTTTGCCCCGCATCGGTGTGATGTTCGCCATAAGAACCGTGTTCTCCTTAGCTGAATAAATAATTGATATGTGCACATTCCCCACAAACATGGGGGAAACGAGCGTTAGCAGTCTACCCTGTCGACTGCTAAACGTCAAGAACCGGGCTTGATGCGCCCCGGCATACCGCGCTCATACCTTCTTAGCCCCACCACACCGACAGCTTAAAACCGTTGGCGCTTATGGCGCAATCCCCAGCCGCCGACAGCGCTCAACATAGGCCGCATTGTATTCCGTTCGCCGATCGGCTTCATGAAACTTTAATGCTTCTTCGGAAATTATCACATCCGTCGTCCCTTCCTTGGCCCGACTATTGATATTCTTCTCCATCCGCTGCATCTGAAAATCACGCGCCCAAGCCTCAAGATATCCGCCCGCCGCCGTACCGAATATTCGGCCATAAAAGTTTTTGATTCCGCGTAGGAGTTTATTGGGTTTGAGTGGGCGCGATTCCCATGGCCATGTCCACGCATTCGGCAGACGGGAGGTCCATACCCGATTAGCATCGGCATACTTCAGATATGTTCCATCATCCATCATCGGCACTGCCTGCGTCGTCCAAAACGCGAGATGATGATCATCGGCGTAGGCGAACTTCTTCATCTCCATCGCATCATCGGTGACGTAAAAACTCAAACAAATACGGTTGGAAATTTTGTCACCCTGCCGACGGTACCCGAGCATCTCGACTAACCCAGTCACCATCAAACGCGCAATCCAAATGCGCCCTGGCTGGGTAATAATTAGGAAATCGATATCCGATTCCGGACGCGCATTATCGATAGCCAGAGTATTAACAACCGCCACCAGTTTCAGATATGGCACAACCTCGAGAAACCGGGCCGTACTTTTGGCTCGTTTCCATTTCTTTTCATTTTCCTTTTGCCGCGCCTGTCGGATGGCGACGATCTCGCTCCGGCCCGGGAAAAAATACCATGTATCCTGTCGTTCGAGCCGCTGGGCGGTCACGAGCTGGTCGAGTCCAATCCGAACCGACGAACGATCAACCTGCCAAGCCGCCCCTGACTCACGATACAACCACCGCCATACTTCCTCGGGTGTTATTGGGTACGAAAACACATCAAAATACGCGACCGTTCGGAGGATCGCGGACTCGAGGAGATCTGGTGAAGCGTCAGTCATAGCTCGTCCATCCTATCCTGCGGACGAGGAGTCGGCAAGCCTAGGCCTTTTTTGGTTTCGCCGACTGAAAAATTGAGGCTAAGTATTGACCGGTGTAACTCCCCTTCACCTTCGCCACATCACGCGGCGTCCCGGTCGCCACAATCTGCCCGCCTCCGTCGCCGCCTTCCGGCCCGAGGTCGATGATCCAGTCCGCTGACTTAATAATGTCGAGATTGTGCTCAATCACGAGGACCGTGTTCCCCTTTTCGACGAGTTGATTGATCACGTGGAGTAAACGTTTCACATCATCAACATGGAGCCCGGTGGTCGGTTCATCAAGGATGTAAAGCGTTTTCCCGGTCGCCCGTCGCGATAACTCGGTAGCCAACTTCACACGCTGGGCTTCACCACCGGAGAGCGTCGTGGCTGGCTGACCAAGATGAATATATCCGAGACCAACTTCGGTCAGTGTTTTCAGTTTCTGATGAATCGCCGGGATGTGTTCGAAGAAATGTGACGACTCTTCGACCGTCATATTCAATATTTCGGCGATATTCTTGCCTTTATATCGAATTTCCAGCGCCTGTTGGTTATACCGCTGGCCATGGCATTCCTCACACTCGACATATACATCAGGTAGGAACTGCATTTCAATCTTCACCACCCCGTCACCCTCACAGGCTTCACACCGACCACCTTTGACGTTAAATGAGAACCGGCCCGGGCCATACCCGCGCATCTTGGCTTCTGGGACCTGCGTAAAGAGGTCGCGGATCGAGGTGAAAACGCCAGTATACGTCGCCGGGTTAGAGCGCGGTGTTCGGCCGATAGGTGATTGATCGATATCGACCACCTTATCAAGGTGTTCGAGGCCTTTGAGATCCTTGTGTTTACCCGGAAGATCTTTGGCATTATAGAAATGCTGATTCAAGGCCCGAGCCAGAATATCGGTCATCAGCGTCGATTTTCCGGAGCCAGAAACACCGGTAATCGCGACGAACTTTCCGAGTGGAATCTCAACATCTACCTTTTTCAGGTTGAACTCTTCCGCGCCGAGAATCTGGATGGACTTTCCGTTGCCTTTTCGGAATGTGGTTGGGACTGGAATGCTCATTTTTCCGGAAAGATATTTTCCGGTTAACGATTTCGGATCTTTCATGACCGCATCGGGTGTGCCGATGGAAACCACATGCCCACCGTGTTCCCCCGCCCCGGGACCGATATCAATCAGGGTATCGGCCGCGCGCATCGTCGCCTCATCGTGCTCAACAACCAAAACGGTATTGCCGAGATCGCGCAGACGAAGCAATGTTTCGATCAGCTTATCGTTATCGCGTTGATGGAGACCAATAGACGGTTCATCAAGAATATAGACCACCCCGACCAGCGACGATCCGATCTGCGTCGCCAAGCGGATACGTTGCGCTTCGCCGCCAGCCAGTGTTGACGCGGTCCGGTCAAGCGTCAGATAATCAAGACCAACGTTATGAAGAAAAGTTAATCGCGCCCGAATTTCTTTCAAAATCTGTACGGCGATCTTCATTTCCCGATCGGTCAACTTTTTAACGTCCTCATACGATCCAATCCCAGCCAGGGCGTCAAAGAATGTCCGGGCCGCAGCGATATTCATATTTGAAACGGACGCGATGTGATGCCCGGCGACGGTCACGCTCAACGCTTCCGGCTTCAGCCGCTTCCCTTCACAGGTCGGACACGGAAAGACACGCATGTAGCGCTCAATTTCCGCTCGCATGTATTCAGATTCCGTCTCCTTATACCGTCGCATCAAGTTTGGAATCACCCCTTCATAGGTTGTCCAATATTCACGCACTTTCCCGGTGCCACCAGAATTGTTGACGTCATAGGTTTGGTCGCCCGTGCCGTATAACACCTTTTGCAACTGTGCCGGTTGTAGCTTCTCGACCGACACATTCATTGAAAAGCCTTCTTCCTGCGCCACCGCTTCGAGAATTCGGAAATACCAGGTTTGGTTCGAGCTCGTCCGCGACCACGGCCGAATTGCGCCCTCCGCCAAGCTCAGTCGTTTATTCGGAATAACGAGGTCTGGGTCAATTTCAAGCTTCGTTCCGAGGCCAGTACAATCGGGACAGGCACCATTTGGGTTATTAAACGAGAATGTTCGCGGCTCAATGGGCGGGAACGACAAGTTGTCGTACGGACAGGCAAAGTGCTCGCTAAAAAGAATGTCGCTCTGTGTATCATCCCGATTCACAATCACCAAGCCCTCACCCAAATCTAAGGCTGTTTCGAGCGAGTCGTAGATACGCGTCTTATTGTCTTCCGTCTTTTCCTGATCATCGACGCCGAGCGTCAATCGATCAACCACGATTTCAACATTATGCTTTTTCTGCTTATCAACAGTCAGGTCTTCCGCTTCCTCAAGACTCACCACCCGTCCGTCGAACCGCACCCGCACGAATCCGGCTTTCCGTACATCCGGGATAATCGATTTGTGCTCTCCTTTTTGGTTCCGCACCACCGGAGCCAAAATGGCGATCCGGGTGCCTTTTGGTAAGGCTAGCACTTGGTGCATAATCTGATCGATGGTTTGCTTCGTCACCACTCGCCCACACACTGGACAGTGTGGAATCCCAACTCGCGCGTACAGCAGTCGCAAGTAGTCATAGACTTCCGTCACCGTCCCAACCGTTGAGCGTGGGTTATGGGAGGTCGTTTTTTGGTCAATCGAAATAGCCGGGGATAGCCCATCAATTTGATCGACATCCGGCTTATCCATCAAACCCAAGAACTGTCGGGCGTATGCCGACAGAGATTCAACATACCGGCGCTGTCCTTCAGCATAAATCGTATCAAACGCCAGTGATGATTTGCCCGACCCCGATAACCCCGTTAAGACCACGAGTTGATTTCGGGGGATGTCAACATCGATATTCTTTAAGTTGTGGACCCGCGCCCCACGGACGCGAATCACTGAACCATTTTGAACCGTATCGGCCGATACCGATTTCTTCGAGGGTGTGGGGCGAGCCATGAAAAAATAACTATGGACGCAAAAAGCGCGGACAGTGTACACCCGTCGTCAAGACCAGTCAAGCCCGGTTGGGTCGTGGTATACTCGGCACATGGCCACTCCCGCTCAACTCGCCTCAGCCCTGCCACAAAAGCCCGGTGTCTACACCTTTTTTGGTGCCGATAACGAAATCCTGTACATCGGGAAAGCAAAACGTCTTCGGTCTCGGGTCAGTTCATATTTTCGTCCGGCCGCCGACTTAACCCCAGCCAAAGCGCTGATGGTCCAACTCATTACCCGTCTCGAAACGATTATCGTTCGCACCGAAACCGAGGCGCTCCTCCTCGAATCAACACTGATAAAAAAATTCCGTCCGAAGTACAATATTCTCTTAACAGACGATAAGTTTTATCAGTACATTCGCATCGGCTTAGCCGAAGCCTATCCGAGTATCACCACCGTCCGACGTGTCGTCCTTGATGGGAGCCAATACTTCGGACCGTACCCATCCGGTTTTGCCGTCCGACAGACGCTAAAACTACTGAAGCGGTTATTTCCATATAAAAATTGTCCGAATCCGCCGGAAACACCTTGCTTTGATGCCCAACTTGGACGCTGTCTCGGTCATGACACCGGACCCGGAAGCCAGGAACGCTACGCGCACGTGATCAAGCAGTTAGTCCATTTTCTCCAAGGCCACACCGGCGGTGTCCTCCGCGAGTTACGGCGCGCGATGGCGATCGCGGCGAAAAAACACGACTACGAGAACGCGGCACGATATCGCGATCGACTGCAGGCACTCGAACACGTCCTGGCAGATCAGGCGGTAGTCACCACGAGTCGTGAATCATTCGACGTGCTCGGTTTAGCTCGACGCGAGCGCACCGCCATGATTGCCGTCTTACAGGTTCGCCAAGGCAAGCTTGTCCAGCGCAACCAGCACCCGCTGCGCACAACCATCGACGCGACGGATCCGGAAATTCTCCAAGCCTTCATCAGCCAGTACTACGCCCAATCGACCGCCCACCCGTCAGCCGTGATTGTCCCAACGCCGGTCGAGGCCCAGCTCGAAACCGCGCTCCAAATTCACATCCACCATGCCACCCGCGGGGTGAAACGCCGCCTACTGACCATTGCCCACGAAAACGCCCTTGAGGCCCATGAACGACAGGCGACCCAAGAATCAGCCGAGCAAGCCAAAATATCGCTCGCGCTCGAAGAACTCACCCACGGCTTATCGCTACCCCGCACACCGCGCCGGATTGAAATGTACGACGTCTCAAATTTTCAGGGGCGACACGCTGTGGCATCGATGGTCGTTTTTGAAGACGGACGGGCCAAACCATCAGCCTACCGCAAGTTCACCATTCGCAATACCAACATTCCGGATGACATGCATCGACTGGCTGAAGTCATTCGTCGACGGTTTGCCAGGCACGATGAATCTGGCTGGCCGCTTCCCGATTTACTCCTGCTCGATGGCGGCATTCCGCAACTCAACGTTGTCCTTCGCTCCGTACCAGGCCTACTCGAACACGTACCAGTCGCCGCGTTAGCAAAAGAACACGAGGAAGTTTTCGTACCGGGACAACGGACATCGATCCGCTTTACAAAGGGCTCGGCCGAACTCCACTTGTTACAAAACATTCGCGACGAAGCCCATCGCTTTGCGATCAGCTTCTACAGACACAAACACCGCCGTGAAACCGTTCGTTCAATCCTTGATACCATCCCCGGCGTCGGACCAACGACGATTAAGGCCCTCCGAAACGCCTTTGGTACCATCCAGAACATTCGCCAAGCCTCTGATGACGATCTGGCCCACGTCGTTGGACCAAAACGTGTCCACCACATTCGCAATCACATCGGCTAAATGATTGACGTGCTGACCCGAACATGGTAGAGTAGTCCGGCTAGAAATTTCCTATGCCCGCCTGGCTTCCCAAAGGTCTCATCATTACGCAAGACGTCATCTCCGTCTTTATTATCGTCCTTGTACTCCTCCAGAGTAAAGGGTCGGGCGTCTCGGCTGTCTTCGGCGGTGGCGATAGTAACGCCTACCGCACCCGGCGAGGCGCGGAACGAATCGTCTTTATCACCACCATCGTCTTGGTGGTTTTGTGGTTCGTGACGGCCATTGCCAGCCTCATTGTTCGCTAACGCGTCGGTATGTTGAATCGTTTGCGCGAGACACTGCGCCGTTGGCGATCACGGGGCGGTTTTCATGCGAGTACAGATTCGATCGCCGCTGACGATCAAAAGCTAGTCCTGAGCTTCAATCAGTCGCGCATACCGAGTGGCCGCCAATGGCGCACCCTGCCTACTCTCTTTTCTAAATCTGACCGCCTGTGGATACGATTTTCGGGCGCCATCGCCGTCATCGGCGCCATCGTTTTCTTTGTCACCCTCAGCTCATCTCACGTCTCCCGCGTTGCCAAACAAGGCGGGACAATCACGATTGGTTTTGTTGGGACGCCACAATTTATCAACCCCGTTCTGGCCCAGCCGAATACACTCGACGCCGATCTGACCAAGCTCCTCTTCCGCGGCGTCGCACAAATCGACCGAGCCTTCCAGCCGGTACCCGATCTCGCCGAGAGCATCACCGCTTCGGATGATCGCAAAACCTACACCGTCAAGCTCAAACCAGATTTGAAATGGTCGGACGGTGAACCACTGACAGCGGATGACGTGCGCTTCACCATCGAAACAATTAAGGATCCAAATTTTGCTTCGCCATACCGATCGCTCTTCCAAACCGCAACGGTTGAAACGCCGGACGAACGGACCGCCGTCATCACCCTCGAAAAAGCACTGACCGCGTTCCCCTACTATTTCGAAATCGGACTCCTTCCATTTCACGCCTGGTCCGATGCTACGCCGCAAACAATCGCCCTCGCTGAGTTAAACGTGAAACCAATCACCGACGGACCGTATAAGTTTCTCAGCGTCACGAAAGATCGGAACGGCGGAATAAAATCGATCGCCTTCACCCGCAATAAGTTTTATCACGCTGCGGCTCCGTACGCCCAGAAGGTTGTCGCAAAATTCTATCCCGATCGTGAATCGGCCATCGAGGCCCTAAAAACCGAAGCGATTGATGTCTTTGGAAACGCGACCGTGAGCGAATCAGCTGCCGTGGCGAAAAAGGACGTTCGAACCGCCACGCCGATTAGCCAAATCACCGCCGTATTCTTTAATCAAAAAACGAATGTGGCGATTAAGGCGCTCGAAGTTCGCCAAGCCCTAGCGATGGTTATCGACCGACCGAAGCTTATTGAGGCCGCCCTCCCGAACCACGCCATCCCGCTCGCCAGTCCGATCCTACCGAAATATCCCGGGTATGATGCAACTCGCACCATTCCGACCAGCGACATGGCTGCCGCCGTCACATTGCTCGAACAGAAAGGCTGGAAAAAGAACGACCAAGGCTTCCGACAAAAAGGATCGGCGGTACTCGCCTTTAGTCTAACCATCCCGGATGAACCAACATACATCAGCATGGCGACCACCCTGACAAATGCCTGGAAAGAGCTCGGAGCAAATGTTGAAGTGAAAACGATTGATACGAGCCGAATCCAACGCGATGTCGTCAAACCACGGACGTACGATGCGCTTCTCTTCGGCCAAATTTACGATGCCGATGGAGATCTCTTCCCGTTTTGGCACTCAAGCCAACAACGCGATCCAGGGTATAACCTCGCACTCTTTTACGACAAGACGGTCGACGCCAAGCTCGGAGATGCCCGCTCAACCACGTCATTCGACACCCGAAGTGAGGATTACCGTCAATTCGCCGCTAGTATCACCGACCAGGTCCCAGCCATCTTCCTTGTTCAGCAATTGTCAGTCGCGGTCCACCGCAGTGCGGTCCGCGGCCTGCCAACCGACCCGACGGTCAGTGCGAGTAGCCTCTACACCAGCCTACCGCTGTGGTACGTCAAAACCACCCTGACCTGGCGCTAGTCTTGACACCAAACGGTTTCTGGCGTATACTCGAGCCCTTATCACCCCTGCGGTGATGCCGTCGGGTTGATCACCCGCGTCCCTGAGACGAAAACGATCTCGCACGCTTAACACTACAACCAGCCACGAGAGTACCCGCTCTCGACCGAAAGTCCCACATACATGATGGGCGAGTGGCGGAATGGCAGACGCACTGGCTTCAGGAGCCAGCGAGAGCAATCTCATGAGGGTTCGACTCCCTCCTCGCCCACCACGTGTGCGGGATGAATACCATCGTTATTGGCATTGAAGATTCCTCAGCCCCCGGCTGATGAGCCTTGAGTGTGAATGACTTCATTCACCTTCGTGTTGGATCCACATCCAAGCAACTATCAACACATTGTACCGTTTGTGGCAACGTGATTCCACGACTGAACGGAACGACAAAGGAAACGAATTATGGCCAAACGGCCTAAGGCGCGTATGCGCCGACCAGATGGACCGCGCTACACGCGTCGTCCGAAACCGAAACCGACCCAGGGCGAACGCCCGCCGCTCGGGAAAGAGAACGTCCTCCAAATTATCCCCGTCGGTGGGAACGAAGAGACCGGTGGACGAAACTGCTATGTGCTGAAATATGCGCAAGACTACCTGATTATTGATATTGGGTTACAGTTCCCTGAGGACGACATGCCGGGCGTTGATTACATCATCCCCGACCTCGGCTTCCTCCGCGGGAAAGAGCGTCAGATCAAAGGCGTCGTCATTACCCATGGTCACATGGACCACACCGGTGGCGTGCCACACTGGATTCCCCGACTCGGGAACCCGCCGATCTTTTCGTCGGACCTGACCTGCGCCATGATCAAAAAGCGCGCCGAAGAAATCGCCCCGGACGCAAAGTTTCGACTGAATAAGGTCAAAAATCGCGACCGGATTCGGATCGGAAATTTCCGACTGCAGTTCTTCTCGCTCTCGCACAACATCCCCGGTTCATTCGGCGTAGTCATCGAAACGCCCGAAGGAAAAGTTGTCCATACCGGCGACTTCAAACTCGACACGCGTGCCCATGTTACGAACCGCACCGACCTCGAGTTTATTAAAGCCCTCGGCTCACAAAACGTGATGTGTCTGATGCTCGACTCGACCAGTTCGAACCAACCGGGACATCAACTCTCGGAAGGCGAAATTGAAAAGAACATCCAGACGATGTTTACCCAAACCAAGGGTCGGATCATCTTCGGCATGTTCTCCTCGCTGATCTCGCGAATGCAGCAAGTCCTGACCATGGCCGAACAGTACAACCGCAAGGTCTACCTGATGGGCTATTCGCTCAAAACGAATATCGAGATCGGCCGCGAACTCGGCTACATTCGCGTTAAACCGAATACGATTCTCCCCTGGGAAGAAATCGAACGGATGCCGAATGATAAATACATTATCATCTGCACCGGCGCCCAAGGCGAAGATAACGCCGCCCTGATGCGCATCGCCAACCATGAGGACAAGAACGTACGGATTGAAAAAGACGATCTCATCGTCTTCTCATCCTCAATCGTGCCGGGCAATGAACGAAATGTTGAGCGCTTGAAAGATGGGCTCTACCGCGAAGGCGCGGAAATCATCGACTATAAGATGCTCGATATTCACGCCGGCGGCCACGCTAAGCAAGCCGACCTGATCGACTTCATGAAGATGGTCCGAGCAAAATACATCATGCCGATTGAAGGGAGCTACTCGCACCTGATGGAAAATAAGAAGAATGCTAAGTCCATCGGGTACACAGACCAGCAAATTCTCCTCGCTGATGATGGGCAAGTGGTTGAATTCCACCATGGCCAAGGCTACGTCACGAATACGCGCCACCCGATTGACCCCGTCTTTGTCGACGGGCTCGGCATCGGTGATGTTAATGCCCTCGTCCTCCGCGATCGGAAACAACTGGCCGGTGATGGCATGGTCATCGTCGTCGCCCAGCTCAACACCCGCACCGGGAGAATCGGCAAAGTCGATATTGTCTCCCGCGGTTTGACCCACATGAAAGAACAAGGACGGTTCATCGGCGAAATGGTCGCCGTCGCCAAAAAAGCGCTCAAGGATCGGCAACCGAAACTGAAACCGCAAGACCGCGACCTCCGCGATCAACTGCGCCACGAGATGGAAAAATTCATTTTCAAGAAAACCCAACGCCAGCCGATGATCATCCCGGTCATCCTCGAAGCGTAACGCGTTTTCCCACCAGCCCCTCCTTTCCCCGACTACGCGGGGATGACACGGGAGGGGTGGTTGGTTTTGGCCGTCCGTCTTCCAAGCGATGAAACCGTTGCGCGGCCGATACTGTTTGAGGGCCGCCAATTTGCGGCCCGAGTTTATCGGCCGCTTGATTCTTTTCGGTTCCTTTTCTCATCAAGGAGAAAAGGAATGCCCGTCCGGCAGGACATCGGCCCCACATCACCCACACCCAACGTTACACTTCTCGCTCCCGAACGTTACAGTATTGAATGGGCCAATGTGTACTTTTCCTTTGGCCGCATCTTAGCCCAAATTGCGCTATCGGGGATTGACAAATCCCCTCTTTTCTGATAAAGCAAGTCCATCCCGTCGTTGTCCGACGGTCGTAGCTTCACATTGGGTCGATCGACCCACATCCGCCGGATCAGTATCCGCGACTCCGACGATTTGGAGCGGAGCGGGATCGAGGCTGATTCGGTTCTGGAGGATGCCATGTCACAAGAAAACTGTCGGGCCTGTCGCCAGGCGGCACGTCAGCTTCAAGATCACCACTTCGATCGGAAGTATGTGACCGCAGCTGAGCAGAACACCCGGCGCTGGAAGAAGGAGATGTACGGGGTTATCTGCCTGCTCTTCGGCATCGCCCTGTTCGTCTTCATGTCCCTCGCGCTCTCGGACACACAGCGCGACTGGCAGGCGTACACCCGCGAAGGCTGGACGGTTATCGCCGTGCTGTCCGCGGCAGTTTTGTACACGCTCTGGTCCTTCCTGACCTGGCAGACCCGCTACCAGTTCGGTCAGGGTTGGCTCGCCATCACGCCCGACGGCGAGCTTCACGCACACCAAGATCCGCCGATACTGAACTCGGGTCAGCTTGGGTTCAAGCCACACCCGCAGTACTTCAGCGCGGCGATCCCCTTCGCAATCCGCATGCCGCGCTTCGGCGACGGCCAGCCGGGAATCCTCTATCGATACGATCCCGAGTACCAGAACTGGGAGGCGATCCTCAACAAGGACGGACACTATCCCTGGCACGTCAACGTGATCAGTGTCCATCAGATCGAGTTCGCGAACGAGCATGAGACGATCGTCTGGACACCGGGCTCGCCCTGGCCACTCACCCGCCTGATCGAGTTCGTAGCCACCTGGGAATCGACCGCCGACTATGTGACCTTCGTCTCCGTCGACGAGACCATCGACGCGCCGCGCGGTCGGGCCATCGAGCTGGAGGCCGGTCTGCAACTGCTCGAGCAAGAGGTCAAGCACGCCGAGCCCCAGCCGATCCACGGCCGGAAGCTCGCCGAGATCACCCGCGCCCTGCTCGGTCCGCCGCGGACGAAAGTTCGCGTCTCGAACCCGGCGCAGGAACGTCGCGGCGTCGCCATGATTGAGCACCTGAAGTCGATCATCGGTGATCGCGGCCTCGGCGCCTAGTACGCATCGCACCGACAACCCCGCGCTCTGGGACTGGATATCCCGGGGCGCGTTTTCATATAGAAAACACCGAGTCGATGATGCCCTCCCAAAGTCCGAGACAGATATAGGAAGAGACGAAGCAAGTTCTATCCTGCCACTCCAACACCGTCAAGGACACGCCCCTCGCCAAAACCTGAGAATCTGCTACACTAGGCCCATTATGTCACGCATTCTTTCGGGTATCCGCCCTTCCGGACAGCTTCACCTCGGGAATTATCTCGGTGCCGTGCACCAATGGATTAAGCTTCAAGAAAAGCACGAGGCGTTTTTCATGGTCGCCGACCTCCATGCAATTACTACTCCATACGTCGCCGCCCAACTGCAAGAACAGGTCCGCGGCGTCATCCTTGATTACCTTGCCGCCGGGCTCGATCCGCAAAAAGCGGTCCTGTTCGTCCAATCAATGGTCCCAGCCCACAGTCAACTGATGTGGCTCCTCAACACCATCACCCCCGTCGGCGAACTTCAACGCATGGTCCAGTTCAAAGAAAAGTCTGAGTCCCACAAGGATTTTCAGAACGCCGGGATCATGAACTACCCGATCCTGATGGCGGCGGACATTCTCGCCTACAAAACAGACCGCGTCCCGGTCGGCGAAGATCAGGTGCAACATGTTGAACTCGCACGAGACCTCGCCAAGAAGTTCAATCGAACGTTCGACCAAACATTCCCCGAACCACAGCCTCTGCTAGTCAGCGGCAAGCGAATCATGTCCCTCACCAACCCCGAGGAAAAAATGTCGAAGTCGGGTCCAAGCGGAATTCTCCTGACCGATGAACCGGAGGTCATCACCGCCAAACTACAAAAAGCCGTCTCGTCCGGGGAGCCACGCGTTATTCGCGAAGCGTGGAACGCCGCCAACACCGGCATCAAGGCCACTGAGGTCGACTGGCAAGGTGATCCAAATCTGGCCAAGCAATTTCACGGCGTTCGGAACCTGTTCACGATTCTCCTCGCCCTCGGGAAACCGGCCGAGACCAAGCACTGGGCAGGCATCGCCGAGTCAGGCGAATTAAAATTCTCGGAGTTTAAGGCGGCCCTCGCCGATATTATTGCCGCGCACTTCGCGCCGTTCCGTGAACGCCGCGCCATGCTCGCGCAGAAGCCGCAGGATATTGAGGCAATCATGATTGATGGCGCCAAGCGTGCATCTGTCGTCGCGGAAGAAACACTCCTCGAAGTCCAGCAGAAAATGGGCTTGCGCTAAGCGCATGGCACCGCACCGCCCCGCGCCGTCGTGGCGACTCGATGAATCGAGTATCGACGGCCGTCGTGTCCGATCATGGGTTTGTGGAAACGGCAAACAAACCCTCGTTTTTTTGCACGGCTTCGGTGGCGATCATCGTGGGTTGCTCGAAGTTGCCGATCAGATTGAAGGGTTTCGAATCGTCTTGCCCGACCTTCCCGGCTGGGGTCAGTCCGAGCCCTTTCTCGGCGCCCATACCTTTCGCAGTTACACCAAGTTCCTTAACGCCTACCTAGCGGAACTCAGCGCCAAGCCAGTTATTTTGGCCGGGCACTCATTCGGCGGGTCGCTCGCGCTCTACTATGCCGCCCAGCAACCAACCACGCTCGCCCGGCTTATTCTTCTCGAACCGGTGTTTTGTGCCGCCACCGTCACCAGTCGACTCGGAGAAACATATTATCGCGTCGGCGCCCAACTCCCCAAACAGCTCCGCGAAACCTGGATGAGTAACCCGCTGCTCAACCGCGTCAAAACGCGCCTGATGACCGTCTCTCGCGATCCAGCCGTCACCCGACGCGTCTTGGCGCACGAACAATCAAACCTCGCCTACGTGAATGACCGTGTCGCCGTCGAAGTCTTTCGATCCTACTACGATGTCGATTTTTATAGCTTCGCCCGCCGCATTAGCATTCCCACGAATCTGCTCGGCGGTCGACGAGATCAAATGACGCCCGTCCGCGAGGTCGAGCGCTTAGCCACACTTATTCCTGACTGTCGGCTCAGCTGGCTCCCGAACGCCGGACATTTCGCTCCAATTGAAGTCCCCCGCCGCGTGGCGAGCGCCCTCAATGTCGCATTACATATCGACGTGAAGTAACACTAGGCGTCGGAACGAATACAGGCGAGCACCTCGTCTCGTTTTTTGGTCATCAGTTCCTCGGTCTTCGCTTCAAGATTAAGGCGAATGAGCGGCTCCGTATTCGAACCACGAACATTAAACCAGAAATCTGGGTACTCGATGGTGACCCCATCGAGCTCCGTCAGGACGCCATCTGCATACTGAGCACGAATACGATCAAGGACTGCCGGTACCGACGCCACCGTTGAGTTAATTTCGCCAGAATGCGAATATATTTTATACGGTGCCACCGCCGTCGACAGTGGTTTCTGCTGTCGCGATACCCACACCAAAAATTTGAGCACAAACGCGGTCGGAGCTTCAAAAGTACCGAATGGGAACTTGTAAAAGAAGTGTCCGCTTGATTCACCACCGAAAACCGCATCTTCGGACAGCATTTTTGCTTTAATAAGCGAATGGCCGACTGGCGCCACTACGGCCCGGCCGCCGACCGCCTCGATCATATCGCGAGTAATTCGACCCGGTCGGATGTCGTAACACACCGTTGCTCCCGGATGCTCGCGTAATGCCTCTTGGGCCATAATGCCTCGCAGTATCTCCTGTCGCACCACATCACCATGCTCATCAACAAAGAAATAGCGATCGCCGTCGCCATCTGGCGCAATCCCGAGATCAGCCTGATGTTCACGTACCGCTTCTTGTAACACCAAAAGATTTTTTGGTTCAAGCGGATCCGGCTGATGAACCGGAAATGTTCCGTCAAGTGTAAAGTTGAGTTTGATTAGGCGACAAGGTAGCCCCGCGAACATCGCTTCAACATCAATCGCCCCCATCGCATTCGCCGCATCAACCACAATCGTGAATGGTCGAATCTCATCACACGGAATATCTTTCGTTTGTTCGCGAACGAGGTCGCTCATCACCTGAGTATTCTTCGTCACCGTACCGGGCACTTCTGCCGTGTTGAAACGGCCTGCCATAGCCAGATCACGTAACGCATCCATCCCCGTCCCTTTTCCGATCGGCCGGCCAGCGGTCCGCACCATTTTCAATCCATTATATTCCTTAGGGTTATGCGACGCTGAAACTTGTATACCGCCATCATAGCCATAAAAGGCTGTGGCAAAATAAAACGTCGGCGTCGAAACCAGTCCAACGTCGACCACGTCAACCCCAGCGGTCTGGAGACCACGAATAACCTCTGCCTTCAAGGTTGGTGTTGACACCCGCATATCTCCGCCGACCGCAATGGTCAACCGCTTCCCGGGCTCTTCTTGTTGACGTAGCGCGGCGTACGCGCGAGCAATACAAAACGCATCCGCTTCGTTTAACTGATTGGGGTAGATTCCACGAATATCGTAGCTCTTAAAAATACTGGTATCCATGCCAAAAGTATACCATGCCCGACGGGCTACCGTGTATAGAAATACCCCGTAATATATGACGTGGTTGAAGTGCTGGCCAAGTTCCCACTGTATTTCGCTGAATTCGTATGTGTGGCCAACTGAAAAGACAGGTTACGCTGGTGCGCAAAACGAAGCACGGCCGCTAAGGCTGGTGGCGAATCTACCGGCACCGACCACGCCGCGGTGGTATCGATGTTCGTGATCGCCGCGAGCGATAACACATCCTCGGCATCAGCTTCCAACGATGACTTGTAGTGCGAAAAATCGACGCTACACACCACTAAATCACCGTCACCAAGATGCGTCGCCATCCAATCCGCCAAGCGCTGTACGTCCGATTCTGAGGTCGTATACTGTAGCGCCACCGTGACCACCGTCGCCGCCGGCCATCGTTGATGAATAAAGGGAATCATGGCATACACGCCATGCTCTCGAGCCGCGAGCGCATCGTCTTCCATCACTCCCACATCCGTTATCAATTGTTCAGCTAGAGCCCGGTTTGATCGAACCGTGCCAGCCACGGTCGACCAATCACGACTAGTCGTTGTCATTGAAGCGACGCCGTGTCCCTGATGATCGGGCCCCAGGATTATAACCCGACGTGGTGTCGCCCCGGCCACAATTCCCTGCAACGTCCCGAGCATAATCGGACTCACGAGTGCATGATGGGGTACCAGCAGTGCCCGGACCGCGCCCAGCGGCGTGACCGTGTATTTCTGTGCGTCGGCCATAGCGTCCCGCATCACGTCGGCAGTCACCACCGGTGTTGGAAGCGGGGTCTCGCTGACGGACGGCCACGTAAACCACCAGGCCGCCACGACCAGCGCGGCGGCCCCAAGCAGTCCGAGACTCAGGACCGCAAATTGACGCATACTATTTGATGGTGATGCCTTGGCTGGCTGGACTGACCGTATAACTACCGGGCGCGTCAAGCGCCTGGAGCATCGCCGGTTCGGCCGAATAGTTTCCGCTCAATACCGCCTGTACATAATAATGGAAACTCTTCTCACCTGACCGAATCAGCACCCGCCGCGAATCTATCGCCATCGGATACACGAGATGCGAGTCGTAGGTCGCGCCGAACACATACTGGTTAGACAACGGTCGTAATCCCGTAGGCAATGAGTCGATCACACCGTAGTAGGTGCCCGGCGCCCCGGACTTGGCCGACCACGAAACATCGACTCGAATAATCTCACCACGCGTGAAAGACGTCGTCGGTTTACCGTCCTTGCTATAGCGTCTCGTTACCGATAGCTTTGGATCCGTCGCATTCGCCGCGCTCAATGACTGTGTCGTATGCGTGACAGCAACCACGTTACCCGTGTGATGCGTAATCGTGAAGGTCTTCGCCTCAGTACTATCAACAGACAGCCCAATTGATTCATTCCGTGCCAAAGTCGCTGTTTTCGTTTCGCCATTCAATTGGTACGTGACCGATACCGACGATGTGCCTGCCGCCCGCAGCAACCGTTGTGCCACCAGCGCCATTTCAAGATGGGTCGTCGTGTCTTGTGGCTGGTGGGTCTCGATATACTGCAACAGGCCATACCGAGTATCAAGTTGTAAACCCGCCGCTAAAATAGCGAACCGCCCGGTTTGAACCCGTCGCTCTTCTTCATTCCGACCCAATGTCATCCACGCGTATGGTGCCTCCGACTTCCCATACGTTTCCCAGAGATACGTCGCAATCGGACGCGCTTCTTCACGGGCACCCAAGGTCTCAAGCGCCAAGGCTAACGTTAGACGTTCTTGATCGGTAATCCCCTCGAGATCGAGATATTGATGGATTTGATCTAAGACCGGCTCATGGAGCTGTGCCAACCCGTAGAGCGCATAGATGGCCTGCTCCGTATTCGTCTTCGGATTATCGAGTGCCGATCGGAACCATATCACAAGCTGGCCACGATATGCCGCCATCGCCGTATCAGTCGCCGCGAGCGAGCCATATTCAAGATCGTTACTCCCAACCGGGTAGAGCGCGACACCACTCGTCGTTAAAAATGTGAGCGGGTCATAGACCGAGGTACCGTAATCTTTTTTAAAGTGTTCGCGGAGGAGCGTCGCCGCCATACTCGACGCTACTGCATCATCCAGACGCAGTTGGGAATTCCAGAGCAGACGATCCAATGCGGCGTACGCAAACATCCGATCCGCCTGACCAATCCCAATATCGGTCCGATCTGAAGTGCTCAACAGCGGTGTCTCGTTTTTCTCCAATAGAGCAACACTGGTGACCGCCGTTGTCAGGGTCGTCGTCGTCACCCGATATGGCATGACAACCGAATCGACATGTCCTTTCGCCGAGGCGGACATGCGCACCTGGTATGAACCAACCGGGAGTTTCGGCAATCGATACTGCAGAGGGGTAAACACTTTTCCGTGAACGGTTTTCTCCGTCCCCGTCTGCCCAACAATGGAAAAGGTAATATTGGTCGTATCACCAGACGTAACCGCCGAGCCAAAGACGCTTGCTTGAACGTCAACGACATCCGAAGCCAAGATCACCGTCGGGACATCCGGTCGAACAAAGATTGGCCGGGTGACTGCCACGAGGGTCGTGGCCGTACCAGCCCGTCGATCAGGGCTAATAGCCTGTGCGACCATGCGCCATGACGTGATGTTATCCGGCGCGACGAACGTGACCGTGCCGTTTCCAGCCGCATCAGTTTGTACTTCGGAGTAATGGGCGACATCTTTAAAGTCGATGCGATCGCCACCACCCCCACCTTCGGCCATCACATCATTCCGGCCAAACGCTTGATGGCTAACATAGCTCCCGTATTCACCGCTTGAGACGTTTCGGTAGAGGCTTGTCAGCGGGGTGTCATTGCCCCAATCGTACTGCAGATTCGTAATGGCTTCATCGACCGCACGAACATTCACCCGTCCGGCCACCCCGGCACCATCCGCATCACGCAGTTTCACATGTGCAGTAATCGTCTCGCCTGGTTCATAACTCTTTTGATCGGTCGTGAGGGACACCGCTAACGCCCGCGTACTTGAATCAAAGTTGAAAAATTGCTCGTTCAGTTCACTATATCCGGTACCCGTGAACACAACGGCGCGAGCGCTCACATTCGGCACATCAGCTTCAGTAAAAATGTGATCGAGCGTTGATTTTGCGCTGACGTCGGCCGTTTTCAGTCCGCGTTGGCTCAGCATGTAGAGATACGCGAGATGCTTCGGCGCCTCTTCCTGTTTTTTTGTTCCGACAATCGAAAGCGTCACCGCATCACCAACTTTCCACGGCGTGTTCAATGGCTGGAAAGTTGTCAGGGAAAATGCCGGGGCGTCACTCGGATAAGAAAACCATGGGAACAGCGTTTGCGACTCTGTCCGCCCAGCCTCATCCGTAGTTGTTAACTCAACACGATAGCCCGACAAATCCTCAGCGGTAAATGTGTATTGGAACTTTCCGTCACCATCGGTCACCACATCTAAGGCCTCTCTATCGGCTTCACTCGAAGTATATTGATACTTCGGCACGACTTGTTTCGTCAGGAAATCATAGACCTGACCGTTTTTCACCGCCGTATAGGTTGTTTTGATCAGGCGCACGTGAACCGTAGCGTTCGCCACCGGATCGCCTACAACTGCCGCGAACGGATTGCTAGCGGCCATATCAACTTTCGTTGGGTTTACCGTCCGTACGGTTCCAGATACTTTAACCGTCGAATCCGTCGTCGAGCTTGTAGCGATAATGGAACGCGCGGCCGGATAAACCGTCACATAGCCCCACCCCTGAATATTATTCGTCGCGTCATCCACGGGAACCGCTGATGCCGATCCGCCCTGTGCCATGGTCAACCGAACTTTCTTCGAGACCATACCGGCAGCATTTGTCGTCAGTGTATATTCACCGTTGGTGGTCAATTTTACTTTGAGATTTGGGACCGGCGTACCATCAAAGAACGAGGCCCGAACCGTCCAGGTCACTTCCTCGTTATCAAAGACTGCCGGCTTGTCTGATGTGACGCTCAGCTGATACGCCGGGGTCTGAAATACCTGCACATCAAGATAGCGGGTCATGACCCATTGCTCGCCGACATAGATCCGCAATTCCTTGCCCCAACCAACTGAAGCTTCACGAAGCGGGATCTCGCCGATAAATGTATGGTCGGCGGTTAACGTCACGGGCACCTCTTTCATCACCGTCTCCGCTCCACCCCGATCCCAGTTCGTCACCACTAAGCGCGCGCTGACCTTCTCGACCGCTGCGCGTGTGTCTCGTGGTTGTAGTAACCCCCAAAAGTGAACCGTATCAGTCGGACGATACAGGCTACGATCGGTTGTCAGGTACGCCCAGTAGTTATCAAGGCTGGTGTAATTCCGGCCGTAGTATATTGAGCCCGAGTTTGAAGCCGCAAGAACGCTGAGCGTTTCAGTTGTTCCAACGGCGATGCGAACCACCATATTTGGTGCGCCAGACTGTCCGAGAGCGCTTGGCGTTGGGAAACGAGCCAATCCTTCTTGATCCGTCTTAACGGTGGTATTGTCGGCCAAGGTAATAGTTGCGCCGACCGCCGGTTTTTTGGTGGAAAGGTGATGGACCCACACGACCGTATCGGTGGCTGTGGACATGGTGTAGTTACTAATATCCGATACGATGAACGGCATTTGCGTCCGCACCCCGCCAACCATTGTCTCGGCCACATATGCGCCCGGCGCAAAAGATTTTGGCAAGCTCATCACGCCGTCATGCGAAACAGTCTTCACGGTCGCCACCTTACTTAATCCTGTCACCGTCATTAATGGCATCTCATTGAACGATGCCCAGCCGAACGCATGTTCTAACCGCGTTTCAATAGCTTTTTTGAAGGTCTCGAGCGACGGGAATGAATAAATCGCAAACTCGTAACTGGTTTTCCAGTCCTTTGTTCCGTTTGACGCGTCGCCCGGAACAGCGCTGTCGGAGAAGTAAATCGAATCCCCTGGTGCGACGGTCTCAAATGCAGATCGTGAATGAAACGCTGTTGTCGTTCCCGACCCGTCTTTCGTGCCGGTCTCGAACCGCGTCACTACATCATCAGCTAGCGACATCGTACTTTTGTCCGGGTGGAGCCCGGCCTTAATCGTCACGGTATAGATAGTGCGCTCCTGTAACGGGTTTTTCGGTATAATCGACATCGTCCGGCCGTGAATCTCAATCGTATGGGGCGTGGCCGGCACTATGGAAAGTGCTTTTTCAAAATCCTTAACGCTGACACCTCCGCTCGAGAATGTGATATCCAACCCGGATGTGATCTCAACATAGGTCGCGGCGTCGCGTGGGTACGTCCCGATCACAATAAAATCACGGCGGACTTGGAAGGCCCATGAATAATTTCGGGCCTGAAGCGTCCCATCCGTTGCCTTCGCTTGTCCAGCATACGTCGCCGCATACACCACCGACTGATCGAGGGCGGTCTTTGGGATGAGTCGGTAGGTATTATCACCCGCCGCCTGAATCTCGGCATCAATCGTTGGCGAAAACACCAGATTCTTCCTGACCATCTCTTCGGTCAACGTCCCATCTTTGCCTGTCACCACGAAAGCAGTTGTCGGCGAAATACCCGTGGCAGTCGTATCGGCCGCCACCAAGGTAATCGTCGCCGCCGATGCTTCCTGAATCACTGACTTTCGGAAAAGCGTCCAGTTGAAGTCGTTGACCCCGGCCGGGAGCTGTACCATTGCCAAGACAATCGCCGCCGTCGCCATTACTGGCGCTAACCGTAGCCACCACCAAGATACCGACCACGTTGGTGCTGCATGAACTACTTGTTTTTTCGATAACGTCTGTGGCCGCGGCTGTTGGCTCATAACTTTCTGTCCTAAGGTGGAAATAAATTCTGGACGGGGATCGGTGTGTGGCCGTGCATGGCGCAATAAATGCATCGCCCTCAGAACATCCTGATCCTCGACGGATAGAGACGGTGCCTTTTTACGGCGACCGGCGATGTATTCGAGGTAATCGTTAATCTGGTCGTGTGGGTTGCTCATACGCGTGCAGCTAATTCAGCGGCTTTTTTGAGAGCGCGATACTGGAGAACTTTGACGTTCCCCTCTGAGGTGGCCATCGCCGTCGCTGTCTCGGCTATGGTATGGAGATGAAAAAAACGGTGTTCGAGAACCGCTCGATACTGGTCAGGCAACTGTGCAATTACTTCCTCCGCTTTTGCCCGCAGACTCCCATCATCCTGTGGATCGGGCTCATCGCCAGGGGCACCGAGTAGCTCCGGGATTAGCTCAGCTTCAGGCAAGCGATACGTCGTTCGCCAAAAATCAGCCAGCACATGTCGACCGATGCCGAAGAGCCAGGCCTTAAAGGTAGCAGTTGGTTTTGCTGTCGGTAGTGCCTCGACCATGCGTAACATGATATCCGCGGTTAAATCTTCGGCATCTTCACGGCGATCGACCCGCCGGGCAACCCAATGAAAGACGAAGGTTGCATACCGATCATAGAGGGCGCGGACGGCCGATTGGTCACCGCGCTGAGCGGCGGCCAAGATTTCCAAATCGTTGGATTCACGTTCTTCGTGCATGGTGTCAGTTTCCGCCCGCCCGGCATTTGATACTTCCCTCCTATATATGGAGTCGAACGGGGTTACAGTTCGTATAGTACCACTTGCCAAAACGCTTGGCGAATGGTGTGGTATACTCTTCGGTGATGTTTCTCTCGACCTGGACACCGCCGTCCGTCTTTATGGCCAGTGGGCCTTTCCAAATCCACTGGTATGGCATCCTCATGGCCCTCGGAGCGCTAATCGGTTATGGCATACTTCGGAAATATGGCCGAAAAGCCAACCTCGCCGCACCGTGGGTAACCGACCTGTTCATCGTCCTCATCGTCAGCGGATTCATTGGTGCGCGTCTGTATCATGTCACGAATGAGTGGACCTTCTACGCCCAACACCCGTGGCGCATATTGCAAGTCTGGAATGGCGGATTAGCTATTCACGGCGCCATGATTGCCGGGCTTCTTGTCGCCTGGTACATGTCACGGCGAAAACAGTTGAACACCTGGACCATCCTCGATCTCATCGCCCTGAGCATACCGCTTGGACAAGCCATCGGCCGTTGGGGCAACTTCTTTAACCAAGAACTGTACGGCCGACCAACGAATATGGCCTGGAAATTACTTATCGATCCGCCGCACCGATTACCCGGCTACGAACAGGTCGCCTTTTATCACCCCACCTTCCTGTATGAGTCGATCGGCTGTGTCGTCATTTTCTTTATGCTCCGCACCGTTTGGAATCGGCGATCGCAGGCATCAAGCCCGACCACTCGATGGTTCCAACCTGGTAGCATTGCGCTCATGTATTTCATCCTTTACTCCTTCCTCCGCATGGGCGTCGAGTCACTTCGAATTGATCGTGTCCCAATACTCTTCGGTCTGCGCTTGCCGCTGGTAACGAGCGCCATCGTCATCATCCTCGCCGCAAGTCTCTGGATTATCCGTTCACGACGTTCCCATGCCAACATCAATTGACCCGCAACTGAAACGCATCCTGACGACTGAGCTCCGTCGTCAACAAGAAACTATTTCGCTTATTCCGTCGGAAAATATTGCCTCCGAAGCAGTACTCGATATTTCCGGATCCGTCCTGACCAATAAATACTCCGAGGGATACCCGGGAAACCGCTACTATGGCGGCAACGAGCAGATTGACGCTATTGAACGTCTCGCGATTTCTCGTGTCCGAAAACTTTTCCGGGCGGAATACGCCAATGTCCAACCGCATGCCGGGGCCATTGCTAATTTGGCAGTCTACGCCGCCCTCCTCAAGCCCGGCGATCGCGTGCTCGCCATGGATCTTCGATCCGGCGGCCACCTGACTCACGGGTTTTCTCGAAATATTTCTGGCCAGCTGTACAGATTCAAACACTATGGCCTAACCGAGACAGGACAGATTGATTATCGAGCCATCGCTCGTCTGGCAAGGACGTGGAAACCAAAACTCATCGTCTCCGGAGCATCATCGTACCCGCGACAAATTCATTTCGCCAAAATTGGACGCATCGCCCGCGCGGTTGGAGCACTCCATCTCGCCGATATTGCCCACACCGCGGGGTTAGTCGCCGCGAAGCTCCTGCCGAGTCCATTCCCGAGCGCCGACGTGGTCACGTTCACTACGCACAAAACACTTCGCGGGCCGCGTGGCGCGGTCATCCTCGCCAAAAAAGAGTTTGGCCCCGCTCTCGACCGAGCCGTCATGCCGGGCATCCAAGGTGGCCCACTCGATCAACAAATTGCCGCCAAAGCTCAGGCGTTCGCCGAGGCCGCTACCCCGGCCTTCCGCCGATACCAACGGCTAGTCCTAGCAAATGCCAAAACCATGGAACGGGTTTTGATTGCCGCCGGCCTGCGGCTTTCCAGTGGCGGCACCGACACCCACCTGTTACTCGTCGATGTCACGCCACTGGGGATGAGCGGATTGGAAGCCGAACGCCGTTTAGAGCGAGTTGGGATCATTGCCAATAAGAACGTCATCGCCAACGACCCGCGCCCGCCGCGCGACCCGTCGGGGCTCCGGCTCGGTACGCCCGGTATCTCCACTCGCGGATTTACCATCCGCGACACAGCACGCCTCAGCCGCATTATCGTCAGTGCGCTCACGGCATCAACGCCGCTCCAAACAAAAAAACTACGGGCTGATGTGCTGGCTCTGGCCAAAAAACGCCCGATCTATCCGCATCGCCGTGTATGAAAACGAACATTATTGACGGACGACACGCCGCACATACGATACTGGCTCGACTCAAAAAGCGAGTCGTCTTACGACCGCACAAGCCATTCCTGATAACAATCATCGTCGGTAATCGACCAGACTCAGAGTTATACGTCACCATGAAAGAGCGAGCCGCCACCAGCATCGGGCTGCGTACAAAATCGGTTCGTGTCTCCGCCCGGGTCGCCCAAAAGACTTTAACGGCAACGATCCGGAAACTTGCCGTCGCTCATCCAGATGCAGGTCTGCTCCTCCAATTACCACTTCCATCTCACCTCGAAACCGCGGCGGTCATCCAGGCCATCCCACCAGCCCAAGATATCGACGGCCTGCGGGCAGACTCATCATTCGCGCCGCCATTTCTTCGGGCCATGGAATACTGTCTTCTCGCCGGTCGCCCGTTAAAAAAAACATGCCTGCTCCTCGCGAACCCCTCACCGCTTCGCCAACGTTTTGTTAGTCTGCTTCAACAGCATCGATTCCGTGTCCAAACAGACACCGCACATCGCCGAATCCCTCCCAGCAGTAAAAACGCCGGGGCCATCATTACATTCCGCGGTCGCGGCCCGATGCTCCGACCCGAACACCTCTCCCCACAATCAGTTGTGGTTGATGGCGGCATCCGAACTCGTGAGGGTCGCGTTCACGGTGATGTCGATGCCCGTGTCTACACTGACATCCGAGCCGTCAGTCCTGTCCCGGGTGGAGTTGGGCCGCTGACCATCGCCTTCTTACTCCAAAATCTCGTCACAAAAAAATAGAGGCGGCTGGTTAGGCCGCCACCACCGCGAAGTGGTTGAGGATGTCGATACAGGTCGAGCTGCCGGGAATCTCACGTTCGGCGAGTTCGGATTCGAGCTGGTCGATGTGATGGTGGAATTCTTTCCACCGTTCCTTCTCCAGCGCCGCCTGCGCTTCATCCAGAAGTTGCTGGGCGAATGGACGACCAACCTCGTCGATCACCTCCGTCTGCAACTCTGCAAAGAGTTCATGGACACGTGCCATACCGTCTCCCTGACGCATGACGTAAGTGCCAATCCGGTGGACACTTGAACCAAGGTGCGTTATCGGGCCCTCCAAAACGTGAAAAACGTCGAGTGGACCTCATAACGCTACACCCGCGACCTAACGTTTGTCTAGGTATCGACAGTGGAAAAGCAGCCATGCTAGGATAGGCACGAACTTGATTTGTCACGTTTCCGCCTACATCGATGATGCGTGGTGGCACACTTGATCTCCCAAATCTATATATATGTCATTCCAAATTGGTATCGTTGGCCTGCCGAACGTCGGAAAATCATCTCTTTTCCAAATCCTGACAAAAAAACAGGTTGACGTCGCAAATTATCCGTTCGCCACAATTGACCCAAACGTTGGCGTAGTCGCTGTCCCCGATCCACGCCTCGAGACGCTGACGAAGATGCATGCCTCAGCGAAAACCGTCCCAACAACGATCGAATTCGTCGACATTGCCGGCCTCGTCAAAGGCGCGCACCAAGGTGAGGGGCTCGGTAACAAGTTTTTAGCGAATATCCGTGAAGTCGACGCCATCGCCGAGGTGGTTCGCGCCTTCGACGACCCAAACGTTATTCATGTTGCTGGGAAAGTGGACCCAAAAAACGACAGCGCCACCATTGATATCGAGTTGGCGATGGCCGACTTAACAGTCGTCGAAAAACGAGTCGAAACGCTCGAACGAGCAAAAAAAGCCGGGCTAACGAAGGAACAAGGCGTCGAACTCGAGTTACTCCAACGCCTCCATCGCCACCTCGCCGAAGGACACGCCGCGCGTGACCTCGCCCTAACAGTCGACGAGCAATTTACTATCAAGTCACTCGGCCTCTTGACCCTGAAACCGTTATTGTATGTGCTCAACGTGAGCGAGGACCAAGTGGCCACGGCCAACGCTGCCGAACACGACCTGCCGCCTGACCGAACCATCGTCGTCGCCGTCAAAGTCGAACAAGAACTCGTCGACCTCGGGCCAGAAGACGCCACCGCCTATCTGCGCGACCTTGGCCTACCCGAGTCTGGCCTCAACCGGCTAATTACCATGGCCTATCGAGCCCTCAACCTGATCACCTTTTTGACCACCGGCGCCGATGAAACACGCGCCTGGACTGTGACCAGTGGCACGAAAGCACCACAGGCCGCGGCCGTCATTCATACCGATTTTGAAAAACACTTTATTCGCGCCGAGATTGTGACCTATGATGTTCTACGGCAAGCTGGCTCATGGGACGCATCACGGGACTCCGGCCAATTACGCATTGAAGGCAAAGAGTACGTCATGCAAGATGGCGACGTCGTCTTTTTCCGCGTCAACGTCTAGATCGTCACCGAGCGCATCTTCACCCACCACCGAATACACCGGCGAACTTTTGCCTGTTCACGGGCGTAGGTCAAGACGGAACGATCATGGACGCGAAACTGCGTCGCATTCGGCTGACTGATCAATGACTGCTGAACAAACCCGCATTGGTCAACGTGACGTCGGAGATCAATATCGACTACTTCATCCCCAACCACCATTTGCGGCCACACCATGACCACGCGCCCACCCACCGGCATGGCGCGGCTCCAAGCTGTAAACGCTTCGGCATACAATTGCTCCAGTCGTTGCGCCTCATGCTGTAAAAAACTCCGCGGCTCATGACCACGCAGGGGCCGTCCGAGATCAGGTTCCGTCACAATCACCGTCGGTCGCGCATTCATCTGGCGCGCATCGCGACGGGTAATCTCGACATTCAAGTGTAACTGCGGGTACTCCTTAACCAGCCAGCGCATGTTTTCCTGGGCCGCTTTAATTGCTTCCAGATCGATGTCGCTTCCATGGAGTTCGCGCACCCCCATCAAGGCCGCTTCTTGGAGAATAGTTCCGACCCCACAAAATGGATCCGCAATAACATCTTCCGGCGTGACCCGGGCGATATTGAGCATCATCTGGGCTAGTTTCGGCGGGATCATGCCGCGGCGCGGGTCAGCCGCTGGACGTCCATAATCACGGACACTATATGATTGATAGTCTTGGACGGCAATGGTCCGGCCAACATAACATCGTTCGTTCGCCACAACAATCAAAAATTCATGACCATGCTTCAAGAGCCCCTGACGATGAACGGTCACAGCTGACAGTGTTGGTTCACGTGAGGTGACAATACGGACCCGACGTCCCGCGGCCTGCAAGGCCTTCTTGGTTTCAAAGGTCAGAGCCGTAAACCGCGACTTCATTCGCTGCGTAGCTCCATACATACTAAATCCGATATCGCGAGCCTCTGGCTGGAGCAGTTCGGCAAAGGAAGCCGATGTCAGCCAAGGCGCCAGTTCGCCAAATGGATCGCGCCCCACGAAATCCTCCACCACCGTCGCCAACTTGATCGCTCCCCCTAATCGATCAAGAAACGTGGGTTCAAGGACGCGGGTTGTTTGAACCAAAACGACTTCCGGCGTTAAGGCTTCGACGGTTCCGTGCGGCAGAAAAAGAGATTCCAACTCGGCGATAGAAAGCTCCGGTTCACGACCGATCGCGACAAGATAGCGTTGACTCATGGGCGCAGTATAGCTGTTTTCGGCCAAACTTGCACGTTTTTTATCGGTATGATAGGGTTGACCGGCTCGATGCAATGTGTCTCGATCGTCGAATCGGGACTCCCGAAATCCAATTTTTTCGGGATCCGCGCGTTCATCGCTTTTTTATTCCTAGATCACCAGACTGACACTACCGTCTATGATTGAACACTACGAATTGCTGGCTATCTACCCCGGCACCCAAACCGAGGAAGAGGCCCAGGCAACCGTCAATACCCTTCAGGAAGTCCTGAAGCAACAGGGCGCAAATATCACCCTGCATGAATTTTGGGGCAAGCGAAAGCTCGCCTACGAAATTAAACATATCCGCCATGGATATTACGATCTGACCGAGTTTGATATTGAAGGGACATCCCTCGCGAAGCTCGATACGACCCTTCGCTTACACGAGTCCGTCTTACGACATCAGATTGTCAGCAAGCGCGTCAAAACACCTGAGGAGCTCGCCGCCGAAATTGCGCTCCGCGAAAAAATTGCGGCCAAGCGCGAAGCGGCCCGTGAGAAAGAACAGGCTGAGTCCGTAGCCGCCGAGTCTCCGGTCCCAGTGAGTACACCAACAGCGGAAGAATCTGCCCCAGTCGAGAAGCAGAAGCTCGATGAGAAACTCGAACAAATCTTCGAGTCTAAACAGGTCGATATTTAATTCCTTAGCGATACACCTCTATGGGATTTAGCCTCAACCGCGCCATGGTTCTCGGGAACATCACCCGCGATCCAGAGAGCCGTACCACACCATCCGGCCAAACCGTCGTTTCATTCTCCATTGCCACCTCCCGCCGCTGGAAAGACAAGCAAACGAATGAAATGCGAGAAGCGACCGAGTTTCACAACGTCGTCGCATGGGCCCAACTTGCCCAAACCGTCAGCACCTATTGCCGCAAAGGTTCGAAAGTCTATGCCGAAGGACGCTTGCAAACCCGTTCATGGGATGACCCAAGCGGACAAAAAAAGTATCGGACTGAAATTATCGCTGAGAGCGTCATCCTGCTTGACGCCAAAGGCAGCGCCGGCGCCCCACCAGCCGAAGCGGCTGCCCCTGCCGAAGCCAAGGCCGACGAGACGCCGACCGAAGCTGAGATTAACATTGATGATATCCCCTTCTAAGTATGCAACGCCAGAAACCTCAAGTCATCGTTCGTGAACGGAGCTGCTACCTGTGTCAAAATGCGCTCGACGAACTCGACTATAAAGATGCTCGTCTGATGCAGCGCTTTGTATCGGCCTACGGAAAAATTCTCCCGCGTCGTCGGAGTGGTACCTGCCTCAAACACCAGCGCATTGTGACCCAATCGGTCAAACGCGCCCGAATTATGGCTATTCTGCCGTTCGTCGTTCTCTAATCCCCCACCTCTCGGCGTATGATGGACATGAATGATATTCGAGTGGGAACGCTCGTCAAAATGAACGGCCAACCGTATATCTGTCTGTGGTCAGATTTCATGCGCACCGCACAGCGCAAACCGGTTCGCCGTACCAAGCTCAAGAACTTGATAACGGGTGGGATTCTCGAGCAAACATTTAAGCACGGCGACAAAATCGAAGAAGCGGATGTCGCCCGTTCTAAAGCGAGTTATTTGTACAGCGACGAAACTGGTGTCCACTTCATGGATAACGAATCATACGAACAAATCACCTTGCCCAAAGACATGTGTGAAGAACAGCTGCACTACATGAAAGACGGCCAAGAATACCAGCTGGTAAACTTCGAGGGCAAACCCATCACCGTTGAACTCCCAAAAAAGGTTGATCTGCAGGTAGTCGAAACATCCGACGTGGTTCGCGGTGACACCACCGGGAATGTCCTGAAAGAGGCGAAAATGGAAACCGGTGTGACGATCAAGGTTCCAGCCTTTATCAAACAGGGCGAGGTCATTCGTATCAATACTGAAACCGGCGAGTACGCAGAACGAGCGGCCGAGTAATGCCGAATAATCTAAAACGACGGCCGCTTGGCCGTCGTTTTTGTTTCTGACTATTCCGTCACCGGTGCCTCAGCCGCCGCCTCCGGTTCGGGCACGCTCGGCGCACGGCCGGACAGGTCGTCTTCGGCCTGGCGCTCCTTAGCTACCCTCAAGACCGCCTCTCGAATCTCGTTAATCACCTTGGCGTTGTCTTGCAAATACTGCTTGCACGCCTCACGGCCAACACCAAACTTCGTTTCTCCAAAGCTGACGGTGTTTCCGGACTTCTGCAAAACACCGTAGAGCAATCCCGTATCAAGCACGTCACCGACCAGCGAGATCCCTTGATTGTACATGATATCGAATTCGGCTTGGCGGAACGGCGCGGCGACTTTATTCTTCACCACTTTTGCTTTCGTCCGGTTCCCGACAATCTTGTCACCCTGTTTCAGCTGACCAATGCGGCGAACTTCAATTCGGACCGAACAGTAGAACTTCAAGGCCGTCCCACCGGTCGTGGTTTCCGGATTTCCGAAGAAGACACCGATCTTCATGCGCGTCTGGTTGATGAAGATAATGATCGTTCGTGTTTTGGACACAATGGCCGTCAGCTTCCGTAACGCCTGCGACATCAGCCGCGCTTGCAGACCCATGTGTGAGTCGCCCATCTCACCTTCAATTTCCGCTTTTGGCGTTAACGCCGCCACCGAGTCAACAACCACCACGTCCACGGCGTTCGATCGCACCAAGGTTTCGACAATCTCCAGAGCCTGCTCGCCGGAATCTGGCTGTGAGATCAAAAGATCATCGACATTCACCCCAATTTTCTTGGCATAGCTTGGATCAAGCGCATGTTCGGCGTCAACGAAGGCCGCCGTCCCACCCGCCTTCTGTACCTCGGCTACGATATGCTGTGCGAGTGTTGTTTTTCCCGACGCTTCCGGTCCAAAGATTTCAATAATCCGTCCGCGTGGCACACCACCAACACCCAACGCCAGATCTAACGACAAGCAACCCGTACTGACGACATCGACATCAGTCGCCCGGGCTTCACTGAACTTCATGATCGATCCCTCACCAAAGCGCTCGCGAATCCGCTCGATCGCGGCTAACGCGGCATCATTTTTTTCCTTGCCCGCCGGTGAAGAAGCGGACGCCTTGTGGCCTTTGGCCATATGTTTTTCCTTTCGGTTAGTGTCTCCGTCTAGCCACTATCGGGCTCAGTCGGGACTAATATATATATGATACCCGAATAATAACCGAAGCGTCAAGACCCTGATTTTCTAAGGTTTAGCCTGCCCCGGCCCGCGAGCCGGGGAATAATAACCGAACCGTAAATACCAGTTTTCCACATACCGAAAGTATCCTTGACGATACCGCGAAACGAGCCTAGGCTTGAGGCAGGAGCACCGTTCTACTCCCGTAGCACGGACCGACACACAAGGAGTGCACCTTGGGAACCGCAAATGGATCGACGCGAAATGCGCTCTTCGGCGTCATCAGGACGCAGCTTGGGCTACCCGACCTGTCGACTGACTGGATCCGGATCATCATCACCGGCCAGTCGGGCGAACGTCACCCACTGCCCTACGAAGACACTCGGAAAGCGCTCTCGTTCATCGGCGATTCGATCGTTGAGCTCGCGCTTCGACGTTGGTTCAATAAGAACGGATCGGCGCATGGTCTCGACCCGACGTGGGTTGACCATGTCACGACGAACGGGTGCATGGCGACCTATCTCGGCCACATCGGCGTCGCGAATCTCGCTCGCCAACTGACGGGATCGCGCCGCAACGCACGGAAAGCTGACCACACTCTCGGCACAACCTTCGAGTGCGTCCTCGCCATCATCGACCGCCACCAAGGAGTCGCTGCGGCTGAGGCCTACGTCATCGAACGGTACCTGCCGTACGTGCTGAGACATCCCCTGCCAACGACCATCCCGGTCACGAACGGCCATGAGGTCACAACTGACCAAGGGAACGACCACCGACCGGAGGATCTGCTGGAGGTCACACCTACGACCGTCAACGGCCGCCGCCTCAATCCGTGGGCCGCACTCGTCATCTACGCCCGTCAACACGGCTACCCGGTACCACGGATCCAGAATCGTCGACGCGGTGGTCCGAGGAACGCCGTCTACCACTGCACGGCCAAGCTGAACGGATGCCTCACTCGCGGCAAGTCCCCCAATCCGTCTCGCGCTCGAGAATTCGCGCTGACGCGCCTGCTCGCCGAAATTCGGAAGTAGCAGGGCCCAAGAACCCCACCCTACCCCCAGCTTCGGCTGGGTTTTTTTGGCTATAATTAGCCAAATACGATCCGTCGCCACGCCCTTACTCTTGACATTTTTCGCCGCCAAGCGTATAATCTACTGTTCTTTAAATATACCCGCTTCGTGCCACGTGAGCAGACGTCGGACACGATATGTGAAAAACGCGTTGTTGTGATAAACCTGCTCCGGGATTTGTCGCCGCAACGCGTTTTTTCGTATCACCCGCCCCTCACCGAAAGGTAGGAATCCATGTCGACGCTCCGCCTCACGCCTGACCAGAAGTTCGGTCGTCACATGCTGTCCGCGGTCCTGTCCGTTTTCGGGACGGCGATCGCGGCGCTCGGCCTCTACGGCGTCTACTCGGCCATCAAGGACTACAGTGCCGACCCCCGCCTCTTCCCGGCCGCGCTGTTCGTCACCGTGATCGGAACCGGCGTACTCTGGCTGGCCGTCTCGCTCCACCGCGAGACCAATCGCGCCGAGACGCGCACCTACTAGGCATTCCGCGAGAGCACCTTCGTTCGGCCCAGAACCAAACTCCCGACAAGATCGGAAGGAGTGGTTCCGGGCCTCTCGCACAACCTGATCACCACGTGGTCACGTTATGCGAGAGATAGAGTTTGTTCTTTCTACTCTCATCTACAATAAACTCGTCGTCTTCGCCACTCCAACCCGCCCCGGATAGATCCGGTCAAGCATGGGAGACTTCATGAGCATTTCCGTGTTCATCCTCGCTATCTTCGGTGTTGCCGCCGCCATGTACAGCACGTACCTTCTGCGTCGGCTCAAGGAGACTCAGACGCAGCTCGTACGGAGCCAGGCCGGGCATCGGCACGAGTCCCTGGTCAACACCATGAACCGGATGGCTGACAAGGTCGAGAACTTCCGAGTCAACAACAACGGTCAGCTCCCGCGGAGCATCTTCGAGGTCATGAGCATGTTCTCGAAGGACTACCTCGAGTTCAACGATCCCGACAGCGGCCAGCGTATCGAGTGCCACCAGGACACCGGCGGCAAGGCCTGCCGAGGTAAGCTGAACTTCAGCTACCTGCCGGACCGTTCCGAGGGCGTCGAGCGTGTCGACCTGCAGTACTTCGACCAACAGGGTCGTCGCTGGTACACGCGCGCCATCTTCGCCAACGGCCCGAAGTACGAGTTCATCTAGATGTAGATGAGATCATCCCAGTACCGGAAGTCCGACAAGGACAGCCGGTACTGGGACTCTCGTTTGAGAGTTTCAACCATTGAAACCTTCAAACGAGAGTCGCACCTTAACTCTCACGAATATCTTCGAAACGGACTCGCTGTCCACGCCACTACCCATTCGCGGCTCAAGCCGCCGAGGAGTGCAAATGGATCAGGATGAGATCTACATCCGCTCACTGCTCAAGCAGTACGAAGTCTTCCGCCTCGAACTCATCATCTTCACGATCTTCTTCATGATCGCGATCCTGATGGTTCCCGTCGCCTGGGTCACCAACCACGTGTGGCACAACTACACGCTCGGCTGGATGGCCGGCGTCGTGGCGGCAGTGCTCGGTCTGAGTATGGCCACGCACTGCGGCAACACCATCTCGTCGCTGAAGCGCATCGCGACCGCCCTGAACAAGGAAATGGGCGATCATCGGACGTTCGAGTACGACCTCGGCCACGAAACCGAGATCGCGCGCTACGTCATCACGCTGATCGGCAAGATCATCGGCATCCTGTTGCTCCTGAACTGTTTCTTCCGCTGGCCGCAACTCTAGAGGAGAACGACATGCGCACGCGCACAGAGATCCAGGCCGATCTCGACCGACTCCTCGCGGAGTTGAACGAGAACGATCGGGAAGGCGAAGGCGGCGAACGGGAGCGCGAGAAACTGCGCTATCGGATCGCTACCCTCGAGAAGGAACTCGGCCAAGCGGCCGCGTAACACCACCCCCCCCTTGCCGCGGAAAGGCCAACCCATGAAGTGGTCGGACATTCTCGCGGTGGCTATGCTCGCCATCTACGCTATCGGCGTCTGGCGAACGCGTCCGAAGAACATCGACTGGACGAAGGTCAAAGACCCTAGTCGGTGGTAGAAGATATTCAACCCGCACTCTGACGGCGGACTCGCAGTAACACGCGAGTCCGCCGCCGGATCTTCACTTGGACTCATCAGTCTTTTCTGCTCATTAGACTGGTGAGTTCAAGCGAGGGTCGCGTCGACCATTGACAACGACCGGTGATCTCCCTCGCCCGGTCATAAAAAACGGAGGAGTCCCGTGACTCTCAAGCAGTATGCGTTCGGCATCGCTCGTCTTTTCGCCGCCTTCACTCTCGCCGTCATCGGCGCCGCTCTCTGGAACTGGCAAAACCAGTTCTGGGAATGGTTCCCCGACGGCGCCGAGGGCTACAATGAGCTGGTGGAAGGCGCGCCGAGCATCTTCATGATCTACGGCGCGTGGACTCTCGCCGTCCTCACGTCGGTGCTGATGATTCGCATCATGTACCGACGCGACTACGGCATTCACACCGGCTGTTTCTGGTTCGCGATGGTCATGCTCGTGAACATCCGCACCTGGAACCAGTGGCAAAGCAGTTGGGCACCCGATCAGTTCTTCGGTGTCATCATGGCGCTCGCCATGGTCGCACTGCTCTACTACACCGGACGCCGCCTCGTCTTTCCTACCACCTACGTGCCACGGAGGGCGCATGACTAACAAACGACGTATCACCGTCATCGACGATGATCCGAAGCATGCGGATCTGCTCGACTACCGACTGAGTCGCCACCAAGGCTTCGAAGTCGTCATCATCAGCCGGTCAAGTAACCCGCTGATCGAGCTGAAGCGCACGTCGCCCGACGTCATCATCATCGACCCGCGTCTCAACCGCGGCAACGGACCCGAGCTACTCACCGCAACGGTCGCCTGGGCCGCGTTCCGGCATATCAAGGTTATCGTCCTGACCACGCCCGAGCCTTCGGACGTTGACGGACGATCGTACTGCGCGGCCGGCGCCCACCGCTTCATGGCGAAGCCCTTCAGCCCGCGCGAACTGATCGCGCAGGTGACGGAGCTCCTCAACCCGGAGGAATCATGAAATCAAGCATCGGCATCACCCTGCTGATCGTGGTCATGGCACTCGGTGTCATCACCACGCCGAGCCAGGGCGCCATCGACGGGTACTACAAGTCCCGAATCGAGGGCTTCAACGTCACCGTCGTCAACGCGCTCGGTCACCGGCGGGCCTTCCGCCTGTACGGGTATGCTACCCTCCAGCCCGCTCCTTACCGCGGTGCCCTGGGGACCAGAGACCTGCGCTACAACCTGTTCGTGTTTCCGGCCGCTGGCAGTGACACCACCAACCCGTGTCTGGCTGTCGTCTGGAAGGGTCTGAACGCCAAGGAGTCTTCCAACATCGGCACTCGCTACACGTCGACCTGGAAGGCCCTGAGCGCGGTCGCAGAATCATGGGAGCGCCTGCAGGAGTACCAGTTCGGCGGCGACGTGCCCGTGAACCGCGTCCGCTACGCGCCACCGGCTACCATCCGGACGAATTCCAAGTCCGATGACCCGGCGACGCTGGCCCGAACCGTGATCGTGCCTTGCCTGGAACAGGGCTACCAGCCTCCACCCAAGCCGGGCGAGGAGCCAGGCTACAGAGCGAAGGTCTTCCAGAACGCCGGCGACCTGGACCACTGGCTCATCGAGCACGGCACCCAGATCGACAACGTCACGATGGCGGTCTTCACCATCAACGGGAAGGACGAGGTCTGGTTCGTCTACCGCCAGAAGTAGAATCGACCGCCATCAGGAGGACACAGACATGGACTTCGGAATTCGCGAAGGCAGCTGGTGGGTCACCAGCAAGCTCGACCCGCGCTGGAATGGCGAAGGTCGGGCGGTCGGGATCGCTGGCGGTGCGATGGCCTGTGAAACGCATATCGCCGCGATGAAGAAGAAGTACGGTGAACCGCCGTCCGACCTGGAGTACAACTTCATGAAGGACTAGGCGCGCCTCCACCCTCGGCATCATCGCCCCGGTGATCTACCGCGTCACCCCGACGCGCTAGACGCACCAAGCCTGACCACTTCCGCCCGTACGGAGGAATCATGAAGATCGTCGCTCTCTACATTCTCGCGGTCCTCGGTCTGATCTGGATCGGAACCCAGTTCCGCAGTCAGAACATCGAGGTCGCCAACCTGCGTCACCAGTTCGAGGTAAGCCAGCAGAATCTGGCGGTCACCGAGCTCGCACTGGAGATCACCGAGTACCAGCTCAAGCACGGCACCCTGCCGGCGACCATCACCCCGTTCATCGACGGCACCGTGCCGTCCTACGGCTCGCCGGGCGACGACTACTTCCTGAAGAAGTACGCCGCGCGCTGGCCGAACGTCCGCCTGATGGACGAGACGCCGATTCGCGATGAAGTCCTCTACCCGATGGCCAGGCCGTACATGAACTACGCCGGCGACCGCTTCGGCATCTTCATCAACGGACACGCAGACGACTCCTACGATCTCGTCTACTGCCGTCGACCAGGTGCCCCTGTCGGCAAGGTCATCGGCCGATCCATCGTCTTCGAGAACGTCGTCCTTCCTGGGCCCCTCGCCCAGAGCAGAACCAAGTAACCGCACCGTCCCTCCCCCCGGGGATCGTAAAAGATACAGGCAATACCCTGGACCAATTCCATCGTCGCGCAAGCGATGGTGGCATCTGGTCTGGGGTTTTTGCTTTACAAAAAAACCGCTCAACGTAGCGAAGAAACGGGATTTTTCAGCGTTTTTTCAGTTTCACATGATACAGTAAACGGTTGGCTGTCCAGCCACTTCCCCCGCGTGGTTATTCCTTCGCCTCCACCAACACCCGTCGTTCCACGACGGCCGGCTTACTAATTTTTCGCTGTCCGGTTATCTTTAGGGTATTCAACCCGGTTTGCAGGTCAACCGTTTCGACGAACGTCCCATCCGCCGCGACATCCGTCTGTTGGTTGTTAATCCGGACCTCAACGCCGGGCTGAGTACGGCCGCTGACCACGATCGAGTTTTCCGAAATGGAAATATCGGTCGATGGCTGAAGTACCTCCATAAACGGCGGACGCAATAAGCGTACCGCCTGAATCACAAGATAGGTGAGGACGATCAAGATAATCCCCGAAGCGATCAGGAAGCGTCCATGACGCAGATACCACGGAAACTCGGTTTTAGCTCGCGCCACAAGTCGCGGTGATTCGACACGCCGACCGTGCACAACCTGAAATTCTTGCTCAAACTTTTCCATCGCCGTTTCCACCGGCAAGCTCAACCACGTCGCGTATTGCCGCACAAAGTTCCGGGCGTAGACGAGGCCCGGCAGTTCGGTATACGCGCTTCGTTCAAGCGCATCAAGATATTTGGCCGGCACAATCACCGCCTTCGACGCCTCTTCGAGGGTCGCCCGTCGCTCTTCACGCAATTGCCGCAACCGATCACCGAGCGTTTCCTGGCCCGCGAGCGGACGCTTGGTGAACATCATGCGGGGTTCGAGTTGGTGGTCGCCGGATCTTCTGGTTCCTCGTCCTCAATTTCTTCTTCCGGCGCTAGCGGCACATCGTCGCCGGTATCCGTCGGCAAATCGCGCGGGTCTTGCGCAAACGGTGGGTGCTCGGTCGAACGGCCGTAGATTTCGCGTGGCTTCGCCCCTTCACCCGGCCCAATGAAGCCTTCTTTCTCTAAGAGATCCATAATCCGTGCCGCCCGAGCATACCCAACGCGCAGACGGCGCTGGAGTAACGTCGTTGATGCCCGACCCGACTGGACAATCACCTCTTTTGCATCCGGAAGTAATTCGTCTTCACCGAGATCATCAATCCCCTGTCCCGGCGCACCCGGTTGCTTTTCGGTCACTTCAGCCATGTAATCAGGTTTGCCCCGCGCCTTCAGGTAGCTCGTCACCCGCTCGACTTCCGCTTCGGACACATACGCGCCTTGCAACCGTTTCGGTTTCGAAAGTTCCGCCGAAATAAAGAGCATGTCCCCTTTCCCCAGGAGCGATTCGGCGCCAGCCATATCGAGAATCGTTCGCGAATCAATCTGTGAGGCCACACTAAAGGCGACGCGCGCGGTAATGTTGGCCTTAATCAATCCGGTGATGACATCAACGGATGGCCGCTGCGTCGCTAAGATCAAATGAATACCGACCGCCCGAGCCATTTGGGCCAGACGGACAATCATCCCTTCAACATCATTGGCGGCTACCGACATCAGGTCCGCCAATTCATCAATGACCACACAGATGTACGGCATATCATCGCTCACATCTTGACGATAGGCGGCAATGTTGCGCTTCCGTGCGTTCTGGAGGACTTGATAACGTCGATCCATTTCTGACACCACCCAGCGTAAGGCATTAATCGTTTTAGTGGTCTCAGTAATCACCGGTGTCAGCAGGTGCGGAATGTCATTGTAGAGTGATAACTCGACACGCTTCGGGTCAACCAGGATCAGCTTGAGGTCATCCGGCGAATTACTATACAGCAACGAAATAATCAGGCCGTTAATCTGAACGGATTTCCCGGACCCGGTGGCACCGGCGATCAGCAAGTGTGGCATCAGTTCCAAATTCGCCACCCACGGCTGACCAGAAACATCTTTCCCGAGTGAGAACGAGAGATCAGATTTCCGGCGACGGAATTCTTCCGTATCGAGGATGTCGCGCAAGGTCACGAGGGCAATTGACTGGTTCGGCACTTCAATCCCGACGAGCGACTTCCCGGGGATAGGCGCTTCAATCCGAATCGGATGAGCCGCCAAGGCCAGCGCCATATCATTCTTCAGTGAGGCAATCTGCGCCAGACGCACACCATCCGCCGGTTTGAGTGTATACTGCGTGACCGTCGGACCGACATGAATCTCGTCCATCTCGACGGAGATGCCGAAGTTCTCGAGCGTCTTTTTAATCCGATCTTTATTCAGTTCGATATTCCCGCTGGTCGGCTTACTGTCAGCCAAATCAAGGAGGTCCATCGGGATCGTGATCTGACGTTTTGGACGACGCTCTTTCTTAACTGGTAACGGCACCATGTCCGGCTCGTCGACCGCCTCCGCTGGTTCACCGGCATTCGGCTCGTCAGTTTCGGATTGGGCGATCGGGACTTCCGTCGCCTGAAATTCCGGCGCCGGAACTGTTTCTGATTGAATCGTCGCTAGTCGGCGTTGCCAGCGGAAACGACGAATCAACATGGTCAACCCGTTAAACAAATTACTGCGCCGATAGAGCGACTGCAGGGTGGCATTGAACAAAATCAACAATCCGATAATCAGCATCGCCGCCAGGACTAGACCCCCGGCCCACGGCCCCAAAGAGGATCGCGGAACATGACTGACCAAAAATCCGATGTACCCGCCGCCAACACCCTCGATAGCACGTTGTCCGTCGACGGCTAGCGGCACCGCCATGTGCATCAACCCGAGCGAGCCCAATAAGGTTAGGGTGAATCCAAGCCAGCGCGGGCCGGTAATGTGCCACCGTTCGGGGAAGAGCAAAACGATCCCGAGCCACAAACCATAGAACGGCACTAAGAATCGCTGCCAACCAACTAAAGTCCCCAACGCATCACTAATCCGATCACCGAACGTATCAGCCCAACCAAAAACCGACAGCAACAAAACGGCCGCAAAGGTCAGCACAATTACCACCAGGACCGCATGACGCGTTTCTGGGCGGACCACCTCGCGTGGCGCTGGTTGGCGTCGTGGATGTTCCGGTTCAGGATTCGCTGCGCCCGAAGCGCGGCGACGAGGTTGCTTTTCGGCCATAGGTGATAATGAGTATACCATTTTTTTCGCCCTTCGACAAGTGTTTTTCCCCAATTTCAGCCAAAATCTGGCTAGCCATCATTCCATTCAATATGAACGTCGAACCTGGTTACAGACCAAACGCCCCCGCACCAGATGGTGCGGGGGCGTTGGAACGAAAACGGTGTTAGTCCG
Organism: uncultured Gammaproteobacteria bacterium; assembly: GCA_964397195.1. GTDB lineage: Bacteria > Patescibacteriota > Patescibacteriia > SBBC01 > CAIJZX01 > CAYNGY01. The sequence goes on along the minus strand of CAYNGY010000002.1, from coordinate 46,458 downwards.
CTGGGACGCTGACGACGTCAGCCGGCGTCACGACGGTATCTTGTTGGCGAGACTCGAATCCGGTTCCGGCCGGAATGAGCTTACCGATAATCACGTTTTCCTTTAATCCGCGGAGCGAGTCAACCCGTCCAGTCACCGCCGCATCAATTAAGACTCGGGCGGTTTCTTGGAACGAAGCTGCCGAGAGCCATGATTCCGTCGCCAGTGACGACTTCGTTACCCCGAGGAGGAGTGGTGTAATCTCTGGCGCAGTCTTCTTCTTCGCCACCAAGTCACGACCGAGTTTCTCGGCCATAATCCGATCGACGACTTCACCAGCAATCAGCTGACTATTGCCGACCGATTGGACATAGGCGCGGGAGAACATCTGGCGCACAATGATTTCGATGTGCTTGTCGTTCAGATATTGGCCTTGCGAGGAATAGATGAACTGGATTTCTTTAATGACGTACTTCTGGACCGCTTCACGGCCACGGAGCACGAACAGTTCCTGCAAGTTGACGCTGCCCTCCGTCAGGACCGTCCCCGGCGCTACGAGGTCGCCATCTTTCACTCGAAGTTGAATGTTCGGCGGAACCGGGATGCTGCGAGTCGAGGCATGATCGTAGTGAACAGTCACCGTATCGTCGGTCACTTTGACGAGGCCCGGACGTTCAGCGGTTGTCTTCTTTTCACCGAAGGTGAAGAGGACTTCGCCTTCTTTCACGGTTGCGCCGTCGGTTACAACGACCTCAACCTTCTTCTTCCCGCGCTTAGCCGGGAAATCGTAGTCATCATGGCCTGAAGCTTGGTATTCGATGGTAATGACTTTGTGGTCGGCGGCATACTCAACTTTCACCCGACCGGCTACATCGGAGAGGATCGCCGGCATTTTCACCGGACGCGCTTCGAAGAGCTCTTCAACACGTGGGAGACCTTGGGTAATGTCGGCCGCTGACGCCGCGCCACCCATGTGGAACGTCTTCATGGTCAACTGGGTACCCGGCTCACCGATTGATTGCGCGGCGATAATACCGACCGCAGTCCCCGGACGAACCGGCTCGTTTTTCCCGAGATCATACCCGTAGCACTTCTGGCAGACGCCGCGTGGTGCTTGGCAGGTCAGGAGGGAACGAATAGTTGCTTCGACGACATCCGCCGCACGAATCGCCTTTCCATCACGTGGTGTGACGAGCGTGCCGGCCGTGAAGAGCACTTTGCCCTTCTGATCAACGAGGTCTTTGACGAGTGTCCGACCGACGATGCGATCCGCGATCTCAACGCCCATGGCCTCGCTCTCGTCTTTGGTGATGACGAAGCCTTGATCGTCGCCACAATCTTCAATGTTGACCACAATATCCTGCGAAACATCAACGAGACGACGAGTTAGGTACCCGGCTGACGCGGTCTTCAAGGCGGTGTCAGTCAGACCTTTGCGGGTACCGTGAGTCGAAACGAAGTATTCGAGAACGTTCAATCCTTCTTTGAAGCTTGCCTTGACGGGCAATTCAATGACCTGACCGGCCGGGTTAATCACGAGCCCCTTCATACCCATCATCTGGGTCGTTTGGGCCCATGAACCACGAGCGCCGGAGTTAATCATCATGTAGACCGGACCGAGCGGGTCGAGCAATTCCTTCGATGCTGATTGAATTTCATCTTTTGCGGTCGACCAGACGGCCACAACTCGAGCGCGTCGTTCCAGATCGGTTAAGAGACCGCTATCGTAGGCCGCTTGGATCTCGAGGACCTTTTCTTCTGCCGCTTTCAGAACCGCTGGTTTAATGGCCGGGACCTCAAGGTCACTGCTCCCCCATGAAATTCCGGACTGGGTGACGTACTTGAACCCGAAGTTCTTCAAATCGTCGAGGAAGGAAACGGTCCGATCCGACCCGAGCTCCGTCAGCGTTCGGGACACCAGTGCCGCCAGCCCTTTCTTGTCCATGCTCTCGTTCAAATACCCGAATTCAGTCGGCACAATCCGATTGAAGAGCACGCGCCCAACGGTCGTTTCATGCGTTTCATCACCGATGCGGACTTTGACCGCGGTTTGAATGCCGATGTGTCCGGCTTCATAGGCTAAGACCGCTTCTTCCGGATCAGTAAAGACGAACGGCTTGCCGGGTCCAATTTGGGTCATGTAGTAACAGCCGAGAACAATGTCCATGTTCGGGGTCACGATCGGCTGACCAGTCGCCGGTTTCAACAGGTTCTTCGTCGACATCATCAAGTTCTCCGATTCCCACTTCGCCTGTTCCGTCAACGGGACGTGGACGGCCATTTGGTCACCGTCGAAGTCTGCGTTGAACGCCGTACAGACCAACGGGTGAACCTGAATCGCCTTTCCTTCAATCAGGATCGGTCGGAACGACTGGATACCGAGGCGGTGCAGGGTTGGAGCGCGGTTGAGGAAGACCGTCGCGGTCTTCGTCACCTCTTCAAGAATATCCCAAACTTCGGCATGACCGGCTTCGATATATCGGCCGGCTGAGCGGACGTTGTGGACGAGTTCTCGCTTAATCAAGTGTGAGATGACGAACGGTCGGAAAAGCTCGAGAGCCATCCGTTTCGGTAAACCACATTGGTCGAGCTTCAAGTATGGACCAATGACGATTACGGAACGTCCGGAGTAGTCGACGCGCTTCCCAAGCAAGTTTTGCCGGAACCGACCCTGCTTCCCTTTCAACATATCCGCGATCGAACGCAGCATACGTTTCTGACCGGTCGAAGCCGTCACGGTTTTTCCGTGACGCGCACCGTTGTCGATCAAGGCGTCAACCGCCTCTTGGAGCATGCGCTTTTCGTTGCGCGTAATCACTTCCGGCGCATTCAATTCGAGTAACCGCTTTAAGCGATTATTGCGGTTGATCACCCGGCGGTAGAGATCATTCAAATCCGACGTCGCAAATCGCCCACCGTCGAGTTGGACCATCGGTCGCAAGTCCGGCGGGATAATCGGCACCGCGGTTAGAATCATCCATTCCGGTCGGATATTGTTCTGCTTGAGGTTCTTGGCCAAGCGCAGACGGCGAATGAGACGGCGTTGTTTCGCCTCAGTCGCTTCGGTAATCTCTTCTTCCAGATCGGCAATCACCGTGTCGAGATCGATTTTTTCGAGGAGATGTCGGACCGCTTCCGCACCAATCGAGGCTTCAAAGACATGGCCGTACTTGAGGGATAGGTCTTGATACGCCTGCTCAGTCAGAATCTGCATCGGCGCTAGGCTCTTCAATTCGCCTCGCGCGCTTTCGACCGCTTGATCGAGACGATCGAGCTGTTCCTGCTTAATCGTCGCGACATTCGTCAGTTCCTGTTCAATCGCGGTCTTCTGCTCGTCTGTCGCTGAACCAACCTGTTGCTTCAGGGTGTTCGATTTCTGATGCGCTTCATTCTCAATCTGCTTCTTCTTCGCTTCGTATTCTGAATTCAGCTGGTGCAGAGTTTCTTCGCGCAGGCCATCATCAACTCGGGTGATAATGAAATTGGCAAAGTAGATGACTTTTTCAAGATCTTGCACCCCGAGATCGAGCATTAAGCCGATCTTGGACGGAACGCCACGCAGGAACCAGATATGTGAGACCGGCGCCGAGAGGTCGATGTGGCCCATGCGTTCACGGCGAACAACCGAGCGAGTGACTTCGACACCGCACTTATCACAGATAATCCCCTTGTAACGGATGCGCTTGTACTTCCCACAGAAACATTCCCAGTCCTTTGACGGTCCGAAGATTTCTTCGGCAAAGAGCCCGGATTTTTCCGGTTTTTGCGTGCGGTAGTTAATAGTTTCCGGTTTGGTCACCTCACCATACGACCAGCGGTGAATATCTTCCGGGGAGGCAACGCGGAGTTTAATCGCTTTGAAATTGACGGCGTGGAGTTCTTCGAATGGCATACGATTAGGCTTCCGCGATCATCTTTTGATCAGATTCCGTCGCCGGTTCGACAGGCAGCGACTCGGGGAGAGACGTTGGACGTGGTGGACGATCGTCTTCTTCCGGCGCCACTTCGGCCCCGATCAGTTCAACTTCCAATCCTAATCCCTTTAATTCACGAACGAGAACGTTGAATGATTCCGGAACATTCAGGCGGCGAATTGGCTCGCCCTTAATGACTGACTCGTACGCCTTTGATCGTCCGGAGACATCATCAGACTTAATGGTCAGAACTTCCTGGAGAATATGAGCCGCACCGTACGCTTCAAGGGCCCAAACTTCCATTTCACCAAACCGTTGGCCACCAAACTGGGCTTTTCCGCCGAGCGGCTGCTGGGTCACGAGTGAGTATGGACCAATCGAGCGCTGGTGAATCTTGTCTTCCACCAAGTGGTTGAGTTTCAAGATATACATCACCCCAACGGTCACAGGCATATCAAACGGCTTGCCGCTCATGCCATTAATAACCGTCATCTTCCCGGTTTCCGGTAAGCCGGATTCGACGAGTAGTTCTTTAATCGTCTTTTCCGCCACCCCGTCGAGGACTGGTGTTGCGACTTTGAACCCAAGGCGCTTGGCGGCAATGCCGAGATGAACTTCGAGCACCTGCCCAAGGTTCATACGTGACGCAATACCGAGCGGGTTCAAGACAATATCAACCGGTGTTCCATCTTCGAGATACGGCATATCTTCAACCGCCACGATTCGCGAGATCACGCCTTTGTTCCCGTGACGTCCGGCCATCTTGTCACCAACTTGGATTTTGCGGAGCTGGGCAACCGAGACCTGAATCTGCTTAATCACGCCGGCCGGCAATTTATCGCCCTTCTCGCGGGAGAAGACTTTAATATCAACAACCTTGCCGTGCTCACCGTGCTCGAGGTACAGCGACGAGTCTTTCACGTCCTTGGCTTTTTCACCGAAGATCGCGCGGAGTAACTTTTCTTCCGCCGACAACTCTGTTTCACCTTTCGGGGTGATTTTCCCGACGAGGATATCACCGGAAGAAACTTCGGCACCGATTCGGACGACGCCCTCTTCATCAAGGTCTTTCAGTTTGTCCTCGGAAATATTCGGGATGTCACGGGTCACGACTTCCGCACCAAGCTTCGTATCGCGGACATCGATGACGTAATCTTCAATGTGGATGGAGGTGTAACGATCGTCTTGGACGACGCGCTCCGAAATCAGGATGGCGTCTTCGTAGTTACCGCCCTCCCAAGCAATGAAGGCCACCACCAAGTTCTGACCAAGGGCGAGTTCGCCGTTTTCCGTAGCTGCACCGTCGGCCAAGAGGTCGCCTTGCGCGACTTTCTGTCCCGGCACCACCGCGGCTTTTTGGTTAATCGAGGTTGAGGCGTTTGAACGGAAGAAGTTTCGCAACGGGTAGATACGAATGTTACCGTCCTCTTCCTGAATCTGAATTTCGCTTGCTTGCGACCGCATGACCGTTCCCGCCTTCTGGGCGAGGACGACCTGTCCGGAGTCTTTCGCTGCGCGCTCTTCAACACCCGTCCCGACAATCGGCGCTTGTGGCTTAATGCAGCAGACCGCTTGGCGTTGCATGTTTGTGCCCATCAACGCGCGAACCGCGTCGTCATGTTCGAGGAACGGAATGAGCGCCGTCGCGATCGAAACAATCTGTTTCGCGGATACATCGAGGAAATCAATTTCTACGACCGGGAAGATAGTCGGCTCACCATGACGCCGACCTTCAACGGTTTCGACGAGGAAGTATCCTTTTTCATCAACTGGCACCGTCGCCGCCGACGTACAGTGACGCTCTTCGGTGAAGGCATCGAGGTAGACGACTTCTTTCGTCGCTCGCGGTTTGACCGCAATAGTTTTGAGTTCGAGGGTCTTTAACTGCTTGGCGTGGGCGGCTGAGATGGTCTCGCCTTCTTTGACGACACCGCCGAGATCTTCACGCGCAATTTCGCCAATGGCGGACTGGCCATCATTCGGAACATCATGAACGACCTTGCGGAACGGCGTTTCAATAAATCCGTAATCATTGACCCGAGCATACGAGGCTAAGTGACCGACCAGACCGATGTTCGGTCCTTCTGGGGTCGCAATCGGACAGATGCGGCCGTAGTGCGTGCGGTGCACGTCACGAACTTCAAATCCGGCGCGCTCACGTGACAAGCCGCCCGGGCCCATCGCTGATAGTCGGCGTTTGTGCTCAAGCTCCGCCAACGGATTGTTCTGGTCCATGAATTGCGACAACTGGGAGCTCATAAAGAACTCCTTGATGGCGCCAATGACCGGCCGCGCGTTAATCAGCTGGTTCGGGGTCAGGGTATTAATATCGAGGGTCGACATGCGATCCTTGATGATGCGCTCCATTCGGGCCAGACCGACACGGAACTTATTCTGGACGAGTTCGCCGATTGCCCGGACGCGACGGTTCCCGAGGTGATCGATATCATCTTCCGGCGACTGAGTGTTGTTGAGCCGGATGACTTCTTTGACAATGGAAACAACGTCCGCTCGCTGGAGGACGCGGGTTTCTTTCGTATTCGGCTGATCGAAACCGAACCGAATATTCAGTTTGTATCGACCGACGCGACCGAAGTCGTAGCGATCAAACGAGAAAAACATTTTATGGATCAAGTCACGAGCGTTATCAATCGTGGCCAGGTCGCCCGGGCGGATACGCTTGTAGACTTCTTTTAACCCTTCGGCCTCGTCCTTAGCCGCATCTTTCGCCACCGTCGCTTCGATATATTTAATCGGGCCGGTATCGCTGTCTTTAAAGAGATCGAAAATTTCCTGGTCGCTACCGTAGCCGAAAGCGCGGAGGAATGACGAGATCGGCACTTTCCGTTTGCGATCAATTTTAACGGTCAGAACACCGTTTGGATCGGTTTCAATTTCAAGCCAGGCGCCACGGTTCGGAATAATCTTCGCCCCGTAGTAGCGGCGGCCCCGAATATTCTCGACCGTGAAAAAAACACCAGCTGAGCGAATCAACTGGCTAACGACGACGCGTTCAATCCCGTTAATGATGAACGTTCCGCGATCGGTCATCAACGGAAAATCGCCAAGATAAATTTCTTGTTCCTTAATTTCGCCAGTTTTCTTGTTGACCAAGCGGACTTGAACCCGTAATGCCGCTTCGTAGGTCACGTTCTTATTCTTGGCTGTCACCTCATCGAACTTCGGTTCGTCCAGGTAATAGTCGAGAAATGAGAGTTCCAGGTCCCGACCGATGAAGTCCTTGACCGGAGAGATCTCCTCGAACAGTTCTTTTAGACCTTCCCGGAAAAACCAGTCGTAACTGCGCTTCTGAATCTCAATGAGATCCGGGAGTGGCGCAGCGTCGACGATATCCGTGAAGTAGCGACGCGTCTGCGTCCGCAAGGCGGTAGTCGGCATGCGAGGACACGAATTACCCCTTCCGTCGGGTTCAACGGGGAGGGAGGCTGATGGAACTAACGCCCGAAGGCGTTTTGAATCCGCTTTAGAGCGGAGAGTATGGCCAAAAGGAGTTGGCTAGTTTCGTAAAAATACGCCTGCCGAGAGTACCATCTTTGCCTTACTAGGTCAAGACTAAACCCCAATTATTGTCAAATCCCTTAATATTAGCGCAAATATGGGGTTAATCACCCGCCCGAGCCCTACTTTTCCACTCGTTTGTCCCCAATCTTGTCCCGGTCTACTCCACAGTCAAATATTCATTTACCACCGGCCAATAAAAGATGGCTAATATTAGCCACAAAAACGAGTAATTCAGCGATTCTTCAGTTTCACTTGCTGTAATAAAAGGTTGGGCCGAGATCGGTCTCGTCCCGGAATATTGGCTAAGATTAGAGAAAAGCCTATTTCCCCTTCTTTTTCGGTAGCCCGGTGAGCACACTAAGGTACATCAACCCCCGAATTGCCGTTTCAAAATCCGAAAGATGTCCGCGATGCACCAACTTCAGAAACTTTTTCATTGAGACGGTTTCCACCTCGATTGCCTCGTTGTCATCAGGCGTGGAGTCCCCCACCCGACGAGACTCGGTCATCAAAAAATGATGGCGCTTTTTTTCGGACCAACCATCTTCCGGCGTCGTTCCCAGATTCACCGCCTTCCCCACATATCCGGTTTCTTCGCGCACCTCACGAATCGCAGCCGCGCGCGGCGTCTCCCCTTCATCCACTCCACCACCCGGCATTTCAGTCATAATTTTTTCCGGACCGGGTCGAAATTGCTTCGCGATCACCACGCGCCCATCCGTATCGATCACCAATGTACAAACAATGTCCTGCCCATCATGAACATAAAAATCAATCTTCCGACCATTCGGCAGCCGGAAACGTTTCTCCTTCATCGACCGCCATTTGTTAATCCGGATGGATCGTTCCCGGAGTTTTTTCCAGCCCAAGCGCATACGCTTCATCGCGTCTTCGGTTTTCGAATGTAGGAAGCCATATCAAGCACCTGCCGCGTATCCGTAAACCGATCAAGGATAACCACGCCGTTCAAATGATCGTATTCGTGTTGAATGACGCGAGCGAGGAAACCAGTGGCAACGAAACGGAATAGCCTGCCATCAGTATCAGTAGCCACGATGGTGACAGAGGCATGACGTCGCACGGGCCCAAAAAGTCCCGCTTCAGCCACACTCCCACACCCTTCCATTCCCACTGACATCGCCTGAGAACGACGGATAATGCGCGGATTAATAAACACGCGCAATGGATCAATATCGCGCAGTGACTTTCGAAACTTCGTTTTCCGGAGCTCCGTGACAAAGATCCGCGCACCCTCGCCAATTTGTGGCGCGGCCATGCCGACGAGATTATGCTTCCGCATGGTTGAAACTAAGTCGGCGACGATCCGCTTTGTTCGCGCGGCACGCACCGCCACCGGCTTCGCCTTGGCCCGAATAACCTTGTCACCAATTTGAGAAACGGGTCGGATGCTCATGCCACCAGCGATTCAACAATCGCCCGATCACTCCACGCAACCTTCTGACCACCAGCGACATTCATCGTCGTCTCCGAGCCCATCCCCGTCAGCGCAATCACGTCCCCCGGCTGAGCCATCTGAATGGCGCTCGCAATCGCCGCTTTTCGATCAACGATCACCTCCGTCGGCACGCCGTTGTCTATCCCCTGCCGAATATCATCAGCAATCGCGGCCGGGCTCTCGTCAAACGGGTCTTCACTCGTGAGAATAATACTGGCCGCGAATTCACTCGCAATTTTCCCGAGCTCCGGTCGCTTCCAGTGGTCGCGTCCTCCACCCGCCGCACCGAAGACGGCGATAATGCGCGCCGCGCCCGCTTCTTTCAGTGACGCATAGAGGCTACGGAGGGCCGCCGGTGTTACGGCGTAATCAATCATCACGCTCGCCCCGTTTTTCAAATCAATCCGTTCACCACGACCCGGCAGACTCGTTACGCCAGCGATCCCGCGCGCCGCATCATTGAGCGCTACACCCAGCGTACGGGCCACGGCCATCGCCTGTAACGCATTTGCCACATTGTACCGACCGGGAATGTTCACGCACACACGTTGACCATCAACTGTCCACGTCGATCCGGTCTGATCGACGAGTATATCCGTCGCCCGAACCACTTCCGCGCCGTACATGCCGCTGACCGAATCCTGGATTGAAGTTAAAACCTTTTTTGGCGCATCAACATCAAGGAAAAACTTCGCCTCCGGATCATCACCGTTGACGACGCACACCCGCGGCGCCGGCCGACCGTCAACCGTCTTAGCATCGGCCATCGAGACAGCCGCAAACAGAATTTTCTTCGCCGCCCGGTACGCGGCGAACGAGCCGTGCGATTCGATATGCTCCGGCGATATGTTCGTTAATACCGCCACATCAACGCTAATCCCTTGGAGGCGGCCCTGGCGCAGTCCTTCCGACGAGGCTTCAATCACCGCCGCATGACATCCGGCATCAACCATTCGTCGCAAAAGTTGCTGGAGCTGAAATCGACCCGGCATCGTCATATGAGACTCGTTCAACCAACGTTGATCGTCAATCTGATACCAAACGGTCGAGCTGAGTCCTGTTTTTATCCCACCAGCTTGTAACGCCGCCGCAATCATCGTTGCCGTCGTAGTTTTACCATCCGTCCCGGTCACACCAATAACCACCAGCCGGCGCGAAGGAAACCCGTAGCGCCAAGCCGCCAGCCACGCCAAGACCAGATGATACGGTCGACGCCAGGCCGGTTTAATGAGTCGCCGCAAAAAACGTACCATGGTCTCAGGAAAAAGCTTCGGTTGTATAGTCTTGGGTCTCGCTCAGTTTGATGGTGAACGATCCGTCTCGATTTCGCGTCATATCGAATGTCCGGCCCTGGTAGACAAACGACGTCTTTCGATTTCGCTTGGCGTTGTAAAACAATCCTTCAATCATCTGTGGATCCGACATGCGAAAATACAAAATAATCTCCTTGTCGGCAAACACGCGATGGACGTTGATCATTTCTCCTTTGTCGGGACGGTCAAGCATACGGACATGCTATCATTTTTCACAATCAATTTCCAGTCACCTAGAGCGAGGCGTCGTGAGCCGCGCGACGAATTTCAAAGGTATGATTCGGATGGCGAATAAGCTCCCACGATGTATCACCGAGCATGACACGCGTCACGCCATAATGCTGCGCCTCTCGAAAATAATTTGCCTGTGACGAACTATCGAGACGCGAAAAAAGCATCATCGCCTCATCCGGGCCGACGATTGCATGGCCGTGAAAACGGCGTGGCAACTTAGAACCAGGTGCTGGGTTTGTCATGGGTGACGACCGTAAACGCGCCATTTTCTCCGTCGACCAACGCGTACCGACGACGGTCATCATCCTCAAAATCAACTTGTTGCCCATCTTCCGCCTGCTTGAACAACTCGCGGCAGGCCGTTTCGTCAATTTCATAGGCCAAATGCTTCACGCCGTGAAAGGCCCGATCATCTTCGCAATAGACTTTATGACCATGAATGGTCAGGAGGTGTTTTCCCATATCTGTATGCTACCACGCCGCGAGGCACAGATAAAAGATAAAACAAGAGGAGTCCGGGGGGACTCCATGGGAAGGGCGGGCGAGGAAAGAAGAAGTGGATAGATCAGAGATCAGCATAGTGGTACCGAGGTACCGGACAAAGTGGTCAGAGACCAAGTTGTATGCGATCAATCATGATCATCTTCTTTTTCCAGGCTGGAAAGTGCGGGCTGAGGAGGTGGCAAGCGGGGCTTGTGATCAAGTGCATCGTGAGATGCGTGGGGGAAGCGAGACGTAGTCTCATTTCCCACCTTCTTGATCGACGTACCCGGGTTGTCAATCTCATCAGCGGAGAAGTAGTATATGCCCACGACGAAAACCTGTCAAGGCCCCGTGGATTGGGGTCGAAATTGAACACTCGCATGAGGGAGCCACGATTATCCACAGACCAAAAAACAGCGCTTTTCGCGTTGTGTAACCTCATCTCCTTTTCCCTGCTACTAATTCAATAGTGGAACTTCGTTCCACACTGGTGCCCCCGAGAGGAATCGAACCTCTATCACAAGATCCGGAATCTTGCGTCCTATCCGTTGAACGACGGGGGCACGAGTGCGGGGCGAAGAATGTAAATAACTGCTCTTGAACTATCCGTCGACCGCCATAGCGGCAGTGTCCACGGGAGCGGCATGCTCAATCCAGCCGAGGCAAGCCTATCAGGTGTGGCGTTATCCGACAACTCCGCCGCGAACCCGTTTTGCCATTCGATAGATCATCCACCACGGCCGGTCGAGGACCGCATTTTGCGCCGTCGGATAGATAACGCGACGTCCACCGAACCCCAGCTTAAATCGCGTCACTCCGGCGAGTTTATGGTCTGGCAAATCGAGCGGCGCAATTCCCCGAAAATCATAGACCAGCATCCCCCGCTTTTTGGCCTCGAGGATAGACTGCCACTGTAAAAGATACGGCGCCATCACTTCTTTCCGTGCATGCGTTGATCCGCCGTGATTAAAGACGGCCGTCTGTTCATGGAATACCATGAAGTTCACGGCCAAGGCCTGACCGTCAAGCTCGGCCATCGCCAACGCCCCTTCGCCCGCCTGGCGAAATGCCGAGAACATCAACTCGTAGTAGCGATCTGGGTGAGGACGAATTCCTTGACGCGCCGACATTTCCTTGAGTAGGGCGACGTATGTCGCATGATCCTCATCACTCGTAGACCACCGCACGGTTACCCCATGTCGCTCAGCGACGCGAATATTATATCGTGTCTTTGTGTGCATCTCAGACAAGAGTTTCTCCGGCTCAGCCGCGAGATCAAGGACCAATGTGTTCGGTTCCTGCAGCGTCGTTCCCGGCTCAAAGTCAGGGAATGTTTCGGCCGCCATCGGAAAATCGTAGATGGATGGATCGATTTTGACATACATGGCCTGCACCGACCGACCATGGTCTTGGGCCGCCGCGACTAATGCCTGAAGCGCGTCGGGTGTAGTCGCAACCGGTCCGCGCGGCACATAGAGGTAGGATTTGCCGAGCATCAGTCGGTGCTCGATCAGCGTCATGGCGCCGACGAGGGCATCACCATCAAAGGCCCCAAGCCGCCAGACCCGACGTCCGTATGCCTGTTGAAACTCCCCCCATGTCCATGATTGGAGAAATGGTTGAATTGGCGAGCGCCGAATCAGGGCGCCGAGCATGGCTCGATCAGTCAGCGGACGAATATCCATTACCGATGCTTTCCTAACCGCCGCAACGCTAATCGTAATCGTTCTTCGGGCGACACATCCGGTGCGGTCGCCGCCGCCGCTTCACGCGCTTCACGCGCTGAATACCCGAGTCCAACCAAGGCATCAATGACCGAGGACAGCGCCGTATCATCGGTAAAATCACTGGCGAGTTTTCCGCGCAGATCAACCACGATTCGCTGGGCGGTCTTATTCCCAACGCCAGAAACTTTTGTTAATACCGCCGCGTCGCCTCGCTCAATTGCCGCTTCCAAGTCGGCCACACTCCCCGCCGCCATCACCGAGAGCGCCAATCGCGGACCAACCCCCGAGACGCTCAAGAGCTTTTCGAATAGTCGACGCTCAGCCTCATTCACGAAACCAAATAACTCCATCGCGTCTTCGCGCACATGGAGATAGGTCGATACAGTTTGGGTTGCCCCAATCACGAACGGCTGATCTTGGCGGATAACCACAAATAAACGAAAAACCACGCCATGAACGTCCAATGAAATTGCCCGACCATCAAATCCGCAGATCTGGCCCGTCAACGCAGCAATCATAATTAAATTCCCCCTAACCGCAGTCCTGGTTTGGATGAACCCGGAAAGACCGTGCTGATCGACAATCGATCAAAAGTCCCCAGGGCCGGATTAAATCGGAACGTCCGGAGCGTTGAGGTTGAGGCGCTCAACGGCGCAACGAGGACTTCATCTTTTCCGTCATTATTCACATCACGCGAGGCCAAGGTTGCCCCACCGAAGAACGTCTTTGGATATGGGAGGAACTGGGCCACTTTTTTTCCGGCCGATGTGAAGGCCTTAACATCCGCCCAATATCCCGCCCCGCCGACAGTCAAGATTTCCGGTAATCCGTCCCCGTTAATATCACCGGCGGCCACGGAAATCCCCGAGCGGAATCGAATCGGATAGGCGACAAACGATCCACCTTTGACGAGCTTTGTTCCTTGGAGCCGATAAATAGCTACGCCGTTCGCACTCGCGCGTTGGGCGGTGAGAATTTCGAATTTGCCATCGAGATTCAAGTCCGAAACGGCGAGATTAAAACCACCACGGTATGATTTCGCCACTGTCGTAGCAGCCAGTGATGTCACCTTCTTCGTCTTCGAGTTGTAACGGAACGCGCGGATCGCACCAGTACCGCTCGCCGGCGCCGTAATAATTTCCGCCTTCCCATCACCATCAATATCGCCAGCCGCCACCGTCGCTCCAATCGTGCTCTTTCCGTACGGCGCAAATGTTGCTAGAAGCGTCCCGCGTTCCGTATAGAGTTTGACCTCTGATTTCCTGTTCACGCCCGAGCCGACGATCACTTCCGCCCGACGATCGCCATCAATGTCACCAGCGGCGACGAAGACGCCATTTGCTCCCGAGCGGTATGGAACAATTTCGCGTCGGACCTTCAATGTCGTCCCGTCAAGAATTCGAACCTTGACTGACGATCCAGAGGCCGCTGATGCCACCACCATCGGGTTGGTAATACCGGTATTTGTACCGCCAGTCCCAAAACACGCTTGGGTCGTAATTGGCTGACTGACTGCGTTCGGGCAATGGTTCACGTCCTGACAGGTCTTGGTCATCTGGCCATTCACACAACTCGACCAGTCCGAACAAACATATTCCGGAGTGCATGGCAGTGCCGTGGTTGCCTTCATGACGACGTTCGACATGTCGGCCACATTCCCCGCCTCATCGATCGACTTCATCGCGAAGTAGTACATCGTATCCGCCTGAAGTCCGGTGACAGTATGGCTCTCGGTAAACCCGGATGGGAGTGGACTGGGAATCGAATGGTCCCGTGCCGCCGAAGAGAAATTGTCGGCCGAAATCGGCGCCGTGGAATATCGCAAATCATACATCGTCGCCTGCCCGGTCGTCCCATCGTCCCCTGGGGCTGTCCACGTGAGTGTAATGGCATTCGACGTTGAAGCGCTCGTCACCGTCGCCGACTGTTGTGAGACAAACAACGTATCCGAAACGCCACCCGGTGTCGCCAGAAAAGCCACCGCCAGACCCATGCCGATTGCACCAAAGGTCAGGGCGGTTAACCCAAGGGCTACCCGATGCTGAATTGCCACACGTTCGACGATTTCTGTAGATTGTTGTTTGCTGGCCATGTCCCCTATAGAATACTGGAAATTGTCTAAAACGCCAAACAGTTCCCACCCTCACCTCGGCCATGCTAGTCTACGAGTGTTTATGAAGCCCATCTTCTCGCTCCACGCCCCATACGCACCAAATGGTGACCAGCCAACGGCTATTGCCAGTTTGCTGGCTGGGTTGCGGAAAAATAGCCGGGAACAGACGTTGTTGGGGGTAACCGGGTCTGGCAAGACTTTCACCATGGCCAATATTATTGCGGCCATGAACCGCCCCACCCTCATCATTTCGCACAACAAAACATTGGCCGCTCAGCTGGCCAGTGAGTTTCAAGACTTTTTTCCGAAGAACGCGGTCAATTACTTTGTATCCTACTACGATTATTACCAACCCGAAGCCTACGTCCCGCAAAAAGATCTCTACATTGAGAAGGAGTCTCAGATCAACGAAGAAATTGACCGCCTCCGTAACGCCGCGACCCATGACCTGCTCACTCGACGTGATGTAATCATCGTTGCGTCCGTCTCCTGTATCTATGGTGTCGGAAATCCGGCGCGATACAAAGAAGCCTCCTTCACGCTTTCCCAGAATGATACAACGCCCCGGCGCGATATTCTCAAGAAACTACAGGGCGCCCTATATGACCGCAATGATTTTGATTTTAAGCGAGGCACCTATCGCGTCCGCGGCGAAACGATTGACGTTCACCCGGCGTATAGTGAGGAAGGGATTCGACTCCAGTTTGACGGTGATCGCCTAGAAACGATCGCGCACTTCGATACGATCACTGGGCACCTCGGAACAAAAGTCTCCACTATTACCATCTTCCCTGGCCGGCAATTTGTCACCCCAACCGATGCTATCCCGAAAATTGCTAGCGCTATCCGCGATGAGCTCGCCGAACGGATTACCTGGTTCAAAAAAAATAACAAGCCCCTCGAAGCCGAACGTATCGAACAACGAACAAATTTTGATTTAGAAATGCTCCTGGCGACCGGATTCACCACCGGCGTTGAAAATTATTCACGGTATTTTGATTTGCGCCCGGCCGGGTCATCGCCAACGACGCTCCTCGACTATTTCCCGAAAGACTTCCTCTTGTTCATCGATGAGTCTCACATGACCGTGCCCCAAATCCGCGCCATGTACGAAGGCGATCGATCCCGAAAACAAACGCTGATTGAATATGGATTTCGCCTTCCGTCAGCCCTCGATAATCGCCCATTAAAATTCGAAGAATTTGAGTCCCGGGTCGGCCAGCGTATTTATGTTTCCGCCACACCGGCTGAATTCGAGATCCAGCGATCGGCCCATGTTGCGGAACAACTCATCCGACCAACGGGATTACTAGACCCGTCGATCGATATCCGGCCAACAAAACATCAAATCGACGATGTCCTCGTAGAGATAAAGAAAACCGTTGCTGATGGACAGCGAGTATTGATTACGACGCTGACCAAGCGCATGTCTGAAGATTTAAGTGAGTACTTGGATGAACTCCACATCAAAGTTCAGTATCTCCATTCCGATATTGAAACGATGGAGCGCCTCGAAATCCTGCGGAACCTCCGGTTAGGCAAAGTAGATGTCGTCGTCGGTATTAACCTCTTGCGTGAAGGCCTCGATTTGCCGGAGGTCTCACTCGTTATAATTCTTGATGCCGACAAAGAGGGTTTTCTGCGATCAGAGACCGCCCTGATGCAGGTGATGGGCCGTGCTGCCCGGCACCTCTCCGGTCGAGTCATCATGTATGCCGACACGGTGACCGGCTCCATGCAGCGCGCTATCGATGAAACAAAACGTCGACGAAAGATCCAGGCAGAGTACAACACAAAAAACCACATCACCCCAGCGAGTGTGGTTCGAAAAATTCAGGAAAGCCGTCTTTCCGGTAAAGAAAAGGAGGTCGAGCCCGTCATCCCGGTATCAGATATCCCGCCCGAAGAACTGCCCCGGATCATCCAGGAATTACGGGCAAAAATGGAACTGGCTGCCGACAATCTTGATTTCGAATCAGCCGCCCAGATTCGGGACACCCTCGCCACCCTTGAAAATCGACCGCTACCGGCACGAGCCTCAAGATTTCAAGCGAAGGGTCGCGGGAAACGTTCGAGTCAACCATCGCGGTTTGGTAAACGAAGATAAAAAAAGACCGGGCTCAGCAGGTACACTGCCTTGCCCGGTAGGAGCGTGACCATGAGAGGAGGGGACCTCGAGCCATCGTCTCGATGAACTCATGGTATGGGCCCTCTCAGGGTTGTGGGTGATCGGCGCTCCAGCCGATCGCGAGGTGCATGATGTGAGACAGACGTCGCCTCACTGTTCGCCCTGGTCATCAGGGGTTCTTGTCGGGGTACTGGAGATCATCGACGACCTTGTCGCCGCGGTGGTCCTCCTCACTCGAGGTGTACTGGCAGCCAAACAGCGGCAGGCAGAGGCACGCCCCGATCAGCAGCGCCAGCATCGTGCGCTTGTTCAGGATTCGCTTCATGAGTTCTCACCTCCTCTCCTAGGGAGTCCAAGGCCCTAGTGCAGATGGATGACCTTGGTAGTCTGCTGCATGGTATTGCCGGCCCGCAAACGCAGGAAGTAAATCCCCGCCGGCAGGTCGTGTTGATCCCAGCGCATCTCGTGCACGCCGGGGGCTTGGGTTCGGTCGATGAGGGTCTCAACCTTCCGCCCGGTTACATCGTAGACCGCCAACTCGACCCGCGCCGCCTGGGGCAACGTCCAGAAGACCATTGCGCCATGCAACGACGGATTCGGGAAGACGCCGACCCGGAAGTTCTCGAGGCTCGGGTCGACACCAACCACCGGCGGCCGCGGCGCGCCGACGACCGTCTCGGGGTGACCGATCATGACCATCGTGCGCACCAACAGCGAGTCCTCGGGGTAGAGCGCGAGATCCTGGCGAAGGACATCCGCCAGACGAATACTCGCCGCCTTATCCGGGGAGGACAACCAGTCCAGGTACCAGAGCATCGTCAGATGGCCATCGCCCGGCAACCACGTCCCGGCCGTCGCGCCGATGAAGGCACGAACGCCGGCTCCGGGTGCCAGGTACAACCGCTTGAAGGAGCGCATCTTGCGTACCGGGTCTTCGCTCCCCGCATAGTTTGCCGAGAAGCACGTGAACCCGATTGCCACCGGCAGGCTTGAATCCATCACCGGAAAGACGCTGGCGCTATCGACCGGGAAACCGCCCGGATCGTAACCTCCAGAACCCGTTCCGAAGAAGTTGATGTACATCGGATTCGCGCCAAGTGCCGTAGTGACCGCCGCCCG
Source organism: uncultured Gammaproteobacteria bacterium (assembly GCA_964397195.1). Classification (GTDB taxonomy): domain Bacteria; phylum Patescibacteriota; class Patescibacteriia; order SBBC01; family CAIJZX01; genus CAYNGY01. Next base: position 28,470 of record CAYNGY010000002.1, on the reverse strand, counting down.
TCGCTGAGCAAGAGTCATCGGATGGGCGGGTGAATCATCCGTTCGCCGCCTCGGCATGAACACCGGGAACGGCAGACGCTGCAAGCTATCGACAATCGCGCTCGCCACATCCGCCTTACAACTCCCGAAGTCATGGAGGTAGCTCAGGAACGATACTCCACCCCAGAAGTTGGTCTCTGGCATCATCGCCTTCAAGACCGCCAACCGGGCCTCCGTCTTGTTGGCCGCGGTCATGCGCGACACGCCATAGCCCGGATCGACCATGCCGTTCTGCGTCCGACTGGCGAAGTTCGCGTCGCTCGTCGTCCACGGATACGCCTGGGCCATCGACAGGGCCTGACCACCAATCTCGGGTCGGAAGTACGTCCCGATGATGTTGTGCCCCGGTTGAAGTGGGTACGACAGATCGGTAAACCCGTTGGTGAAACGCATCGGGTCGAGGCGCATCGGTTCGTCCAGCACCGACGTCCCATCCCACGAATCACCAAGCAGACCAACTGTTCCACCAGTCGGAAGCAACTGGAAGACCGTCGGGTTGATCTGCATCGCTCCGCCGATCGAGTCGACAGAAATGGCGCGCGTCCAGATGCCCTTGCAGGTCGTCCAGAAATCCGCCGCCAACTCCGCTTCCTCCATCAACGAATCGCGTGCGAAGATCAGCGACCGAAGCGCTCCGTCAGTGCTCTGTGGGGCATTCCTCAGCGGATACCGCTGATAGAGCGCCTGGTAGAGGCTGTCGAAGTTGTCGACCGCGAACTCCGTCGTCTCTCCGCTCGTCACCGTCGAGATCTGTTCCGATCCCTGCGGCACAAGCCGTCCCCCTTCGTTCTCGTCGAGGTGAACCCAGCCGTCCACATGGCCCGACACATGCAGCTGGTAACGACCGGAGGCATTGACCTCGACCGTCGCCAGATGCGCACGCAGACCATCGAACGCCGCACTCCATGAGACTTCGAACGACGTGGTTGACTGCGAGCGCATCTCATCGCTCCAACGGATGTCTGCGCCATCGCCGGCTTGTACCGCCGTCAAATCGCGCACCAGTGCCGCCGGATTGTTGAGATACACATTGGCGATCTCGTTGACCTCGCAGGCCGCCGGGAATCGCCAACTCGTGTCGTTCTCGGCAAGCGACCAGTACATGGTCTCCTGCCACCCCGCCGAGTTCAAGTCATCGGCCAACCCCAGTGTGTGACCGAACTCATGCATGATGATCCCGAGGAAATCGACGTTGTGATCTCCACACGGACCATTTAGACAGGAATGCGGACCACACCAGTCTCCCATCCAACAGGACTGTGTGACCCCATCGTTCGGGTTCTTGGCCAGCCGGGTGCGTGACGACACAATGAAACAGGCTGGCTGGCCATTGGCGCTCGTTGAAGAACCAACTGCCGTCGAGGCCCACGGGTGACCGTGAGTTCCTCCGACTAGGTCGCTCTGCGGAACCCACAGGATCCGCCAGTTCGAGTCGCCGGTTCTGTTCCCGAGCCTGGCCACGTCATTCGGGATGCTACTCATGTACCAGGCCCAGCGCGAGAAGGCGGTATTGACGATCCGCACATACTCGTCGTGGGTCAGGACAGCGTTCAGCGTCCCATCGTTCGGGAGAGAATCCGCCTTCCACGTCTGGTCCTGACCCGGCCAACGCAGGATGTACTTCGTTGAGTTGGTCGGACAGGTCATGTAGGACGTGCAGAACTCCGCCTGCGCTGATGCCACGATGACGATCATGGACGCCAGCGCTGCGATAAGCGCGACTGCACCACTCCGGGGCGTCATCTTAACGCCCCTTCTGAACCGGCCGCACGAAGTAGCCGGGACCGATCTTCATCAGCCCGACCTGCTTGAAGGACTCCAGCGGCAGGCCAAAGCCCGGCACCATCTGCTGCTTCACGCGCAGCGCCGACGGACAGTCCGCCAACTTGAGCGTGTCGCCCGGCACCCAGGTAATCGGAATGGGCACCAGCAACGAGTCGCCGGTGAACATGTTCGGGTAGCATGCCGGAAGTCGCGGGAACCAGACCACCTTCGGAACGGTCGCCGATGAGTCGGTCATCCACCGTAGCGGCGTGATCGAGTAGTCGGCACCGTACTCCGTCCAGCCATGAACGGTGGTGATCTGTGCCAAGAGGATCGAACCCGCTCCGGAATACGCCCGCATCGGGTGCGGCCGCGCCTGCGTCAGTTCGGTCATGATCGGCACGCCCATGGCGGCCGAGCGCAGTCCGGACTGGCTGGATGCCTGTTCGGACACGCGGCCATCGGTCAGGACGCAGTACCGCCCACGCAGTCGCCACGCATCATCGCATGAGCGGTAGGCCCAGACGATGACGGACTTGCCGAGCACGCTCGGATCACCATCTTCGATGATCGTGATGTTGACCACCGAGTCGATCTCGGTGTCGGTGACCGAACCGTACACGACCTCTTCGAGGCGCAGGGCGATCTCGAGGGTGTGATCCCACGAGTACCCCGTCACCCCACAGGTCTCCGCGAATCCGCGATACACCGGCGTCGCCTGCGTCACGGTCCCCACGACCACCAGGTCGTTGGTTCCGGATGCGATCAATTCGGCCAAGTTCTGCGGCCGTGGCGGAAGCCAGTGATCACGAATCGGTTCGGCGTTGCTCGCCGTCGCCGAGATAATTCCGGCAAACAGCAAGCACCCAAAGAATCGCCATCTTTTCATGACAGATACCTCCGTCTGGGGGATGCTCTCATTACTCTCTCAACGTGCGGCAAGGGGGTTACCAGCACGTCCGTTGTTTCTCCTCCTTTCTCTTTTTCTCGATTTTCAGAGATCTTTCAGCAAAAGAGCCGCACCCACCTCTTTTTGAGTGATACGACTTTCTGCGACCACCCTACTCCCCAATGTTTTGGCCGTCAAGTCAAGTGGTGGTGGATCGACGACTTGAAAGAATATGGCAGGAGTGATAGACTCCGACTGCGTTTTTTCGTCATTATCTATTCCATGCCAACAACCACTGCTGCCGCTAAGGCCCTGCGTCAAAATATCAAGGCTCGCGCCCACAACGCCGCCATCAAGAATGCCCTCAAGAAGATGGCTGTTCAACTGCGCAAAGCGTATACCGCCAAGGATCTCGCCACCGCAAAAAAGTTGACCACCGACTACATGCGCGCGCTCGACAAGGCCGCGCAAAAGAGGATTATTCACCGCAACACAGCCGCCCGAAAAAAATCACGGCTTGCGGCTCGTCTCGTTCGCGGCGTCTAGCGACGGTACAACCAGCGCGTCAGCAACGTCTCTCCGTCGAGCGGCGTTGTTTTTAGTTGACGGTCAATCTTCACCAGACCATCATGCGCCGCCACCAGCTCCGTCCGCGTAAAGTTTTTTGCCTGCGCGGCCGCCTTTTGGGCGACAAAGGGATGAATGGTTAATTCTCGGGCTACACTCGCCGGTGTGGCCGGCAAGAGCGCCTGGACATTCGCCAGCGTTTCCAGATGACGACGAATAGTACTGACCAGCGCGAGTGGATGCGTCCCACTTTGGAGTTCTCGCTGAATAAATGTCGCCGCCAAACGCGGACGACGTTGACCAATCGCGTCCAGCAACGCAAAGACATCGGACGTCAACTGCCCGGTCGTGAGCTGGGCAACGGTCTCTTGTGTAATCTCCGTACCGGCAACATAGGTCAGTATCTTTTCTATTTCTTGATGGAGTTTCCACGTATCGGTCCCAACGGTCGCCACAAAAAACCGTATCACCGCCGGAACCATTTTTCCCTTCGCCTGTTTAACGACCTCCGCCACCCACTTTTCCGCTTGCGGGACGGTCAGCTCCGGAAACGTCTCCACCTTCGCCTTCGGAATGTTGAGCGACGCTTTCGGCGCGCGGCGACGATCCGTTGGAGCGCTCGTCACCTCACGAATGATAACAATGGTCTCATGATCAAGAAATGGCCGAAGCGTTTCCACCAATCGATCCGGTTTGATCCCGCCGCGTTTCGCCACGTATGGGTCGATAATCACCATCCGCCGCGAGGAAAAAAGCCCGCCGCTCATCAACGCATCGCGCAGTGCCGCGAGCGTCACCCCATCACCATCAAGCGAGACGGTATTAAAGCCGGTCGGGTCGTGCTTATCGCGGAATGCCTGCCGCAACTGGCGGAGTCGTTGCAACGAACGGAATGAGTCTGGACCGACAAGGAGAATAACCATAGTCAGCGCAAGAATAGCAAGGATCCTTCCCGACGACTATGCCAACTCTTCCCCATCCCCAACTGAGGCTGTGGATAATAGTGTTGCCGACCCCCACCCGAGGGGTATACAATTTTCTTGTCCCTTGGCACCAACCGGGAAAGGAGTCGCCGGGGGCCTCCCGCACATGGTACATCAATCGTCCAGGAGTAGTGACGCGTACAAGGATGTACAATTCCTCACGCAGTCTGCCTTCATGGACGATCGCCAGCGACACGACGTCGCTCCCTGCCGAGTCGAACACGCGGTTCCTGCTCGACAGGGATTTTTTGATCAAAAAACACCCCGCCGAAGCGAGGTGCTTTGAGATAAAGAGATTATTCTTCGTCGTCCTCGTCGTCGTCTTCATCCTCTTCTTCCGCGAGGTCTTCGACGCTTTCCTCATCAAGTTCATCAGCCTCTTTCTCATCCTTATCGGTGAGATCATCGTCCCCACCCATGGCTACTTCCGCCTCAAGGCCTTCCTCATCCTTCGCAGTCGCGCTGGAATCGTCTGGCAAGTCGTCGAGATAGTCCTCGTTCATATGACCGATCTTTTAGTTATTCGGCGGGCCCAAGATAATAAGAGCCCGGAGCGAAACCCGCGTCCGGAACAGTGGCGAAAATGCCTCCGATTCGGTCGTGAATTCCTAACGATGCCTGAGTGTAGCATCAGTGAAAAAACTGTCAACACCGTCGCCGCTCTGTTTTTTTCGCTGACCTAAGCCAAAAATAACGTTCAGCAAAAATTCAGGTTCGAATGTCACACTAGCAGGTTGGGCTTTTGACCCTCGAAATGGCCTGCGAATGTGGAAAACCGGAGTGATTCTATCTCCCGGCCCAGCGACTGGAAGGATGAACTCGGAGCCCTCAAGGCCTCCCAGATCACTCCGTCGCTTTTTTATTCAATGCCTTCACCCAGCTTGTAAAAACCAAGCCATCGTCATCAAGTAATGGGATGCTTGCGTACCACTCCACCTGGTCACTCTCGGTCCATGCGCCGATCACCGAAGAAGCCGCCGCCGGTATAAAGAGATTATTAAAGGACCAGCGCTTGTCCGCCCCTTCGACAGTTGTTGTTATCAACCCAGACATTTCACCCACGAACACATGTGGCCTCGGATGGAGCGGATCGCTATAGGCCAAGGCTTGGCGAAAAATACACGTTCGATCTTTACCCGCCAATAATCGAAGAATTCCTTCCGGCCCAATCTTCGGCATGACCGAGTTCATATACGTGCCTGGAAATCCATTCAAGGCCGGGATAAAAAACCCCGCGTCCATTGCCACTACCGGACCTCTCGCCATCGTGAGCGCCTCTTCCGCCTTGCGTGCAACTATTTCTACCACGCTATCCGAACGGAGCTCAGGAGTTTCAATGGGAAATTCCTCAACTGTCACCCCTGTGTTCCGTAGGCTATGGCGTAGAACGCGTACCTTCCATTCGTTAGAAGTTGCATACCGGATGTTCATTTCGCCTCTCCCCAATTCATCCCCGATCCGACATCGACTTTGATTGGGACGTTTAATGTATACGCGTGCTCCATTGTTTCCCGCACAAACGTAGAAACCTTCGCCACCTCGGCTTCCGGTACCTCTACCACCAACTCATCGTGCACCTGCAGTAAGAGTCGCGATTTCGGACTGACCGCATGCAAGCCATCGTGAACAGCGATCATCGCAAGTTTCATGATATCCGCCGCCGTCCCCTGCACCGGCGCGTTGATGGCCATTCGCTCAGCTTGGGCGCGCAGACCATGGTTCGAGGAGTTAATCTCCGGAAAATAGCGGCGACGCCCGAGCAATGTTTCGACGTAGCCCTGATCGTGGGCCAGCTGTTTCGTCCGCTCAATGTACTCCTTAATCTGAGCGTGGACCGCAAAATACTTTTCAATAAACTCACGCGCCTCGTCGCGACTAATCCCTTCGCTCTGCGACAGACCATGAATTCCGAGGCCGTAAATGATACCGAAATTGACCGCCTTGGCGGCACGCCGCATCGTTAGTGTCACCTGATCGAGTGGCACATTGTTGATGTGGGCAGCGGTTCGAGTATGAATATCTTCGCCGGCGGAGAACGCCGCCATCATCGCTGCATCTTTTGCAATCGACGCTACAATCCGGAGTTCAATTTGGGAATAGTCAGCCGTCACCAGTCGATAGCCTTTTTCAGCGATAAAGGCTTTTCGAATTTCCGCGCCAAGATCGGTCCGGATCGGGATGTTCTGGAGATTTGGCGCCGAGGACGAGAGACGTCCCGTTGCCGCCACCGCCTGATTGAATGACGTGTGGACCCGACCCGTTTTTTTGTTGACGAGCTCAGGCAGAGCTTCAATATACGTCGTCAGTAATTTCTGTAATTCCCGCTGTTGCATGATCAGCGGCACAATCGGGTGGGCATCCTTCAGTTTTTCCAGCTCATCCGCCGAGGTTGAAACTCCGGTCTTTGTTTTCCCAAGTCCAAGCGTTGAGAGTTGGAGGGTTTCAAACAATACTTTTTTAAGCTGGAGCGGTGAATTGATATTAAATTCAGAACCGGCCGCCGCGTAAATATCCTTTTCAATTCCCTGAAGGTTGCGTCGCATGGTCGTGGCCATGGTCGACAAAAATGGTACATCGATTTTGATCCCCGCTAACTCCATATCAACCAGTGTCCGCACTAACGGCATTTCAATTTTCGTCATCAACTCTTCGTGCGACGCTTCAGCCAATCGTGGCTTCAATTTTTGCATCAAGCGCCAGGTAAAATCCGCATCCTCGCATGAATACCACGACAGCTTTTCGAGCGGGACATCTTCCATCGACCGCTGGTCCTTCCCCTTCGGGCCGATCAGCGCCTCGATCGGCATCATTTCGTACCCCAATTCGTTGAAGGCCAGCGCATCAAGGCCATGCTGGCGTGTTCCCGGATTCAGTACATACGACGCCAACATCGAATCAAATGTTAACGGCGCAATCGGCGCCCCGTTCAGCGACAGAATTTCGGCGTCGTATTTCAAGTTGTGACCATACTTTTCAATCTGTGGATCGGCCAGAATCGGCCGGAGCGCCGCCAGACGTTCTTCCGTCACCGGCACGTACCACGCCTCACCCGACTGCCAACAAAAACTGATCCCAAGAAGTTTCGCCTGCCACGGATCAACCCCGGTTGTCTCCGTGTCGATCACAAACCCGCGCACTGACCTCACCGCTCGCAGAAATGAGGTCCAAGTCTGGTCATCATTGACGAGCGTATAGTGCTGATCGGGCCGGTCGGGGGCGGGCGCGTCAAGATCATGTTGGCGCACACTCCCAGTTTTCGCTTCCGACACTTCGGCGGGCAGTTTCGCCACGAGGGATTTAAAATTCAGCTCCTGAAAAAGCGTCACTACTTCGGCTCGATTAAAATGGTGAAGCGCGGCTGTGGTGAGATCAAAGTCGAGCGGGACATCCTGCCGGATGGTGGCTAATTTTTTCGAGAGGAAGGCGTCTGTTTTATGGGCCAACAGTTTTTCTCGCACCGCAGGTTTGAGCGCCTGAACCTTTTTGGAATTATCCGCCAGCGCAGTATAGAGTTTTTCCAACGAGCCGAACGTCATCAGCAATTCAACGGCTGTTTTTTCGCCGATCCCCTTCACGCCCGGAATATTATCTGACGGATCGCCACGCAGTGCTTTATAGTCGATGACCTGGTCGGGACGAATTCCATACCGTTCTTCTACCGCCGCCGGATCATACAATTGCGTATCCGTCAGCCCTTTCCGCATGGTATAGACCTTGGTGGTTTTATCAACCAGTTGCATCGTATCCATATCGCCGGTCAAAATGATTGTCTCAATCGACGGCGTATGCGCGACAATCGTTCCAATCACATCATCAGCCTCAAAACCCTGGGCCTCATAGATTGGGATATGAAAGGCCTCGACAAGGCTCTTCACAATCGGGAATTGCTCGTAGAGCTCGTCCGGCGCTTTGACGCGAGTTGCCTTATACTCAGCGTACGCTTCATGTCGAAATGTCGGCCCCCGTAAGTCAAAGGTCGCCGCGATGTGGGTCGGCTTCAATTCCTTCCAGGCCTTGAGCAGGGTCGTCGTAAATCCGTAGACGGCATTTACCATTCGCCCCCGCTGGTCGTGCAGTGGAGGTAATGCATGAAAACCCCGATGAATCAGGGCATTGCCGTCGATCACGAGGAGGCGTTGTTTTACGGGCATAGTCGTAGTGTACCATGCCCACGCCGCCCCACGAACTCGTTACCGGGCGTAGTGTTCGTCTATTTGCGCCACCACCTCTGCCCATGTCGGCAATGTCGCTACCCACGCATGCCCGGCTAGACCCAGGCGAACACGGAGTGTACGATCGGTGGCCATCCGAACCATGGCCGCCGCTAATGCGCCGACATCGGCCATCGGAACGAGTAGGCCGTTCTGATCGTCGTGAACAACTTCCGGTATACCGCCAACGCGCGTCGCCACCACCGGTAATCCGCGCGCAAAGGCCTCTAAAATAACTCGCGGCATCCCTTCGGTCCGCGACGACACAACTAAGCAATCGGCTTGATCCATCGCCGCCCGCACGGCTGCAGGTTTTTGAACACCGCTAAACGTCACGACCTCGTCTAATCCGAGCGTGCGCACTCGAGCCCGATCATGGTCACCATCCGGACCATCGCCGATCAGGCGGAGACGAATATCTGAGGCCTGATGGTAGGCGATGGCCATCGCTTCAATCAGCACATCCGTTCCTTTAATCTCATGGGACAACTCCCCAACAAACAGAAACTGCGTGTAGGTATGTTCTCGTTTTACAACATCCGCCATTCGACTATCATCCGGTGGTACTGAGGAAATAGTCGTCACCGCTTCCTCGGGAATTGCGAGTCGTTGTAAATGATCACGCAACGGGTTCCCGGTGGCCACGTATCGACGTCGCCATCCACGACGAATGACATTCGGCCGTGATAAAAAATCTTGCACGTCGTACACCACCGGAATGCGCAGTAACAGGCTAGCAATGGCCGCACCCACCGTCACGGATTTACTCGCATGGGCATGAAGCGTTCGAATCGGTTGACGAAGACGCAAGACGCAAACCCAAAAAACAGTGGCGACGGTTTGAACGACCTTTCGCACTGCTGGTGGCGCCGAGTGCATTCCTGGAATGAGCCGCCAAACTCGCACTCCGTCACGCCAACCAACCAAAGGCGCCCCGGTCACCCGTGTCGTTAATACGGTCACGAGATGGCCACGCCCCACGAGTCCGGCACCAAGATAATCAAAATACGTCGCCGCGCCGCCGACGAGCGGCGGATAATGCGTGGTCACTAAGATGATGCGTGGCAACTTCATGCTCAGTAGTGTATCACGAAGGATGCTGTCCGCCCTACGGAGCGAGTAGCTTCTTCTCGGCCGTCGTTAATCCTGATCCAAGTACCCGCGTCCCAAAACAAGGACTTGTCCGATAGGCGCCTCCCGCCGACTTCCGCAAAAAAAGCAGGTACGTTGTTTGCCCAGAGGTAAGCACACCCGTGGAAGCCCCCTTCGTCGAAGACGTGGCGATGTCCGCCGTAAAACGAACGAATGGCACATCTTGTTTTCCTTTGTACCATGTGATCGGCGCCATCCAAACATCCGCCGTCGCAGCGTCATCTAAGACCCCCTCAACGGTGCCCGTAAAAACCATACTCGCTCGCTGCCAGTTTTTCTCCAGATTAATGGTGCACGAAGCGGTCGGCTCTTTTTTTAGGGAGAATGTCGCCACCGCAATCGGCAACGAAAAAACGATGCCCATGCCTAAGGCGATGAAAAGAATAGGGATACCGAGAATGGGTTGAAACTTCACCCATCCATTTTGTCATGGCCCGACGAAGCAATCAAGCCGAGCGTGTACGACGCCAGTATTTCCACAGCGGCCGCATGGATATCATCAGAGCACCTACGATCGCCGCCACCCAATACCACCAAAGTGGCTGTGTCGAGCTGGCGAGTGCTTCCGGAGTAGAGCTTGTTTGAGCACCGAGCACTCGTTGGACGACAATATCCTCACGAACCCGCGGATACAGTTTAATTCCTGATGCCCCCGCTGACACCACTCCAATAACGACAACATGATCCCCCGCCGCCATTCGTGGTCGGACAATTCCAGTGCTTGATTTGACCACCGTACTTATAATATCTGTGCCGTCGTCCACCTCAAATCGGCTGCCGCTGACTACCGTGATAACACCGCTCAACGTCACGAGACGATTTGTGTCGTCGGACGTTACATCGACAACGGTTACCGCTCGCGGCGACCTGGCACTCCCAATGCCAACACGAACACCACCGGCATCGGCCAAGATATATCGTCGTCCATCGCGAGTTCTGACGGTACCAACCACCGAGACGGATGAGCCCAAAGGAATCGTCGGGTGAGCCGTCGCCAGCGTCACCGACACACCGCCGGTAGCATCCTCCAGAATAACCACCCGCTCACCCATCGCGCCGACCGGCGTGGTACTCGTTGCTCGAACCGAGACCATCGTCCCGCTACTGAAGTTTTGTAACTCGGCTACCGTTCGTGGATGCTCAACTACGCGTGGCGTGATTTTCTTTTTGGCTGTTTGTTTTTTTGGCGTTGGCTTTTTATCCCACGCCCACCCTTTTGATCCCCGAACCCAACGGGCGTCTTCAGCGGCAACGGAATACGTCGTCTCATCAATCACACTTTCGTGCTCGTCCAGTACTGTGACGGTAGCTCCGGTATTCGGAATCCGAATGGCGACTGCGGCATGCTGGATTGCCATCGTTTTTTGCGGCTCGACATCACCAATGGCGCTCAAGCTCCACGATCGTGTCCCAATGCGCAATGTACAACGCTTTGGTGCCTGCGCCGTGTCCGCAACATTCTTTAGGACTACTTCCTCGTGGTCATCAGCCCCCACCGGGTTCGGGAGAATGGAAACTATGATCCAGCCAGCGCAGGGCCTTACCGTCGGTTCCGGCGTCACTGGTACGACTGCAACATCAGCGACAGTCACGATCAGGCTGTCCGTCGCGAACGCTTTACCATCCGAGACCGTTACGATCACAGAAAAGGTTCCCGACATAGTAAACAGGTGTGACACCGTGGCTAGGTCGGCCGTTGATCCATCACCAAAATCCCAATGGTATGACAACGTATCACGTTCAGGATCCGTAGAGCGTGACGCGTCAAATGAGACGCTCTCGCCAACAACAGCCGACTGGTCATCGCCACCAACGGCAACCGGACCGGCATTACTATTTTCATTTCCCGGCGTGCCCAGCCCGGTTGCTCCTTCTACTAGTCCAAGCTGGGCTGAGGCTGTGTGCCAACTCGTCGCTAACGTTCCATCTTCAATTCGAGGATTACGCTCCATCGTCGCGAATATCTTGGCGCTCGAGTCGTACTTTCCGGCCAGCGGCGCACCACCTCCATCGTCAGCGGCATCTATCAATCCGCCGGTAGCATCATAGACCTTCACCTGTAAAGAGCTGTTCACGAGGGAGATGTCTGTCGAAACGATATCTGGGGTTCGCAACAGGGCCGATCCTATCCCCGGGGCAACATGGCTAATCAAAAAATACCCGCCGACGGGAATGATGCCAGCCGGGATGGTGTACATGGGCTTCTCCTGCCCGGAGCTTTTCTTGGTAAGTGACCAGCCGGCTAGATCAAGCGGGTGATCGGTAACATTATGTAACTCAATCCATTCGTCGGCACTCGAGAATTCTGATCCGGCCCACGCCAACTCTGAAATAATGACGGTCGGTTCAGCTGCGCGAACGGACTCAACCCGTTGACCGCATAGGAGTAGTCCTAGGAAAAGCACTACCCGTGCCGCACGCGAAAATTGTGGCATCGCAACATCTCCATCGCCCCACCACGTTCATCTCTACCATAGCTGGCGCTATCAGAACGTCAAGCTATCGCCCAACAAGCGCGATGATGCCATACATCGCCACCAGCGCCCAGACAATATTCAACACCATCGGCTGTGCATCACCGCGAGAACGCGTTTCCACAATAATCCCGAATGCCCCCAGCAAATTCAAAATAAAGTACCAGACGTTCGAGGCGTCAAAAAAGCCAAACGTCGCACCCATGTATGCCACCAAGATCGCCACCACGCCAAACCAGCCCATAAATTGCATCAGAGCCGAACCTTGCGGGCGATGGCGTTGCATACAAGCAGTATGCCTGAGACGAAAAAAACTGTCCACGCAGATCAACGGAAACTCGACCGGGACACGGACACCCATCCGGTTTGGTGCCGAGGAGAGGACTCGAACCTCCAACCCCTTGCGGGGACCAGCTCCTAAGGCTGGCGCGTATACCAGTTCCGCCACCTCGGCCGAGAGAAAACATGACCATCCTATCGGCTCTGAGGCGAATCGACAAGAGGGCCGTTTTTTATTATACTTTCGGCAAATACGCTGATGTATAAACACCAACGCAAGCACGCCCAGAAGTTGAAGCCGCATCACCATGCGGGTTTTTCGCTCGTCGAAGCAATTATCGCCGTCGTTGTCCTTGGTATGGCCCTCGTGAGCATCTACCAACTGACACAACAATTGATTCGTGTTGGCACCCTCGCGCAACGAAAAGCTGTTTCCGCCGCCATTGCCCAGGAACAACTCGAAATCATTCGCAACATGCCATATGACCAGGTGGGGTCCGACACCACGTTCCCTTCCGGCCCACTGCTCACGACCCAAACAATCGTCCGTGATACCAAATCGTACACCGTGACATTAAATATCAACTATGTTGACGATCCGGCGGATGGGGTTATGTGTACCGGTTCCAACTCCCCATGTGACACCGCTTGGCTCGACTATAAAAAAGTGGAGGTCCAAGTGTGCTGGGATTCAATTTCCTGTGGCGCCCCCGTCCGTTTGACAACCATCATTTCCGGCCAAGGGCTCGAAAACTCAACCAACACCGGCGCCCTCATCATTACTGTCTTAGACGTCTCCGGCTCGCCGGTCTCGGGGGCGACCGTCACCGTCTCATCACCCGCCTTAAGCAACAATGTCGTCAACGCCACGGACGTGAACGGTAAATTACAATTACTAAGCCTCCCACCAGCCACCGGGAATTACCACATCGTCGTAACCAAGAGCGGGTACTCGTCAGATAGTACATACGCCCCAAGCCCCGGCTTTATTCCCATCCTTCCGGACCAATCAATCCTCGCCGGCTTGCCGACGCCAATCACATTTAATATTGATCAGGTTAGTACGCTCAACATCAGTACGCTTGACCAATCAACCTGCGGCGGTGTCGGTTCGGTTGACATTCACTTGCAAGGTCAGCGTCGTATCGGCCAAAGCCCCGATGTCTACGCCTTTGACCAATCAATCACTACCGATGCGAGCGGACAAATCCATCTGACGAATGTGTCTCGCGATAATTACACGATGACCATCAACTCCGGCGTGTATGATGTGGCCGGAATCAACCCACCGGACACCATTGTCGTGAACCCCGACTCAACCGTAGACGCGACCGTTACCCTCGTCCCTCATCAGAGCCACAGCGCTCGTTTGATCGTTCGGGACTCAGGAACAAAGGCGCCACTCGCCGACGCTTCCGTTCAAGTTACGGATGGAGCCGGGTATGATGTGACCGTGGTGACGGAACAGGGCGCCATCCATCAATCCGACTGGAGCGGCGGCGGCGGACAAGCCCTCGTCGGCGACAATACAAAATATCAATCGCAAAGCGGCGGAATCAACACCGGCAGCATAGTCACACTTTCAACGAGCACCGCCACACATTCATTCACGGAAGACTTCACCACGACTGACCATCGTGATGCAGTACAAACGACAGCTAGCTGGTCAGTCACGCCAGCCGAAGTGATCTTGCCAGAAGACACGAACGTCCCCGGCACGTACCAATTAACCGCTCAAGCACAGTCATCGAAGGTGAACAGCACGGATGGTCGAATCACAAAGGTCACCCTCCATGCCGTAACCGAATTAAACGGCCAAGAAATTACCTTTGCGGTTAGCGCCGACGGCACAACATTTGAACCCATCACCCCGGATAACGAATTGACGCTTGCCAACAGTGGCAACGATCTCCGCTGGCAGGCACAACTCCGCACTACCGACACCGCTGTTACCCCACGAATCACTTCGGTCAGTCTTTCATACGAACAAGTGAGCGTCCCGCTCACCACTGGAACGCTCACCTCTTCAACATTTGATAGTGGTACAAGCACAAACTACCGCACCATGAGCTGGGCCGCGACCACACCGACCGGCGTCGGTGCTGATGCTATCCGACTCCAAGTAGCAACCAATAACGATGACACAACGTGGAATTATGTAGGGCCTGATGGGACGAGTAGTACATTTTTTACGGTGTCCGGCAGCTCACTGCCAGCCAGTCTTTCAGGAAAACGCTATTTCCGGTATAAGCTTTTTCTCTCAACCGATACACAGCTCGCCGTACCGAGCGTCACGAGTATCACGACCATTAAGAATAATGCCTGCACGCCGCCGGGCCAAGCCTTCTTTTCGCCACTCCCAGCCGCCGGGACCTACGGCATCACCGTCAACAAAAGCGGATACCAATCGGCTGTCTTCTCGACCGATATCACCGGCGCATTCGCGCAGTACCTTGATCTCATACCCAATCCATGAAACGCTCTGGCTTTACACTCATTGAGGTCATTTTAACCCTCGGCATAACCGTTATCATCTTTGCCGCGCTGTCGATCGCGCTCAACACGGTTCTTTCAACTGCCCGGAGTCGCACTGGACAGGCCGCACAAATTGAACAAGCCACACGCGTCATTGACTATGTCGTCCACACGATTCGTGAAGCCCAGCCAAGCGCCGCTACTGATTATCCGATTGCCGCGGCCAGCACATCAAGCGTCACCGTCTATACCACCATCTCCGGTAATATCATCGCCAAAGTCAGGTTCTTTGTGAGCGGCACCGAGCTCCGTCAAGGTATTATTCTCCCGTCAGGCAGTCCGGCGACCTACCCGGCCGGAAATGAAACCATCACCACCATTCTCCGCGGGGTGCAGGCGAGCGCCACACCATTATTTAACTACTACACAGGTTCGTATACTGGCACCCAGGCAGCCATCGGGACGCTCGATGCCACGACCATCCGCACGATTCGGCTCGTCCAGATGAATGTAACGTTCGACCCCGATACACTCCGCGAGCCCGGTCCAATGACTATTTCGATGAACGCCCAGCTGCGTAATCTCAAGGATAATTAACATGCGCATACACTTTCACAAACGACGCGGGATGGAAATCGTTTTAGTGATCGTTATGATTACCCTCCTCGCGTCCGTCGGATTGGCGGTATTGACCGTTGTCACGAGTGAGGCCAGTCGTAGCCGCCGCCTGACCCGCCTCGAACAGAGTTTTACCATCGCCGAAGCCGGTATTAACTACTACCGATGGCGTCTGGCGCACTATCCAGCTGATTATCAAGACGGTACCGGCGCGGCCGGCCCGTACATTCACGACTTTACCGACAGCACGGGGACCGTCATCGGACGATACGAACTAACGATTACCCCGCCAGTCTCCGGAAGCACCATCACCACCATTCAATCCGCTGGATATCTGCTCAGTTCGCCGACGACCCGGAAGGTTATTACCGTACGCATGGGCATGGCCAGCCTAACCAAGTACGCCGTATTTGGGAATTCCAACTTACGATTCGGCGAAGGCACCGTCACCAATGGACCAATTCATTCAAACGGCGGCATTCGCTTCGACGGGCTGGCAAACGGCCTGATCACCAGCGCCCAAGCAAGTTACAACGACCCCGATCATACCGGAAATGTTGAATTTGGGGTCCACACCCATAAGAATGCGCCACCAGGTAGCGGAGTAAATGACACCTTCCGACCACTCGAGGCCCCAAATAACGCCGTCCAAAGCCGCGTTGATGTTTTTGCTGGCGGTCGACAGTTTCCAGTTGCCTCAATCGATTTTGCCGGCATCACCTCTGATTTAAATATACTCAAAGGAAAGGCCATCGGCAGTAATAGCTACTATGGCGCCTCGGGAAAAGAGGGATACCACGTAACCTTGAAGACCAACGGCACAATGGACATCAAGATTGTTAACTCCCAACTCCGCTGCCAATTCCGTTCGGGCACCGGGACATGCTCAAATAACGCCAATCGTAATTGCACGGTCAACTCTGATTGTAGTGGAAGTGGTACCTGCCTGAATTGGAAAGACTACGGTTTCTGCGCCGCCGATTTTAATCGCACCTGCACCGCCGATTCCGGGTGTCGGCGCTGCATCAACAACACCTCGAATTTCTGCGGACAGGATTCCGACTGCAAAGTGTGTAGCGGTAACTCGTCGATCTCCTGTTCTTCATCCACTGACTGCAAAGTGTGTAGCGGTAACTCTTCCATCTCGTGCTCAATAAACTCCGACTGTAGCGCCCAAGGCGCGGGTACCTGTACTGGCAGCGCCGGAACTTGCCCTAACGTGCCGGCCGATACCTGCGCGGCCGCAACGGCCGGTGCCTGCACAAAATCATCATTCTCGATTGGAACGGCCGCCGGAAGCGAAACCGCAGTGGCCACGAACGCGCCCTTCCCAAGTAACGGGATCATCTTCCTTGGGGACGACGTCTGGATCGACGGTGCCATCAACAATGCCCGACTCACGATCGTCGCCGCCGAAGAAAGTCTCGCTGACGGCATGGCCAGCATCTACATCAACAAAGATCTAACCTACACCGCGCCGTACGACGGAACGGACGCGATCGGATTGATCGCCCAAAATAATATCCTCGTTGGCTATTTTAGTAGCAACACCATCCGAATCGATGCGGCGCTCATCGCTCAAAAAGGTCGCGTTGGTCGCGCCTACTACGGTTCAGGATTCACCGGCTCGACCACCGCCAGCAACTTCCAATTAAGCCCGGCCGGAAGCACTCTCCCGAATGGCGGCGCGAGTGAAACCTCCTGCCACCAGTTTCGGAAACGCGATAGTTTAACCGCCTTTGGATCACTCGGCACCTATCAGCGCTACGGGTTCGCATGGGTTGGGAATATGTTCAACTGTACCGTCGGGGATGATAACGACTCTGGCTACTGTGCGCGCAACCTCACCTTCGACGCCAACCTGACATACGCCCCACCGCCAGACTTCCCAACCTCCGGTATCTACCAAATACTCTCCTACGACGAACGATAGTCGGGAGTCACCCATCGGCTGTACAAGAGCCGATGGTGTTGTATGATACAGCCATGCGATATCGGATCCTCATCATCGGCTTACTGGCCCTCATACCGGGCATGGCTCATGCCGCCCCAGCACCATCATGGTCACTGACGACCGTCGGCGATATTATGCTCGATCGGAATGTCTGGGCCAAGATTCAGACGTACGGCGCCGCCTATCCCTATCAAAAGATCACCCGCGAACTCCAGGGCGCGGATATCGTCCTGGCTAATCTTGAGGGGCCATTCACCAACAGTAAAAAACACGCAGTCAGTGGTGGCGCACTCCTTTTTACTTTCGAACCATCTCTGGCACCAAATCTCAAGAAGGCCGGCTTTACAACGCTCCTCCTCGCCAATAATCACACCCTCAACCAGGGCCAGGCCGGGCTCGAGAGTACTCGCGTTATTCTAAAAAAGAACGGCTTGGAATACTACGGCGACCCTAAGAATCGGATCGGATTTACACTCACGAAAACTATCCGCGACCAGCCGCTCGCCCTTATTGGGTATGATAATCTTGACGGCACAATCACGAACGTTCTAACCGAAGTCCGAGCCGCCCACCGTGCCGGCAAAATTGTCATCGTCACCCCGCATTGGGGTGCTGAATATAAACTAGGCATCCAACCGACGCTGCAACGCCAAGCGCATCAGCTGATTGACGCGGGTGCGGATCTCATCCTCGGCGGTCACCCACACGTTGTCGAACCGATTGAGATATACAAGGGGAAGTTCATTGCCTACTCACTCGGAAACTTTGTCTTCGATCAATATTTTTCGACCGACACACAGCGTGGATTGATGGTAAAAATAAGCGCCACCGGCACATCCATGAACATCAAGCTCATCCCGCTCGTATCCAGCCGTAGCCAAATTCAAGTTGCTACCGGGACCGAGCGCCAGAAACTCCTCGATCGCATCGCGGCTGGAACACCGAACTCCGCCGCTATAAAGAAACAGGTCATCAAGGGCACGATTGTTATCCCCTTCACCAAGTAGCATGCCGCCGGAATCCGAAGTTAACCTTGAAATCAGACGTGCTGCCTTGGAATCATTTTTACACGAGCACGGTGTGCCCCAAGAAACCCCGGACGGGTGGCGGTACTTTTTGGTCGATGAGCCATTATCTGTTTTAGAACAATCCGTTCGTGATGGGTATATCTTACACGGTACCAGCCGCCGCATCGACCACGAACTCATCCCGCAACACGCCTACGACCTAGCCAAGGCGAGCGGCAACCGAAAAGCCGTATACCTAACAAAAAATCCGTTGGTCGCTGAGTTCGCCGGCATTACCGGCGGGCGTGCTGTAAACGGTCGCGAAAATCAAACCCATCTGGAGATAGATGACGAGACCGGAGAATTTCGTTACTCGGGCGAACAACGATTTCGCGTCGGCGCACTCGATCGGGTAGCACCCG
Organism: uncultured Gammaproteobacteria bacterium; assembly: GCA_964397195.1. Classification (GTDB taxonomy): domain Bacteria; phylum Patescibacteriota; class Patescibacteriia; order SBBC01; family CAIJZX01; genus CAYNGY01. Next base: position 9,636 of record CAYNGY010000002.1, on the reverse strand, counting down.
AGGGCTTCGTCTATATCTTCGACCAGACACAGGCCGATGAAGAGCTGAACGGCGAGTTGTTAGCGTATGAGCGAATCCGTCCGCTCGCCGTCGTTAAATTCGATCGCGCAAAGTTTCAACATCAAATTGACGAAATCACTCCAGACCTCCATCAGTACCCAGACCCATCCATACATTAAAACGGCCCGCGGTGTTCCGCGGGCCTGCCCCTATCGGGCGAGATGATGTACGAGGTGCGTGTTCGCGTCAGCGGTAGATCGTCTTCAGGTTGCCCCAGGAGCGACCGTTCGTCGGCACAACCTGGTCGGGCTCGAAGTTGTAGGTTGTACCCTGGCCGTTGAAGGCGATGGTCACGTTGTCGATCGCGCCGTTGAAGGTGCCGTTCCAGCCGGAGCCGATACCGACATTGATGGCGTACACCCAGGCGAACTGGCCGACCGGGTTCGGAGTGCATCCGAGGTAGCTCGTCATCGGCGATCCGTTGTTCAGACCCGAGACCCATTCCGGCAGGGTCACGTCGTAGACCTCGTAGCTACACGAGGGCGAACCGAACGCGCGCATCCACCAGTTGCCGGTGGTACAGTCGTTCGTCACCCACGTGTCGGTCGGCACCGACACCACGAAGCCGTTGTAGGCCGGCTCCCAGATCAGCAGCGACGTCGTGGCGCTGATCGGGTCGTAGACACCGAGCCGCAGGACCGGGGCCTGCACCGCCGGGCACGTACTCGCCGCCGAGCGGTAGAACTCGTATCCGACGGACGTGATGTCCTTCACCAGCCCGAACCCACCGGGATTCAGGTTGTCGAGCTCATAGTCGGCCTTGTCGGCGCCCGACAGCTGGGTGAACTGCAACGAGCCGAGGCCAGACCGCGGGTCGGCCGTGGTGATCGCCACGGTTCCGCTGTTCCGGACATTCTGCGGCCCCCACCCCTGGAGATTACCGGGGGTGATCGTCGCGGCGAACAGGTTGGTCGAAACGAGCAGGAACAGCGCGCTGCACAGCAGGATCCGAGTCTTCATCTGGCACTCCTCTACCGGGGTGGACTGCGGCTCTAGCGAGAACGCTAAAGCGTGTATGATGACGCTCAAGCCGTCGGTAGCAGGATCTGCCGCTAACGGTGAGCCTGCGCAGGATACACCGAAAACGAGATCGGGTCAAGACGCTTGAGATTAGTCGCCGAACAGGATAGGATACGACCATGTCTGAGTTTCCAAAAAACTTCTTCTGGGGTGCCGCCACCAGCTCCCACCAAGTCGAAGGCAATAATCATAATGACTGGTCTGAGTGGGAAAAACTCGGCCGGGTGAAACACGGCGAACAATCTGGCCTCGCCTCAGGATATTTTCAACGCTGGCGGGAAGACTTGGCGCTCGCTAAATCACTTGGCCACAATGCCTATCGTTTCTCGATCGAATGGAGTCGGGTCATGCCTCGCCCAGGAGTGATTGATCAACACGCCCTCGACTTCTACCGCGATGTAGTCCAGGAATGTCGACGCCTCGGGCTTGAGCCATTCGTTACGCTTTGGCATTTCACAAATCCGATTTGGATTGCTGAGCGAGGCGCATGGCTGAAACGTGAAACGGTCGATTTCTTCGGACAGTATGTGAGCGCGCTCATCCAGACTATGGGGACCGATGTTACCTACTGGGTGACCATCAACGAACCGAATGTCTATTGCTCGCTCGGATACATGTCGGCTTTTTGGCCGCCCCAACGTCGGAGCCCCATCGCCGCGTGGCTAGCCATCCGAAACCTTCTCGCCGCGCATAAGCTCGCGGCCGGCATGATCCACCGCGCAAATCCAACCGCCAAGGTTGGCTCAGCCAACAACATGAGTGATTTTCAACCCGCCCGACCGAAGCATCCGCTAGATCGGCTCCTAGTACCCATCGCTCGGTATTGGCATAACCAATGGTGGATCGACGCCACCCACGATACGATTGATTTCATTGGCCTCAACTACTACTTCATCCATCGTCTGAAGTTCAAGTTCTCCGATTGGCGAAACTGGTTCGCCCCCGAACATCCAACGGATCGCATCATGACCGATATGGGGTGGCCGGTCGCGCCCGACGGTCTCGGACGACAGCTCCGTTGGCTCAAAAAATATGATCGACCGATTATTATCACCGAAAATGGTCTAGCGGATGCCGATGACACTCGGCGAGCACGCTTCATTATCGATCACCTACGCGAAGTTGAACACGCCCTGCAGGATGGTGTTGATATTCAAGGATATCTCCACTGGTCACTCCTCGATAATTTCGAGTGGCGAGATGGTTTTGATCCGCGCTTCGGCTTGATCGCCGTCGACTACCACACCATGAAACGAACACCTCGAGCGAGCGCCTCTGTCTACCAAAAAATTATCGCTCACAACGGTCTCGACGGGGTCGTATCGCGTTAATTCCGAACCGTAACGTATACGGTGTGCGTCGCTATTTTTCCGAGCCGGTCAGTGACTTTGATCGAGAGACGGTGACGGCCGTTTTTATACCCGATGGTGTTCCAGCTGACGCCGTAGGGATCAACCGCGCTAGCCGTGAGTGGTTTCTTATCAAGGAAATATCGAACATCAACGATGTTCGTTCCACCGTAGATCAGCCGTGGCCGAAGCTCAACGGTTCCCAGCACCCGAAGTTTTGTCCACGGCGTGTTTAGTCGTATCGTCAGTGTGTTTTTAAAGACCACGACACGCGACAGTGTGCTCATGTTTCCTAGCGTATCGACGGCCTGAATGGTAATCGTATGGTTTCCATTCCGGAATGGCCTGGTATCAAGCGTTGCTCGGAATGGTGCGCGGATATCCGTGCCGAATTGGACATCATCAACAAAGAAATTAATTCGAGCTACTCCGTTCGCGTCGCTCCCCTTCACTTGCACCAAGTACTTCCCCCCAATCACACGCTTTCCGGTTGGCGTGGTCATTGAGAGGGTCGGCCCTGGGTTGACCGCGCACGATTGTGTTAATCCGGGACGGTGATCAGCTGTACCACAGGCATGCGCATCGGTACAGGTTCGTGTTTGAATACCGTTCACACACGTCGACCACTCACTGCAGGGCGTCGACAGCCAATCTTCGACACACGCCGGCTGAGTGGTTGGCTGCCACGCACCGATCGCACTGCCATCACTCGCCGCACCAAGGGCCGACGATCCGGCCAACAGAGAGAAATCGCCTGCGGTCGTATTCGCAAATAACGGATTTCCTTCAATCGAGTGGGCGTCGTCCGGCGCAACCGCGGTCTTCCAGGCCGCTAGGGACTGGGCGTACGGCGGGAACGCAACGGCACCATTCCGATTAAAGAAAAGATTATAGTCGGCTTGGTAGCGGCTAGTCGCCCATCCATCGTATCCGTAGGCGCGGCTCGCGCCATAGGCGAAAATATTATTCGTGATCGAATCGTGCGCATTCAAACGATAGGATACGTTCAGGGCCTCGCCTGTGCCGGCATTATAGAATGTGTTGTGGTCGTAGGTGTTGCCATTCGGCGCATCACCAAAGAACGCAACGTACGAATCGCTATTCGCCCAAAACGTGTTGAACGAAAAAGTGTTATTCAGTCCGCCCTCTTGGAGCCACATCGCCACGTCGTCATCGGCCCGCACCAGGTTATGGGAAAAAACGTTGTTTTGCGGATAATGCTTATCATTGTTTCCAGTCGAAATATTGAACGCACCAAAACCGCCATCAACCTCGCTACTCGCCCAAAAAGTATTATAACTGACTAATGAATCATCATATTCGTCGCGGAATCGAACCGGCATCGCCTCGCCCATCGATCGAACGGTATTCCCGGTCACGGTATTTCCGCTCCCACAGCGCATAAAGAGCACTTTTGGCTCATTGCAGGCCGGCTGACCAGCGGCACCACAACGATATGAGCTGGTTAAGGTATTATTGGTCACCACGTGTTGCGTCGCCGGACACGGATGAACATCCGAGCCCATAAAGTCGACGAGCGTACTGCCGTCGCCAGTCACGGTGTTATTTGTAAAGGTTGTCCGCAAAGCCGGATTCCCGCTTCCACCGGCGCTACTGAATCCACCGAGGGACACATGATCGATCAGGACATCATCAGCACCGGCCACCGTGACGCCACCAAGCGTCGACGTAGTGACGGCGCTGAAGTTACTGGTACCCTGAAGATACACATCTCCGGTCGAGATGAGATTCGTGATAGTAACGTGATGATGATTTGAGACGTACACCGCCCAGGTGTTCGGGCCACTGACGGTAATGCTGTGACCATTGCCATCGATAGTGATATTGTCCGCGGCAACCGTCAGACAATTATCGCCGCTCACCGACAGATTATTCTGTAAAACAACGGAGGTGGTAACTGTGCCACAGGCTGTTAGTGGCGCACCGGCCGCGCCATCGCTTGGTGACGGAAACAGGATCGTGAAAAAAATCAGAAACCCGGCAACAAACGCATCCGCCGCCAGCAACTGTGGCAACACAGCGCTCAATGCGCGACGACGGAGCACGCGACGCTGGTGAAGCGGAGAGCGTACGGCTACCGGAGCGGACTTCATATTTAGTTTTTTACCGTCAAATACACCGTATGCGTCGCCGTTTTTCCGGCTGCATCCGTTAATCGAATCGACAGACGGTGACGGCCGTTTTTATACCCGATCGTGTTCCACGAAACATCATAGGGAGCCGACGTCGATGTATATTTCAATGTCTTGTCGAGGAAATAATCGGCTTTCACGATATCAGCCCCACCATAGATCAGACGTGGCTGCAACGTCACCGTCCCACTGACACGCGACTTCGCCCAGGGCACACTGATACGTACTAGGAACGCGTTCTTCACGGTTAACGTCATCGTGGTCCGGGTCATCGCGCCACGCGCATCCACTGACTCGATTGTTAAGGCGTGCGTCCCGTTTCGGTATGGACGAGTATCAAGGGTTGCTCGATATGGTGCCCGAATGTCGGTCCCGAATTGAACTCCATCAAAGAAGAAATTGAGGCGGCCAACACCATCCCCATCTTTCGCGGTTGCCTGCACAACGAATTTCCCGCCGACAGTCCGTTTTCCGGACGGCGAGGTGATCTTTGTAACTGGGCCGGCATTTGTTGGCTCGCTCGGTGGGACCACGATGACCGCGGCACTATACCCAATATCGGTGCCGTCACTAGCGTGCCCTCGCGCTGGGGAGCTTGATTGCAAAGAGAAATCACCCGCTCCAGCGGCCGTAAATAACGGATCAGCATTGATCGAATGGGCATCACTTCCACCATTCGCCGCCCACTGCGCCAATGTGCCCAATGATCCAAACGACAGCGCGCCGCCGCGGTTATGGAACAGGTTATAATCACCGTCGTACCGTCCTTTCACCCAGCCATCATAGGTAAACAAGGATCCGCCGGAGTAACTGAAGATATTATTCGTGAAGGTGTCGACGGGCGGACCGGAAAAATGATTGCCGCCTAAATACCAACGATCACCCCCGACATAAAACGTGTTGTGGTCCCAGCGATTCCCGAAATTTCCACCATAGTAGCCGAATGTTTCGCTTCCCCAGAAGACATTCTGGACGAATTGATTTCCGGTGCCCAACCCGAAGAGGTAGGTCAGATGCGACGCATCCGAACGGAACGTGTTTCGCTGAAAGACATTATAGGATGGAAAGGTCTTATCCGCGTTCCCCGCCGCAATGTGCAGAACCGGAAACTCGTGTGACGTAAACGTATTATCGGTATAGGTCCCGTAGTCCGACTCATCACGCAAATACAGGCCCAACGCGGTTCCGGTTGAGGTCACGGTATTATGGATGAAGGTGGTGTGTGTTGCACATCGAACGCGCACCGCGGCGGTCGCCTCGGGCGGTGGATCATTCCGTGTATCGGTGACCGTATTATACTGAATCGTCGTATCGAGACGTGGACATGGGTGATACTTACCACCACCAACCTCAAGGAGTACTTTCACATTCGTCGCCCCACCCGTAATGGTATTATGGGCGATGTTTGCTCGGTAGGCGTACCAACCATCTCGATCGGCATTCCCCACACTAATCCCACCCTCACCAACGGTGTTGCTCTGAATGACCATGTCGTCCGAACCAAAAACCGTAATCGACTTCACGTGCATTAATTCGAACGTCACATGATGGATGTCATTCCCATATGTTCGAACGCCTTCATTCGATACGATATTCCGAACGATCACATGGTGCGCCACCTCGCCTGATTCATAGTAGGCCACCTCAACGGCATCAGCGTCATTCATGGTAATGGTTTTTCCATTCCCATCGAGCGTGACATTCGCCGCCCGAATAGAAAAACACGCTCCCGGCGCAGTTTGGGTGACATTATTCCCAAGCACATATTCGCCCGGGGCCATGATCCGCTGACAGCCCGTCAAAACGGTCGCCGCCTGAGCTGGCCGCGTGGTAACACCCACGAGACCGATGGCCACGAGCACGGCCGGTATAAGGAGTCGTATTTTCATACGTCGATTCATAAGATAATTAACGGATGAGCCTACGCCCGGAGTCTGATTTTTTCAAGTCAAGACTCACCTAACCCCTATATTCTAACACACTTTTGCCACCTTGTCAAGTTTCCTCAGATTGTCCCCATTAATGCTTGACAGAAGCTCCGTGGGTCGGTATTGTGTTTCTGCTCTAGAGAAAACTTATTACCAATAAGAAATAGATGGGTACAAACGTTCACCAGGAGATAATCGTCGGCTGAGCCTTCAGACGAGAGCCTGTGTGTTCTGGAGCCGCCGATCGGGCGGTTTTTCAAACCCAGCATTCCGAGGAGTAGGAGTACCTTTCAAAAAATGTTCATCGATCGAGCTGTGGCCATTCATGTGACCAAGGCTCGACCGACGGAGCAATCGAAGACGAGGGGCTGAGCGCCGCACATGTCCACGGACAAGGGCGTGTCCGGGCGGGAACGGCGAACCCTCCCCAACGCAGGCTCGTCTCGCCTCTCGTCTCTCTCTGTCGTCGTTTGTACCTCGCATCCAAATCCTCGAGCTCGTCACGTGGTCTTTATCCCCGGTCAGGATACACGAGCGACGCTCGAGCAGGGCTCCGGTCGGGAGCGTTCGTGAGAGGAGGGGTCTGTCCCCCGCCAAACTCCACGAGCGTTTCCACCGGAGCGCTCCATCATCGACACTACTGCGTTGCTCAGAAGTCGCATTCTGCATCTCTCAGTGCTGTTGATCCCGATCGTTGACAACTTAACCAAACAAGTAAGTAGTAACGACAATAGAAATGTCAGTAGCATCTGGTCTCGGAACCGCTCTTGTGGTTCCGGAACCATGAATCGTCTTTAAAAGACTTGGGGAATATGCTTCCCAAGTCGTGTGTGTCGCGATCTCATCGTTGCACACTACGGGCGTATGGCGGATGCCTCGACACCAATGAGCGATGAAGGACGTCGGAGCCTGCGAAAAGCCTCGGGGAGGTGGCAACCAACCTGTGATCCGGGGATGTCCGAATGGGGTAACCCACGTAGTGCCTTTATGGTCCTATGTACCCGTGCCTGAATATATAGGGCGCGTGGAGTGCACCGAGCGAACTGAAACATCTTAGTAGCTCGAGGAAGAGAAAAAAATGTCGGCCTGAATGGCCGGTGCTGACTACACGGTGGCAACATCGTGTATGATCATCGACTTTTCTGGTCGGCGTATTCCCTGAGTAGTGGCGAGCGAAACGGGAACAGTCTAAACCGATTGGTTCCTCCGCAAGGAGGACGGGTGTAAGCCTTTATGCCAGTCGGGGTTGCGAGGACGCAACGTCTAGAGCTTACAATCTAGGAATAAAGCGCATGTTGATTTTTTCTCCGTCCGGAAGCACGACCTGAACTCGTTTCAGGGAGTTTCCAACGGATGGAGAACGAATTGACCAACTCATAGCTGAAGCGGCCTGGAACGGCCCACCATAGACGGCGATCGTCCGGTAAGCGAAATGAGTCCTCAAAAGCTTTATTGGTTGCGTCTCTCAAGTACTGCGGGACCCGTGAAATCCTGCAGGAAGCCGGGAGGACTATCCTCCCAAGACTAAATATCATTGGTGATCGATAGTGAACAAGTACCGTGAGGGAAAGGTGAAAAGCACCCCGGTGAGGGGAATGAAATAGTATCTGAAACCATACGCTTACAAACAGTTGCGGTGCCCGCGTAAGCGGGTATTGCAGCGTGCCTATTGAAGAATGAACCTACGAGTTGTTCCGTCTCGCTTTGATCAAGGTCTTCTAGACCGATGTCATAGTGAAAGCGAGCCTGCAAGGGCGACGCCTTTTATGAGTGTGAGAACCACGCAAGTGGCTCCCCCACTCATGATTGGCCGGTGAGCCGGAACAGACCCGAAGCCGTGTGAGCTACCCATGACCAGGATGAAGCGGCAGTAACATGCCGTGGAGGTCCGAACCCGTGAGCCGTGCGACACTCTGGGATGAGTTGTGGGTAGAGGAGAAATTCCAATCGAACTCGGCGATAGCTGGTTCTCCGCGAAATAGTTTTTGGACTAGCGTCGTATGTTTCCCTGTGGTGGTAGAGCACTGAATGGGGCTGCGTGGAGCAATCCTAGCAACTCCAACCAAACTCCGAATGCCACAGGATTAAGTACGGCAGTCAGTCCGTGGGGGCTAAGCTCCACGCGACGTGAGGGGAAGAACCCAGACCGTCGGCTAAGGTCCCAAAATCGATGCTCAGTGTCAAAGGTAGTGTTTGGGCTCTAACAACCAGGAGGTTGGCTTAGAAGCAGCCATCCTTTAAAGAAAGCGTAACAGCTCACTGGTCAAGTTTCAGGGCGCCGAAAATGTACCGGGGCTCAAGCATTGTACCGAAGCTGAGGATGTCCTCGCCTATGGCGAGGGCGTGGTAGCGGAGCGTTCCGTTCGCACTGAAGCGGCAGAGGTGACTCGCCGTGGAGCTGACGGAAGTGAGAATGTAGGTATAAGTAGCAAAACAGCGGGTGAGAACCCCGCTCGCCGTAAATCCAAGGTTTCCTGGGCAACGCAGATCGACCCAGGGTGAGTCGGGCCTAAGGTGAGGCCGAAAGGCGTAGCTGATGGACAACAGGTTAATATTCCTGTACGACGATGTGGTTATCCTGAATGTGCGCATGCTCGGAGTCTACTGGTTCTTTGGTTATGGACCAGCCGCAAGGCGCAGGTGAACCCGCAAGGGCGAACCAATGTAGGTAAAGAGTGGGCCGAGAAAAGCATTCAGGTTATGTCACAGCGTCCCCGTACCGTAAACCGACACAGGTGGATGGGCAGCAAATCTGCCAAGGCGTACGAGAGAACCCTTCGTTTAGGAACTCGGCAAAACAGTGGCCGTACCTTCGGTACATGGCCTGCCCATCGCAAGATGGGCTGCAATAAATGACGTCAACCGACTGTTTACCAAAAACTTAGGTCCCTGCGAAAGCGCAAGCTGATGTATAGGGGCTGATGCCTGGCCAGTGTCAGAACGTTAAGGGGAGAGGTGAAAGCCTTGATCCGAAGCGCTGATGAACGCCGGCGGTAACTATAACCGTCCTAAGGTAGCGAAATTCCTTGTCGGGTAAGTTCCGACCTGCACGAATGGCATAACGAGTTGACGACTCTCTCAACGAGGGACTCGGCGAAATTACAAGACGAGTAAAGATGCTCGTTA